>NZ_JBQEOW010000003.1:0-505833 GCF_052045405.1 Serratia sp. 22278 | reverse complement strand
GCGCATGGACAAATTGGATTTGCCCATGCTGCCGCGCCTGTTCCAATATCCTCACTAACGCCTGAAGCACCCGCCCGGCATTGCGTTCGCGCAACGTGGCGTACAACTCAGGTTTCTGCAATAGTAGTTGCACCAGCAACCGCTGAAAATGCACGTTCTCAACGCTGAAAAAATGCGCCTGAACCACCGAGGCGAAACGTGCCAACACCTGCGGTAAATCCACACTCTCCTGTGCCAGAATGCTGGCAATTGGCGGCTGCATCTTTTCGATAAGATGGTTGAACGTCTCCAACACCAAGGCATCCTTGCTCGGGAAATGGTTATATAAGGTTTGACGGGTGGTTCCCGCCTCGTTGGCTATCTCGTCCAAAGAGATGTCCAAGCCCTGCTGCAAAAACAGAACGCTGGCGGTTTCCAGTATCCGTGGCCTGGCCTTCATCGGCCTTCCCGGTTGACGGTTGATCATATTATCTCCCCTGCCCAGAGGCTCATTTTCGCGCTTTAAGTCGTGCCAACCCTTGTTTAGTCAGAACAAAAAACAGCGGTACGAACAATAATGTCAGCAGTGTGCCAGAAATCATGCCTCCTATCACAGCAATACCGATTTCGCGCCGGCTGGCGGCCCCGGCACCGACAGAAAGCGCCAGCGGGATTACACCAGCGACAAACGCCAATGAAGTCATCACGATGGGCCGCAGACGCAATCGCGCCCCTTCCAATGTCGCCTGCAACAAAGCGGATCCCGTTTTTAGCTGTGTTTCAACAAACTCGACGATCAGGATCGCGTTTTTCGCCGCCAGACCAATCGTCGTCAACATTCCCACCTGGAAGTAAATATCGTTTTCATACCCCGCAAGGCGTGCGGCAACAACGGCTCCGATAATCCCGAGGGGAATGATCAGCATCACAGACAACGGAATAGACCAACTCTCATACAGCGCGGCAAGACAGAGGAAAATGAACAACACCGAAGCTAGATACACCATCAGTGTTTGCCCGGCGGCCAATTGCTCCTGATATGAGAGCCCACTCCACTCAAGGCGGTAGCCGTCTATATCGCCGATGATACTCTGCATACGCGCCATCGCGGTGCCGGAGCTTTCTCCCTCGGCTGCCGTCCCCTGTAACTGCGTGGCCGACAGCCCGTTAAAGCGCTGAAGCATTTGTGGGCCTGAGAGCCAACGCGTAGTCGCGAAGCTGGCAAAGGACGCCATGCTGCCGCTTTCACCACGTACAAACCAACTATCGATATCATCCGGCGCCGAGCGCCAGGCCGCATCCCCCTGCATGTAGACCCGCTTCACGCGGCCGCGATCGATAAAATCGTTAATATAAGCACCTCCCCATGCGGCAGAAAGCGTGTTAGTGATGTCAGCCTGCTGCAGCCCTTGTGCGCTAGCTTTTTGCTGATCGATATCGACCTGCAATTGCGCTTTATCTTCGAGGCCGTTTATGCGCACCGCCGTTAACAACGGATCTTCGGTGGCGGCGGCGATCACCTGCCTCTGAGCAGCTTGCAGCGCGTCATGCCCGACGCCGTTTTGATCTTGTAACCACAATTCAAATCCACTGGACTGCCCCAACCCGCGCACCGCCGGCGGCGACAACACATTGATCTGCGCGTCACGATAGCTTTTGAAATGGCGATTGGCGCGGCTAATAATCGCCTGCGCGTTATTTTCATCACCGCTGCGTAGCGACCAATGTTTCAGTTCGGCAAACGCCATACCGACATTCTGACCACTGCCGGCGTTATTGCGCCCGACAACCATGAAGATTACATTCAGGTTGTCCCGCTCGGCGGTCATGAAATAGTCGGCGATAGCGTCAGCAGTCTGTTGCGTTCTGGCCATCGGGGCACCTGGCGGCAGAGAAAACTGGACCATTACCGAGCCCTGATCCTCAACCGGAAGAAAACCGGTAGGCATACGCAGATATTGCCAGATCATGAAACTAACCAGCAGCAGCGCCAACAGGCAAAAACGCCCCTTGCGCGCCATCACATGGTTCAATCCCAGTCCATAACGCCGCTGCCCGTATTCCACCAGGCGGTTAAAGCCGCGAAAAAAACGGCTGCGCGGCCGGTGCACCGGCGGTTTCAGCAAACCGGCACACAGTGCCGGCGTCAAGGTCAACGCAACTAAAACCGACAGCACCATAGCCGCGA
Organism: Serratia sp. 22278; assembly: GCF_052045405.1. NCBI lineage: Bacteria > Pseudomonadati > Pseudomonadota > Gammaproteobacteria > Enterobacterales > Yersiniaceae > Serratia > Serratia sp. 22278. Next base: position 503,666 of record NZ_JBQEOW010000003.1, on the reverse strand, counting down.
CCAGCGTGATGGAAAACTGTCGGTAGATCATCCCGGTTGAACCGCCGAAAAATGCCATTGGAATAAATACCGCCGAAAGTACCAGCGCGATGCCGATCAGAGCGCCATTGATCTCCCGCATCGAAAGCAACGTCGCCTCGCGCGGTGGCAATTGCGCCTCCTCCATCACGCGCTCAACGTTTTCAACCACCACAATCGCGTCATCTACCAACAGGCCGATCGCGAGCACCATGGCGAACAGTGTCAAGGTGTTTACGCTGTAATCCAACAGCGCCAAAACACCGAAGGTGCCGAGCAACACTACGGGTACCGTAATGGCGGGGATCAACGTGGCGCGCCAATTTTGCAAAAACAGATACATCACCACAATCACTAGCGCGATCGCTTCCAACAGCGTTTGTACGACGCCTTCAATGGAAACCAGTACGAACGGCGTGCTGTCTCGTGGATAAGCCACCTGCAACCCCGGTGGAAACTGCGGGGCCCTGCGATTCACTTCGGCCCGTACCCGCTCTGCCACCTCCAGCGCATTGGCGCCGGAAGCCAACTGAATCGAAATACCCGCCGCCGGGTGACCATTGAGGCGCGTTTGGTTTTGATAGTTTTCCGCCCCGATTTCAACACGAGCAACATCGCGCAAATACACCGCCGAACCGTCGGTATTGGTACGCAGAATAATATCCTCAAACTGTTCCGGCGTTTCCAGCCGCGATTGTGCGGTCACGGTCGCGTTCAACGACTGGCCTTCCATCGTAGGCAAGGCTCCGATCTCACCGCTGGTGACCTGGGCATTTTGCGCTTCGATGGCGACCTGCACGTCAGACGGCATCAAACCATAGCCGCTCAGTTTGATCGGATTGAGCCAAATGCGCATAGCATATTGGGCACCAAACACCGTCGTCTCCCCGACGCCATCCACCCGGCTCAGCGGATCTTGCAGCGAACTGACCAGAAAATCATTGATATCAACGCTGTCCATACGGCCTTGCGTGTCGTACAGGGCAACCACCATTAGGCTATCACCCTGCGATTTAGTCACAGTGATGCCTTGCTGCTGCACTTCTTGCGGCAATCGCGACGTTGCTTGATTGACCGCATTTTGCACTTGAACCTGAGCAATGTCCGGATCGGTTTGTTGTTCGAAGCTAAGGCTGATGCGAGCCTGGCCCGCCGAACTGCTGGTTGATGAGAAATACAACAGGCCATCGATGCCTTTAATTTGTTGTTCGATAATCTGAGTCACGCTGTCCTCTACCGTTTTGGCCGAAGCACCGGGGTAATTGGCTGTCACCGTGACACCAGGTGGCGCGATGTCGGGATATTGCTCAATCGGCAATGTCCAGAGCGCCAGAGCACCCGCAGCCATAATGCAGATGGCCAGCACGGCCGCAAACACCGGTCGAAAGATGAAAAAATGCGCTAGCATGCCTGACCCCTCTGATTATCTTGCTGACGGATGCTTTGATGGTACGTTTAACAATTAAATTTACTTTACAGTAAAGTAAATAAATCAAATCAAGCCTGAAATCAAGCAGGAATAGACACCGTATTGTCATCTGACTATGGCACCCTGCACACTAAACTTTGTTTGGAATACTGCCTGCCATGACTTCACTTTCCCCACGGGACATCGAGGCGCGCTACCGCTTTGCACGCGAGATCGCCCGCGCCGCCGCCGATCTCGCCTTCAGCTTTTATCAACGGCGGCAAAGTCTGGCCGTCGAGTTTAAACAGGGCCTGCAGGACGTGGTCAGCGAAGCCGACCGCCGCGTCAAAGCGCTGATCCGCCGCATGATCAATCGCCGGTTTCCCCAGGACGGTTTTCTCGGCGAGGAAAGCGGCGGCACCGACGATAACGCCTCCTGCGTATGGGTCGTCGATCCGATCGACGGCACCGCCTGCTTCCTGAACGGGCTGCATACCTGGTGTATCGCGATAAGCGTGGTGATCGACGGTGAGCCGACGATCGGCGTGGTCTACGATCCCAACCACCGCGAGATGTTCCGCGTCTGTCGCGGCCAAGGCGCTTTCCTGAACGGGGAACCGATCGCCGTGCATGCCGGGCGCAGCGTCGCGGATGGCGTGATGGGCGTCGGGATTTCACCGCGCGCTTCGGCGGCGGAATTCAGCGGCTTTCTCTGTCGCCTGCTGCAGACGGGAGGGATGTTTGTGCGCAGCGGCTCCGGCGCGTTGATGACCGCCCAGGTGGCCGCCGGACGGCTGCTGGGCTATTACGAACCGCACATGAACGCCTGGGACAGCCTGCCTGGGCTGGTGCTGACGCGCGAAGCCGGCGGCGTGACGAATGACTTTATGCACCACAACGGGCTGCGACGCGGCAACCCGCTGCTGCTGGCCAACGCGGCGCTCTATCCGCAGTTGGCCGAGCTGATTCAGACGCCGGGCTTGATCGGCTCGACGTGCCCTATCGCGCGTGAGATGGCCGGATAAAGCGCGCGCAGCCGCCGCTCGACCCGATCGACCGCATCGTGCGCGGCGGCGATGGTTACCGCCGGCGACACCCGGCAGTGGAAGTTGACGATGATGCCGCCGTCGGTTCTGCGCGCCCGGATGTTGTGCACGTCTTGCACCTTATCCCCCTGCTCCAGCGCCGACTGCAAAATCAGCCGGATATCGGCCAGCTCGGCGGCGGAAACATCCTCGCTGGCCAGCCAGTGCGGCGTCTGCGGCTCCAGATGGGTCTCTATCTCGGTGTCCTCGCCGATCGCCTGACGCAGGATCCCTTCTATCTCCGTGGCGATATCATGCGCCTGCGCCACGCTGGCGTTGGCCGGCACCGCCAGATCCATGCCGATCGCCATGCGCGTCGGCAACTGCTGCAAGGTGACGTTCTGCACCTGCGCGCCGTGATTGGCGGCGATCGCCCGAATGCGCGTCGCCATGTCTTCGTCGCTGCGGGTCTGCGGCACCGCGATGACGGTAAACTCCGCCTTGGCATACTGCTCCCGCAGTCGTTCGACGATTTCTCGCTTGAGCGCATCGATGCGCTCCAGCGGCAAGGTGCGGCACACCGCCACCGTGATCTCGACAAACAGTACGGCGCCGGCGTTGCGAATACGCACGCTGTCGCAGGCCAGCACCGCCGGGAAGCTGTCCAGCGTGGCGCGAATCGCCTCGGTGGCTCCGGCCGGCGCGGCATCCATCAGCGAGTCGAAGGAGCGTTTACCCAGTTTGATTGCCGCGACAAAGATAAAACCGGCGACGATCAGCGCGGCGATGGCGTCCGCACGGCCAAAGCCCAGCAGCACAAACACCATGCCCAGCAGCACCACGCCGGACGAAAGCATGTCGGAGAAGAAATGCAGCGCATCCGCCTCCAGCGCCGCGCTGTCGGTCGCCCTGGCGACGCGGTTGAGCGCCCGCACGCGGAAAAAATCGACGCAGATGGAAATCAGCAGCACCGCGATCACCACCGGCGCCGCGACGATCTCATGCGGCTGCCCAAGCAGGCTGCTGCCCGCCTCGTAGACGATCCAACCGGCGGCACCGAGCAACAGCAACACCTCGAACAGCGCCGCCAGGTTTTCCACCTTGCCGTGGCCGAAGTGGTGATCGTCATCGGCGGGTTTATCGCTGATGCGCACCGCCAGCCAGGTGATGCTGGTGGCGATAAAATCGGTGAAAGAGTGGATCCCTTCGGATATCAGGCCAATACTGCCGGTAAAAATGCCGGCGACGAATTTGCCCGTGGCCAGCAACCCGCTGGCGATCATCGAGTTTCTGGCCACGGCCTGTTTTTCATTTTGCATGATGCAGCTCACATTCGGACGGTGATTTATTTTTTTACTTTAGAGGATAATTGCCAGACAAAGGCGATCAGCAGCATACTGCCAGAGAAAGTCAGCATGAGGCTAGTAAGAAAATTGGATTTTCCGGTGGAATAAAAATAAATCTCATTCACCCCCACCGAAATCATTAAAATGGCGTAGAGCAATCCCAGAATAAGAATCGTCATTATTATCAACTCCCGTTTTAGGCTGCGCGTTCAGCGCGCCGCTAAATCCTCCCCATAATAAATAGCGATAACGGGGAGGATGCATCTAGGCGGATCTTTAGCGTTCATTAATCATCCCATTTGGTGCTCATATAGGCCGCCAACAGGCCCAGCGAGCTGATCATTGCCAGGAATCCCATAAAAATAGTCATGTTTCCCATTATTTTGTCCTCAGGTTAAATGTTATCGATAAAATCCCCTTGCGTTAAATATCGGGGTTGGTCGGCGTCCATGGTTTTTAACGTCCTCCTCAGGTTTGTCACATTTCCGCCCTTTACGGGCGGAGCGGTTTAAATACCCAAAACGTGTTGGGCGATTTTGAAATAAATAATCAGGCCGGTGCCATCGATAAAGGTGGCGATAAACGGCGCCGACACCACGGCAGGATCGATGCCGAGACGTTTCAGCAGCATCGGGATGATCGACGAAACAATGGCGCTCCACACGGTGATCGCCACCAGCGACAGGCTGACCACCAGCGTCACCTCCATGCCGACGCCCATGATCCAGGCGCGCACCCAGGCCGCCAGACCGATGGTGACGGCGATCAGCAGCGAGGTCGTGACCTCCTTGCGGATCACCGCGCCCAGGTTGCGCAGGCTGACCTCGCCCAGCGCCATGGCGCGCACCAGCGTCGAGGTGATCTGGGTGCCGCTGTTGCCGCCGGTGCCGATCAGCAACGGGATGAAGAACGCCAGCGCAATCGCCGCTTCGAGCTGATCTTCAAACGCTTTCAGCACGTTGCCGGTGTAGGCTTCAGCGACGAACAACATCAGCAGCCACACCGAGCGTTTGCGCCACAGCGCCCACGGGCTGGTCTCCAGATAAGGCTTGTCCAGCGGCAGGCTCGCGCCCTGGCGTTGTGCATCCTCGGTGTTTTCATCCTCGACCAGCCGGGCGATCTCACGCTCGCCCAGCACGCCGACCAGCGTGTTATTGGCCACCACCGGCACCACGTCCAGCCCCCCTTTGCCCAGCAGATGCGCCACGTCGTTACGGTCATCGTCGGGTGAAACCTGGAAATAGCTGTAATCCATCATTACGCCGACGGCTTTATCCTGTTCTTCGCACTGCAACAGTTTTTTCACCGACAGTGTGCCGCGCAGATGATAATCGTCCGCGGTAATAAATACCCGGCTGGGAATTTCGTCCGTTTTGAGCTGTGAAAGTAAATATTCCCGGGCATGATTGACCGTCATCGTTGCGGGAACGGTAATAAAATCGGCGTTCATATAACCGGCGACCGAAGTCTCGTCGAGAGTTTCAGTCGCGTTCAGCGCCGGAGAAGAAGAGTATTGATGTGACTTGATCATTTTGTCAGTCCCTATTTCTGTTGTGAACTTCAACAGCGAATCGCATAGGGGCGTAACCACAGAGGGAGTGCAGACTGCCTATCTCCGCGTCCAGGTTTTAGCACTATACAACGTATCCGAGTTGTTGCTCGGAAGTTACTTTGGGCTGAACCTTAATCCGATAAAGCCTGTCTTAACCTTGGGCATCTCTCGATGTCGTCAGATCAGTAACCTGTGTTTGTATAGGAGCCTCGCCAAACGAGATACTGCATATAAACTACCGGCGCAGTATAGGCGTTGTTTTATCCGGCGGGAAGAAAAGATTGCCCGTCGTTTATGGAGTATTTAGGATAATGTTAATTAAACGGCCATTTATAAAAACGGCTGATATAAATCAGCCGTTTTTTATTTTTCAGTGTTCGAGAATGTAGACGTTTTTATCGTATAAGGCGCCCTGACGAGTAAAGTCGATCCCCTTCACGTAAGGTTTGATGAGCGTGGCGTTGGCTTCGTAGTACACCGGCGCGACCGGCGTATCGACGGCCAGCACCGCCTCGGCCTGCTGGAAATATTGCTGCACCTGCTGCGGTGTCGGCGCCGCCGTCGCCTGATGCAGAATGCGATCGTACTCCGGATTGCGGTATTTGGGGCTGTTCTCGCTGCTGTCGGAACGGAACACGTTCAGGAAAGTAGACGGATCGTTGTAATCCGCCAACCAGCGGGTAAAGGCCACGCCGTACTGCCCGCGGTTGATATTGTCCAGCGTGACTTTGCGCTCCTGGCTTTGCAAGGTGGCCTCTGCGCCGAGGTTCTTTTTCCACATGGCGGCGGCGGCGATGACGATCTTCTTAATGGTGGCGTCATTGCTGTACAGCACGGTAAAGCGCAGCGGATGCTCGGCGTTGAAACCGGCCTGCGCCAGCAGTTGCTTCGCCTGGGCGTGGCGTTGTTCCGGCGTCAAACCGGCCGCGGCGCCGGGCTGCAGGCTATAACCGCCCGCCCCGGTTGGGGTAAAGGTCCAGGCCGGCTGCTGGCCGTATCCCAACACTTTGCCGGCGATAATCTCTTTGTCCAGCGCCAGGTTCAGCGCCTGGCGCACCCGCACGTCGTTAAACGGCGCCTGGCGGTTGTTGAAGGCGAAATAGCTGGTGGAGAGCAGCGGATAGGTCACCAGCTGTTGCTCGCCGAGCGTTTTTTTCAGCTGCTGATACAGCTCCGGCGGCGTGGTATACCCCAATTCAACCTCACCGGCGCGAAAACGCGCCACTTCAGGGAAGCCCTGGATCGGCAAGAAGATGACCTTGTTGAGCACGGTATTGGCGTTATCCCAATACTGCGGGTTACGTTCCACCACCACCTTTTCGTTCACCACCCACTGGCTGAGGCGGAACGCCCCGTTGCCGACAAAGTGCGCCGGCTGCGTCCAGTTTTTGCCGTACTGCTCCACCACCTTGCGGTTAACCGGCAAAACCGGGAAATGCACCAGTTGCTTGAGCAGATAGGAATTAGGCTCCGACAGCGTCACCTGCAGAGTGTGCGCATCCAGCGCCTTGACGCCCAGCTCGCTCGGCGGTTTGCTGCCGGCGTTGATCGCCGCCGCATTCAGCACGTAGGCCGAAGCCAGATAGCTGCCGTACGGCGAGGCGGTTTTCGGATCGGTGAGGCGCCGCCAGCTGTATACAAAATCGTCGGCGGTCACCGGATCGCCGTTCGACCATTTGGCCTGCGGCCGCAGATGGAAAGTCCAGACGTTGCCCTGATGCTCCCACGTCTGCGCCAGTGCCGGGATCACTTCACCGTCTTTTCCGACGCGCAGCAAGCCTTCGAACAGATCGTTGAAGATGTAGAACTCCACATTGCTTTCGGCCAGGTTTGGATCCAGCGTCGCCGGTTCATACCCGTTGGCGCGCACCAGTTCTTGCACCGCCGCCAGTTTAACGCCTGCCGGCACCTCGGCGGCTTGGGCAGCCGTAGCGTTAAAAGCCAGGAGGATTAAACCAGCCAGTTTCTTGCCATTAAATGAATATTTCACGTCGATATCCCTGATTAGTGTTTTATCGCGTTTAATATGCAATGAGGCAGTGGAATAAATTAAATCATTAATCGCTATGAGTCATAACCAAAAGCGGTGTTGAATTTCTTTCATTATCAAAGAAGTACTGGCGACAGAACGATGAAAAACACGAGGATAAACGCGGAGACCGGCATTGCCGTCAGGAACGCCGTGAACCGGCGGTGACATAAATTCAGGCAATCAATACAGATTATTCCAGCCGAAGCTTAACTTATCCTTAGGGCAATTCATTTTGTGAGCGATCGTCAAAAATAATTTAATACGAATCGTTTTCACTATCATTATTGATGTTCTTGGCTAAAATCGGCCTGCTTGCGCTCGCCAGGCGATATTCGTTTTCTTCATTCGAACGCTAAAAAGGATAACTGCATGAAGCTGCGTATTTCATCTCTCGGCCCCGTCGCCCTGCTCGCCTCCTCGATGATGCTGGCCTTTGGCGCTCAGGCGGCCTCCGCCGACCAGGGCATCGTTATTTATAACGCCCAGCATGAGAATCTGGTGAAATCCTGGGTCGACGGATTTACCAAAGACACCGGCATCAAGGTGACGCTGCGCAACGGCGGCGACAGCGAACTGGGCAACCAACTGGTACAGGAAGGCAGCGCTTCACCTGCCGACGTGTTTCTGACGGAAAACTCCCCGGCGATGGTGTTGGTGGATAACGCCAAGCTGTTCGCCCCGCTGGACGCCGCCACGCTGGCCCAGGTGGAACCACAATATCGCCCAAGCCACGGCCGCTGGATCGGCATCGCCGCCCGCTCTACCGTGTTTGTTTATAACCCGGCCAAACTGAGCGACGCGCAGCTGCCGAAGTCACTGCTGGATCTGGCCAAGCCGGAATGGAAAGGCCGCTGGGCCGCTTCGCCGTCGGGCGCCGATTTCCAGGCGATCGTCAGCGCGCTGCTGGAGCTGAAAGGCGAGAAAGCCACGCTGGACTGGCTGAAAGCGATGAAAACCAACTTTACCGCCTATAAAGGCAACAGCACGGTGATGAAAGCGGTCAATGCCGGCCAGATCGACAGCGGCGTGATCTATCACTACTACCCGTTCGTGGACGGCGCGAAAACCGGCGAGAACAGCAACAACATCAAGCTGTATTACTTCAAACATCAGGATCCGGGCGCCTTCGTCAGCATCTCCGGCGGCGGCGTGCTGGCTTCCAGCAAGCATCAGCAGCAGGCGCAGGCGTTCATCAAGTGGATCACCGGCAAACAGGGCCAGGAGATCCTGCGCACCAACAACGCCTTCGAATACGCCGTCGGCGTCGGCGCGGCCTCCAACCCGAAACTGGTGCCGCTGAAAGATCTGGACGCGCCGAAGGTAGACGCCGCGCAGTTGAACAGTAAGAAAGTTGTCGAACTGATGACCGAGGCCGGCCTGCTGTAAGGCCCGCTGGCAAACCGAGAGTTTTTGATCGTTATGTCAAACCTGAGTACCCACGCCGCGCAGACCGCGCGGCGTTATTCTGTTGTCCCCCGTCACCCGCGGCCAGGGGCGATCGTGGTGGTCAGCGCCGTGTTGCTGTCGTTGCTGGCGCTGCTGCCGTTGGGATTCGTTATCGGCGTGGCGGTTGAAACCGGCTGGCAAACGGTCAAAGCACTGGTTTTCCGCCCACGCGTGGCGGAGCTGCTGTTGAATACCCTGCTGTTGGTGGTGCTGACGCTGCCGATCTGCGCCGTGCTGGGCGTGGCCCTGGCCTGGTTGACCGAACGCACCACGCTGCCGGGCCGCCGTCTCTGGGCGGTATTGGCGACCGCGCCGCTGGCGGTGCCGGCCTTCGTGCAAAGCTATGCCTGGATCAGCCTGGTGCCGTCGATGCACGGCCTGGGCGCCGGCGTTTTCATCTCGGTGCTCGCTTACTTTCCGTTTATCTACCTGCCGGCCGCCGCCGTGCTGCGCCGCCTGGATCCCGGTATCGAGGACGTCGCCACCTCACTCGGCTCCCGGCCGCCGGCGGTGTTTTTCCGCGTGGTGCTGCCGCAGCTGAAACTGGCGGTCTGGGGCGGCTCGCTGCTGATCGCGCTGCACCTGCTGGCGGAGTATGGCCTGTACGCCATGATCCGTTTCGATACCTTCACCACCGCGATCTTCGATCAGTTCCAGTCGACCTTCAACGGCCCGGCGGCCAACATGCTGGCCGGCGTGTTGGTGCTGTGCTGCCTGGGGCTGCTGTTGCTTGAGGCGATAAGCCGTGGCCGCGCACGCTATGCCCGCGTCGGTTCCGGCAGCGCCCGCAGCCAAACGCCGCGCCGCCTTTCGCCGCCGCTCGCCGCGCTGGCGCTGCTGCTGCCGATCGCGCTGACTGCGCTGGCGTTGGGCGTGCCTTTCATTACCCTGGCCCGCTGGCTGTGGCTGGGCGGCCTCGACGTATGGCGCAACGCCGATCTGTGGCCCGCGCTGTGGCAAACGCTGTCGCTGTCCGCCGCCGGCGCGCTGCTGATCACCCTGTGCGCCATTCCGATGGCCTGGCTGTCGGTACGCTATCCGGCCCGGCTGTATCGGGTGCTGGAAGGCTGCAACTACGTGACCAGCTCGCTGCCCGGCATCGTGGTGGCGCTGGCGCTGGTGACCATCACCATTCACAGCTTCCGGCCGATTTACCAGACCGAAATCACCCTGCTGCTGGCGTATCTGCTGATGTTTATGCCGCGTGCGCTGATCAATCTGCGCGCCGGTATCGCGCAGGCGCCGGTGGAATTGGAAAACGTGGCGCGCAGCCTGGGCAAATCGCCGGCGCAGGCGTTGTGGAGCACCACGCTGCGGCTGGCGGCGCCGGGCGCCGCTGCGGGCGCGGCGCTGGTATTCCTGGCGATCGCCAATGAACTGACCGCCACGCTGCTGCTGGCGCCGAACGGCACCCGCACGCTGGCCACCGGCTTCTGGGCGCTGACCAGCGAGATCGACTACGTCGCCGCCGCGCCTTATGCGCTGATTATGGTGGCGCTGTCGCTGCCGCTCACCTGGCTTCTTTATTCTCAATCTAAACGCACGGCGGGACTATGAGCACGCTCGAACTGCACGGTATCGGAAAATCTTACAACGCCATCAGAGTGCTGGAACACATTGACCTGCAGGTTACCGCCGGCAGCCGCACGGCGATCGTCGGCCCTTCCGGCTCCGGCAAAACCACTCTGCTGCGCATCATCGCCGGCTTTGAAATCCCCGACGGCGGCCAGATCCTGCTGCAGGGGCAAGCCATGGGCAACGGCGGCGGCTGGGTGCCTGCGCATCTGCGCGGCATCGGCTTCGTTCCGCAGGATGGCGCGCTGTTCCCGCACTTTACCGTCGCCGGCAACATCGGTTTTGGCCTCAAGGGCAGCAAACGCGAGAAACAGCATCGCATCGAGGCGTTAATGGAGATGGTGGCGCTGGATCGCCGTCTGGCGGCCCTGTGGCCGCATGAACTGTCCGGCGGGCAGCAGCAGCGGGTCGCGCTGGCGCGCGCTCTGTCGCAGCAACCCCGGCTGATGCTGCTGGACGAGCCGTTCTCGGCGCTGGATACCGGCCTGCGCGCCGCCACCCGAAAAGCGGTGGCCGAACTGCTGACGGAGGCCAAAGTAGCGTCGATCCTGGTCACCCACGATCAGAGCGAGGCGCTGTCGTTCGCCGATCAGGTGGCGGTGATGCGCAATGGCCGGCTGGCGCAGGTGGGCGCGCCGCAGGATCTTTATCTGCGCCCGGTCGATGAACCGACCGCCAGCTTCCTTGGCGAAACGCTGGTGTTGACCGCCGAACTGGCGCACGGCTGGGCCGACTGCGCACTGGGGCGCATCGCCGTCGACGATCGCCAACGCAGCGGCCCGGCGCGCATCATGTTGCGCCCGGAGCAGATTCAAATCGGTTTGTCCGATCCGGCGCAGCGCGGCCAGGCGGTGATCACCAGCATCGATTTCGCCGGCTTCGTCTCCACCCTCAATCTGCAAATGGCCGCCGACGGCGCGCAGCTCGAGATCAAAACCGTCAGCCGCGAAGGCCTGCGGCCCGGGGCGCAGGTCAGTCTCAACGTGATGGGGCAAGCGCATATTTTCACCGGCTGAGAGTGTGGGGAGCGACCCTTGACGTTCCCCTCGCCACCGCGCATTATCAATGGCATGAATCGCATCGCGCACGCCCTCACCACCACCACCGCAACCGCCACGCAATGGCGGGCTGCACGGGTGCGCAACAGCTAACGACGTATCCCCAAGCCCCGCCAGCCATGGCCGGGGTTTTTTATTTCTCCGTGCCCGCCGGCAATTTCATTACGGAGAAGACCTATGCCAACTATCCCCGCACCGCGCAGCGCCCTGCTGGTTATCGACATGCAAGTCGGCCTGTTCGCCTCGCCGGACGATCCGCCGTTCGCCGCCGAAACCCTTCTGGCGAAGACCCATGCGTTGATACGCGCCGCACGCGTGGCGAATGCGCTCGTGGTGTTTATTCGCCACACCGGCCCGGCAGGTTCGCCTATCGCCGTAAACAGTCCGCTGTGGCAAGTTCACCCCGATCTCGACACCGATGCGCAAGCCGACTGGTTCATCGATAAAACCCATCCCAGCTGTTTTTACCGGACTGGCCTGGCGGAGCGGCTTAAGCAAGCCGGCATCGGTCGGTTGGTGATTTCGGGAATGAAAACGCAATACTGCGTAGACACCGCGTGTCGGCGCGGCGCGGAGTTGGGATTTGACCTGGTGTTGGCCGCCGATGCCCATAGCTGTTCGGACACGGCGGCGCTCGGCGCCGACGCCATTATCCGTCACCATAACCAGACCCTGTCGGGGCCGTTCGTGACGCTGGCGCTGGCGGAAGATGTGAAATTCTAAAACACGCGCGACTTGGCTGTCAGGCCGGGCCAACGCCCGGCCTCCTCAGCGGCAAATCTTGTCGCGGCGCGGCTTTTTCGGCGCCAGCAGATAATCCACCACGCTTTCGTCAACGCAGCTGTCGATACCGTTCAGCGCCAGCGTATGCCCGTCGCGTTCGCGGGTGATCAGCGGGCTTTTAAAGGCGGCGGCCATCGCTTGGGCATTGCGGTACGGCGTGGTCGGATCGTAGCGCTGCGCGACGAACAGCAGCGGCGGCAGCGCGGCGGACGCCACCGGGGTGTGCGGCCGATCTTTGCCGCGGTACGGCCACAGATCGCACATTTCCAGCGGATACTCGTGCAACGGCAGGTAGTGAGCGTACAAAGCGGCGGTATTGATCTCCTGCCGCTGCCTGCGCAACTGCTGCGGATCGGCCGTCGGGTTGGCGACGTCGGCGCAGGTGATGACGTTCAGGGCGTCATCGGCGTCCGGCGAATAGCTTTCGTCAATCAGATCGGAAACCTGCTGCCCGGCGATGCCGGCATCGAGTTGACGCAGCACGGTCGCCAGCTCATGCCAGCGTTCCGGCCACAGCAGCAGCGAACGCGTGACCGTCAGCACGTCGTCGGCGGAGATTTCATAGCCCGCGGCGGTAACGAACGGTTGATCGTGCAGCTTGCGCAGTAAGGCATGATAGCGCTGCAGCGCCTGATTAGCGCCGCCGCCCAGCTGGCAGCTGTCGGTTTTGCCGCAGTAGGCGGCGAAGCGCAGGAAGCTTTGCTGGAAGCCCCGCTCCTGGTTCATGCGCTGGGTGAAATCGTCCTCCGCCAGATCCACCACCCCGTCCAGCACCAGCGCGCGCGTTTTCTTCGGAAAACGTTCGGCATACAGCGCCGCCACCTTGGTGCCGTAAGAGTATGCCACCGCCGTCAGCCCCGGTTCACCCAGCGCATGGCGGATCGCGTTCAGATCGTTGACCGCCTCGTCGGTGCCGATGTGTTGCAGCACGTCCGCGCCGGTCTGTTTGATGCAGGCGGCAATCAGGGCGCGCGTCTGATTCTCCGCACCGGCCACGTCGTTGTCGTCCGGTTCAGGGAGTTCGTCACCTTCGGCCACCTGACAGGAGATTTTCGGCGTCGATTGGCCGACGCCGCGCGGATCGTAACCGATGATGTCGTAGGATTTACGCAATCTGGCGACGTGGGCGTCGTTGCCTAAATAGGGGTTGATGCCCGGCAGGCCCGGGCCGCCGCTGATCGTCACCACGCTGCCCTTTTTCGGCCCGGTGGCGGGCAGCAGGGTCAGCGCCAGGCGCACGGTCTGTTCACCCGCCGGCACCGTCTGGGCGGGCGGCGTGGCGTACGCCAGCGGCACCTCGAGATAGCCGCAGCGCAGCCCCGGCGGCGGCGCCTCATCGAACCAGCGCTGAAAGCCGCTGTTGAGACAAGATTGCCAACGAATGCCGTTCCCGGCCGCCGCCCCGTGGAGCGCAGGCTTGGCCTGAGCGGGCAACGCGGCGGCGGTCGCGGCGAGCAGCGCCAGAATACGCAGTACTGACATGGGGAGTCCTTTCAACTCAACGAATCGGTCAAAGGGTAAAGATTCTCGGTTAAACCGCTAGCCAATAGAACATAAAAAAACGCGCGGGTGAAGCCGACGCCGCGCGTATGGAAAGACTTTTCTTTGCTCAGATTGATCTTATAACGCACAGAATGCTGCAAAAAATGCCATTCACCTGCTAGGCTTAGGGTTCGTTAACCCACAAGGAACAGGAGAGCAGCATGTTTGGAAAAGCGGAAGACAAAGCCAATGAAGCCGCAGGCGCGGTACAAGAAGCGTTCGGCAAAGCCGTTGATTCTCCGGAGCATCAGGTGCGCGGCGCGGCGCGCAAATACGCCTCCCAGGCCAGCTATGCCGCCCGAGACGCGGCGGATAGCGTAAGAACCCAGGTGGAAGCCAACCCGCTGGCCGGCGTAGCCGTTGCGGCGGCGGTCGGCATCGTTTTCGGCTTCTTGCTGGGACGCAAATAAGCGGCGAACGCGCCGCTCGACAACAGGCCCGTTACGGGCCTTTTTTTCGCCCTTTCTTCGCCTGCGTGCAAACTTTCATCTATCACAGCCATCGCTTAAAAAAACCAACGCCTTCAACTACGATTAGTTTGTGACCAGAGCGAGGCTCTGCGATCCGGCGGATAACCCTATGAGGATTATCACCATTATCCATGCTGTTTAAGCCGCTCTCCTTCACGCGGCTAAGAAAGGTTGATTATGGCTCGCACCACCCCTATCGAACGTTACCGCAATATCGGCATCTCCGCGCATATCGATGCCGGCAAGACCACCACCACCGAGCGGATTCTGTTTTACACCGGGGTCAGCCACAAGCTGGGTGAAGTGCATGACGGCGCGGCGACCATGGACTGGATGGCGCAGGAACAGGAGCGCGGCATCACCATCACCTCGGCGGCCACCACCTGCTTCTGGAACGGCATGCAGCATAATTATCCGCAGCACCGCATCAATATCATCGACACCCCCGGGCACGTCGATTTCACCATTGAAGTGGAGCGCTCGATGCGCGTGCTGGACGGCGCCGTGATGGTCTATGACTCGGTGGGCGGCGTGCAGCCGCAGTCGGAAACCGTCTGGCGGCAGGCCAACAAGTACAAGGTGCCGCGGCTGGCGTTCGTCAACAAGATGGACCGCATCGGCGCGGACTTTTTCCGCGTACGCAAAATGATGATCGAGCGCCTCAAAGCCAATCCGGTGCCGATCGTTATTCCTATCGGCGCCGAAGACCACTTCAGCGGCGTGGTGGATCTGGTGCGGATGAAAGCCATTCTGTGGGACGAAGCCTCGCAGGGCATGAACTTCAGCTTCGAAGAGATCCCGGCAGAGCTGCGCGACTCGGCGCAGGAGTGGCGTGAAAATATGATTGAGGCCGCCGCCGAAGCCTCGGAAGAACTGATGGAGAAATACCTTAACCAGGTGCCGCTGAGCGAAGAGGAGATCGTTCACGGGCTGCGGGTGCGCACCGTCGCCGGCGAAATTCAGCCGATGCTGTGCGGGTCGGCGTTCCGCAACAAGGGGGTGCAGCGCATGCTGGACGCGGTGATCGAGCTGATGCCCTCGCCGCTCGACGTGCCGCCGATGGAAGGCCACGGCGAACACGATGAAATCATCACCCGCAAAGCCGACGATAATGAAAAATTCTCGGCGCTGGCGTTCAAGCTGATGACCGATCCGTTCGTCGGCCAACTCACCTTCGTGCGCGTCTACTCCGGGGTGCTGGCCAAAGGCAGCAGCGTTTACAACCCGATCAAGGGCAAAAAGGAACGCATCGGCCGCATCGTGCAAATGCATGCCAACGATCGTAAGGACATCGACGAGTTGCACGCCGGCGACATCGCCGCCTGCGTCGGCCTGAAGGACGTCACCACCGGCGATACGCTGTGCGACCCTGGCGCCATCATTACGCTGGAGCGCATGACCTTCCCCGAACCGGTGATCGCCCAGGCGATCGAGCCGAAAACCAAGGGCGATCAGGAGAAAATGGGCATCGCGCTGCAGCGCCTCTCTTCGGAAGATCCGTCGTTCCGCGTGCGCACCGATGAAGAATCCGGCCAAACCATCATCTACGGCATGGGCGAGCTGCATCTGGAGATCATCGTCGATCGCATGCGCCGCGAGTTCGGGGTGGAGACCACCACCGGCAAGCCGCAGGTGTCGTACCGCGAAACCATCCGCAAACGGGTGGCCGACGTGGAAGGCAAGTTCGTGCGCCAGTCCGGCGGTAAAGGGCAATACGGCCACGTGGTGCTGACCGTCGAGCCGAACGAACCCGGCAAAGGCTTCGAGTTCTTCGATGAAATCAAGGGCGGCGTCATTCCCGGCGAGTTTATTCCGGCGGTGAAAAAAGGCGTGGCCGAGGCGCTGAACAACGGCGTGCTGGCCGGTTATCAGGTGGTGGACGTCAAAGTGCACCTGACCTTCGGTTCTTACCATGACGTCGACTCGTCGGAACAGGCGTTCCGCATGGCGGCGATCTTCGGCTTCAAGGACGCCTGCCGTCTGGCGGATCCGGTGATCCTTGAGCCGATCATGTCGGTGGAAGTGGAAACGCCGGAGGATTACGCCGGCAACGTGATGGGCGACCTCTCCTCACGCCGCGGTCTGGTGCAGGGCATGGAAGAGATCCCGGGCGGCGGCGGCAAGGAGATTCGCGCCAAGGTGCCGCTGTCCGAGATGTTCGGTTACTCGACCACCCTGCGTTCGATGTCGCAGGGCCGCGCCACCTACACCATGGAATTCAGTCACTACGCCGAAGCGCCGCGCAACGTGGCCGAAGAGATCATTCACCACAGCAAGCGTTAACCCTCACGCCCGCCGCCACGGCGGGCGTCATCTCGGTTTGTCTTCCAGCGCCACCACCACCGGCTGCGGCTTGATGCGCATGGCGTACACCACGCCGACGATCAGGCAAACGATGCCGGCCAGCGTCAGCAGCGGCGGCCAGGCCTGGCGCAGCAGAAAGGTATAGGCCAACCCCGCCAGAATTTCGAACACGATGAGCGGCCCCACCAACACCGTCGGCAGCCGCTGGCTGGCTTCGTTCCAGCACAGCGCCCCCAGCCAGGAGCAGAACACGCCAATAACCAGCATCAGCGGGATAAACACCTCAGGGCGCGGGCCGAACGGCAAGGCGAACGCCGGTTCGCTCAGCGCCAATTGGCCGCAGACCGCCAGATAGCCCAGCAGCGCCAGCGGCAGCGTCACCAGCCCTTGTGCCGTGGCCCAGGTGGCCGGCCGCTGCGTCGGATTCTCCCGCAGCCAGCGTGAATTGCGCAGCGGGAACCAGGTCCAGCACGCCACCGCCAACACGGCCAGCCCAAGACCGCTGAGATAGCGCCAGCCGTCGATCGGCACCGCATTGCCGCGCAGCTCGGCGACGTTCACGCACGCTAACCCGCAGACGATCAGCAGCAGCGCCGGCGCCAGCTGGCCCCAGGCCAGGCGCCCGTCATGCCGGCCGTAAAACAGATTGGCGCAAATGGCGATCACCACCGGCAAGGTGCCGATGATCATGGTCGACACCGGTGCGCCGGTGCGCTGAATGGCGCTGGCCAGGCACAGGTAGTACAGCAGATTGCCGATGGCCGTCAGCTTGAGTGCTTCCAGCCAATCCTGACGCCGCAGCTTGCGCAGACGGCGACGATCAAACCACGCCAGCGGCAAGGTAATCAGCCCAAAGGCCAGATAGCGCCCGGTGGACTGCAGCGCGGCGGGATAGTCCGGCACCAGCAGCGGGCCGACGAAAATCAGTCCCCACATCAGCCCGGCGGCCAGGGCAAAAACAACGCCAATGAACATAACGACTCCGACAAACGGCCGGCGCGGCCAACCCGCCCGACAAGACAGCGGCAGAGTAGCGAAAACGCGGGGAGGAATTATTGTAGCAGGTTGCTGTTTTAGCCCAATTTCACCTGTTTCTGGAAACGCACTGGCGTGACACCGTAACGATTGGCGAAGGCGCGCGTCAGGTGCGCCTGATCGGTCAACCCCGCCGCCGCCGCCACCTGTGCGGCGGGCATGCCGCGCTCCAGCATACGTTTGGCCTGCGACAGCCGGATCGCCATCAGCATCTGCTGCGGCGAGACGTGGTATTCGGCCTTGAACTTGCGCAGAAAATGGTACGGGCTGAGCGACACCAGCTCGGCCAGTTGGTTAAGGGTCACGGCCTCGGCGAAGTTATCGCGCAGATAGCTTTTCACCACCTCGAAACGGTGCGCCGCCTCGGCTTTTTCCCGCTGCCCGGTGCGGATGTGCGGGTGCAACAGCTCGACGGCCTCCAGCAGCAGGCCATCGAGCGTGAGCCGATCGTCGGTTTGCCACAGCGTGGCGAGAATGGCGGACAGGCGCTGCGCCGCCCGCGGATCGTGGCGCACCGCCTCGGTAAACCACTGGCTCCGATCGCCGGACAGCTGCTCCAGCGCCTCGGGCGCGAGATAGAGCATGCGGTAACACCAACCGCCCGGCGTTTCGGCTTCGCCGGTATGCAGCTCATCAGGATTCATCAGTACCAGCGCGCCCGGCGCCGCCAGGTGCTGCGCCCCGCGATAGCGAAAACGCTCCGCCCCGGCATCCACGGTGCCGATGGCGAAGGCGTCATGGGTATGCGGCTCGAAGGCATAGCGTTCGATATGCGCCTGATAGAGTTCGACGCCGGGCAGATGCGACAAATGCCGGAACTGCGCGCAATCCTTTTCGAACGGAAACTGTTGTGGTACCCCTTGCACCCGACCTCCTCATCCGTGCTGACAATCTGCTCAGCATAGCCAAAACATCGCCGATTGAGTAGCCGCTCTGGTCCTTTCGTGCCCCTCGCCTGGACGATCGCCGCCATTCGGCGTAGGGTTAAGATCCCTGTCCCATTCAGGCGCGCCGCATCGCGAAACTCAGCGGCCCCTGACCACTCCGCAAACAAGAGGCAACAATGTATCCGGATACTCAACTGTATATCGATGGACAATGGCGCAATGCGCTGGCCGGGAAAACCCTGCCTGTCACCAACCCCGCCAGCGACGAGGTAATCGGTCAGGTGGCGCACGCCGTCACAGAGGATCTCGATCTGGCGTTGGCCGCCACCGCGCGCGGGTTTAACGTCTGGCGCGACACCGCCGCGCACCAGCGCGCCAACCTGATGCGCAAAGCCGCTGCGCTGCTGCGCGAACGCGCCGACGCCATCGCCGCCATCATGACGCAGGAACAGGGTAAGCCGGTGGCGCAGGCCAAAATCGAGATTCTCAACGCCGCCGACGTTATCGACTGGTTCGCCGGCGAAGCCACCCGTACCTACGGGCAGATTATTCCGTCCCGCGCTCGCGACGTGCAGCAGCAAACCCTGAAACTGCCGGTCGGCCCGGTAGCCGCCTTCACGCCGTGGAACTTCCCGATTAACCAGATCGTGCGCAAGCTGTCCGCCGCGCTGGCGGCGGGCTGTTCCATCATCGTCAAAGGCCCGGAAGAAACCCCGGCCTCCCCGGCAGAGCTGATCAAAGCCTTCGCCGACGCCGGTATCCCAGCCGGGGTGATCGCGCTGGTGTACGGCACCCCGGCGGAAATCTCGGAATACCTGATCCCGCATCCGACCATTCGCAAGATCTCCTTCACCGGCTCCACCCGCGTGGGCAAACATCTGGCGGCGCTGGCCGGCCAGCATATGAAAAAGGCCACCATGGAGCTGGGTGGCCACGCGCCGGTGCTGATCTTTGACGACGCCGATCTCGACGCGGCAGCCAAAGAGCTGGCGCAGTCGAAGTTCCGCAACGCCGGCCAGGTCTGTATCGCCCCGACCCGCTTCCTGATCCAGCAAGGCGTTTATGAAGCCTTCGTGGAGAAATTCACCGCCGCCGTGCGTGAGCTCAAGCTCGGCAACGGGCTGGAAGACGGCGTGACGATGGGGCCGATGGTGCTGAGCCGCAGCGTCGACAATATCGAAGCGCTGGTGCAGGACGCCATCGCCCACGGGGCGAAGGCCAGCACCGGCGGCAAACGCGTGGCAGGCAAAGGCAACTTCTTCGAGCCGACGGTGCTGCGCGACGTGCCGCTGAGCGCACGCGCCATGTCGGAAGAGCCGTTTGGCCCGGTCGCCCTGCTGCGCCCGTTCGCCACCTACGACGAGGCGATCGCCGAAGCCAACCGCCTGCCGTACGGGCTGGCCGCCTACGCCTACAGCCGTAACATCGCCACCGTCAATGCGCTGGGGCGCGACGTGGAGAGCGGCATGCTGAGCATCAACCACATCGGTTTCGGCCTGCCGGAAACGCCATTTGGCGGCGTGAAAGACTCCGGTCACGGCACCGAAGGCGGCAGCGAAGCGATCGAATCCTATCTGGAAACCCGCTTCGTCACCGTCGCCGGCCGTTAATCGCGTGTCTGATGAATAGCCAAACGCCCCGCAATGCGGGGCTTTTTTTTACTCGCCGGCCAGCTCGAACATGCGCCGCGCCGCCGGGGTCAGCCCCAGCATGTGTATGCAGGCATGCACCATGCCCGGCAACCGTTCGCAGCGTACCGCCACGCCCGCCTCGCGCAGCCGCTGCGCATACTCCTCGGCCTCATCGCGCAGCGGATCATATTCGCAGCTCAGAATGGTGGCCGGCGGTAACCCGCGCAGCGTGGCGGCGTGCAGCGGTTCGCCGTAGGGTTCGCGCCGCTGAGCCAGATACTGCTGCCAACAAAATACCATCGCGTCGCGCGTCAGAAAGTGCCCCTCGGCAAACTCGCGATAGCTCCTCGTCGCCATTTCGCGGCTGAGCGCCGGATACAGCAGCAGCTGACGCTCGATATGCGGGCCGCCGCGATCCCGCGCCAGCAGCGCGACCGCCGCCGCCAGATTGCCCCCGGCGCTGTCGCCCCCCACCGCCAAGCGCTGCGCGTCGATCCCCAACTGCGGCGCCTGTTGCACCACCCAGCAGAGCGCCTGATAGACATCTTCCAGCGGCTGCGGAAACGGATACTCTGGCGCCAGACGATAGTCGACCGACAGGATCACCCGGCCGGTGGCGTTAGCCAGCGCCTGGCAGGGCTGGTCATACAGCGACAGCGAACCGAGGCACCAGCCGCCGCCGTGGGCGAACAGCATCGCCGGTTGTGCGGCAGCGCGCCTTTCCCCCGCCGGTAGATAAGCGCGCAGCGCAATCCGGTGCCCATCGGCGGCGACCACCGTATAGTCCCTGACGCCGCCGCTCGGTGCCGCTTCGCCCTGCAGCAAGCGCAAACCGGTTTCCGTGGCCGTGCGCATTTCCGCCAGCGACGCGGGTGGCAGTGCGTCGACCGATGCCGTCAAAAAGGCGGCGATGCGTTCATCAAGCGGCATGTTGTTCTCCCGCCAGGAACGGCGTAATCAGTGCGATAAACGCCTCATGACACTCCTCGGTGATGAAATGGCCGCAGCCGGCGACCGTTTCGCCCCGCAGATCGCGCGCATTGCCCTGCAGCGTCGTCAGCGGCGCGTCGCCGGTGGCGTGTTCCGCCCCCACGGTCAGCACCGGCATCGTCAATGGCGTGGCGGCGCGCACTCGGTTCTGGCGAACGGTCTCCGGGATCGCCCGGTAATAGTCGAATCCGGCACGCAGGCCGCCCGGCGCAGAATAGGCGGCGATATAGACCTCAGCCGCCACCCGATCGCGCCGATAAGACCAGCGGTTGAAGATATAGCCAAGATACTCCCGCTCGCGCCCCTGGGTCAGGGTCTCCGGCAAATCCGCCAACTGGTTGAACATGAAATGCCACAGGAAGATGTTCTCCTCCGGCGCGACGAAAATCGGCGGCGGCGGCGCCAGACCGGGGATCACCGCCTCCGTCAGCACCAGGCGCTTCACCGCCTGCGGGAAGTCGCTCGCCATGGCGTAACCGATCCACATGCCGATGTCGTGGCCGACCAGTTGGTAACGTTCGTGGCCCAGTTGCGCCATCATCGCGTGCAACGCCGCACCGATGCTGCCGGTGTCGTAACCGCCGACGGGCTTGTCCGAATCGCCGATGCCCGGCGGATCGACGGCGATCGCCTGAAAACCGGCCGCCGCCAGGGCGCGCATCACATGGCGCCAGGTGTACCAGGTTTGCGGCCAGCCGGGGATCAGCAACACCGGCCGCCCTTCACCGGCTATCACGCAGTGGATACGTTGGCCATTGACCTGGGTATAGACGTGTTCCGCCGCGAGATCCGCTAACGGGATCTCGTTCTGTCGATATTGCATGGGGTGACTCCCTGAAAGGTTAAGGCTCAGCGAATGCCAAGCAAGGCATTGATCTGTTGTGGGTTGACCGGCGCGCCGGCGAAGTCGTCGAACACTTTGTCGGTGACGCGGATAATGCGATCGCGAATGAAGGCCGCGCCTTCGCGCGCGCCGTCCTGCGGATTTTTCAGGCAACATTCCCACTCCAGCGTCGCCCAGCCCGAATAGCCGTACTGCGTCAGGCGCGAAAAGATGCCGCTGAAATCGACCTGGCCGTCGCCCAACGAGCGGAAACGGCCGGCACGATCGACCCATGACTGATAACCGCCGTAAATGCCCTGGCGACCGGTCGGATTGAACTCGGCGTCCTTGACGTGGAACATGCCGATAACATCCTTATAGATATCGATAAATTCCAGATAGTTAAGCTGCTGCAGCACCATATGGCTCGGATCGAACAGCACCCGGCAACGCGGGTGGTTGCCCACGCGCTCAAGAAACATTTCGAACGTCACGCCGTCGTGCAGATCCTCACTCGGGTGAATTTCATAACACAGGTTGATGCCCTGCTCCTCGCAGGCGTCGAGCACCGGCAGCCAGCGTTTGGCGAGTTCGTCGAACGCGGTATCGATCAATCCTTCCGGACGCTGTGGGAACGGGAACAGATAGGGCCAGGCCAGCGAACCGGAAAAGGTGCCCAGCTCGCTGAGCCCGAGCCGCGCCGACGCTTTCACCGCCAACAACATTTGCTGCCGCGCCCACTCGCCGCGCGCCTGCGGATTGCCCTGCAGCGCCGGGGGCGCGAAACTGTCAAACAGCGCATCGTAAGCCGGGTGTACCGCCATCAGCTGGCCGAAGATATGGCTGGTCAATTCGCTGACTACCAACCCCTGCTCCGCCAACATGCCGGTCAGATCGTCACAGTAGGTTTGGCTTTCCGCGGCGGTGGCCACGTCGAATAAACGCAGATCCCAGGCCGGGATCTGCAAGGCGGTAAACCCGGTTTGCGCCGCCCACTCGGCGATGGCCGGCAGGCTGTTGAACGGCGCTGTCTCATCGCTGAACTGCGCGAGATGCAGGCTTGGACCTTTGAGGGTTTTCATCGTAAACTCCTATTGGTTGTCGATTGACAAACAATAGGAGCAAAGCGAATTGACCGCAAGCGAAATTTATAAAGACATTGGTATTCCCGTCGATTTAAGCGATCCTATGTCGCTGAATGACAGGTAAATTGGAGCAGCGAATGGCAGGCAGACCGCGCGAGTTCGATCGCGAACAGGCGCTCTTGAAGGCGCGAAACTTATTCTGGCGGCAGGGTTACGAAGGCACTTCGATGTCGGATCTGGTGGCGGAATTGGGTATTGCTTCCGCGCGCATCTACAAAGCGTTCGGCTCCAAAGAGCAGCTGTTCCGCGAGGCGATCGCCAGTTACGAAACCGCCGAAGGCGGCTTCGCCGATCGCGCCTTCGCGCAGGAAAGCGGTATTCGCCCGGCGATCAAACGCCTGCTGGAAGATGCCGTGCGGCTCTATAGCCGGCCGGATCTGCCGCAGGGCTGCATGGTGGTTTCCTCCGCCGCCAGCGTCAGCGCAGAAAACGACGGGCTCAAAGCCTGGCTGGCAGAGCATCGGCTGCAGCGCACGCAGCAGATCGTCGAACGGCTGCGGCAGGCGGTGCAAACCGGCGAACTGCCGGCCGACACCGACGCCGACAGCCTGGGGGACTATTTCGCCGTCTTCCTGCACGGCCTGTCGATTCAGGCGCGTGACGGCGTCACCGAAGCGCGGTTATTGGCGGCGGTAAACGTGGCGCTGACGGTCCTGGGCAACCGCGCCTAATCGATTCTTGAATGCGGTTCAAACTCAGGCGCGTTTTACCTATGGCTGTGGAGGAACCGCGTTTCTGACAAAATCTGCGACGTGAGGATTAGTATTTTCCCGCTTGTGAATCAAAGCAACCTGATACGGGATCTGTTCTCCACTAAGCCGGCAAAAAGAAACGTTTACCCAGCCGCTTTTTTGCATGAATTCAGGGACCAGACTGACTCCTAATCCCGAAGCAACAAGGCCGACGATCGTTTCCATCTGCACGGCTCGCTGAACAACCTCAGGAGCAAATCCTGCCTTTTCGCAGGCTTCAATAATAGAGCGATAAAGACCAGGCCCTTCCTGCTCTGGGAACAATACCCACGGCTCCCTGGCCAGGGTAGAAAGCGGCATCGCGCCGCGTGTTCCGCCAGGATGTTTACTCGGCAAAACGGCAATCAGCGGGCAGCTAAAAAATCGATGGCAGGACAGTTTCGGTATGGCGTATTCAGGAACAGGTAAAACCGCAATGCCAACGTCAAGCGAGTCTTCCAAAAGGCTTTCAACCTGTCGCGCGGTGGTCATTTCTTTCAGTTCAAGCACCACCTGCGGACTGGAAAAGTGAAACCGCGTGAGCGTTTCCGGAAGCAGATGTCTGACGGCAGAAGCGACAAAACCGATGCGCAAAGCCCCCGTCATTCCCTGGCCGGCGCGTTGGGTCAGCAACATCGACCTTTCCATCTGCATCAGCGTCGCAACCGCTTCCTTCTGCAACACTTTGCCTGCCGGGGTCAGTGCCGTTATACGATTGGTTCGTTCAAAAAGCCGGGTGCCCAACGCCTCTTCCATTTGACGGATCGCGTTTGTCAGCGGGGGTTGAGCCATATGCAAACGCTCAGCCGCTTTACGGACATTCATTGTTTCCGCAACCACAAGAAATTGGCGGAGCTGACGCAGGGTGAGCATATCGCGATACCTTCAACGTATTAAGAAAGCCCCTCGATAGTATTAGACACACTAGCCAGGTAACCTGAAGATGCTTCCTGTATATATTGGCGGAGCAGAAATAACAATGAACATACTCAGATCGTTGTCACTGACTTACCGAAACCTAAATATGTTGCTGGCCCTCCTTGTGATGTCGGCATCACCCACGCTGGCTGCATCGAAAGAAAATGAAATCCCCGCGCCGATAGAGCGCACGGACAGGCACATTTTGCTTGCGAACGGAGAGCAACTCCACGTCAGGGAGGTCAGGCAGAAACCTGACGGCAAGATACCGCAACCGTCTGTATTGCTGATTCATGGCGCCCGGGTTCCCGGCCTCGCCTCTTTTGATTTGCCCGTCAAGGGCGGCTCTCTGGCGGCAGATCTGGCATTAGCAGGCTTTCGAGTGTACATCCTCGATCTGCGGGGATATGGGTTATCCAGCCGGCCGGCCGCGATGGATAGCCCCCCTGACCAGTCGGCGCCTTTGATCCGCACGGCGGATGCCGTGACCGATATCGCTCACGCCGTGCAGGCTATTCAGGCGTGGAGCGGCTCCCCTCGCGTTAGTCTCTTGGGATGGGCGACAGGAGGACACTGGGCGGGCGCTTATGCGGCCCAATACCCACAGAATGTGGAACGACTGGTGCTCTATAACACGTTATATGGCGGAACCGACCATCATCCGCTGCTGGGACAGGGATCACCCCTGGACGATCCCCAAAACCCGGGACATTTCAACGCAGCCAAATTTGGCGGCTGGAACCTGAGCACGCGGGACAGTCTGTTTGTCGTCTGGGATAACAGCATTCCCGTGGCGGATAAAACACAGTGGCGTGATGAAACAGTGAAACGCGCTTACGGTGATGCCGCACTGGCATCGGACAACACCTCGCAGCACAGAACGCCACACAGCTTCCGCGCACCGACCGGTGCAATGGCTGACAGCTTTGAACTGGCGATGGGCAGAAAACAGTGGTCCGCAACAGCCTTAACCACCGTTCCCGTATTGGTTGTTCGCTCGGAGCGGGATTTCTGGAGCCGGCCAGAGGATGTTGACGCCATCATGAAAGATGCCCCTACAGCCGAAAAGCTGGTCATTCCTGATGCGACACATTTTGTCCATCTCGATAGAGATAACGCCGGCAGACAACGCTTTCTCCAGGGCGTCGTCAGATTTCTGGCGCAACCCCAGCCCAAACACGGAGCTTAATCCTCCGGCAGGTCGACAATCACCAGCGTGCCTTCGCTACCCGGCAACACGCGGTGCGGCACGCCGGCCGCGGCCTGATACAGCTGACCGGCTCGCACCACCACTTCTTCCCCCGCCACCTGCAGCCGCAGGTGGCCGCTGATCACCAGCAACCCTTCGCTGTAATCATGCACTTCATCCGCAATGCTGCGCGCATCCATACGCAGCACTTTGATGTTGGCCGCACCGACGCGGCCCAGCACGGAGGAACGCCAAGCCTCGGGCAGTTCGGCCGCCTGCTGGTTTAAATCGAACAGCATCGTCATACCTTATCGCTACAGAGGAACCGGCACTCTACTGCAAAGCCGTCACCTGCTGAAAGACGCGTTGGTTGTAGATTATGCCCCGGCGTTCTGAGCCGCCGCCTCACGGCGCAGCCACTGCCGCAGATTTTCGCCTTCCTGCGACAGCTCGCTATCCAGCCGAGCGCACAGGTAATAATCGCGGCCGTCGTCGATCGGCAGATCGAACATTTTGATCAACTCACCGCTTTCAAGGTACTGGGCGATTAACGGTTCACGCATCAACGCGCACCCTAGCCCCGCCTGCACCGCCGCCAACGTCAACAATCCGTCCTCAAACATCGGGCCGATACTGCGCAGCGGGCGCTTGACGCCGGCCTGCTGAAACCATTGCATCCAGGTATTGCGTTCCTCGTCGTGCAGCAGCGGCAGCGTCGCCAGTTGATCCGGCGTATCGAGCAAACCGTGCAGTTTACTGAATGCCCGGCTGCACACCGGCACCATTTTGCCGGACATCAGCTTCTCGCTGCGATAGCCGGTCCACTGCCCGACCCCGAAGCGGATCGACAGATCGGCGGCGTCGCTCAGGTAATTGCGGTGGTTGGCGTAGACCACATTGATGTCGATATCCGGATTTTCGCGCAGGAAACCGCGCAGCCGCGGAATGAACCACCCCATGCCGAACAGCGGGATCAGACTGATGGTCACCTGCCGCGACGCGGATTGCTCGCGCACGTGTTCGGTCGCCTGGCGCAGCACGTTGAACGCCGAGCGAATCGAACGGTAGTACTCCCGCCCCTCGCTGCGCAACACCAGGTTACGCCCCTGCCGTTCGGTCAACGGCATCTGCAAAAATGCCTCCAGCGTTTTGAGTTGATGACTGACCGCCGAAGGCGAAATCATCAGCTCGTTAGCCGCCGCGCTGATCCCCCCCAGGCGCGCGATGGCCTCGAACGCCCGTACGGCGCGCAGCGGCGGATCGTTCGGCAGCATCGGCAACGGCTCATCATACTGTTCTGTTTTTTTCATATATTGACTGTTTTTGGGAAATGAACACTGAAGGAGTGGGTTTAATATACATAAAAATCAATGCATTAAAAACACTCGTTTTTTATATAAGAAAGTATTTTTCCGTATTTTACAATTTTTTTAAATTCTCTACTGTGAGCCTCTGACTCATTATCTCCGGACTCTCCTTATGGATACGCTGGTACAGCAAACCGTCAACGGTTTGATGCTCGGCAGCATT
The DNA here is from genome assembly GCF_052045405.1 of Serratia sp. 22278. Taxonomy (NCBI): domain Bacteria; kingdom Pseudomonadati; phylum Pseudomonadota; class Gammaproteobacteria; order Enterobacterales; family Yersiniaceae; genus Serratia; species Serratia sp. 22278. The sequence goes on along the minus strand of NZ_JBQEOW010000003.1, from coordinate 476,228 downwards.
TATGCGCTGATCGCGCTCGGCTACACCATGGTGTACGGCATCCTGCGCATCATCAACTTCGCGCACGGCGACGTGCTGATGGTCGGGGCGCTGAGCGCGCTGTCGGCGATCGGGGTGTTACAGCACCACTTTCCCGCGTTACCGCCCTACGCCACGCTGCTGCTGGCGGCCCTGTTCGCCATGGCTATCTGCGCCATCACCTCGATGGCGATCGAGCGCCTGGCCTATCGCCGGCTGCGTAATGCGCCGCGCCTGGCCCCGCTGATCAGCGGCATCGGCGTGTCACTGCTGCTGCAAACCCTGGCGATGCTGATCTGGTCACGCAATCCCCTGATGTTTCCGCAGCTGTTGCCGATGGCGCCCATCGCCCTGACCGCAGGCAGCGCCGAACATGCGCCGGCGGTGATCACCGGCACGGCGATCGTCACGCTGGCGGTAGCCGTGGCGGTGATGGCCGGCCTCTGGCTGCTGGTCGAACACAGCCGTTTCGGCCGCGCCATGCGCGCCACGGCGGAAAACCCGCAGGTCGCCGGCCTGATGGGCATCAGTCCTGACCGCATCATCGTTCTGACCTTCGCGCTCGGCGGCGCGTTGGCGGCGGTGGCCGGCATCATGATGGCCAGCAACTACGGCAACGCCGGTTTCTCGATGGGCTTTCTGCCGGGCATCAAGGCGTTTACCGCCGCCGTGCTCGGCGGCATCGGCAACCTGCGCGGCGCGATGCTTGGCGGTTTGCTGCTGGGTCTGTTCGAATCACTGGGCACCGGCTATCTCGGCGAGCTGACCGGCGGCGTGTTCGGCAGCAACTACCAGGACGTGTTCGCGTTTCTGGTGCTGATCGCCGTGCTGGTCTTCCGCCCCTCCGGGCTGTTGGGCGAACGCATCGCCACGCGCGCATAAGGACATCACGATGACCGTTTTGACTCCCCCCGTTCCTCTGGCCACGCCGCGTCGCGCCGGGCTGGGGCTGACGCTGTTCATTCTCGCCCTGCTGCTGGCGCCCTGGGTGGCGGGCGCCGCCGGCGGCAACTACTGGGTGCGGGTCGTCGACTTCGCCCTGCTGTATCTGATGTTGGCGCTCGGGCTGAACATCGTGGTGGGCATGACCGGGTTGCTGGACATGGGTTTTATCGCCTTTTACGCGGTCGGCGCCTATCTCGCCGCGCTGCTGTCGTCACCGCATCTGACGCAGCAGTTCCCGCTGCTGCTGCAGTGGTTCCCCGACGGGCTGCATCTGCCGATGCTGTGGCTGATCCCGCTGGCGGCGCTGTTGGCGGCGGTATGCGGCATCCTGCTCGGCGCGCCGACGCTGCGGCTGCGCGGCGACTATCTGGCGATCGTCACGTTGGGATTCGGCGAAATCGTGCGCATTCTGATGCGCAATCTGGATCGCCCGGTCAATCTCACCAACGGCCCCAAAGGCATTTCCGGCATTGACCCGGTCAGCCTGTTCGGCCTGAGGTTTTCCGGCATGCACGAGTGGTTCGGCGTGCGTTTTTCCGGCCTGTACCTGTATTACTACCTGTTCGCCGCGCTGCTGCTGGCGATCCTGTTCATCAGCCTGCGGCTGCAAAACTCGCGCATCGGCCGTGCGTGGACAGCGATCCGTGAAGATGAGGACGCCGCGCGGGCGATGGGCATCAACACCCGCAACTTCAAGCTGCTGGCCTTCGCCATCGGCGCCACCTTCGGCGGCGTGGCCGGCGCGTTGTTCGCCGCGTTTCAGGGCTTCGTGTCGCCGGAATCGTTCACCCTGCAGGAATCGATCGCCGTACTGGCGATGGTGGTGCTCGGCGGCATGGGGCACATCCCCGGCGTGATCCTGGGCGCGCTGCTGCTGGCCGCCCTGCCGGAGCTGCTGCGCAGCAGCATGGGGCCGCTGCAGCAGGCGCTGTTCGGCCAGGTGCTGATCGATCCGGAAATCATCCGCCAACTGTTTTACGGCCTGGCGCTGATCCTGGTGATGCTGTATCGCCCGGCGGGCCTGTGGCCGGCTCGCCATGCCGGGAGGACCGCCGCATGACGCCGCTGCTTGCTTTAAATCACGTCAGCAAACGTTTCGGCGGCCTGACGGCGGTGGATGACGTCAGCATGAGCATCCGCCAGGGGGAAATCTACGGCCTGATCGGGCCGAACGGCGCCGGCAAAACCACCTGCTTCAACCTGATCACCGGCCTGTATCGCGCCGACGAGGGCGAGTTCAGCCTGTTGGGCCAGCGCTATAAACCGCAGGCCATCGACAAAGTGGCGCAGGCCGGCATCGCCCGCACCTTCCAGAACCTGCGGTTGTTCAACGAAATGAGCGTGCTGGAAAACGTGATGGTCGGCTGCCATGTGCGCACCCGCAACGGCCTGTGGGCGGCGATCGCTCGGCACCGGCGCGCGAAAGAGGAGGAACAGGCGGTGCGCGATAAATCCCATGCGCTGCTGGAGTACGTCGGCATCAGCCAATTCGCCCATTACCGCGCCGGCGATCTCGCCTATGGCCACCAACGCCGCCTGGAGATTGCCCGCGCGCTGGCGACCGAACCCCGGTTGCTGGCGCTGGACGAGCCGGCGGCCGGCATGAACGCCGGTGAAAAAGTAGCGCTGCGCGAGCTGCTGCTGCGCATCCGTGACAGCGGCAAAACGCTGCTGCTGATCGAACACGACGTCAAGCTGGTGATGGGCCTGTGCGATCGCCTGACGGTGCTGGACTACGGCAAAGCGATCGCCGAAGGCGAACCGGCGCAGGTGCGGCGCGAACCGGCGGTCATTCAGGCCTATCTGGGAGGCGGCGCGCATGTCTGAAGCCCTGCTGAGCGTTAAACGTCTCAAAGTGTCTTACGGCGGCATTCATGCGGTCAAAGGCATCGATTTCACGGTGAACGCCGGCGAACAGGTGACGCTGATCGGCGCCAATGGCGCGGGCAAGACCTCCAGCCTGCGAGCGCTGACCGGCCTGCAGCCGTTCGAAGGCGACATCCTGTTCGACGGTTGCTCGATTCGCGGCGCGCCGCCGCACCGGTTGCTGCAACGGGGGCTGGTGATGGTGCCGGAGGGACGCGGCATTTTCACCCGTTTGACGGTGCGGGAAAACCTGCAGCTCGGCGCCTATGCGCGGCGTGACAAATCGGCGGTGCGGCAAGATTTCGAACGGGTGTGCGCCACCTTCCCGCGGCTGAGCGAGCGCCTGCACCAACCGGCCGGGCTGCTTTCGGGCGGTGAACAGCAGATGGTGGCGATGGGCCGCGCGCTGCTCAGCCGCCCGCGGCTGCTGATATTGGACGAACCCTCGATGGGGCTGGCGCCGATTGTGGTGGAAGCCATTTTCACGGTCATCAAGCAGTTAGCCCGTGACGGCGTCACGCTGCTATTGGTCGAGCAGAACGCGCGCCTGGCGCTGGAGTCCACCGATCGCGCCTACGTGTTGGACAGCGGCAGCCTGAGCCACAGCGGCCGTTCCGCCGAGATGCTGGACGATGAAAAAATCAAACAGATCTATTTGGGTGAATAACCGTTGTTTCTTTTAACCGCACCAGGAGTATGACATGCAACAGAGCATTCGCATCAAACCGTTGGCGCTGGCCGCCATGACAATGATTCTTAGCCTCCCGGCGCTGGCGGCCGACACCGTGCTGATCGGCCTGGCCGGGCCGCTGACCGGCCCTTCCGCGCGCATCGGCAAAGATCTCGAAAACGGCGCGCAACTGGCGATCGCCGACGCTAACGCGCAGAAACCGACGCTGAACGGCAAACCGGTCACCTTCAAACTGGTGTCCGAGGACGACCAGTCCGACCCGCGCACCGCCGTGGCCGTGGCGCAGCGTTTGGTCGACGAAGGCGTCGCCGGCGTGGTCGGCCACTGGAACACCGGCACCAGCATCCCGGCGGCGCGCATCTATCACGATGCCGGCATCGCCCAGGTGGCGCCGGTCGCCACCGGTCACGGCTATACGCAACAGGGTTTTGACACCAGCTTTCGCGTGATGGGCCACGACGACGACGGCGGCAACTATGCCGGGCAATATGCGGTGAAAACGCTGAAAGCCCAGCGCATCGCGGTGATCGACGATCGCACCGCTTTCGGCCAGGGGCTGGCGGACGAGTTCATCAAATCGCTGCAGGCCCAGGGCGTGCAGCCGATCGCCCGCGAGTATGTGGATGACAAGACCGTCGATTTCAGCGCCGTACTGACCACCGTGCGCAGCAAAAACGCCGATCTGATCTTCTTCGGCGGCGTAGATTCCCAGGCGGCGCCGCTGGCGCGCAAACTGAAGCAGCTGGGCATGAACGCGCAGCTGATGGGCGCCGGCGGCTTTGTCAGCCAAACCTTCCTGACGCTGGCGCAGCAAGAAGGCGAAGGCGTCGTCGCGTTGGAGCCGGGGCTGCCGCTGGAACAGATGCCGGGCGGCAAGGCGTTTGAGCAAGCCTACCGCGATCGTTACCACACCCACATCGAACTGCATGCGCCCTTCGCCTACGACGCCACCCGGGTGCTGATCGCCGCCATCGAACAGGCCGGCTCGGCCAACCCGGCCGATTATCTGCCGAAACTGCGCGCCATACATTATCAGGGCGTGACCGGCGCCATTGCCTTCGATGCGCAGGGCAACCTGCAACAGCCGAGTTTCACCCTGTACCGGGTAGTCGACGGCAAATGGCAGCCGCAAACCGTGTTGGGCGGCGCCAAACCACAATAAATCAAGAGGAGCAAGGCGATGAGCTGTGCAAATAATGAATTGGGCATTTTGGCCCGCAGAAAGATCGAGGCGGAAATCATCAAACCGATCTACCAGATTCTGGTGCGTGAAATCGGCAAGACGCGCGCTCAGGCAGTGATCGGCGAAGCCATCGAGAATGCCGCCATCGCGGCGGGCAAACAGTTCGCCGCTCAGGAACCGAACGGCGCGGATCTGCGCAGCTTCGCCGCCTTGCAGTACCTGTGGGAAAAAGACGATGCGTTGCGCGTCGAGGTGATCAATCAGGACGAACAGCACTTCGACTATAACGTCACCCGCTGCCGCTACGCCGAGATGTATCATGAGATGGGGCTGGGAGACATCGGCCACCTGCTCTCCTGCGCTCGCGACAGCCAGTTTATCGTCGGCTATGCGCCTGACGTTGAACTGCAGCGCACCCAGACCATCATGTCCGGCGCTCCCTGCTGCGATTTCCGTTACGCCGCCAAAACGCCGGGAGAAAAGCCATGACGCATCGGGTCAACGGCGAGCGCCTGTGGCAAAGCCTGCAGGCGATGGCGCAGTTCGGCGCCATCGCTGACAACGGCGTCACCCGCCTGGCGCTCAGCGAAGAGGATCGTCAGGCGCGCGACCAGCTGCGTCTGTGGGCGCTGGAGGCCGGTTGCAGCGTGCGCGTCGATCGGATGGGCAACATGTTCCTGCGCCGTGAAGGCGCGCGGCCCGAGCTGGCGCCGGTTGTCACCGGTTCTCACGGCGACTCGCAACCCCGCGGCGGCCGTTTCGACGGCATCTACGGCGTGCTGGCCGGATTGGAGGTTATTCGCAGCCTTAACGATCGGCAGATCGTCACCGAACGCGCGATTGAAGTGATCAACTGGACCAACGAAGAAGGCGCACGCTTTGCGCCGGCGATGATCGCCTCCGGCGTGTTCGCCGGGGTATTCGACCTGGAATACGGCCTGACGCGCCACGACGAGCACGGCGTCAGCCTCGGCGAGGCGCTGGAGCGAATCGGCTACGCCGGCGAGTATCCGGTGGGCGGCACGCCGATCCATGCCGCCTTCGAGTTGCACATCGAACAGGGGCCGATTCTGGAAGCGGAGCATCTCGACATCGGCGTGGTGACCGCCGCACAAGGGCAGCGCTGGTATGAACTGGAGGTCGTCGGCTTCAGCGCCCATGCCGGCACCACGCCGATGGACCGCCGCCGCGACGCCCTGCTGGGCTTTGCGGCGCTGGTCACGGCGGTCAACCGCATCGGTTGGGATTTCGCGCCCGACGCGCGCGCCACGGTGGGCATGGCGCAAATTACCCCCAATTCACGCAACGTGGTGCCGGGGCGCGTCTTTTTCAGCGTCGAATTCCGCCATCCAGAGGAGTCAATTCTGGAGCAGATGGAGCAGCGCCTGCTGGCGGTGGTGAACGCCGTCAACGGCGGCGGCCTGACCGCTCGCGCCGAGCGCATCTTCCAGTATCCCCCGATCGCTTTTGATCGGGGCTGCATCGACAGCGTACGTCAAGCCGCGCAAGCGTTGGGCTATCGCCATCGCGACATGATTTCCGGCGCCGGCCACGATGCCTGTTACCTTAACCGCGTCGCCCCGACCGCAATGATTTTCATTCCCTGCGTGGACGGCATCAGCCACAACGAGCGGGAAGATATCACCCCCGCCTGGGCCGCCGCCGGCGCTGACGTATTGCTGAACGCGCTGCTGGCGCACGCCGGCGCCTGATCGTCGCCCCGGTTTCTCGCCGGGGCAAAAAATATTCAACAAAACGGTTGAATATTAGCCCGTCTGTTCTATATTCAACCATATGGTTGAATTATCTTCCTCACAGCTGGACGCCATTTTTCATGCGCTGGCCGACCCGACCCGCCGTTCGATGTTACGCGCGCTGGCCGGCGGTGAGCGCAGCATCGGCGAACTGGCCGCGCCGTTGCAGATGTCGTTCGCCGGCGCCTCCAAGCACGTGAAAGCACTGGAACATGCGGGCCTGGTGCAACGCACCGTGCAAGGAAGAAACCATATCTGCCGGCTCGAACCCGAGCCTATGGCGCAGGCCATGCACTGGCTGCAAACCTATGAACATTTCTGGACTGAACGGCTGGATGCGCTCGAACAGGCGCTGCTGCAGCCCGAACAGCTTCCTCCCAAGGAGTGAACCATGAATGATTACGGCATGATTATCGAACCCGGCACGCTGCGCATCCAGCGGCTGCTGCCCGGCCCCATCGAGCGGGTGTGGGCTTACCTGACCGAATCCGACAAGCGCGCCACCTGGCTGGCGGCTGGCGCCATGAAGTTGGAAAACGGCGCGCCGCTGGAGCTGGAGTTTCGCAACTCCGATCTGGCGGGCGAGCACGAGCAACCGCCGGCCAAGTACAAACAGCACGGCGGCTGCGTCAGCAACCGCGGCCACATCACCTGCCTGTTCCCGCCGCGCCTGCTGAGCTTTACCTGGGCCGAACAGGATCAGGGGCGCCCTTCCGAAGTGACCTTCGAGCTGACGGAACAGGGAAACGCGGTGCTGCTGACGGTCACCCACCGGCGCCTGGCCAACCGCGACGAGATGCTCAGCGTCGCCGGCGGCTGGCACACCCATCTGGATATCCTGCTGGATCGTCTGCACGATCGGGCGCCGCAGCCGTTCTGGAGCACCCATGCCCGGCTGGAAGAAGAGTACCGCGCCCGCCTGTAATTACGACTCGTCCCGGCGCCTGAACGCCAGATAACCGGCGATCAGCGTAAAACTGCCGACCAGCAACACCAGCAGGATAAAACCGTGGTGATTGCTGGCCAGCGGTATCCCCCCGACGTTCATGCCGAAGAAACCGGCGACGATGTTGATCGGCAACGCCAGCACGGTGATCACCGTCAGGGTGTAGAGCGTGCGGTTATTCTGCTCCATCAGCTTGGCACCCAGCTCTTCCTGCAATAGCCGGATGCGTTCGGTCAGGCTGGCGAGATCGTTCAACACCACGGTGAACTCTTCGGTAAACTGCCGCAGATCTTGCACCACCTCGCGGCTCAGCCAGGCCGGCGGCCGGTTCAACAGCCGAAACAGCGCGGCCGGTTCCGGCGCCAACAGGCGCTGAAAGCGCAATAACATGCGGCGCATGCGCCCCAGCTCGGCGCGGTTGCGTTTGACGCGGCGGGTCAGCAGGCGATCCTCGATGGCATCAACATACTGGTTAGCCTGCCGCACCACCTGTTCCAGCACGTCCTCCTGCTCTTCCAGCAGGTGCGCCAGCAGCTCGGTAGACGACGCCAGCTCCAACGCCGTCAGGCGGCCAAGCAGCCGTTCAATCAATCGCACCGGTTTGTGACGCACGGTGACCACCAGCCCACGGCAGCAATAGAGCCACAGCGTCGCCGTTTCCGGGTTGCTGTCCTCAGGGTGGAAAATCACGTCGTTGAGCACGGCGAACAGATCGTCGCCCTGGCGCTCGATGCGCGTCGTGTGGGAACCATGCCGAATTTCATGGAAGAAAAAATCGGAAATGGCGAAATGGTTTTTCAGCCACTTCTCCGCCGCCGCGTGGTTGAGATTGAGGTGCAGCCAGACAAAGCCGTCGCCGGACGGCAAAGCCTGGTAAGCCTGGCAGACCTGTTGCGAGTTCAGGCGCGCCGGCGGCTCACCGGAACGAAACACATGGCCGTAGATCAGCCCGGTCACTTCATCATCGAAATCAAGCTTGTGCATCTTTTCCGCTAACCGTTGCACCATAACGCCTTATCCTGCCTGTTGCCGTTAACCCAAGACCGTCCCCGCTGTTATAACAATCTTTATTTATCGGCGTTAATGATTTTCGCCGTTCCCGATGATTAATATTTTCGTCATAAAAAGGCCACATTCATTCAGAATACTTTTCAGGCGACAGCTACCGCATTCAATCCTCTCAGGAAGGTCATTATGAGCGATAACAGCGCCGTTCAAACGGGTGTGCCGGCCGCATCCAGCCTGCCCAAGCTGCATCAAAAGAACAGTCGACTCACTGTTCTTTTTTTTGTGTTCTTATTAATTCTGGGGATCGCGTTCGCCGGAGTGAACTTATTTAACGACGTCAGCGACGCCGGCGCCGTCTATACCAGTTACATTCCGTTTTTATTATTGGGGCTGGCGCTGCTGATCGCGCTGGGCTTTGAATTCGTCAACGGCTTCCACGACACCGCCAATGCGGTCGCGACGGTGATTTACACCCACTCGCTGTCGCCGATGGTCGCCGTGGTGTGGTCCGGTTTCTTCAACTTTCTCGGCGTATTGCTCTCCAGCGGCGTGGTGGCCTTCGGCATCATTTCGCTGCTGCCGGTTGAGCTGATCCTGCAGGCCGGCACCGGCAACGGTTTCGCCATGGTGTACGCCCTGCTGTTCTCCGCCATCATCTGGAACCTCGGCACCTGGTGGCTCGGGCTGCCCGCCTCGTCGTCGCATACGCTGATCGGCTCGATTATCGGCGTCGGCGTGGCCAACGCCCTGATCCACGGCCGCACCGGCACCAGCGGCGTGGACTGGGGCCAGGCGATCAAGGTGGGCTATGCGCTGCTGCTGTCGCCGGTGATCGGCTTCGTGTTCGCCGGCCTGCTGCTGCTGGCGCTGAAGCTGTTCGTCAACAACCGCCAGCTGTACAGCGCGCCTAAAGACAATAGCCCGCCGCCGCTGTGGATCCGCGGATTGCTGATCCTCACCTGCACCGGCGTTTCCTTTGCCCACGGCTCCAACGACGGGCAGAAAGGCATGGGCCTTATCATGCTGATCCTGGTGGGCACCATGCCGATCGCCTACGCCCTGAACCGTTCGATGCCGCCGGAGCAGATCCCCCGGGTGGCGGCGCTGGCGGAAGTGACCAAAAACGAGCTGCTGCGCCAGTTCCCGGCCGGCGGCCAAACGCCGCCGCGCGAGGTGCTGACCGGCTATGTGCGCACCAGCGAACTGACGCCGGAGGTGGTGCCGGCGCTGGCGCAGCTGGCCGGCGCGATCGGCGATCAAATCCGTCAGTACGGCTCGGTCGACAAGATCCCGGCACAAGCGGTGTCGAACACCCGCAATGACATGTACCTGGCGTCCGAGACCATCAAGCACCTGAAGGCAGAGCGTCAGTTGCAGATCAATCCCGATGCACAGCGCAACCTCGACGCGTTGAAAGGCGAACTCGACAACGCCACCCGCTTCATTCCCTTTTGGGTGAAAGTGGTGGTGGCGATTGCGCTGGGGCTCGGCACCATGGTTGGCTGGCGCCGCATCGTGGTGACGGTGGGCGAAAAGATCGGTAAATCGCACCTGACCTACGCCCAGGGCGCCAGCGCCGAACTGGTGGCGATGACCACCATCGGCGCGGCCGACGCCTTCGGTTTGCCGGTTTCGACCACGCACGTACTTTCGTCCGGCATCGCCGGCACCATGGCCGCCAACCGCTCCGGCCTGCAGATGGCCACCCTGCGCAATCTGCTGATGGCCTGGGTGCTGACGCTGCCGGCCTCGGTACTGCTGTCGGCGGTGCTGTACTGGATCTTCAACCATTTCTAACACCGGGCTGACACGGAGAAAATCTGATGACCATGCATGAATTCAACCGCGATGACGGTTTCAACCAGCGCCTGCTGCAAGAATTTTACGACAGCTACGATGAAGAGCTGGAAATGGAGCTGGACGACCTGCGCTTCGACGCGGCAGAAGTCGACAGCGACGCGAAGAAAGCCTGGCGCAAACAATACTTCCGCGAACTGCTGCGCCTGCAGGGCGAACTGGTGAAGCTGCAGGATTGGGTGATGCGCACCGGCCACCGGCTGGTGATCCTCTTCGAAGGCCGCGACGCCGCCGGCAAGGGCGGCGTGATCAAACGCATCACCCAGCGTCTCAACCCGCGCACCTGTCGCGTGGCGGCGCTGCCGGCGCCGAACGACCGCGAACGCACCCAGTGGTATTTTCAGCGCTATATCGCGCATCTGCCCGCCGCCGGCGAAATGGTGCTGTTCGACCGCAGCTGGTATAACCGCGCCGGCGTGGAACGCGTGATGGGCTTTTGCAACGACGAAGAGTACGAGGAGTTTTTCCGCAGCGTGCCGGAATTCGAAAAAATGCTGACGCGCAGCGGCATCCAAATCGTCAAATACTGGTTTTCGATCACCGATGAGGAGCAGGAGCTGCGTTTCCTCAGCCGCATTCACGATCCGCTCAAGCAGTGGAAGCTCAGCCCGATGGATCTGGAAAGCCGCCGCCGCTGGGAAGACTACACCGAGGCCAAAGAAATCATGTTAGCGCGCACTAACATTGCCGAGGCGCCCTGGTGGGTGGTTCAGGGCGTCGACAAGAAAAAGGCCCGCTTGAACTGCATCACCCACCTGCTGCAACAGGTGCCTTATGAGGAAGCCGAAGGCAACGTCATCACGCTGCCGCAGCGCAAACGCAGCCCGGAGTACCACCGTAACCCGGTGCCGGACAACATGGTGGTGCCAGAAATCTACTGACCGTAGCGCAGAGAGGCGGTTGCCGCAGCTCTGCGCAAATACAACGCTTTGATTTCTCTCACGCTAAGGGGCCAGACCCCATGTTAAAGTGGTTGCTTTCCATTTTGACAGGAGTCCTCCATGCGCCAACGCATCATTGTCTGCCCGCTGATTGAAAACGATAACGCCTTCCTGCTGTGCAAAATGGCGGCGCACAAGGGCGTATTTCCCGGCCAGTGGGCGCTGTCCGGCGGCGGCGTCGAGCCGGGTGAACAAATAGAACAGGCGCTGCGACGCGAAGTGCGCGAAGAGTTGGGCGCCGCGCTGATCCTCGACAACATCACGCCCTGGACTTTCCGCGATGACGTGCGCATCAAAACTTACGCCGACGGCAGCCGGGAGCAAATCTACATGATTTACCTGATTTTCGACTGCCATGCCGCCAACCGCGACGTGACGATCAACGACGAGTTCGACGACTACGCCTGGGTGCCGCGCGAGCGTCTCGCGGACTACGATTTGAACGAGGCCACCCGCTTCACTCTGCGGCAAAAGGGATTGTTGTAACAGTTTGAGCGATTATCGCCCTATTTCCTTCACATTTGCCCGGCAGACTCTTTTGATATTTTTTAATCACTTAGGGTCACTATTGCCGCCGTTATGCTTTTATCTCACGCTTTTCTCCGTCTGCCTGTCCGGCGCTTCGGCGCCGCCCTCCTGTTCAGCCTGCTGTTTGTGTTGGCGCCCGCACATGCGGCTGCGCCGCCGCTGGTGCTGAATGCAAAATCGGTGCTGGTCGTCAATCAACGCACCGGAAAGACCCTCTATCAGAAGCAGCCGAACCGCGTGCTGCCGATCGCCTCGCTCACCAAGCTGATGACCGCCATGGTCGCCCTGGACAGCAAACGTCCGATGGCCAGCAAGCTCAAAGTCACCGCCGCCGATCGCGATCTGCTGAAGAAAACCCATTCGCGCCTGACCATCGGTTCGGTGCTCAGCCGCCGCGACATGCTGCACATCGCCCTGATGTCTTCGGAGAACCGCGCCGCCGCCGCGCTGAGCCGCAATTATCCCGGCGGACGCAAGGCCTTCGTGGCGAAAATGAATCAGAAAGCGCGCGCCATCGGCATGAAACGCGCCCGCTTCTACGATCCGACCGGGCTGACGCCGCGCAACGTGGCGAGCGCCAACGATCTGCTGAAGATGGTCAATCACGCCTATCGCTATCAGTCAATTCGCCGCTTCAGCACCGACAAGCAGCAGATCGTGCGCCCCGGCCGCGGCCAGTTGATCTACCGCAGCTCCAACGGCCTGATCAACAACCCCGCCTGGAAGATCCAGCTGCAGAAAACCGGCTTTACCGACGAGGCCGGTCACTGCCTGGTGATGCGCACCACCATCAAGGGGCAGCCGGTGGTGATGATCCTGCTCGGCGCACAGCCGCGTTACGGCCACTACCGTGACGCCATTCGTCTGAAGGCCTGGCTCGAGGGGTAACACCGCGGCGCTTTACCGTTCTGCGCATATCCAAATCCGTTTTGGATCAATGGAATATCCTATCGCCAATCAGTATTAAGGCGCACGCCGCCCACATGGTATTTGTCTGGCATATCTGATGAGGAAAGGAGCGGGAAAATGGCTTATGCCTTGAGCATATTGGAAAAGAGTCCGATCGCCGAAGGGGAAAGCGCCGCGCAGGCGCTGGCGCGCACGCTGCATCTGGCGCAACAGGCGGAACGCTGGGGATATCGGCGTTTCTGGTTAGCGGAACACCACAATACGCCGCAGCTCGCCTGCCCGTCGCCGGAGGTGTTGATCGGTTATCTGCTCGGCCAAACGTCGCGCATTCGCATCGGCTCCGGCGGCGTGATGCTGCAGCACTACAGCGCCTACAAGGTGGCCGAAAACTTCAACCTGCTGGCGGCGCTGGCGCCGGGGCGCGTCGATCTCGGGGTGGGCAAAGCGCCCGGCGGGCTGCCGCTCGCCACCCAGGCGCTGCAGGCCGCCCATGACCGGCAAAACAAACCGGCCTTCCCGCAGCAGCTGTCGCAGTTGACCGCGTACCTGAACGACGACGCCGAACCGGGCCTGAGCGCCACGCCGTTGCCGCCTCACGCCGCCCAGCGCTTTTTGCTCGGCGCCAGTAAAGAGAGCGCGACGCTGGCGGCTGAATCCGGCTGGGCCTTCGTGTTCGCCGCGCATCTGAACGGCAATCCGCAAGACATTAGAGAAGCGCTGGAGCACTACACCGCACACAGCGGCGGCCGCAAGGGGCTGCTGGCGGTGGCGGCGATCGTGGCGCAGAGCCCGGAGCAGGCCGCGACGCTGGCGGCGGATATTCAGCAATACCGCGTGCACGTCGCCGGTGAGCAGAGCGTGACCGTCGGCAGCCTGGCCCAGGCCGAGAGTTTCGTGCAACAGGCCGGCGCCACCGACTACCGCATCGAGCCGCGAGAAAGCCATGTTCTGCTCGGCACCGCGCCGCAGGTGCATCAGCAACTGGCGCAGCTGCAGCAGCAGTACGGCGTGGACGAGTTCATCATCGACACGCCGATCGCCGAACCGGCCGCCCGGTTAGCTTCGCTGCAGTTACTGGCGGAGGAGAGTTTGACGCCGGCCTAGTTGATCGCCGCCCCGGCCCGCATGGCGTCGGTCAGATCCTGCGCCAGTGGCGCCAACTGCGCCGGCGTGACGTTAGCCAGGCTGACGCGGAGCGCCGGGCCGCCCTTCAGGCGGAAAGGTTCACCGCCCTGCACCAACCACCCCCGCTGCGCCATCAGCTGCGCGGCGGCGGTTTCCGACCGCACCGGCAACCACAGATGCAGCCCTTCACCCACCGCCAGCGCCGTGTGATTCAATGCATTGAGCCGCTGCACCAGTTCATCCCTTCTGGCCTGATATGCCTGTTGCGCCCGCTGCAGTTGCCCTTCCTGCAAGGCCTGTCTCCACAGCCGGGCGGCGATCTGCTGCAAGATATGGCTGACCCAGCGTTCGCTGATGTACTGATCGGCGCGCATCGCCTGCAGCAACGTCGGGTCACCGCAGGCCAGCGCGATGCGCAGATCCGGGCTGAGAAACTTGCTCAGCGACAGCACATACAGGCCGCGATCGCCGTCGAACGGCAGATGCAGCGGCTGCTGCGACAACGGCCCCCAGAAATCGTCGACGATCGCCAGACACTGCGGATTGTCGCGCAGAAAACGCCGCCACTGCTGCGCGCGTTGCGCAGAGAGCGAGACGCCGGTCGGATTGTGGGCGCGCGGCGTCAGGATCACCGCGCCGGCCGCCCCGCTTTCCGGCAACCGACAACCCTGTTCATCTACCGCCAGCGGCAGCGGCCGCAGACGCAGGTGGCGCAACAGCGTCAATAGCGGCGGCCAGCAGGGATCTTCCACCCACACCGCCGCGCCCGGCTGCACATGGCAGCGCAGCGCCTTTTCCATCGCATCCAGCGCGCCGGAGAACACCGCCGGCTCCCCCAGCGCGACGCCCTGGCGGCCGAGCCACTCGCGCCCCAGATCGGTCAATGCCGGCAGATCGCCGCTGATGTCATAACCATTTTGCTGCGGGAACGCCTCCGCCGCGCCAAGCGCCAACGCCGGCAACAATGCGGCATCCAGATTGCCGCTGGCCAGATCGCACATCCCCGCCGGCACCTGACGCGGCGTATAGGCCGCACTCACCGCCGCCAGCGGCGGCTCCAGCACCACCGTTCCCGCCCGCCCGCGCGTCGCCACCAGACCGGCATCGCGCAATCGGGCGTAAGCGCTGGCGACGGTATTCGGATTGACCTCCAGCTCCGCCGCCAGTTGGCGTACCGGCGGCAACAGCTCGCCCGGCCGCAGCGCGCCGTCTTTGATGCGTGCGGCGATCTGCTCGGCAATCTGGACAGCGCCGCCGCCTTTTGCATACAATGAAGTCATACATAAATCCTTTTGTACTAGTTCAAATAAGATTACCCGTTTCCGCGGCCAAAAGTAAGGGGTTCCATGGATAAACATTACGTGCTCGACATTCAGTATGCAGGAAAAGCCTTTGCCCGCCTGCAGATGTTCACCCCCTGGGCAGCCGATCAGCTGGAACAGGCGTGCGCGCTGTTCCCGGCCGCGCAGGGTTATCAGGTGCAGCTCAGCCAGGTCAGCGAACGCCGCATCGTCTACCAGAGCGGCGCGCAAGGCATCACGGTGCTGGGCGAGTCGCTGGCGCTGACGCCGTTCACCCACGCTAGCGAGGTTAAACAATGAAAAAAGCCGTCGCCATTCGACACGTCAATTTTGAAAACCTGGGTATCCTCGGTTCCCTGCTCTCGCTGCGTGGCTATCAGATCGATTATTACGATGCCGGCCGCGATGATATTCGTGCTATCAATAATGAAGAGACCGATCTGTTGGTGGTGCTCGGCGGGCCGATCAGCGCCGCCCAGCACTTTTCCGGTGAGCAGCGCTACGATTTTCTCGACCATGAATTGGCGTTGGTCAAACAGCGCCTGGCGCAGCGGCGACCGACCCTCGGGGTGTGTCTCGGCGCGCAGGTGATCGCCCAGGCGCTGGGCGCCGACGTGATCTCGCTCGGCGTCAAAGAGATCGGCTTCGCCCCGCTGACCACGCTCGCGGCACAAGACGACTCGGTGCTGGCGCCGCTGGCCGATACGCCGGTGCTGCATTGGCACGGCGATATGTTCATGATCCCGGACGGCGCCCGCTGCCTGGCCGGCACGGCGATTTGCCCGCATCAGGCTTTCGACTATCAGGGGTTCGCGCTCGGCCTGCAGTTCCATCTGGAGGCGGATCACCGCGATATCGAACGCTGGCTGATTGGCCATGCCTGCGAGCTGGAACTGGCCGACATCGCGCCCCAGAGCCTGCGCGAACAGGCGGCGCGCCACGGCGCGCAGCTGGAACAGCGCGCGCGGCAGGTGTTCGCCCGCTGGCTGGATAATAACGAACCAAGGATGTAACTCATGCAACAGGCTTCACCCTTGCGGTCACCGTCCATCGACGTGATCAGCATTCAATCTCAGGTGGTCTACGGCAGCGTCGGCAACGGCATCGCCTACCGCGCTCTGCTGAAAAAGGGGCTGGAAGCGCTGCAGGTGCCCAGCGTGCTGTTCGGCTGCCCGCCCTATTACGGCAAGCCGCACGGCGGCGTCATCTCCGGCGAGTGGTTCGGCGGTTTTCTCGACGATCTGATCGCCCGCGGCGTGATGAAACGCACCCAGGCGGTGATCGTCGGTTACCTGGGCGACGTGATGCAGTGCCATATTCTGGCCAACTGGCTGCAGCGGGTGCGCGCCCTCAATCCGCAGATAAGGATCTATATCGATCCGGTGATGGGCGATTACGGCGAAGGGATCTACGTGGATGAGCGCATCGTCAACTGCTATCGCTCGCCGTTCCTGCGGCTGGCCAACGGCCTGACGCCGAACGGTTTCGAACTGGAGCAGCTGTGCGGCCGCTCTCTGAGCAGTCGGGAGCAGACGCAACGCGCCGCGCAGGCGCTGTTGAACGACACCACCGAATGGGTGCTGGTCACCAGCGCGCCGGGCGTGGCACAGCGCGAAGACGAGGTGGGATTGATGCTGGTCACCCGGCAGGAAACGCAGTGCTTTACCCATCCGAAGGTTAAATCGGCGGTCAAAGGCACCGGCGATCTGTTCACCGCACTGCTGGTGAGCCATCTGCTGCGCGGCGCCGCGCTCGACGCGGCCGTGGTCGCCGCCGGGGGCGAAGTGTGCGACGTGCTGGCCGAAGCGGCGCATTTCGGTTGGGAAGAGATCGGCAGCCTGCGGGCGATAAAGCCGTAAGGCCGGTGGAGAGTCAGGGGCAGCGTGCCGCCCCTGATACCTATCAGCGTTTTTTCTTTTTGTTGAAATCCAGCTCGAAGGCGAACACCGCGCTCTGAATTTTGCGTTCCATCGCCAGCCCCAGCTTGAGGAAACGGCACGACAGGCGCGAGAAGTGCACCACCTGATCGTTATCGTCGGTTTCCTGATCGTCGTTGACCACCACCAGCTCCATGTTGACCTTGAAGCTGCCGTAGCTGCCCAGATCCAACTCCGCTTTCTTGAACTGCAGGCCTGGCTGGAAGAAATCCGGCAGCGGGCCGTCGAAGCGCAAACCGACGCCGCCGGCGGACAGATCGTGGATCCGCAGCTCGTACGGCGTGCCGTCCGGGTATTCGCCGGTACAGAAGAATTGGCGCCAGTGCGGCGTGGTGATGCGGAACTGACGGCGGCGCTGGATGTAAACCAACTCCTGCGGCAGCCGGGTCGAGCAGGCCTGGACGCCCTGATGTTCGGTCAATTCCGCCTGGCCGACGGAAAACTCGATTTTGGCGTCGTGGCTTTCAATCACGATGGTGCAGGCGCCGTCGATGGCGTTTTCCGCTTCCTCACCGCTAAACACGATATTGTCCGGCCCGACGCTCAATAACAGACTTTGAAACCGGTGCTGCTGATTTTCTACGCGCAGCGGCGTGCGTTGTTTGCAAATTTCACGCAGAATCGCCAGAACTTCAAAACGCTCCCGTTTGATAAACAGTCCGTTATCGCTGTGCTCCACACGTCTCTCCTGACTTTTTTTCTAATGACGTATTACGTATTCCTTACGGTTATCATCTCTGGGAATATTCCTAAAGTCAAATTTGCCAGCGCTGCCAGGCCTGCGGCAGCAGGCGTGCGAAACGTTTCGCCCACGCCTGCTGCCCGCGTTCATCGGCGATCAGATCCTGGCGGATTTCGATGCCGACATAAGGCAAACCGCGCCGTTCCGCATGCACCGGCAACGTGTAGTCGGTGGCGTCAGTCATTGCATAGGGCTCGTTGATCCCCACCTGCAAATCCCCCTCTTCGCGCAGCAGTTCGGCCAGCAGCAGCGCAAATTCCGGGTAGCGATTAAACAGCAGCCCCACCTGCCAGGGGCGCGATTCCCCTTTGAACACCGGCGTGAAGCTGTGCATGGCGATCACCGCCGTCGGCAGTTCGCGCAGCTGACGTTGCCCCAAATGATCGTCGATGGCGTGGTGATACGGCAAAAACACCTCACGCTCGCGCGCCAGCGCGTGCGCGGCGTCGATACCGATATTGCCGGGTATCGGCGTCAGTTCGGACAAATGCGGGATCGAGCTGGCGATGCCGGGCGCCCGGTTGCAGTCGATCACCAGCCGTGAGTAACGCTGGTGGATCAGGGTGGCGTCCAGTTGGCGGCTCAGATGGCGCGACACGCTCAGCGCGCCGATATCCCAGCCGATGTGGCGTTCAATCTCCCCCGGCGGCAAACCGAGATCGCCAAGAGATTGCGGTATCGCCTTGCCGGCGTGATCGCACAGCAGCAAAAAGGGCGCTTTGCCGCGCGGGATTTCAACGGCAGCGGCGGGCGGTTCATCGTCGGACAATAGCGGCGGGATAAACGAATGGGGCATGACAGGCTCCGGCGGTGGAAAGCAAAACGTTTATCGTAGCGCTATCCCGTCGCCGGCCCCAAGGTCGTGCTTAGATCAAAAAGGCATGAGTCAGACTATAGTCATGCCGTCTCGGCCGGCTGCGGCTGGTGCACCGCGATATAACGCTGATACCGCGACGGCTTGAGCCGCGTGGTATCCACCAGCACCAATCCGTCGATACAGTTGTTGAACGCCGGATCGGTGCCGAAATCGATAAACTGTACCCCGCCCGGCTCGCACAGCTCGGTGTACTGCTTGTACAGCGTTGGGATCGAGCAGCCGATATTGCTGAGCAGGCTCTTCAGCCGCACCAGATCTTCCTGATAGTTGTCCCCGGCAAACTGCGCCAGCACCTGCGGCAGCGACGCCGGATAAGGCCGCCGCGACTGCCCGAACGCGTGATCCGGCGAGAAATAGAGCCGATAGAAGGCGATCAGCAAGTCACGTGCTGCCAGCGGCATGCCGCCGGAGATCGACACCGGGCCGAACAGATAGCGGTACTGCGGGTATTTCGACAGATAGGCGCCGATGCCCAGCCACAAATAGTCCAGCCCGCGCTTGCCCCAATAGGCCGGCTGAATAAAGCTGCGCCCCAGCTCAATGCCCTGCGCCAGGATCGGTTCCATATCGCGGTCATAATGGAACAGGCTGTTGCTGTAGATGCTTTCCAGCCCTTTGCGCGCGATTTGTTCGGCGGTAGGGATAAAGCGATAGGCGCCGACGATCTCCAACTCCTCCTCATCCCACAGCACCAGGTGGTAGTAATCGTCGTCGTAGCTGTCCAGATCGCGGCGGCGGCCGGATCCTTCCCCCACCGCGCGGAAGGCGATCTCGCGCAGGCGCCCCAGCTCGCGCAGGATTGGCGTACGCGCTTCGTCATGGCGACGGTAGAGATAGATGGTTTTACCGTCCGGCGTTACCCCCAACCGTTCGCAGTTCGCCAGCGCCTTTTTCAGCTCAAGACGATCTTCCGGCAGCGCGATCGGCGACTCGCTGGCGAACAGCCCCGGCTTGCCCTGGCCCAGGCGATAGACGTGGCGGCGAAAACGCTCCGCCAGATCCTTGGCGCTGGTGTGGCCGTCGTGCCAGTTGGCGAACGGCACGCGGCCGCCCACGCGGATCTTGATGCGCCCGCCCCGCTGCTGGAACATTTCGCGCACCAGCAGCAACGTCGACAGCGGCCGGTAGACCAGTGAGGTAAAGTAGAACAGGTTGCTGTTGCGTGCGCTGATGTGGATTGGCACGATCGGCGCGCGCGCTTTGGCGGCCAGGCGCAGAAAACCGGTATGCCAGTGGCCGTCGCGGATGCCTTTCGGGCTCATGCGCGACACTTCGCCGGCCGGGAACAGGATTAGCGCGCCCTGATTGTCCAGTTGTTGCTGCATGCCTTCAATCTGTTTGCGGCTGGTTTTATAAGCGACGTTATCCACCGGCACGAACAGGCTGCGCAGCGGTTCAATGTAGGTCAGCAGTTGGCTGGCCACCACTTTCACGTCCGGGCGCACCGCCGCAACGGCGCGCAGCAGCACCAGGCCGTCGAGCGAACCGATCGGGTGATTGGCCACGAGCACCACCGGCCCCTGGCTCGGGATGTTTTCCAGATCGCCGTCCACCAGTTCGCAGCTGAGGTTAAAGTAGTCCACCACCTGCTCGATCAGATCGAGCCCTTTCAGGTGGGGATAATCGGCGGCGAACTGCTTGAATTCTTTTTCGAAGAGAAGGGTTCTTAGCAGGCTGCGCTGCCAGGCAGGGGTATTGCGGTGTGGAAATGCATCTTGCAACAGAGAATCCAGGCTGAACATCGCGTTATCTCCTGACGTAGTCGCTGCAAACTTAAGCCAGAGCCGTGACTCTGACGTGTCAGTTACATGACAATAAAGTGAATCCATCGACTATCAGGTATAGCAAAGTAATGGCGAATTGGGAGCGAAAGACGCATTTTCGCCCCCACTTGCCTTCACATCGGCGCCAGCAACGCTTCGATGCGGCGGTTTACCGCGTCGCGCAGGCGCAGCAGCGGCCCGGCCTGGTGCGGATAACGCTTGAAGGTGATGCGCATGCCCAGCTCGCGTTCGATCAGCGCCTCAACCGTCGGCCGGTCGGTCAGACTCTCCAGCAGTTGCAGCGCGCGCATGTCCTGCAGCCCCTGATGCAGCACCCGCAGGCGCAGCGACTCCACCGGCTGCAGATCATCGCCCGGATAGACCACGAACGGATCGCCGGAGGGAAACGCATGGCCGCTGTCGGTCACGGCATAAGGATTGATACGTTCGAGCGAATGGGCGCTGTTATAGAAGTTGAATCCCCAATGCAGGAAGCCGGCGATGCGGTACAGATAGAGCTGCACGCCCAATATGCGGTTGCGCGCCGAAGGCTGGGCGAAGAACCGGTTGGCGACCTCGGTCTTCTGCACGCAGCAGTAATAGGCCCACAGGCCAGGCACCCGGTGTTCGATAAAGGGCTCAATATGATCGGTGGCGGCGACCGGGATTTCCACCAGGCCTCGCTGATAGAAAGCGAAATCCGACAGCGCATCGAAAGTGCGAAAGCCATCCAGTAGCGGCAGCAGCGCGGCGCTGGCGCGCCGGTAGGCCGCCAGGTTGTCCAGCGTCGGCTCATCGGAAACATGGAACCACACCTGTCGTTCCAACCCCCGCTCGCGGAACCAGGCGGTCAATTCGGGCAGCAGCGCCTGCAGGAAACGCTGATACGGTTCGCCCTGCGCATCGGTGTGCCAGCCGAACAGCGGTCGCGCCTCGCCCTGCTCCTCCACCACGATCTTCGGCGCATGCGCCGCGCCCCATTGGGTAAACAACGGCGCGATTTCGAAGTGCTCGATGCCCTCTTCCTGCGCCAACGCCACCCACTGCGCCAAGCGGCTGAAATCGAAGCGATACCCCTGCGCGGAACGCGACACCCTCACCAACTGCACTGTGGTGCGTTCACCGCCGACGGCGGTATCCAGCGGCGGCGTAAACAGCGGCGTCAGCAGCATATTGACCCCGCTATGCACCGCGCAGCGCACAAAGTTGCGCACCGCGCGCCAGTAATCCGGGCTGAACACCGCCAGACGGTAGTAATCCGCCAGGCAGTCGGTGTGCAGCCACTCGGTGTGCAACAGCGTTTGCGGCGGCAACGCCGCCGGCACCAGATGCAGCGTCAGCGTGGCCTCGGCCAGCGCCTCGCCGCTCTGGGCATCCCGCAGCCGCAGGGTCAACGGAAAGTCGCCGGCCAGTTGCGTGTCGGCCGGCGGCGTCAGGGTCAACCACAGGCTGCCATAATAGCGGCAGGCGGCAAAAAAACGCCGTTGCGGCAGCGGTATCAGCGGATCGGGAAATAAGCCCGGCTCAGTCGTCAGGTAATTCTCATCGGTCTCGCGATAACAGGGAAAACCGCTCGGCACCGATTGCACCTGGCGCACGCTGATATACTCCGCCAGCGGCCCGTCGAGTTGATAACACAGCTCATGGCGAGTCTCGTTGCCCGGGGTTTGCAAACAGTACACCGCCTGCCAGGACAGCACCTCGTTATTTAATCCGCTCAACCGATTTTCCACGGCAATGGGCGGCATATTTTGGCGATGAAATACTTTCTCCAGGCAATGCGTAAATACCAGAGACAGGCGCATGATATTCCGCCCTCTTTATTATGGATGAATAAGTGTTGTGAGATTCAGGCTAGCGTCTTTTATCGACACAAACAATAGCCGGCAATAAAAAACGTTTGCGCGCCCTCCCTGGACAGCCTCAGCAAGATTTTTTTGTTTATTTGCATCACAAAAATGAAAGAAGCTGAAGCTTGCACAATAAAAATATTTTTAATCCCCATTATGGTGCAAGGGTTATCAGTTATTCCTATGCCTGCGAAGGCCGCTAAATGCCGCGCCACCGGGGAAAAACCCCGCATAAAGGTTAATGAAATGTGAACAAGAGCACCTTTCACTTGACCGTGAAAGCCTTTCGATTTTAACAACAACGAAACATTGACGCCCCATTTTTGGGCGTTTGGGGGTGTATTGACACATTGAAAGTTAAGGGATAGAAAGAATTTACGTTGCAAAAAACGCTATTCGTCGCTCACCGAGGGGAAAGCAATGTCACCGATAAAAAATACCGGCCGCTTGCTGGCGCATTCTATTCTTGCCAGCGCATTATTATTACCCACGCTGCTCCATGCCGCAGATAAAATAACTTTGCGCTATGCCGTTTGGGACAGAAATCAATTACCCGCCGAACAGGAGATTGCCAAGCGCTTTGAACAGGCCAATCCGGATATAAAAATAGAAATAGAATTAACCCCCTCGGCGCAATATTTCGTTAAATTAGATTCCGCCGCCGCCGGCGGCGTAGCGCCAGATATATTCTGGATCAATATGCCTTATTTTGTGCAGTACGCCAAAAACGGCATTATGGAGCCGTTGGCGCCCTATATTAAGGACAGCGGCCTTAAGCTGGACGACGTGGTCGCCAGCTCGGTGAAAGCCTATCAGTATGACGGTCAGCAGATGGCCATCCCGCGCGACGTCGATTCCATCGCCGTGTGGTACAACAAAAAGCTGTTCGATCAGGCCGGCGTCAGCTACCCCACCAACGACTGGAGCTGGGACGATCTGAAGAGCAAGGCCGCCGCGCTGAAAAACGGGCTGAAAGGCGCCGCCTTCCCGCTGGTGATGGATCTCAGCATCGACGGTCAGGACAGTTACATGAACCTGCTGTTCCAAAACGGCAACCACATCGTGCCGAAAGACGGCCAGCCCACCGACATCGCCAACGACAGATCCCTCTGGGTCTACCAACAGCTGCAGGGCATGATGAAAGACGGCCTGATGCCAAGCGCCCAGCAAATGAGCGAAGTCAAAACCGAGAATATCTTCCAGTCCAACCGCGCCGCGATGGTCTATGCCGGCTCCTGGCTGGCGGCGCCGTTCGCCAATAACCCGCTGATCAACGACCACATCGGCGTGGTGATGATGCCCAAAATTGAACGCCAGTCCGGCGTGGCGCACAGTCTGGCCTTCGCCATGTCGGCGAAAAGCGCCCACAAGCAGGCCGCCTGGAAATATATCGCCTTCATGAGCAGCGAAGCCTCGCAGGCGGAGCTGGCCAAGGTGGTGATCCCGGCCAACAAGACGGCGGCCAAGGTCTGGGCGCAGCAAATCCAAAAGGTTGACGTCACGCCTTATATCCAGACCCTTGAAGTGACCCAGGCTTACCCCACCGCCGGCACCAATACGCCGAAGTGGCAAAACATGTGGATCGCCAGCCTGAAAAAGATCTTTATGGGCGCGGACGCTAAGCAGGAAATGGACAAATCGGTCAAGAAGATCGCGCGCGTCATGGAGCAGTAATCACCCCGCCGCGGCGCGCAGCCCCGAGCGCGCGCCGCGGGGGAACCACGCTGAACGTCATAGGTGAGGAATGGCAACATGTCGCTGGCAGAAACGGCTACGGTCACCCTGAAACACCCCCGGCGCACCGCCCGTCCCGCGCTCAATCGGCTCGAACGCGCCGAGCGCTTCTGGGGCTGGGTGATGATCCTGCCGCTGTTGTTGGGGGTGACGGTGTTTTACCTGATCCCCTTCTTGCAAAACATCTTTTACAGCTTTACCGATCTCAACCAATTCATGCGCTGGAGCAGCATCAGCGTCGATAACTATCTCAACCTGTTCGAAGACGACGACTTTTACACCGCCGCCGCCAACACCCTGTTCTACGTGGTGGTCTGCGTGCCGATCAGCCTGAGCCTGTCGCTGCTGCTGGCGATCGGCCTCAACCAGAATATCCGCGGCAAAGGCCTGCTGCGCACCCTGCTGTTCCTGCCGGCGGTCACCATGCCCGCGGCGGTGGCCATGGTGTGGCAATGGCTGTTCAACAAGGACTTCGGCCTGATCAACCAGGCGCTGGGCCTGCTGCACATTGCGCCGGTCGCCTGGCTGTCCGATCCGGACGTGGTGCGCATCAGCGTATCCATCATCATCATCTGGTCGTCGCTGGCGCTGAAGATCATCATTTTGCTGGCCGGACTGCAGAGCATTCCACGCCAGTTGTACGAAGCGGCGGATATCGACGGCATCGGCACCCTGCGGCGCTTCTTCTGCATCACGCTGCCGATGATGGTGCCGACGCTGTTCTTCGTGTCGGTGATGAGCTTTATCGAGATCCTGCAAGTCTTTGACGTGGTGTTCCTGATGTTCGACCGCGCGCTGGTGGAAAACGACGTGATGACCGTCACCAACCTGTTCTACAAGTACGCGTTTTACCTGCAGGAAAAAGGTTACGCCTCCGCCATCACCGTGGTGCTGTTCGCCGTCACGCTGGTGATCACCCTGATTCAAATGGCGATCGGCAAGCGCCTGAAAGTCAGCTGAGGAGCTGCACATGAACGCAAGCAAGAAAACGCTGGTGTACCTGTTTATGGGGCTGGCGGCGCTGGCCTCGGTGGTGCCCTTTATCTGGATGCTGGTGACCTCGCTGAAAACCCAGGCCGAGAGCATCCAGATCCCGCTGACGCTGCTGCCGGGGCATCCCAGCCTGCAGGCCTACGGCCGGGTGATGCACGAAATCCCGTTCGCCGGTTTTTATCTCAACTCGCTGCTGGCGACCTTCTTCACCGTCAGCCTGCAGATGGCTATCGCCACCCTGGCCGCCTATGGCTTCTCGCGCCTGCATTTTCGCGGCCGCGACGCGGTGTTTCTGGTGTGCGTGTCGATCCTGATGGTGCCCGGCCAGGCGTTTCTGATCCCGCAATTCCTGGTGGTGCAGAAGCTGGGGCTGGTCAACAGCATCACCGGGTTGGTGCTGCCGGGCATTTTCAGCGTTTACGCCACCTTCCTGCTGCGCCAGTTCTTCCTGGCGGTGCCGAAGGAGATGGA
Source organism: Serratia sp. 22278 (assembly GCF_052045405.1). Lineage (NCBI taxonomy): Bacteria > Pseudomonadati > Pseudomonadota > Gammaproteobacteria > Enterobacterales > Yersiniaceae > Serratia > Serratia sp. 22278. Next base: position 450,789 of record NZ_JBQEOW010000003.1, on the reverse strand, counting down.
GGAAGCGGCGCTGATCGACGGTTACAGCTACTTCGCCATCTTCTGGCGCATCATGCTGCCGCTGATCCGGCCGGGCATTATCGCCTGCGTCATCATCAACGGCCTGTGGAGCTGGAACAACCTGATGTGGCCGCTGATCGTCAATACCACCACCGAGAAGCTGACGCTGCCGGTAGGGCTGGCCTCGCTCTCCAGCCGCGCCGGGGTGGAATACCCGCTGCTGATGGCCGGGGCGCTGATGGCAGTGATCCCGATGCTGATGCTGTTCATTATTTTCCAACGCTATTTCATCCAGGGCATCGCCAGCGCCGGGGTGAAAGGCTAACGCGCAGACAAGGTAAACAACATGGCCGGAATTCAGTTAAACAGCGTTAAAAAAGTGTACCCCAACGGTTTCCACGCGCTGCACGGCGTCGATCTGGACATTGAAGATGGGGAATTTATGGTGTTCGTCGGCCCGTCCGGCTGCGCCAAATCCACCCTGCTGCGGATGATCGCCGGGCTGGAGAGCGTCAGCGAGGGGCAGATCCTGATCCACGATCGCTGCGTCAACGACAGCATGCCGAAGGATCGCGGCGTCGCCATGGTGTTCCAGAACTATGCGCTGTACCCGCACATGACGGTGTACAAGAACATGGCGTTCGGCCTGATCGGCAAAGAGAGCAAGGCGGAGATCGACCGCCGGGTGCGCGACGCGGCGGAAAAGCTGGAGATCACCAATCTGCTGCAGCGCAAGCCGGGCCAGCTCTCCGGCGGCCAGTGCCAGCGGGTGGCGGTCGGCCGCGCCATCGTTCGCAAACCCAAGGTGTTTCTGTTCGATGAGCCGCTGTCCAACCTCGACGCCAAGCTGCGGGTGTCAATGCGCGTGCAGCTGATCGAACTGCACAACCAGCTGAAGCAAGAAGGCGCCGCCGCCACCATGGTGTACGTCACCCACGATCAGGTCGAGGCGATGACCATGGGCGATCGCATTTGCGTGATGAACCGCGGCGCCATCATGCAGGTGGATAAACCAATCAATCTGTACCACCACCCCGCCAACCGTTTCGTCGCCGAGTTTATCGGCAGCCCGTCGATGAATTTGCACGATCTGGCGATCGTGCGCGACGGCCAAACGGTGCGGCTGCGTATCGGCCTGCAGCACCTGCTCGATCTGCCGCCGGCGCTGCAACGGCAATTGGCGGACTACCCGCATGCGCGGGTGTGTCTCGGCATCCGGCCGGAGTCTTTGCGGCTGTGCGCGCCCGGCAGCGCCAACTGTTTCCCGGCGCAGATCGTCACTATCGAGCGCATGGGCAACGAAGAGCTGCTGCACTGCGAACTGGCCGATCTGCGCTTCGTGCTGCGCATGGCGTCGCTGCCGGACTGGGAGCCGCGCCTCGGCGAAAGCATTCATCTGGCATTCGATCTGACGCGCGCGCATTTGTTCGACGAGCTCAGCGGCCAAAACCTCAAATAACAACAGCGGAGTATCCAGCAATGTCGTCAACACAACCCAACAGCTTTGCCCATCGCCCGGTGCGGGTGCTGGTGGTCGGCGCCGGGGCGCGCGGTGAAATCTACTCGCGCTATGCGCTGGCGCATCCCGATTTGATGCAAGTGGTGGCGGTAGCGGAACCGCGCGACGCCTACCGCGAGCCGTTCGTGGCGCAGCATGCCATCGCGCCGGAAAACGTCTTCACCGACTGGCGTCAGGCCGCCGACGCCGGCAAGCTGGCCGACGCGGTGCTGATCTGCACCCAGGATCAGATGCATCTGGAACCGGCGCTGGCCTTCGCCCGCCAGGGCTACGCCATGCTGCTGGAAAAACCGCTGTCGCCGGACGCCGATGAGTGCCGCGCCATCGTCGCCGAAGTGACGCGCCAACGGCTGATCTTCTCGGTCGGCCACGTGCTGCGTTACACCCGCTATACCCAAAAGCTCAAACAGTTGCTGCGCGACGGCGCGATCGGCGACATCGTCAGCCTGCAACATTTGGAACCGGTCGGCTACTGGCATCAGGCGCACTCCTTCGTGCGCGGCAACTGGCGCAACGATCGGCAGGCCGCCTTTATGCTGCTGCAGAAATCCTGCCACGACATCGACTGGATCCGCTACGTGATGGAGCAACCCTGTGAACAGGTCAGCTCCTTCGGCAACCTGCGCCACTTCCGCCAGGAAAACCAACCGGCGGGCGCGGCGGACAACTGCCTGGATTGCGCGGTAGAGGCAAACTGCCCCTATTCCGCCAAACGCATCTATCTGGGCGACGATCACAAGGCCACGCCCGGTTTTCTGCGCGTGCTGACGCCGGAACCCGACCAGACGACGCTGCGGGCGGCGCTGCGCGACGGGCCTTACGGCCGCTGCGTCTACCGCTGCGACAATAACGTGGTCGACCATCAGGTGGTCAACATGCAGTTCGCCGGCGGCCGCACCGCGTCGTTCACCATGACGGCCTTTACCCGCCACGAAGATCGTCACACCCGTATCTTTGGCAGCCGCGGCTGCCTGGAAGGCGACGGCCGCCATATCCGCATCACCTCGTTCCTCGACGACGGCGAAACGCATTACGACACCGATGCCGGCCAGGATCTGCACGCCATGGCCGGCCACGGCGGCGGCGACTACTTCCTGATGCAGCACTTTATCGCGGCCATTCGCGCCAACGATCCGAGCCAGGTGCTGGCCGGCCCGGCGGAAGCGCTGGAGAGCCACCTGATGGTGTTTGCCGCCGAACGCGCCCGCCGCGAGGCGGCGGTGATCGCCCTGAGTGGAGCCTAAAGCATGGCCACGACAGAGATGCGTTACGGCTTCGACATCGGCGGCACCAAAATTGAAATGGCCGCTTACGATCGCCGGCTCAATCAGGTGCTGCTCCAGCGGGTGCGCACCCCAACCGGCGATTACGGCGAGTTCGTGGCCTGCATCGCCGGGCTGGTCGAGCAGGCGGATCGCGAACTGCACACGCGCGGCAGCATCGGCATCGGTTTGCCGGGGATCACCGATCCCGTCAGCCGCCGCCAGTTGGCGGTCAACGTGCCCTGCCTGACCGGCCATTGCCTGGCGGATGATTTGACGCAGGCGCTGGCGCGACCGATCGCTATTGAGAACGACTGCCGCTGCTTCGCGCTGTCGGAAGCCAGCACGCCGCAAACCGCGCACCTGCCGCTGGTGTTCGGCGCCATCATCGGCACCGGCGCCGGCGGCGGCCTGGTGGTGAACCGGCAACTGCACAAGGGGCGCAGCGGCGTGGCGGGCGAATGGGGCCATATGCCAATCTCGGCCCAGCTGGCGCAGCGTTACGATCTGCCGCTGTTCGGCTGCAACTGCGGGCTGACCGGCTGCTTTGAACGCTACGTCTCCGGCAGCGGGCTGCTGGCGCTGAGCCGCCATTTCGCCCATCCGGCCGCTGACGTGCCGGCGCTGGTCGCCTGCTATCGTGCCGGTGATGCGCTCGCGCAGCGGCTGATGACCATCTACGTCGACATCCTGGCCAGCGCGCTGGCCGGCTTACAGCTGCTGCTGGACGTTGATGCCTTCGTGCTGGGCGGTGGATTGTCCAACGTCGGCGAGCTTTACCGGCTGTTGCCGCCGGCGATGCGGCGCTGGCTGCTGCCGGGCATGGAGCCGGCGGCGGTGTTCCCGCCGGTGCACGGTGACAGCAGCGGCGTGCGCGGCGCAGCGCTTTTACGCGCGCCGGCATAAAAAAACAGTGAAAGCCCGGAGATTGTCGAGCGATCGCTGCGGCTTTCGGCATCGACGGACTGAATGAATAAGCGCTGGGAATTGGCGACTGAAAAATAACGAATTTGCCGTTTTCACTTTGCGTTAACACTGCTTTCGGTTGCCGCCCAACCGAAAGCAAAATCAAATATAACCAACTGATAGATATAGATATTTTAAAATTAATCGATTGCATTTCAGTGTTTCGTTTGCTGTAATTCGCCACGAACAACTGAAAGCGCTCCGGTCGGTATCGCTGCGGCTTATTAAGCCGCGGTCGGGCACGGCTACAGGTAAATCAGGAGTCTGCGTTAATGATCAATACCGCAAAACGCCGGGAATTAATTATCGACCAGCTGTGTCGCGAGGGCACGGTGCGCGTGGAGCAGCTCAGCCAGCAGTTTTCGGTGTCCAGCGTCACCATCCGCAGCGATCTGCGCCAGCTGGAAAAACACGGCTGCGCGGTGCGCGCCTACGGCGGCGCCATGTTGAACAAACAGTTCGCCTTCGACCGCCCGTTGCAGGACAAGGGCCGCATCAATCGCGACGTCAAACACGCCATCGCCTGCGCGGCCGCGGCGCTGATTGAAGACGGCGACGCCGTCATCCTCGACTCCGGCTCCACCACCAGCCAAATGGCGCCGCAGCTGGCGGGGAAAAAGGATCTGGTGGTGATGACCAACGCGCTCAACATCGCCTTCGAACTGGCCAACAACGAGGAGATCGACCTGATGGTGGTCGGCGGCAGCGTGCGCCGCAAAGCCTGGTCGCTGTACGGCCCCGCCGCCGAACAGCAGCTGCGCCAGTATCGGTTCGACAAGCTTTTTCTCGGCGTCGACGGCTTCGATCTCGCGAGCGGCATCACCACGCCGGATCCGGGCGAAGCGCAGCTGAACCGGGTCATGTGCGAGGTGGCGCGCGAAGTGATCGCCCTCGCCGACGCCAGCAAATTCGGCCGCACCAGCTTTTGCATGATCCGCGACATCGGCCAGATCCACCGCCTGGTCACCGACAGCCGCATTCCGGAACACTATCTGCAGGCGCTGCACCATTTAGGGATCGACGTGATTATCGCCGACCGTTAACCGAGGCTTTTTAAGGAGCTGTCATCATGAACGCGTATTTCTCTTACGAGGCGAATTGGCTGAAGCAGCGCAACGCCTGGCATACCGCCGCAGAAATTTGGCAACAGCCGGATTTGTGGGCGGCGCTGCACCGCCAACTGCAGGATCAACAGGCGCAGTGGCAACCGTTCCTGGCGCCGTTGCTGGCTAATCCGCGCCTGCAAATCGTCTTGTGCGGCGCCGGCAGCTCGGCATTTGCCGGCCGCGCCCTGGCCCCCTGGCTGCGCGAACGCACCGGCCGCGACGTGGTGGCTTACGGCACCACCGATATCGTCGCCAACCCGCTGCAGTATCTTGACCCTGATCGGCCGACGCTGCTGGTTTCCTTCGCCCGTTCGGGCAACAGCCCGGAAAGCGTGGCGACGGTGGAGCTGGCCGATCAATTGCTGCCGGAAAGCTATCATCTGATGCTGGTGTGCAACCCGGACAGCCGGCTGGCGCAGTACGCGCATCAGCGTGGCAACGTCTGTTCGCTGGTGATGCCGCAAGGCGCCAACGATCAGAGCTTCGCCATGACCTCCAGCTTCAGCTGCATGATGCTGAGCGCCGCGCTGCTGCTCGGCCCGGCTTCGCTCGAGGCCGCCCAGGCGCCGTTGAACGCCATGGTGCAGCGCTGCCGCGCACTGCGCGAAACGCTGCAGCCGCAGGTGAAGGCGCTGGCCGCCAGCGGTTTCCGCCGCTATATCACCCTCGGCGGCAGCTGTTTTACCGGCCTCGCCGAAGAGGCCTCGCTCAAGATGCTGGAGTTGACCGCCGGCCGCATCGTTACGCGCTACGACTCGCCGCTCGGCCTGCGCCATGGCCCGAAATTCATGGTCGACGGCCAGACGTTGGTGGTGCTGATGTTCTCCCACAACGACTATGCCCGCCAGTATGACCGCGATCTGTGGAACGAGCTGCAGCGCGATGGGCAGGCGATGCAGCTGGTCGGGTTGACCGGCGAACGCCAACCTCTGTCCGATGCCCTGCTGCATATGCACGACGCGGCTGACGATATCTGGCTGCTGTTCCCGTATCTGCTGTTCAGCCAGATGCTGGCCTTCGAGAGTTCGCTGGCGCTGGGGCTGACCCCGGATAACCCCTGCCCGACCGGCGAGGTCAACCGGGTGGTGAAAGGCGTGACGATTTACCGTTTTCCTTCCCCCGAGCTGTAAGGAGATCCCATGTATCTGATAGCCAACCGAGACATGCTGCTCAAGGCGCAGCGCCAGGGTTACGCCGTTCCGGCGTTTAACGTCCACAATCTGGAAACCGTGCAGGTGGTGGCGGAGACCGCCGCCGAGCTGCGCTCGCCGGTGATCATGGCCGGCACGCCCGGCACCTTCAGCTATGCCGGCACCGACTACCTGATCGGCATTTGCCAATCGGCCGCGCACCGCTACGATCTGCCGCTGGCGCTGCATCTGGATCATCACGAAGCGCTGGACGACATCGAGTATAAGGTGAAAAGCGGCATCCGCTCGGTGATGATCGACGGCTCCCATTTGCCGTTCGAGCAGAATATCGCCAAGGTGGCCGCCGCAGTAGTCCTGTGCCACCGCTACGGCGCCAGCGTGGAGGCGGAGCTGGGCCGCCTGGGCGGGCAAGAAGACGATCTGATCGTCGATACGGCGGACAGCTTTTATACCGATCCGGCCGCGGCACGCGAGTTTGTCGCCGCCACCGGCATCGATTCGCTGGCGGTGGCGATCGGTTCCGCCCACGGCCTGTATCACGGCGAACCGAAGTTGGACTTCGAGCGCCTGGCGCTGATCCGCGAACAGGTGGACGTGCCGTTGGTGCTGCACGGCGCCTCCGGCATTCCGGAAGCGATGGTCAAGCGCGCGATCTCGCTCGGCGTTTGCAAGGTCAACGTCGCCACCGAATTGAAAATCGCCTTCGCCGATGCGGTAAAAAGCTACTTTTCGCAGCACCCGGACGCCAACGATCCGCGCAAGTACATCGTCCCCGGCAAGCTGGCGATGAAAGAAGTGGTGGCGGAAAAGATCCGCATCTGCGGCAGCAGCGGCATGCTGTAACCCCGCTCTCGCCCCCGTTGCTGCGGCCGCGCAACGGGGGCGAAAACGGCCGCCATTGCCCGAATTTCCTGAGAGAACGATCACAGCCTGCTATCCCGCCCGCGCCTCAAATCATTAACCAGTCTTCACTATGATCCAAATCATGGTTTTACTCATCCTACCTCCCTATTATCAAATTCATTGAATGCTGGCAGTAGGATTTTTGCCCATTCGTTTTTATTTCGCCAGGCGAAATGGCTTATTTGATGAAAACAAGCGCGCTTGTTTTTTAATTGGCAGTGTTTTTACTCTGAAAGGAACAGCATATGAACCATTACTTAGCCGTATTAAGCGCATTGGTCATTCTGCCCTTCGCTCTGCAAGCAAAACCGCTTTCCGGCAGTCAGGTCGCCTCCGGCGTCGTGCGCTTCACCGGCGCCATTACCACGCCGGCCTGCACCGTCAAACATCAGGATGAAAAGCTTATCTCCAGCTGCTTCGGTAAAGTGACGGAATATCAGAACGGGTATATATCCTCTTCGTTAACAGAGATGCCAAAAGAATTAGTTTCTGCCGTCAGCAGTGAGATGGTGAATAACGCCCCCCATTTAAAGCGCGTGACTATCAGCTATAAGTAACCGCAAAGCGGCACTGCCTGCTTAAATAACAAGCAAGGTACGACTCGTCTTGATGAATTATAAATTTATTTTATAAATTTATCGCACAATAACTCCCCGCCTTACCGTAAGCCGGCTATTCGGGCAACCCTGCGGTTGCCCATCAGCATGTCCGAAATCCGCCATCGTCTCCCTCCGTTTCATGCGATAATCGCCACACTAAACCGAGGAGTGATCCAGATGCAGACTTTTTTGATTGATCGTACCGCTACGCCGGTGGGTGAACTGGTGCTGATTGCCGATGAACAGGGGCGCCTGCGGGCGATCGACTGGACCGATCACGAAGCGCGCCTGATGAAGCTGCTGAACACCCACTACCGCGCCGATCGCTTCACTCTGCGCGAGCAGCGCGATCCCAGCGGGCTGACCGACGCCATGCAACGCTATTTCGCCGGGGAACTGAGCATTATCGATCGGTTGCCGGTGATGACCGCCGGCACCGAGTTCCAGCGCACCGTGTGGCAACAGCTGCGCCAAATCCCCTGCGGCGAGATCCTGACCTACGGCCAGCTGGCGCAACGTATCGGCCGTCCGACCGCCTCGCGCGCGGTCGGCATGGCCAACGGTTCAAATCCGATCAGCATCGTGGTGCCCTGTCACCGGGTGATCGGTTCGCAGGGCGCGCTGACCGGCTATGCCGGCGGCGTACAGCGCAAGCAATGGCTGCTGCAGCATGAAGGCTACCTGCCGAAAAGTTTGCTGTAGCCGCTGCGATCGGCTTAAGCAGCGCCATTGTTTGGCGCTGCTTAATAAAGCACATTGCTCAACGCCGCGCTCGTGCCCGCTGGGCACTATTAATAACCTGTGTGAATAAAACGCATAAGTCACAAATAATACTCATAACTTCAGTCCGATACAGAATAATCGGCGGCATGTGTGCGCAAAATTCGCACACAATACCCCTATTCATGCTAATGCCACCCTTATCAGCTGCAGCAAAAGATGTTAAAATTGACTCATATCAATTATTGAATGAGCGTAATCTATGATCCCGGAAAAACGCGTGATTCGTCGTATCCAGTCTGGTGGTTGTGCGATCCATTGCCAGGACTGCAGCATCAGCCAGCTGTGCATTCCTTTCACCCTCAATGCTCACGAGCTGGACCAGCTCGACAACATTATCGAGAGGAAGAAGCCCATCCAGAAAGGCCAGACCTTGTTCAAGGCCGGCGACGAGCTGAAATCGCTGTACGCGATCCGTTCCGGGACCATTAAAAGCTACACCATCACCGAGCAAGGCGATGAGCAGATCACCGGCTTCCACCTGGCGGGCGACCTGGTGGGCTTCGACGCCATCGGTGGCCTGAAGCACCCGAGCTTCGCTCAGGCTCTGGAAACCTCGATGGTGTGCGAGATCCCGTTCGAGACCCTCGACGATCTGTCCGGCAAAATGCCGAACCTGCGTCAGCAGATCATGCGGTTGATGAGCGGCGAGATCAAAGGCGACCAGGACATGATCCTGCTGCTGTCGAAGAAAAACGCCGAAGAGCGCCTGGCGGCGTTCGTTTACAACCTGTCGCGCCGCTTTGCGGAGCGCGGCTTCTCACCGCGCGAGTTCCGTTTGACCATGACCCGCGGCGACATCGGCAACTACCTTGGGCTGACGGTGGAAACCATCAGCCGCCTGCTGGGGCGCTTCCAGAAAAGCGAAATCCTCAGCGTGAAAGGCAAATACATCACCATTGAAAACGCCGACGCGCTGTCGGTGCTGGCCGGTACGCCGCGCATCAACGTGACCGTCAACGCCTGATTCCCCCGCCGGATCACCATTTCACCGAAATTGTTGATCCGGCACGCTTCCGTTGTTGTTCTGTTTTTCAATGTTGGGTTACTCTGTAAATTAACAGACTGTTGATTTCAGCTGTAAGGAGGCCCTATGGCGAAGTATCAGAATCTTCTGGTGGCTATTGACCCCAATCAGGACGATCAGCCGGCATTGCGCCGCGCCGTGTACCTGGTAAAACGGAACGGCGGGCGCATCAAGGCCTTCCTGCCCATCTATGACTTCTCTTACGAAATGACGACCCTGCTCTCCCCGGATGAAAGAACGGCGATGCGGCAAGGTGTGATCAGCCAACGCGCCGCCTGGATCAACGAGCAGTGCCGCTTCTATCTCAACGACGGCGTGCCGATCGAAATCAAAGTGGTTTGGCATAACCGCCCCTTCGAAGCCATCATTCAGGAAGTGCTTTCCGGCCAACATGACCTGCTGCTGAAAATGGCGCACCAACACGATCGGTTAGAGTCGGTGATCTTTACCCCCACCGACTGGCACCTGCTGCGCAAATGCCCTTGCCCGGTGTGGATGGTGAAAGACCAGCCCTGGCCGGAAGGCGGCAAGGCGCTGGTGGCGGTCAACCTGGCCAGCGAGGAACCCTATCACGACCCGCTCAATATCAAACTGGTGCAAGAAACCGTCGAACTGGCGCAAAACGTCAACCAGACCGAGGTTCACCTGGTCGGCGCCTATCCCGTTACCCCGATCAACATCGCCATCGAATTGCCCGACTTCGACCCGAGCGTCTACAACGACGCCATTCGCGGCCAGCATCTGATCGCCATGAAGGCGCTGCGGCAGAAATTCTGCATTAAGGAAGAGTTCACCCACGTGGAAAAAGGCCTGCCGGAAGAGGTCATCCCCGATCTGGCCGAACATCTGCAGGCCGGCGTGGTGGTGCTGGGCACCCTGGGCCGCACCGGCATTTCAGCCGCCTTTATCGGCAACACCGCGGAACATGTGATCGATCATCTGAAATGCGACCTGCTGGTGATTAAACCGGAAAATTTCAACTGCCCGATCGAGGCGGATGAAGATGACGAGCATGACGACGAAGATTAACCTTCGCGCATAAAAAACGGGCCGCTAAGCGGCCCGTTTTTTTGGTTGCCCAATTTTACTTCTGCAGCGCCCGCAGAATCGCCTCCACGCTGTCTTTGGCGTCGCCGAACAGCATCTGGGTATTCTCCTTGAAGAACAGCGGGTTCTGCACGCCGGCGTAGCCGGTGTTCATCGAGCGTTTGAACGCGATTACGTTCTGCGCTTTCCACACTTCCAATACCGGCATGCCGGCGATCGGGCTGCGCGGATCTTCCAGCGCCGCCGGGTTCACCGTGTCGTTGGCGCCGATCACCAGCACGGTGTCGGTATCCGGGAAATCGTCGTTGATTTCATCCATCTCCAGCACCACGTCGTACGGCACCTTCGCCTCCGCCAGCAGCACGTTCATGTGGCCCGGCAAGCGCCCCGCGACCGGGTGAATGCCGAAACGCACCTTCACGCCGCGCGCCCGCAGTTTTTCGGTGATTTCCGCCACCGGATACTGCGCCTGCGCCACCGCCATGCCGTAGCCAGGGGTGATGATCACCGACGTGGAGTTCTTCAGCTGCTCGGCCACCTCTTCCGCCGTGGTTTCACGGTATTCGCCCATCTCTTCGGCGTCACCGGTGGAAGAACCGTCGCTGCCGAAACCGCCGGCGATCACGCTGATAAACGAACGGTTCATCGCCTTGCACATGATGTAAGACAGTATCGCCCCCGAAGAGCCCACCAGCGCGCCGGTGACGATCAGCAGATCGTTGCTCAGCATGAAGCCCGCCGCGGCGGCCGCCCACCCCGAGTAAGAGTTGAGCATCGACACCACCACCGGCATGTCGGCGCCGCCGATCGAGGCGACCAGATGCCAGCCGAACGCCAGCGCGATCGCCGTCATCAGCAGCAGCGCTATCACCTGCCAGCCCACGCTGTCGGTGCGCACGAACGCCACCAGCAACAGGAACGAGATCACCAACGCCGCCAGGTTCAGCTTGTGGCGATTCGGTAGCATCAGCGGTTTGGAAGAAATGATGCCGCGCAGCTTGCCGAAAGCGACGATCGACCCGGTGAAGGTCACGGCGCCGATAAAGATGCCGAGGAACACTTCGGTCAGATGGATATTCGCCATCACCGGCTCCATCGGCGCGCCGTGATCCAGGTAGCTGTTGAAGCCGACCAGCACCGCCGCCAGGCCAACGAAACTGTGCAGCACCGCCACCAGCTCCGGCATTTCGGTCATCTCGACCTTCTTGGCCAGATAGACGCCGATCGAGCCGCCGATGATCATGGCGATGATGATCCAGCCGACGTTGCCGGAATCCGGCCCCAAGATGGTGGCGATCAGCGCGATCGCCATGCCGGCGACGCCGAACAGGTTGCCCTGCTTCGACGTTTCATGACGCGACAGGCCCGCCAGGCTGAAAATAAACAAAATAGCGGCAACAATGTATGCAGCTGTAACCAATCCTCCAGACATTTGTTACCCCTTAGTTCTTGCGGAACATCTTCAGCATGCGCTGAGTGACGGTGAACCCACCGAAAATATTGATGCTGGCGATCAGCACGGCGATAAAGGAGAGGAAACTCACCCAGCCGCCGTGGCCAATTTGCAGCAGCGCACCGACCACGATAATCCCTGAGATCGCGTTGGTAACCGACATCAGCGGGGTATGCAGCGCGTGGCTGACGTTCCAGACCACGTAGTAACCGACCACGCAGGCCAGCGCGAACACGGTAAAGTGCGACAGGAACTCTTTCGGCGCCGCGTCCGCCAGCCAGCCGAACAGCAGGATCGCTAGGGCCATCAGGCCATACTTCAGCCCCGGCGAGGTCGGTTTGGCTTCGGGTTTGGCGGCCGGTGCGGCGGCGGGCGCCGCTTTCGGTTGGGCCGAGACCTGGATCGGCGGCGCCGGCCAGGTGATTTCACCGCTGCGCACCACGGTAACGCCGCGGATCACCGTATCGTCGAAATCGATGTCAATCTCACCGTTTTTCTCTTTCGACAGCAGCTTCAGCAGGTTGACCAGGTTGGTGCCGTACAGCTGCGAAGATTGGGTCGGCAAGCGGCTCGGCAGATCGGTATAGCCGATGATTTTCACGCCGTTGTCGGTCACGGTAATGGTGTCGGCCACGGTCAGTTCGCAGTTGCCGCCGGTTTGCGCCGCCAAATCGACGATCACGCTGCCCGGCTTCATCGACGCCACCATCTCTTTGGTGATCAGCTTCGGCGCCGGTTTACCCGGGATCAGCGCGGTGGTGACGATGATGTCAACCTCCGCCGCCTGCGCGGCGAACAGCGCCATCTCGGCCTTGATAAAGGCTTCGGACATCACTTTGGCGTAACCGTCGCCGCTGCCCGCTTCCTCTTCAAAATCCAGCTCGAGGAATTCCGCGCCCATGCTCTGCACCTGCTCTTTCACCTCCGGGCGGGTGTCGAAGGCGCGCACGATGGCGCCGAGGCTGCCCGCAGCGCCGATCGCCGCCAGGCCGGCCACGCCGGCGCCGATGATCATCACTTTGGCCGGCGGCACTTTGCCGGCGGCGGTGATCTGGCCGGTGAAGAAGCGGCCGAACTCATGCGCCGCTTCGACGATCGCGCGGTAGCCGGCGATGTTGGCCATCGAGCTCAGCGCGTCCATCGACTGGGCGCGCGAGATGCGCGGCACCGAGTCCATCGCCAGCGCGGTGACGTTGCGCGCCGCCAGCTTGGCCATCAATTCAGGGTTTTGCGCCGGCCAGATAAAGCTGACCAACGTGCTGCCTTCGCGCATCAAGGCGATCTCGTCGTCTTGCGGCGCGTTGACTTTCAGGATCAGATCCGACTGCCACACTTCGTTTTCGTCGACCAGCGCCGCGCCGGCGGCTTCGTAGGCGACGTCCTCAAAACTGGCCAGTTTGCCCGCCCCGCGTTCAATCGCGACGGTAAAACCCAGCTTCAGCAGTTGTTCCACCGTTTTCGGCGTGGCTGCGACCCGGGCTTCATTGGCCAACCGCTCTCTTGGTACACCAATACGCATAATGTTCCCTTCTCACCTGTCTTGGATGATGTTTATTATTTTCCTGCCCATAGCACGGCGCCGCCGGCGGGCGAAGCGTTAACTTGCCCGCACTGATTTCAGACGCCAACTATAACCTACTGAAAATAAGGTCGATGATCCATAATTGCTTACGCATTCAGCTCTGTTTTTACATAAAAACGCCGCGCGTGATATGACAAATCGCAATTTACTGTGAAAAAATCCATACAGAACAGCGTATTCTGCGTGGCAAGAGGTTTACGCCCGGCGTAACGAATTATGGCCATGCGCGGCGGAAAAGCATAAAAGTTATCATTTTGTGAATAATTAACATTAATGACACCCAAGCCGTTATTATGGAAACTTATGACGGTGGCGCCATCCGTGCGACCCGCGTCACCGTCACCGATTTGTCGCACGGGATAACATAAAATGCTGAGACAGTTTTCAGAATTACATGTAATAATCGACGGCTGAATTACACTTAAACAGTTCAGTACGTTATAAACGTTAATGCGCTAGGCGAAAGGATTTTTTATGAAGCTGAAGACCACGATCATCGCGTCAGCCTTGTTATCACTCACCGCGCTGTCTGCTCATGCGGCGCAAGAGTTAACTCCTGAGAAAGCAGCGGCGCTGAAGCCGTTTGATCGCATCACGATTACCGGCCGCTTCAATGCCATCAATGAAGCCGTCGACGCCGTATCCCGCCGTGCAGACAAACTGGGTGCCGATTCCTTCTATATCCAGGACAGCAACAACAGCAACAACGGCGGCAACTGGCGCGTCACCGCAGACCTTTATCATAAAGATGCGCCAGAAGTGAGCAAAACACCAAAATACCGCGTATTTAACGGCGTGAATGAACTGCCTAAAGAGGAAGCCTACCTGCTGGAGCCTTATGATACCGTGAGCGTCAGCGGCTTCTACCGCAGCCAGCCGGACATCAACGACGCCATCTCCAAAGAAGCGAAGAAAAAAGGCGCTGCATCCTTCTTCATCGTGCGCCAGGTTGACGCCAACTCCGGCGGCAACCAGTTCGTCACCGCCTATATCTATAAGGCCGATGCGCCGAAACGCCGCGTGCAGAGCCCGGACGCCATTCCGGCCGATTCTGACGCCGGCCGCGCCGCGCTGGCCGCAGGCGGCGCCGCAGCCGCGAAGGTCGAAATCCCTGGCGTCGCATCTTCCGGTTCGCCAAGCCGCGAAGTGGGCCGTTTCTTCGAAACCCAGTCCTCTACCGGCCAACGCTATACCGTCACGCTGCCTAACGGCACCAAGATCCAGGAAGTGAACAACGTGACCGCCGCGCAGATGGTGCCGTTCGATTCCGTCACCTTCACCGGCCACTTCAACAGCATGACCGATGTCTCCACCGAAGTGGCGAAACGCGCGGCTGAGAAAGGCGCCAAGTACTACCACGTCACCCGCCAGTGGCAGAACAAGAGCGGCGGCAACCTGACCGTCAGCGCCGATCTGTTCAAATAAAACCCGTTTTTAGGTTTACCATAGGGCAGCCCTTGAGCTGCCCGTTTTTATTGCCGCTTTTTCCATCGCGCGTTGAATAGTTTTTTGTAAATTCCGCATATTCAATCATTGCATCTCTAATCATCCCTCCGTAGAATTTGCGCCAATTTTTAGGGCTATTGTCTATTCGCGCAGTGGTTGTTAATACATTGTTGCAGCCAAGCAGTTCCCTTCCAGTTGTTTATTCTGCGTTCAGGATCCGTCATTGGAAAAAAAACTCGGTCTTACCGCGCTAACCGCTTTGGTGCTCAGCTCGATGCTGGGCGCCGGCGTGTTCAGTCTGCCGCAAAACATGGCGCAGGTCGCCAGCCCCGCCGCGCTGCTGCTGGGTTGGGGGATCACCGGCGTCGGCATTCTGTTCTTAGCATTCGCCATGCTGTTGCTTACGCGTTTGCGTCCGGATCTGGACGGTGGCATCTTCACCTACGCCAAAGAAGGATTCGGCGAACTGGTGGGCTTCTGCTCCGCCTGGGGTTACTGGCTGTGCGCCGTGATCGCCAACGTCTCGTATCTGGTGATCGTGTTCGCGGCGCTGAGCATTTTCACCGATCGCGGCGGCAACGTTATCCTCGGTGACGGCAATACCTGGCAGGCGCTGATCGCCGAATCCGCCCTGCTGTGGATCGTGCACGCGCTGGTGCTGCGCGGCGTGCAAACCGCCGCCAGCATCAATCTGGCGGCCACCCTCGCCAAGCTGTTGCCGCTGGGAATGTTCGCCGTTCTGGCGGCGATCGCCTTTAAAATGGACGTGTTCACACTGGATTTCAACGGCGTCGCCCTCGGCAAACCGGTGTGGGAACAGGTCAAGGACACCATGCTGATCACCCTATGGGTATTTATCGGCGTGGAGGGCGCGGTGGTGGTTTCCGCTCGCGCTCGCAATAAGAAAGACGTGGGCCGCGCCACTATGCTGGCGGTGCTGTCGGCGCTGGCGGTGTATCTGATGGTCACGCTGCTGTCGCTGGGCGTGGTGCCGCGCAGCGAACTGGCCGAGATGCGCAATCCGTCGATGGCGGTGCTGATGGTAGAACTGATCGGCCCGTGGGGAGACGTGCTCATCGCCGCCGGCCTGATCGTTTCCGTGTGCGGCGCCTACCTGAGCTGGACCATCATGGCGGCGGAAGTGCCGCTGCTGGCCGCGCAGCACGGCGCGTTTCCGCGCGTGTTCGGCAAGCAGAACCGCCATCACGCCCCGTCCTCTTCGCTGTGGCTGACCAACATCGCGGTGCAGCTGGCGCTGGTGCTTATCTGGCTGACCGGCAGCAACTACAACTCGCTGTTGACCATCGCGTCAGAGATGATCCTGGTGCCTTACTTCCTGGTCGGCGCGTTTCTGTTCAAGGTGGCTTACCGCCGTCGCGACAAGCGCCTGATCTTCGCCGCCTCCGGCGCCTGCGTCTATGGCCTGTGGCTGCTGTATGCTTCCGGGCTGATGCACCTACTGATGTCGGTGCTGCTGTATGCGCCAGGGCTGTTGGTGTTCATGTATGCCCGCCGCGGCCATCGGGATATCAATCTGCTCAATCGCCTGGAAAAAAGCAGCATCTTCTTGCTGCTGGTGGCCACGCTGCCTGCCGGCTGGTTTATGTTGCACTAAAATCGCCTGCCCATGCGGCTGCCCGTCAGCCGCATTTCGTTTCCTCGCCCTTCCTCTTACCCCGCTCCCCGTTATTGATTCGTCAGAGGCTCCGCTTGCGATCTTAAATGCAATTAATTATCATTATCATCCAAGCATTAACGGTAAGACACAAGTGCCCCCGCTGAGAGGCGTCAGGAGGCGGGTTTGGACAGGCTGAAAATGGAAGGCATTTCATGGCTGAAAAACTGCTGCACGCATTACCCTTGTTTGCCGCTTGGGAAGCACTGATCGCCAAGGGCAACACGGCATTCAATCAGCGGCGCGATCGCCTGGCGATGATGCACTATCAGCAGGCGCTGGGCGTCGCTCAGGCGATCATCGCCGAGAAACCCTGGCTGAATGTGGAATATGCCGCCAGAGTTAACGCACTGAATATTTTCGAGTCTGCCCTGGCCGCGTTGATCGTTACATTCAACAACATTACCCATCTGCGCCTGCGGCAAACGCCCCTCCGCGGCGTTGAGCCGCATGTGCATCAGGCTCGGCTCGCCATCGAACAGGTGATGGACGATACCTCGCTGTGCGAACAAATGCAGCAGGCCGCCGAGCGGCACCTGCTGCGCTTTCGAATAGAAACGCTGCAGGTGCTGCGCGAACATCGGCTGCCGGAAACCGGCATCTGCGCGCCTGCTGGCAACCATTCCGCCACCGTGCATTAAAAACGGCACAACGCCCTGAGGAGGGTAATCCGCCAATGAATGAATTGAATGATGGGATGAAGGTTAGACGCTGACCGTGACGCGGCGCGAAATTTCACATTCATGGTTAGGCCATCGCGGTAAGTCAATTGCCTAACCATGAACGGGCGGCCGGGTCGATACACCCGGTCAGCTTTTAGGGGGAATGGTGATGGTCATGCGCTCACCCACCAGGGCGATCGCAATGCCTTCCTCGCACTCTTTTTGAATGGCCGCCAGCTGTTGCGCTTCCAGCGCATAGGGCAACTGAATATCAAACACCGTCAGGCCCTGCTGCTGCGCCAGGTCAATCAGGCGCACGATATTGGTTTCATCGCTGACCTGCGTCGACACCACTTGCAGCGCCAGCTCTTTCAACTGCTCTTTGCGCGTTTGTGACGTGGTCACGCGCGATTTCAACACCATGCCGAAGATCGGCATCACACCATAAATAGCATCAACAAAGCGCCAGTGCTTCCTGCACGATGCGGACAGAAAATCCATATAGTCAAAACAGATTTTCTCACTGCGCGCGATGGATGCAAGGTGATTGCTGTTCATCCCCTCATTCCTCTCATGGCCAGTGTTAACCCGTGGTCTTTCAAGCCGCCGCCGGGCGGCAACCTGAAACGCATTGGGGATCTTACATCCAGAAATGGATAATCATGCGAAGCTTTAACGACTTTCCGCCGTATGATGGCATAATTCCCCTATTGTTTGCCAGTCTGTCCAGGAGCTTTAATCAATGGAACACCCCAACTCTGCCCCGGTGCTGATTACCGGCGGCGCGCGGCGCATCGGGCTGGCGCTCGCCAGAGCGTTTCTCCAGCGCGGCGTTCCCGTCATCATTGCCTATCGCAGCGAATATCCGGCGATGACCGAGTTGAAAGCCTTGGGCGCCAGTTGCATTCAGGGCGATTTTTCCACGCACGAAGGCATCTACCGTTTCGCCGACCAGGTGCGGCAGGTGGCGCCCAAATTGCGCGCAGTGATCCACAACGCCAGCGCCTGGCAGGCCGAGTCGGCGGAAGTGCCGCCGGAGCAAGTGATGGCGGCGATGCTGCAAATTCACGTCTATACGCCCTATTTGCTCAACCAACTGCTCGAATCTTGCCTGACCGGCCAGGGCCAGGCAGGCGCGGACATTATCCATCTGACCGACTACGTGGTGGAAAAAGGCAGCGACAAACATATCGCCTACGCCGCCAGCAAGGCCGCGCTGGACAATATGACCCGCTCGTTCGCCCGCAAGCTGGCGCCGGAGGTGAAGGTCAACGCCATCGCGCCGGCGCTGATCATCTTCAATCCGGGCGACGATGAAGCCTACCGCCAACAAGCGCTGGCGAAATCGCTGATGAAGGTCGCGCCGGGCGAGAGCGAAGTGGTCAATCTGGTGAACTACCTGCTGGAGAGCCGTTACGTGACCGGCCGCACCCACGGCGTCGACGGCGGGCGGCCGCTGCGCTGAGGCAAAGATCCGCATGGCGCTTCGCTGTGGGCCGCGCTATGCTGAAATCCGCTTTTCTTATTAAAACACGGGCATATGCATAAAATTGTTTTTGTGGAAGACGATCCTGAAGTCGGCAAACTGATCGCCGCCTATCTGGGCAAACACGACATCGAGGTGCTGATCGAACCGCGCGGCGACAGCGCGCAAGCGCGCATCGAGCGCGAGCAACCCGATTTAGTGCTGCTGGACATCATGCTGCCCGGCAAAGACGGCATGACGCTGTGCCGCGATCTGCGCCCTACCTTCCCCGGCCCGATCGTGCTGCTCACCTCGCTCGACAGCGACATGAACCATATTCTGTCGCTGGAGATGGGCGCCAACGACTATATCCTGAAAACCACGCCGCCGGCGGTGTTGCTGGCCCGCCTGCGTTTGCACCTGCGCCAACACAGCCAGCAGCCGAAAGAAGAGTCGGTTCAGCCGCTCACCCAGCATAACGCGCTGCATTTTGGGCTATTGTGCATCGATCCGGTCAACCGGCAGGTCACGCTGGGCGAAGAAACGATCACCCTGTCCACCTCGGATTTCGATTTGTTGTGGGAACTGGCGACCCACGCCGGGCAGATCATGGATCGCGAGGCGTTGCTGCAAAACCTGCGCGGCGTGAGCTACGACGGTATGGATCGCAGTATCGACGTGGCGATCTCCCGCCTGCGCCGCAAGCTGTACGACAACGCGCTGGAGCCGTTCCGCATCAAGACCGTGCGCAATAAAGGTTATCTGTTCGCCCCTAATGCCTGGGCATCGGTGCAACAATGAGAAAACTTTTCGTCCAGTTCTTCCTGTTGCTGTTCGTCTGTTTTCTGGTGATGGCGATGCTGGTTGGCCTGGTGTACAAGGTGACCGCCGAGCGCGCCGGCCGCCAGTCGATGGACGATCTGATGAAAAGTTCGCTGTACCTGATGCGCAGCGAGCTGCGCGAAATCCCGCTGAAGGACTGGAACAAGACCATCGCCACGCTGGATCTCAACCTGTCGTTCAAACTGCATATCGAACCGCTCGGCAAACAGGAGCTGAGCGAGGATCTGAAAAAACGGCTGCGGCTGGGGGAAATCATCGCCCTCGACGATCAGTACACCTTTATGCAGCGCATTCCGCGCAGCCACTACGTGTTAGTGGTCGGCCCCATTCCTTATCTGTTCTACCTGCACCAGATGCGCCTGCTGGATCTGGTATTGCTGGTGTTTATCGGCATGTCGCTGGCGCTGCCGGTGTTTCTGTGGATGCGGCCGCACTGGCAAGACCTGCTCAAATTGGAAAACGCCGCCCAGCGGCTCGGCGCCGGGCATCTGGATGAGCGCACCCACTTCGATCCCACCTCCAGCCTGAGCCGGCTCGGCGTGGCGTTCAACCAGATGGCCGACAGCGTCAACACCCTGATCGCCAGCAAGAAACAGCTGATCGACGGCATCGCGCACGAGCTGCGCACGCCGCTGGTGCGCCTGCGTTACCGGCTCGAAATGAGCGATAACCTGTCCGAAAGCGAGCAGCAGGCGTTGAACCGCGATATCGGCCAGCTGGAGTCGCTGATCGACGAGCTGCTGACCTATGCCCGTTTGGATCGCCCGCAGGTTGCGTTAAACATTGAACCCATCGATCTGCCAAAATGGCTCGAGGACAAGGTCGATGATATCCGTCTTATTCATCAGGAACGCGACATCCAGCTCGATATCCCGCACGTCGGCGACTTCGGCGGCGTCGATCTGCGCCTGATGGAGCGCGTGCTCGACAACCTGGTCAACAACGCGCTGCGCTATTCCGAACAGCGTCTGCGCGTCGGCCTGTGGTTTGACGGCGACCTCGCCTGCTTGCAGGTCGAGGATGACGGGCCAGGTATCCCGCCGGAAGAGCGCGAGCGGGTGTTTGAACCTTTCGTCCGTCTCGACCCCAGCCGCGATCGCGCTACCGGCGGCTGCGGGTTGGGCCTGGCCATCGTCCATTCCATCGCCGTCGCCTACCAGGGGCAGGTGTTCGTCGAAGGGAGTTCGCTCGGCGGCGCCAGTTTCCGTTTCTGCTGGCCGGTAAAGCCGACATTCAGTTTAAAAGCCGATCTGGCGTAATGCCGCCAGACCTTCTCATTGGAGCCGAATAATAATGACATCTGCACATTCCAACACGTCTGCTTACGATCACCTGCGCGCCCTGTTCAGCCGGTTGTCGCGTTTCGGCCACCTGTCCGCCATCGCCGGTTGGGACATGCAAACCATGATGCCGCCGGGCGGCAGCAAGGCGCGCTCCGAAGCCCTGGCCGAATTGAGCGTGCTGCAGCACCAGATTTTAACGGCACAAAGCACCGGCGAGCTGTTGGATCGCGCGCAGCAAGAGACGCTGGACGAGATCGACCGCGCCAACCTGCGCGAAATGCGCCGCCAGTATGAAGACGCCGTGCTGCTGCCGGCCTCGCTGGTCGAAGCCAAGTCGCTGGCCGGCGCACGCTGCGAACACGCCTGGCGCGCCCAACGCCCGGCCAACGATTGGGACGGCTTCGCCGAGAATCTGCGCGAGGTGGTCAAGCTCAGTCGGGAAGAGGCGCAGATCCGCGCGCAGGCGGCCGGCACCAGCCGTTACGACGCCCTGCTTAACCTGTATGAACCGGGCATGCGCAGCAGCGATCTCGACCGCATCTTCGGCGATCTGAAAACCTGGCTGCCGGATCTGTTGCAGCGCGTGGTGGCCAAACAGGCTAATGAGCCTTGCCAGGCGCCACAAGGTCCATTCAATGTGGACACCCAGCGTCAGCTGAGCCTGAGCGTGATGAAACTGCTCGGTTTCAACTTCGACAACGGCCGCGTCGACGTCAGCGCCCACCCGTTCTGCGGCGGCGTGCCGGAAGATGTACGCATCACCACGCGTTACAACGAGAAAGAGTTTTTGACCGCGCTGCTCGGCATCGTGCACGAGACCGGCCACGCCCGCTACGAGCAAAACCTGCCGCGCGATCTGCTCGGCCAGCCGATCGCCCTGGCCCGTTCCACCGCTATCCACGAATCGCAAAGCCTGCTGTTCGAAATGCAGCTGGCGCGCGGCAATGAATTCCTGAAAATATTGCGTCCGTTAGTCACCGCACAGTTTGGCGAACAGCCGGCGCTGGAAGAAGCCAACTTCATTCGCCTCAACCAGCGCGTTAAACCGGGCCTGATCCGCGTCGACGCCGATGAGGTGAGCTATCCTGCTCACGTCATCCTGCGCTACGAAATTGAAAAAGCGCTGATCGAAGGCGATATCGAAGTGGAAGACATTCCGGCGCTGTGGAATGAGAAGATGAGTGCTTACCTCGGCCTCGACACCATCGGCAACTACCGCAATGGCTGCATGCAGGATATTCACTGGACCGACGGTGCCTTCGGCTACTTCCCGACTTACACCCTCGGCGCGATGTACGCCGCGCAGCTGTTCCACAGCGTGCGCCAGGCCCTGCCTTCGCTGAGCGAAGATATCGCCGCCGGCAACCTGCAGCCGCTGTTCCACTGGTTGCAGCACAACATCTGGCGCCACGGCAGCCGCTTCCCGACCGAGACGCTGATCGTCAATGCGACCGGCGAAGCGCTCAACCCACGCTACTTCCGCCAGCATTTGGAAAACCGCTACCTGTAATCTCTCCTGGCGCGGCCCCAGCCGCGCCCTTTTTCCGTCTGCATGACCGGATAATGTTTCATAGCGCACGTTCCCTGCTGACAACGCCTTGGCCGCAGAGTGGCGGGTGGCTACTCATCATTAGTATGTTGTAACTAAAATGGCAAAAAACGCCGGCGTCCCGGCTTCTCATCCCAGAGCATGACGGGCGATCATCGCCGCCAGCTGCGGCCTCAACGGCGCAGGCAGGTCATGCCCCATGCCCGGCATAATATGCAATTTGGCGTTGACGACAGCCCGAGCGATCGCCACCCCGCCGGCCTTGCGCACCAGCCGATCGCGATCGCCGTGAATGACCAGCGTCGGCGCGGCTATGCGCCGGCTGTAGCGACGCAGATCGCCGCTGCCGAGCAACGCGGAAAGTTGCCGCTGCACGCCTTCGGGATCCACGCCCCGCTTCAACAGCCGATTCACCAATGCATCCAGTTCCGCCTCCTCCGGCGGGTAAAACCGGGTACCGAGCGCGCGCAGGAAGGCCTTCATTCCCTCGTGGCGCTGCTGCAGCGTCAAATCGGCCGCCGGCCGGCGCGCCAACAGCCACAGCAGCGAAGGCGCCGGCGGTGGCAACAGCGGCTGATTGGTGCTGGAGAACAAGATGCATAGCGAGGCGACGCGCTGCGGGTATTCGGCGGCCAGCACCTGGGCGATCATCCCCCCCATCGAAGCGCCCAGTACGTGAGCCTGCGGGATGCGTAAATGATCGAGCAGATGCGCCGCGTCCGTCGCCATGTCCGCCAGGGTATAAGGCACCGGCGTTTGCCAGCCGAGCTGGGCGCGCAGCATCAGCAGCCACAACGGCTGCGTGCGTTGCGCCTGCGTTTTGCCGGAAAGGCCGACGTCGCGGTTGTCATAACGGATCACCCGAAATCCCTGGGCCACCAGGGCGCGGCAGAAGTCGTCAGGCCACAACAGAAGCTGCGCGCCGATGCCCATGATGAGCAGCAGCGGCGGGTGCGCCTCATCGCCCCAGTCCTCATAGGCCAGCGGCACCTCGCCCTGTTCGGTCACGCCACAACGAATCACTATCTCGTTCATTTTAAATCTCTTTTATCGCGCCTGGCGGTCATTATAGCAGCAATCCCCTCGCCGCCGCCGCCCTGTACATTAGGTTACATGCCGAAACCAATCACTCACGGAAAGCCGGGCGCCGTTTGCCTACTATCATTTCAACGGCCCCGCAGTGGGGTTGATACCCAAAAGTCATGTTGAGGATTCTACGATGAAAAAAGTATTAGCTCTGGTTGTTGCCGCTGCAATGGGTCTGTCTTCCGTGGCTTTCGCTGCCGAGGCTGCCACCACCGCACCTGCGGCTACCGCAACCACCGCCACCGCTGCGCCGGCTAAAGCTCAGGTGAAACACCACGGCAAGAAAGCACCGGTACAGAAAGCGCAGGCGGCCAAGAAGCATCACAAAAAAGCCGCGAAGAAAGCCCCGGCTCAAAAGGCCCAGGCGGCTAAAAAGCACCACAAGAAAGCCAGCCACAAAAAAGCGTAATGACGTGAGGGTCCCCTCACCGCTTCAGGCTTGACGTGTACGACACCCGGTTCGCCGGGTGTTTTTTCATCGGGGGGTTCTCATTGATGCTGCGCCGCTACCTGTTCGAGATCGTTCTGACCGCCCTGATCCTTTGCGGACTGATCGCCGTCTTTTTTTACCTGTAGCCTGCCGCGTTGCCGGCGGGAAATTATTGAAAAATCAATTATTGCCCATCCACATGGCTGCTAAATCAGTCTATAGTTAGCATTCAGTGTGTTTATGGATGATCCGTATTTGTCAGGCAAGAGATCTATGCGCATATCCGTTTTACTGTTGCTGTGCTCACTCCCGCTTATCGCTGCTCAGGCGGCACGCGCCGACGGCCCGTCCAAGGCCGAGCAAACGCGTCTGTTTTTCGGCAAAGATGAACGAATCAAGGTCACGGATACCGCCGCCCAGCCGTGGCAAGCCATCGGCCAGGTCGAAACCGCCAGCGGCAATCTGTGTACCGCCACGCTGATCTCTCCGCACCTGGCGTTGACCGCCGGCCACTGCGTTCTGGCGCCGCCCGGGCAACTGGATAAAGCCATCGCCCTGCGCTTCGTGGCGGGCGATAAATCCTGGCGGTATCAAACCGGCGATATCGAGACCTTGGTCGACAGCAAGCTGGGCAAAAAGCTGAAGCCGGACGGTGATGGCTGGATCGTCCCGCCCGCTGCGGCCGCTTATGACTTTGCGCTGATCCGTCTGAAAGACAAAAAGCCGCTGCCGATCGCCCCGTTGCCGCTGTGGCAAGGCGACAGCAAGGCGTTGACCCAGGCCCTAAAACAGGCCAAGCGGCTGATAACTCAGGCGGGTTACCCGGAAGACCACCTGGATGACCTCTACAGCCACCAAAACTGCAAGGTCACCGGCTGGGCTCAGCAAGGCGTACTGTCGCACCAATGTGATACCCTGCCCGGCGACAGCGGCTCACCGCTGCTGTTGAAAACCGCCGACGGCTGGCAACTGATCGCCATCCAAAGCTCGGCGCCGGCGGCGAAAGATCGCTATCGCGCCGATAACCGCGCCCTGGCGGTGCCCGGCATCCGCGAAGCGCTGGACGCCCTGGCGGCAGGCAAATAATCCTCTCACAACGGCGCATTATGCGCCGTTGTGCTTTTTCAGCCCCCTTGCATATAGCGCCGCGGCGTGGTGCCGGTGAACTGACGGAAAAACGCGATAAACGCACTGTCGCTGGAAAACCCCAACCGCTGCGCCACCGCGCTGACCGACGGCAACGACGCCAGCAGTTCGATCGCGCGCATCAGCCGCCACTGCTGGCACCACTGCTGATAGCTCAGGCCGGTTTCCCGCTGAAACAGCCGCGTCAGCGTTTTGGCGTGCAGGTGCAAGCGCTGCGCCAACGCCGCCAACGCCGGCAACTCGTCGCTCTCCGGCAGCGTCGCCAACCAGGCGGCAAGACGCTTATCCTGCGGCAGCCGCAACTGGGTATTCTCGCGCTGCGCCTCGCCCAACTCATTGATCAGCACCGCCAGCAAATCGCGCGCGTGGGGCTGTGCCAACGCATAGTCCAGCGGCCAGTGCGCGATGCGCTCGACGATCGCCGCCAACAGCGGGTTTACCGCCAGCACCGTTGCCTGTGGCGGCATGGCGGCCGTCAGCGCCGGATCGAAATACAGCGAGCGATACGCGACGCGGCCGCGCAGCTGCACCCGATGCGCAATGCCGCCCGGTATCCAGACGCTGCGCGTCGGCGGCAGAATCAGCCACTGCTGCGCCAACGTGACCGTCATGCACCCCTGCGGCGCATACAGCAGCTGCGAACGCTGATGCCAATGCAGCCCGGAGTCGTGCTCCGCCAGTGCCGCCGCGATGCCGAGAGCCGGTGCCGGCAGCCGATCCGGGTCGAACGGGTGATGCTGTTGAATCAGCGCCATCAGACAGTCCTATACCTGTTGTTTTTTGTCCGGATGATTGTAATCGAACAAAACGCCGCTCCCTATACTGGCCGCCTTAACTTTTAGGGAGAATGTGCATCATGCAACGCTTATCTTTGCCGCTGCTCGTCACCGCCATCATGACGCCGCAGCTCCTGGAAACGCTGTACAGCCCAGCGCTCACCGCCATCCGCAGCGACTTCGGCGTCAGCGCCGCGCAGGCCGGGCAGACGTTATCCATCTATTTCTTCGCCTTCGCCCTCGGCGTCGCCTTTTGGGGAGCCTTCTGCGATCGGTTCGGCCGCCGTCCGGCGATGCTGGCCGGCCTGGCGCTCTATCTGGTCGGCGCCGGCCTCGCGCTGCTGAGCGGCAGTTTCACGCTGTTGCTGGCCGCCCGTGCGCTGATCGCCTTCGGCGCCGCGGTCGGCTCAATCGTCACGCAAACCATGCTGCGTGATGTCTATCAAGGCCCGGCGCTGGGGCGCATGTTCGCGCTGGTCGGCATCGCGCTCTCCATCAGTCCGCTGCTGGGGATGTTCGCCGGCGGCGCGCTGGTCGCCTGGGGCGGCAGCGCGGCGATTTTCACCGCGCAGGCGGCCTGGGCGCTGGCGCTGCTGCTGTGGAGCTACGGCACATTGCCGGAAACGCGACGGCGGCAAACCGCAACGGCCGCCGCGCCGGGCATTGCCCTGACGGCAATACTGCGCGATCGGCACATCTGGTGCTCGGCGCTGCTGGTCGCCAGCTTCAATATCATGGTGTTCAGCTACTTCAGCCTGGCGCCGTTCATGTTCGAAAGGCTGGGGTTGAACAGCCAACAATTTGGCTACTCGGGCGTGATGCTGGCTTTGGGCAGCCTGGCGGGGGCGCTGTTGAACCGCCACCTGCTGGCGCGCGGCGTCAGCGCCAAACATCAGATCCTGCTGGGCGGTTTGCTGGCGGTGGCCAGCGGCGTGGCATTGTTCTGGTGGCAACACAGCCTGTGGATGCTGCTCCCCTGTGCGCTGGTGATGCTGGCGTTCGGGTTGGCTATCCCGAATGTGCTGAGCCAGGCGCTGAGTCGCTACCGGCAGCAACTCGGCACCGCCGGCGCGTTATTCGGGCTGCTGTACTATCTGTTGATCGCCCTGGGGCTGACGATCGCGGCGCGCGGGCAGGATTTGGCCGCCACGCTGCTGCTGTGCGGCCTGTTGAGCCTGTGGTGCGCCGGCCGCTTGCCGGCCGGTGCGCCCGAGCTTAACCCGAAAGCTGCTCGATAGTTTGCAAAATGCGCTTGTCGGAAATCGGGTAAGGCGTGCCCAACTGCTGCGCGAACAGGCTGACGCGCAGCTCTTCGATCATCCAGCGCACCGCCTTCACTTCTTCCTCCTGCTGTCGCTTCGGCGGCAGCTTGTTCAACCACTGCTGCCACGCCTGCTGCACCTGCTCCACCCGCAACATCTGCGCGCGGTCGCGGTGCGGATCGATAGCCAATTTTTCCAATCGGCGCTCGATCGCCTGCAGGTAACGCAGCGTATCCGGCAGGCGTTTCCACCCGTTGCCGGTCACGAAGCCGCGGTAGACCAGCCCGCCGAGCTGGGTCTTGATGTCCGACAGCGCCAGCGCCAACGACATGTCCACCCGGCCCTTCAGCCGTTTGTTGATGTTGAAGACCGCCGTCAGGATCTGTTCAACCTGCTTGGCCACCTCGACGACCGTGTCGTTCAGCTCGGCGCGGATCTGTTCCTGCAGGCGCGCAAAGCCTTCTTCTTGCCAGACCGGGCCGCCGTGTTCGGCGATCAGCTTGTCGATGCCGCACGAAATGCAGTCGTCGATCAGCTCCAGCACCTTGCCGTACGGGTTGAAATAGAGCCCCAGCTTGGCCTTGTTCGGCAACTTTTCATGCAGGTATTTGATCGGCGAAGGAATATTCAGCAACAGCAGGCGGCGCGTACCCTGCCACATCGCCTGTTGCTGCTCGATTTCGCTGTCGAACAGGCGGATCGCCACGCTGTCCTTTTCATCCACCAGCGCCGGGTACGCCTTCATCGAATAGCCGCCGCGCTTCTGCTCGTAAAACGCCGGCAGTTGGCCAAAGCTCCAGACATGCAGATTGCTCTGCTCCAGCCCGTCGTCGGCCACCGCCGACAGCGTCTCCTGCACCTTCTCTTTCAGCTGCAGGCGCAACGCGGCCAGGTCTTTGCCTTCGCGCAGCGTCTGGTTTTTCTCTCCCACCACGCGGAAAGTCATCTTCAGGTGATCGGGCACCTGATCCCACTGCCAGTCATCACGTGACACGGTCACACCAGTCATGCGCCGCAGCTCGCGCTCCAGCGCGTCCA
Organism: Serratia sp. 22278; assembly: GCF_052045405.1. Taxonomy (NCBI): domain Bacteria; kingdom Pseudomonadati; phylum Pseudomonadota; class Gammaproteobacteria; order Enterobacterales; family Yersiniaceae; genus Serratia; species Serratia sp. 22278. Next base: position 422,733 of record NZ_JBQEOW010000003.1, on the reverse strand, counting down.
GCAGCGGCAATTCCAGCGCCGTTACGCGGCCCAGGAACGCCTCGGCGTAGTTCGGCGCCGGCACGAAGTTGCGACGCACCGGTTTCGGCAGCGACTTGATCAGCGCAATCACCAGCTCACGGCGGATGCCGGGGATTTGCCACTCGAAGCCCTGCTCCTCCACCTGATTGAGGATCGGCAGCGGAATATGCACCGTCACGCCGTCGGCGTCGGTGCCCGGTTCGAACTGATAGCTCAGCCGCAGCTTGAGATTGCCCTGATGCCAGAAGTTCGGGTAGTCGAGCGCGCTGATCTTGTTGGCGCCGTCTTTGATCAGCATCTCTTTTTCGAAGTTCAGCAGATCCGGCTGCTGTTTGGCCGCGTTCTTCCACCAGCTGTCGAAATGACGGCCGGACACCACGTCGTTGGGGATCCGGCGATCGTAGAAGCCGAACAGCGTTTCGTCGTCCACCAGAATATCGCGGCGGCGCGATTTATGTTCCAGCTCTTCCACTTCGGCGCGCAGCTTTTGGTTGTCGCGGAAGAAGGCGTGGCGCGTCTGCCAGTCCCCCTCCACCAGCGCATGGCGGATAAACAGCTCGCGGCACAGCAATGGATCGATGGCGCCGTAATTGACCTGGCGCGCCGCGACGATCGGCAAACCGAACAGCGTGACCTTTTCGCTGGCCATCACCGCCCCCTGCGACTTCGACCAGTGCGGCTCGCTGTAGCTGTGTTTCACCAGATGCTGAGCCAGCGGCTCGATCCATTCCGGTTCGATGCGCGCGGCGATGCGCCCCCACAGGCGGCTGGTTTCCACCAGTTCGGCCACCATGGTCCACTTCGGCGGCTTCTTGAACAGGCCGGAGCCGGGGAAGATCGAGAAGCGGGCGTTGCGCGCGCCGGTGTATTCCTGCTTGTCCGCATCCTTCTGGCCGATGTGCGACAACAGGCCGGTCAGCAGCGCGGTGTGCACGCTGCGGTAGTCGGAAGGCGTGCTGTTGATCGGCAACCCCAGCTCTTTCACCACCTGGCGCAGCTGGGTGTAGATATCCTGCCACTCGCGCACCCGCAGGTAGTTGAGAAAATCGTTGCGGCACAGCCGGCGGAACTGGCTGGAGGAGTTCGCCTTTTGCTGCTCCTGCAGATAATCCCACAGGTTGACGAACGCCAGGAAATCCGAGTCTTTGTCGGCGAAGCGGCGGTGTTTTTCGTCCGAGGCCTGCTGCTTGTCCATCGGGCGCTCACGCGGATCCTGAATCGACAGCGCGGCGGTGATGATCATCACCTCGCGCACGCTGCCGCTCTTCTGCGCTTCCAGCACCATGCGCGCCAGACGCGGGTCGATCGGCAACTGCGCCAGTTGGCGGCCTTGCGGCGTCAGCTGATAGTGGCCGTTGTCGGCGGTGGCGATCGCCCCCAGCTCTTCCAGCAGGCGCACGCCATCCTGAATGTTGCGTTTATCCGGCGCTTCGACGAACGGAAACGCGGCGATGTCGCCCAGCCCCAGCGAGGTCATCTGCAGAATGACCGACGCCAGGTTGGTGCGCAGAATTTCCGGATCGGTAAACGCCGGCCGCGACAGGAAATCCTGTTCGGAGTACAGACGAATGCACACCCCTTCCGACACGCGGCCGCAACGCCCTTTACGCTGGTTGGCGGAGGCCTGCGACACCGGCTCGATCGGCAGGCGCTGCACCTTGGTGCGGAAGCTGTAGCGGCTGATGCGCGCGGTGCCCGGATCGATGACGTATTTGATGCCCGGCACCGTCAGCGAGGTTTCCGCCACGTTGGTGGCCAGCACGATACGGCGGCCGTGGTGCGACTGGAACACCCGATTCTGCTCGCTGTTCGACAGGCGCGCATACAGCGGCAGCACTTCGGTGTGCGGCAGATTGAGGCGGTTCAGGGCGTCGGCGGTGTCGCGGATCTCGCGCTCGCCGCTCATGAAGATCAGAATGTCGCCCGGCCCTTCGCGTCCAAGCTCGTCCACCGCATCGAAAATCGCCTGCAGCTGGTCGCGATCGGTATCGTCGCCGTCGTCGACCACCGGACGGTAACGCACCTCCACCGGGTAAGTGCGTCCGGAAACCTCGATGATCGGCGCATTGTTGAAGTGGCGCGAGAAGCGCTGCGGATCGATAGTCGCCGAGGTGATGATCACCTTGAGATCCGGGCGCTTCGGCAACAGTTCGCGCAGGTAGCCGAGAATAAAGTCGATGTTGAGGCTGCGCTCGTGCGCTTCATCGATGATCAGCGTGTCGTACTGCATCAGCAGGCGATCCTGCTGAATCTCCGCCAGCAAGATACCGTCGGTCATCAGCTTGACCAGGGTGTTTTCCCCCACCTGATCGTTGAAGCGCACCTTGTAGCCCACGCTGCCGCCGAGCGGGGTTTCCAGCTCGTCGGCGATGCGGTTGGCGACGGTGCGCGCCGCCAGGCGGCGCGGCTGGGTATGGCCGATCAGCCCTTTCACGCCACGCCCCAGCTCCAGACAGATCTTCGGCAACTGGGTGGTTTTCCCCGAACCGGTCTCCCCGGCAACGATCACCACCTGGTGATCGCGGACAGCGTTTAAAATGTCCTGCTTTTTCTGGCTGACCGGCAGGCTTTCCGGATAGGTAATGCGCGGGCAAGACGCGGCGCGCGCCTGCACTTTTTGCCGCGCCGCCGCGATGTCGCTTTCCACTTCGGCGGCGACCGCCAGCTGGGCATCGGGATTTTTGATTTTTCGTGCGCCCTGCAGGCGACGACGCAGGCGTTGTTGATCGCGGAGCATCAGCTCGCCCAGTTGGGCCGGCAGTGCCTCGAGCGGAGATTTCACGTTCGGTGTTCCTTGTTTCATCGTGGCCAAGACCAGGCTTGGCAACGGTTTAATGTTTTTTTAGCGATTTTTTTGCTTTAGCCGCACAGCCTATCACAAACGGCTTTTCCTCCCTACTTTCGCGAGTAAAGCCTCGGCATGTTATTCAATAAAATCGAACGAAGATCTCGAAATATTGCGCTATCACTGTGTGTGGAATGTGAATAGCATGTACTTCATGCAAGGGACGCTGAGTCCTGATGTCACTGTCACAACGTAAGGAATTATCGATGAGCAACGTATTGGTTCTGAAATCAAGCATCCTGGCGACCTACTCTCAGTCTAACCAACTGGCCGATTTCTTCGTAGAGCAATGGAGCAACGCCCATGGCGGCGACACCATCACCGTGCGCGATCTGGCCGCACAGCCAATCCCGGTGCTGGACGGCGAACTGGTCGGCGCGCTGCGTCCTTCCGATGCTCCGTTGACCCCGCGTCAACAAGAAGCGCTGGCGCTGTCGGACGAGCTGATCGCCGAGCTGCAGGCCAATGACGTCATCGTGATTGCCGCACCGATGTACAACTTCAACATCCCGACCCAGCTGAAAAACTATTTCGACCTGGTTGCCCGCGCCGGCGTGACCTTCCGTTACACCGAAAACGGTCCGGAAGGCCTGGTGAAAAACAAACGCGCCGTGATCCTGACCAGCCGCGGCGGCATCCATAAAGGCACCCCGACCGACCTGGTAGAACCTTACCTGCGTCTGTTCCTGGGCTTCATCGGCATCACCGACGTGGAGTTCGTCTTCGCGGAAGGCATCGCCTATGGCCCGGAAGTGGCGACCAAAGCACAGGAAGACGCCAAGGCGGCCCTGTCTCAGGTGGTTGCTGCCTAAGACCCTGCGCAGGGGCACCGTGCCCCTGCCGGACAAGAGGCAAGTCCTGTCAAACCTGCACTACCCTCATAATAATCATCTATCCGTATCTTTTGGCGCGCCAGACGGCGCGCTTTTTTTTATTTCTTCAGCCACTGCCCGTTGATGCCGCGCACATACTCGCCGCTTTGCGCGCGCGTCACCAGCTTTTGCCCGGCCATGCGCGCCACTTCGTCGACGGCGATATGGTTGCCGTCCGCCACTTCCTGATACTTCTCGGCGCGGCCGGCGTTGATGCGTTTCACCAGCGCCAGGGTTTCCGCGTCCTGCTTCACCGGCGCGATATAACCGCTCAGGGTTTCCCCCACCCGACCTTGCTGCTTCGCCTCATCCAGCGTCAACGCCATCGCCAGGCCGCTGAACAACCAGGCGGCGCCGGCCAACCACAAATAACGTTTTTTCATGTCGGCTCCTAGAACAGACCGCTTTGGGTTTTCAGCAGGTTTTCGACGTCCTTATCCACCTTGATATGAATTTCATGCTCGATCTTGACGTTCATATTGATGGTGATCGGATCCTTCGGCGTCGCCACCTCGATGCGCGGCACGCAGCCGCTCAGCAGCGAAACGCACAGCACCGCTGCCAGCGCCGACACACTCATGATTTTCATTGTTGCTCCCCAGGTTGTGAGAGGGCCTGCTCCAGCCACTCCTGTAAATTGTCGCCGAAGCGCAAACTGCGCCACAGCTGAAACACGTTTTCCTGATGGCGATAGTTCAGGATCACCTCGCGCTTGGCGCTTTTCTGCGGGTTGATGCCGTCGATGCGCGCGCTCAGCGTCAGCTCGCCCAGGTTGTCGAGATCGACCCGGGCGTGCGAACGGTTGATTTCCATGTAGCGCAGCCAGTCGATCGCCGCGCCGGTCGCCAGGTTGTTGCTGCCGATGGCGTCGGCCATGTCTTTGTCCAGGCGCAGCGTCAATGTGCCGGCGTTGGCGATCCAGCCGTTTTGCACCAGCCATTTCGGGTGATTCAGGAACAGCGGCAACTCGCCGTCGACGCGGCCGGACATGGCGAACTGCTTCGGTTTCAGGGCGGTAAACAGCGCGCTGAGATCGACCTTGTCCAGCTTCAGCACTGCGGCGTCATGCTGCGGCAACCGCAGTGCCGACAGGCTGATATGCCCGTTGAGCATGTCCACGCCGACGTTGCTCAACGTCAGCGGCTGCCCTTCGCTATAAGGATAGGTGCCCTGCAAATCGGCGGAAATGTTCTGCATCTCGAACAGGTTGGTGAAAGACTTGATGCGCAGCGACACCGGCTGTTTGGCCCCCAATTGCCAGTGATGCTGCTTGAACCGGTACGACAGGATAAAATCCAGGCCGCTCATCTCGCCGTCCTTCAGCCACATGCCGCCGTTTTTCACCACCCAGTGGCCACCGGCCTCGAACCCCTGTTCGCGCGCGGCGGAAAACGCCGACTGCGCGTAAAACTCGCCGTCGCGCAGCGTGAGATTGAGATCCGGCGCCAGCAGCGGTTGGAACACCTTCAGCGACTGTTTCGGCCACCAGGCTTCGCCGCGCAGACGTTCGCCGTCCCAACGGCCGCGCAGCGCGATCGGCCCAATCTGTTGCGCCTGCAGTTTGCCCTGCAGTTGGAAACTGTCCGGCGAACGGCCGTTTACCTGCAGCGCCAGCACCGGCGCCGGCAGATAGCCGCCGTCGCTGAAGCTGACCTTATCCGCCGCCAGCTGCAACTCGCCGTTGAACTGCGGACTTTGTTCATCACGCCGCCAGCGCAGCGGCTGATTGAGGCTCAGGCGCGGCGCGGCGACCGTCACCAGACCGTACTTCAACTTATCGAAGCCGGTGGAAAGTTTGTCGAGCACCAACTCACTGTCGCGCCAACGGCCGCTGCCGGCGACGTCCCAGGCGGCCTGCAGCGGCGGCAAGCGGCCATTGCCCCAGTAACGCCATTGCCAGTTGCCCTTGTCCGGCCAGAAATCCTGCGCCTGGCCGTCCAGGTGCAGCTTGAAGCGGCCCCAGTAACTGTCGCTGGCGCTCAAAATCGCCTGCAGGCGGCCGGTGATACCGGCGGCGGTCACCTTCACGCCCGCCAGCGGCAAACGCGCCTCTTCCAGCGTCATTTCCGGCGTCACCTTGCCCCACAGGCGCAGCAGCGAACCCGGCTGCAGCACCAGCGTCGGGTTGAGAATGCTGCCGCCGATCACGCCCGGGATCGACGCGGTAGTGGAAAAGTCGGCCAGATTGGCCTGGCCGGTCAGTTGGAAGCGCAGATCGCTGTCGGTCAACCCCACCTTGCCCGGCCCGAGGGTGAGCACCGCATTGCCCTTGCCGTTGTGACCCGCGGTGATGACGTTCAGCCGCGCGCTGATCTCCGTTTCATCCAGCCCTTTGCTCCAATCGTGCAGCGCGATGCTGAGCCCGCCGTTCAACGGCTGCTCGCTGTACGGCCAACGCCACTCGCCCTGCTTGATGCTGACCCGCTGCGGCGCGACTTCCCACGGCAACACCGCCAGCGGGCGATCGTCACCTTTTTCGCTTACCGTCAACACGCCCTGCTGCTGTTGCCAGCGCATGTCCAGCAATACCGGTTTTTCCAGATAGGCGGTCTGCATTTCCCCCTGCAACGCGCCCTGCGTCGGCAGGCTAGCCAGATCCAACGGAATGGTTATCTTGCCGGCGAGGTGCAGCGGTTGTGCGCTGTTGGGCGGAACCACGGTCAGGCTCTGCAACGTCAGCTGCTGTTTTTCATCCAGCTGCGCCTCGGCGCTGAGATTCGGCCCCCGATAATGCAGACGTTGCCCGTCGGGGCCGGAGGAAAGCTGCAGCTTGCCGGCATAGCGCTGCCAGGGAATGAGCGTCAGGTCATTAATGGTGAGATCCAGCGGCGGCAGCTGTTGCTGCAGATGATCGAGCGCCAGCGGCGCGCTGTTGGCGTCGCCGCTCGGCAGTTTTGACAAACAGGCGCTATCGACGCTGACCTTATCGCTCGACAGCTGCCAGCGGCCCTGGCGGTAAGCCAGCCGCGTCGGCCCGACGTTGGCCAACAGGCAATCTTGCGCAGTGAAACGCGCCCCCGCCAATGCCAGGCCGCCCTGGCGCCAGTGCAATTTGCCCTGCAATTCCAGGCGGCTCCCCGCCGGCAACCAATGCGATAACACCCCCGGCAGCCAGCGCGGCAAGGTTTGCCACAACGCCAGCACCAGGATTGCGCAGCCCGCCACCGTCCCTATGAATACTTTCAATCGCCTGGTCATTAAATGATTGCTTCGTTCCTGAGTTAGGCATTGGTTAAGTCTATGCCTGAATTGACAATAATGATGGCACGAATTTGACATAGGGTGAAGCCGAGCGGGCTCGCAGAAGCGATTTGCACCTTTTTGGCGCAAACGTGTGCGGAGTTGTAGATTTTCGTTACAACTACATCACATTAACAGGACAGTTTTCAGACTTTTGTTATTGTTGTTACCGTTGATGATTAATAGTCTTGCAACCATTCTAATAAAAGTTTAGCTGCTAGCTAACTGTGTACTAGAGAAGCCATTCCCCACACCCCCGTGGGGATTTTTTTGCCGTTAATTTCAAATCACGGCCTCAATAAAAGCCTGTACTATGCGGCTGTCGCTCGCTTTACGCCAGATAGCATAAATATCGCTGCGCATTTCATTCCCGCACTCGATATACGCCACCTCCCGCTGTCGCGCGAGGCTTTCAGGGACAAACGCATACCCCAACCCCGCTGTTACGCAGGCGAATATCACGTCGTAGCATTCCACCTCCAGCAGCGCGGCGGGGATGATTTGCTGCTTTTGCAGCCAGGCGTCCACCAGATGGCGATAGTGGCATTGACGCGAATAAACATAGAGATCGCTTTTTGCCAGCAACGCTGGCTGATACGCCCCGCCAATGAAGACCAAACGCTCCTGAAAAGCACGCCGGCTCTGCAGCTGCGGATGTTCTATCGGCCCATCTGAAAACACCACGTCCAGAGTCCCTTTTTGCAATTGAAACTCCAGATCCAGCGAATAGCCTTGCACCACACTCAACTGAACGCGGCGGTTCTGCGCACGGTAATGCGCCAACTTTTGCGGCAGATGATGACTCAAGGCGATATCCAGCGCGCCAAGCTTCAATTCACCCTGTACCGGATCCTGTTCAAGCTGCGCTCGCGCCCGCTCTTCGATAGCCAAAAAGCGCTTGGCCTTATGGTAAAGCGCCCGGCCTTCCGGTGTGAGCGACAGCCGATTGCGCTCACGCTCAAATAGCGTAACGCCACACGCCGTTTCCAACTCTTTTAATTTCTTGGTCACGTTAGAGGGCACGCAAAACAGCCGCTCCGCCGCAGCCGTGAGACTCTCCGACTCAACCACCATGCAAAAGGTGACCAACTGAGCTCGTTTCAACACCACAAACCTTCACCAAAAATGAATGATAACCGAACTTTATTTCACTTTTAATCAACCATCAAGCCCATAGAATGCTCGCAGTCAGCACATTGCTGCCTGCTGGAAATTCCAGTTTCATTATCGACAGAGGAAATAAACCATGATCACGCTCAACGTCTTTTTTCAGGTCAACCCGGCCAAACGCCCAGCTTTTCTCAGTCTGCTCAACACTATGGTGCAGGAATCCAATAAAGAAACCGGCTGCTCTTTTTACCAGCTTTGGCAATGCCAGAACGATGAAAATAGCTATGCGCTGATCGAAAACTGGGACGATAAGGCGGCGCTTTCGGCACACCAGAAAACGCCGCATTGGATCGCCTTTAACGATGCCGTCAACGGGTATTTGCCCCATGATTACGATGAGCACCATTACACGGAAATCGCTCGCTAACATCGCGTGAATCGGCCCAATGCGGGCCGGTTTCATCCCCCTGTTTCATCGGACAAACCCCGTGCAGGACAAACCGCTAACCAATTGTCGAATTTACTAAAATCTGTTAAATTGATCACAAAATCACGGTGGAGAAACCACGATGAAATTGGCGATATACAGTACCAAACAGTATGACCGTAAATACCTCGAACTGGTGAACCAGCAGTTTGGCTATGAGCTGGAATTCTTCGACTTTTTACTCAGTAAAAAAACCGCCAAAACGGCCGCCGGTTGCAAGGCGGTGTGTATCTTCGTCAACGACGACGGCAGCCGTGAAGTGCTCGAAGAACTGGCGGCGCTGGGCGTCGAAATTCTCGCCCTGCGCTGCGCCGGTTTTAATAACGTCGATCTGGACGCCGCCAAAGAACTGGGCATCAAGGTGGTGCGCGTGCCGGCCTACTCGCCGGAGGCCGTGGCGGAACACGCGGTAGGCATGATGATGTGCCTGAACCGCCGTATTCACCGCGCTTATCAGCGTACCCGTGACGCCAACTTCTCGCTGGAAGGGCTGATCGGTTTTAACATGCACAATCGCACCGCCGGCGTGATCGGCACCGGTAAAATCGGCGTGGCGACAATGCGCATTCTGAAAGGCTTCGGCATGAAGCTGCTGGCCTACGATCCGTTCCCGAGCGAACAGGCGCTGGAACTGGGCGCGGAGTATGTCGATCTGAAGACGCTGTACGCGCAATCCGACGTGATCACCCTGCACTGCCCGCTGACGCCGGAGAACCACCATTTGCTGAATGCCGACGCCTTCGCGATGATGAAAAACGGCGTAATGGTGATCAACACCAGCCGCGGCGCGCTCATCGACTCCACCGCCGCCATCGATGCGCTGAAGCAGCAAAAAATCGGCGCCCTCGGGATGGACGTCTACGAGAACGAACGCGATCTGTTCTTTGAGGACAAGTCTAACGACGTGATTCAGGATGACGTGTTCCGCCGCCTGTCGGCCTGCCACAACGTGCTGTTCACCGGCCATCAGGCTTTCCTGACCGAAGAGGCGTTGACCAGCATTTCCCAAACCACGCTGCAGAACATCAGCCAGTTGGATCGCGGCGAAGCCTGCCCGAACCAGTTGAACGCCTGAGCGTAACCTCGGGGCGCCCTTGCGGCGCCCTGTTTATTTGAGAGAACGCGATGAGAAAAACCACGGTGGCCGCCCTTGCGGCGCTGGCCTTAGCGGGGTGCAGCATGAAACCACACACGGCCGTCACGCCAGGCGATCTGCTGCATCACAACTTCGTGTTGCAAAGCGTGGATGGCGACACGGCAAAATCACCGGCGGGCGGCGGCCTGCTCAATCTGGAGTTCGGCGAGAACCTGCATGTCTCCGGCACGATGTGCAACCGCTTTTTCGGTCAGGGGCAATTACGCGACGGCGTGCTGACGGTGAAATCGCTGGCCACGACGCGCAAGCTGTGCCCTGATGAGCAGCGCAACCGCTGGGATCGGGTGATCGGCACCGTGCTGGAAAACGGCGCCGAAGTGACGCTAAACGCACAGCAGCTGACGCTCAACGGCAGCGGCCACACGCTTATTTATACCCTGCGCGATTGGGTGTATTGATCCTGCAGGCCAGGCGCCGGGGCTTACCCGGCGCAGCTGCCCAGGGCCAGCGTGCGCTCTTCGCACTGCTTGCCGTTCGGCATCTGGCACATGCGCAGCGCTTCACCGTTCAAATTGTGCGCGATGGTGGTAACGCCACCGACCGCCGCGCAACCGGTGCTGGTCTGCAACGTATTGATTCTGGCACTGTTGCCCTGCTGTACTGGCTCTTCGTTATTGCTGCTGCAGGCGGCTAAAAGCAGCACGGCGCTGGCAAGCAGCCATTTTGATGTCGTCATTATCCCACTCCTGAACCCGGAACTGCGCTGTGTAAAATCGCCATTGCTGATAACGCGCGTCACTTGGCGGACACGTTTCGCTATCTTTGATGCAAACTTGTTTAATCTAGCTCGATATATAAATAATGAAAATATATTCCAGCCATTATTTGTCGTTTTTTTGCGCCGGCCGGACATTTATTTTGTTTGCAGAATATTTCCGTGACGGCGCCACTCGCTGCCAGGCGCTGGCTGCACGCAAAAAGTGATAACGTCACCGCTGCCATCGAGGAAGTTTTTCCCGCGACATTGGTATTAATTATCTTCGCGTGCTTTCATTGCGGCGGCGCATTTTTTGCTACCGGAGAGAACGATATTTGCGTCTATGCTGGCGGCGCTAAGTAATTAGCATTCCACTATTTTCAGTGAATGATGACTGAATTCTTCAACCGGCGCGACTTGCTGTCACGCCGGCCTTTTTTTACATTAAAATAACACTCAGTGCACCGAGGCTTTCGACAGTAAATTAATCACCAGCACGCCGGCAATAATTAATCCCATGCCGACGATCGCCGGCCAATCCAATTTTTGCTGATAAACGAACACTGCGGCGACCGACACCAGCACGATGCCCATGCCCGACCAAATCGCATACACGATGCCCAGCGGCATGCTTTTGACCACCATCGACAGCCCCCAAAACGCCACGCCGTAGCCCAGCACCACCAGCAGCGACGGCCACAGGCGGGTAAAGCCCTCAGAGGCTTTCAACATGGTGGTGGCGATCACTTCCGCGACTATCGCCATCGTCAAATACATAAATGCGCTCATGGTTTTCTTCTGTCAATTTGCCGATGCGCAATTATGACGCGCCGGAAATAAATTGTCTTTAAACGGTGAAAACAATTTATTGCCCCGGCCCCTAATCGGCGAGGAAATACGCCTTTGACGATTTATCACCCGCCACACAAACACGATAAAGCCACGTTCGCCCCCTCTGTTAGACTTTTTTCCATTACTGCGAAAGTGCGCTTTCGCGGCTTTGTGAGCAATGAAAAGGTAACGCCGATGATAACTACAGATGGTAATAATGCAGTCGCTTCCGTGGCCTATCGCACCAACGAAGTGATTGCCATCTACCCTATCACGCCAAGCTCCACCATGGCGGAGCAGGCGGACGCCTGGTCCGGCGATGGCCGGCAAAACATCTGGGGCGATATCCCCCGGGTGGTGGAAATGCAGTCGGAAGGCGGCGCGATCGCCACCGTGCACGGCGCCTTGCAAACCGGCGCGCTGTCGACCTCGTTCACTTCATCGCAGGGTCTGCTGCTGATGATCCCCACGCTGTACAAACTGGCCGGCGAGCTGACGCCGTTCGTGCTGCACGTCGCCGCGCGCACCGTGGCCACGCACGCGCTGTCCATCTTCGGCGACCATTCGGACGTGATGGCGGTGCGCCAAACCGGCTGCGCCATGCTGTGCGCCGGCAGCGTGCAGGAGGCGCAGGACTTCGCGCTGATCTCACAGACCGCCACCCTCAACGCGCGCGTGCCGTTTATCCATTTCTTCGACGGTTTCCGCACCTCGCACGAGATCAACAAGATTGTGCCTCTCAGCGACGATACGCTGCGGCACATGCTGCCGCAGGCGGCGATCGACGCCCACCGCAGCCGGGCGCTGTCGCCGGATCATCCGGTGGTGCGCGGCACTTCCGCCAACCCGGACACCTATTTCCAGTCGCGCGAAGCCACCAACCCGTGGTATGACGCCACCGGCCAACACGTGATCGACGCCATGGAAGCCTTCGCCGCCCTCACCGGCCGCCACTATCGGCCGTTCGACTATTACGGCCACCCGCAGGCCGAACGCGTGGTGGTGGTGATGGGCTCCGCCGCCGGCACCTGCGAAGAAGTGATCGACACCCTGCTGACCCGCGGCGAGAAAGTCGGCGTGCTGAAGGTGCGGCTGTTCCGGCCGTTCTCCGCCCAGCATCTGCTCGGCGCGCTGCCGGACAGCGTGCGCAGCGTCGCGGTGCTCGATCGCACCAAAGAACCGGGCGCGCTGGCCGAGCCGCTGTATCTGGACGTGATGACCGCGCTGGCGGAAGCCTACAGCCGAGGCGAGCGCGCCACGCTGCCGCGGGTGATCGGCGGCCGTTACGGCCTGTCATCGAAAGAGTTCGGCCCGGACTGTGCGCTGGCGGTGTTCCGTGAGCTGGCCCAGCCGCAGCCGCGCCCGCGCTTTACCGTCGGCATCTTCGATGATGTCACCGGGCTTTCACTGCCGCTGAGCGACGAAATCCTGCCGCAGCGCGCCTCGCTGGAAGCGCTGTTCTACGGTTTGGGCAGCGACGGTTCGGTCTCGGCCACCAAGAACAACATCAAAATCATCGGCAACGCCACGCCGCTGTATGCGCAGGGCTATTTCGTCTACGACTCCAAAAAGGCCGGCGGCCTGACGGTGTCGCATCTGCGCGTCAGCGAGCAGCCGATCAATTCGGCCTATCTGGTCAGCCAGGCGGATTTTGTCGGCTGCCACCAGCTGCAGTTTATCGATAAGTACCAGATGGTTGAACGCCTGAAGCCCGGCGGCACCTTCCTGCTCAATACCCCTTACGGCGCCGATGAGGTCTGGTCGCGCCTGCCGCAGGAGGTTCAGGCGTTGTTGTACCAACGCCAGGCGCGTTTCTATATCATCAACGCCGCCAAGCTGGCGCGCGAATGCCGGCTCGGCGCGCGCATCAACACCGTGATGCAGATGGCGTTCTTCCACCTGACGCAGATCCTGCCGAGCGACGTGGCGCTGCAACAGCTGCAGGACGCCATCGCCCGCAGCTACAGCAGCAAGGGCCAAGAGATCGTCGAGCGCAACTGGCAGGCGCTGGGCGCCACCCGCGGTGCACTGATTGAAATTCCGCTGCAGCCGGTCGACGACAGCAGCCCGATGCGCCCGCCGGTGGTCTCGGACGCCGCGCCGGACTTCGTCAAAACCGTTACCGCCGCGATGCTGGCCGGGCTGGGCGATGCGCTGCCGGTTTCCGCCTTCCCGCCGGACGGCACCTGGCCGGTGGGCACCACCCAGTGGGAAAAGCGCAACATCGCCGAAGCGATCCCGATCTGGCAGCCCGACCTGTGCACCCAGTGCAACCACTGCGTCGCCGCCTGCCCGCACTCCGCCATTCGCGCCAAAGTGGTTCAGCCGGCGGAGATGGAACACGCCCCCGCCTCTCTGCAGTCTCTGGATGTCAAAGCGCGCGATATGCGCGGCCAGAAATACGTACTGCAAGTGGCGCCGGAAGATTGCACCGGCTGTAACCTGTGCGTCGAGGTCTGCCCGGCGAAAGATCGCCAGAACCCGGAGATCAAAGCCATCAACATGGCGTCGCGCCTCGATAATCTGACGGCGGAAAAAGACAACTACGACTTCTTCCTGCAGCTGCCGGAAATCGATCCGGCGCAGCTGGAGCGCATCGACATTCGCACCTCGCAGCTGATCACGCCGCTGTTCGAATACTCCGGCGCCTGCTCCGGCTGCGGCGAAACGCCGTACATCAAGCTGCTGACCCAGCTCTATGGCGACCGTTTGCTGATCGCCAACGCCACCGGCTGTTCCTCGATCTACGGCGGCAATCTGCCGACCACGCCTTACACCACCAATGCCGAAGGGCGCGGGCCGGCGTGGGCCAACTCGCTGTTCGAAGACAATGCCGAATTCGGCCTGGGCTTCCGTCTGACGGTCGATCAACATCGCGCACGGGTGCTACGCCTGCTGAACTCGCTGGCGCCGCAGTTGCCGGAGCAGTTGGTCAATGCCTTGCAGATGGACGACGTGGCGCCGGAGCCGCGCCGGAAGCAAATCGCCGAACTGCGCACGCTGTTGGCGAGTTTCGAAGGTGAAGACGCACGCCAGCTGGCGGCCGATGCCGATTACCTGGTGGATAAATCCATCTGGCTGATCGGCGGGGACGGTTGGGCCTACGACATCGGCTTCGGCGGTTTGGATCACGTGCTCAGCCTGACGGAGAACGTCAACGTGCTGGTGCTCGACACTCAGTGCTACTCCAACACCGGCGGCCAGCAGTCGAAAGCCACGCCGCTGGGCGCGGTGACCAAGTTCGGCGAGCACGGCAAGCGCAAGGCGCGCAAGGATCTGGGCGTCAGCATGATGATGTACGGCCATGTCTACGTCGCGCAGATCTCGCTGGGGGCGCAGCTTAACCAGACGGTGAAAGCGATTCAGGAAGCCGAGGCCTATCCGGGGCCGTCGCTGATCATCGCCTACAGCCCGTGCGAAGAGCACGGCTACGATCTGGCGCTCAGCCACGATCAGATGAAACAGCTGACCGCCACCGGCTTCTGGCCGCTGTACCGCTTCGATCCGCGCCGCAGCGCCGAGGGCAAGGCCGCATTGGCGCTGGATTCGCGGCCGCCGAACAGCAGCCTGGCTGAAACTTTGCTGAACGAGCAGCGTTTCCGTCGCCTGAACGCGCAGCAGCCGGAGGTGGCCAGCGCGCTGTATCAGGCCGCCGAGAAAGAGCTGAAGGAGAAATACGATTTCCTCAGCCTGCTGGCCGGCAAGGCGGAAAAGTCCGCCGCTGAGTAACCCCTGTCAGGGCGCGAGCGATTCGCGCCCTGTTCTTTTACTACCGCCGGCGTAAATCGCAGCAACAAAACCTGCTGGCATTCCGGCGCGCAATCCGTACCATACAGGCCTCGCGTCGGGCGCATGGAAGCAGGATGATGAATAATGATCAAAATTGGCCGGTTGAATGGTAAACTCGCGGTCTACAACCCCATGCCCCTAGTGCCCCCCATTGAGAATGAGCACGATTTAAATGTCAGAAAAGCAATCCGTTAGCCAAAAAGAGCAGTACAACCTGAACAAATTGCAAAAGCGCCTGCGCCGCAACGTGGGCGAAGCGATCGCCGATTTCAATATGATTGAAGAAGGCGACCGCATCATGGTCTGTCTGTCCGGCGGCAAAGACAGCTACACCATGCTGGAGATCCTGCGCAATCTGCAGCAAAGCGCGCCGGTCAACTTCTCGCTGGTGGCGGTGAACCTCGATCAGAAACAGCCCGGCTTCCCGGAGCATATTCTGCCCGCCTATCTGGAAAGCCTGGGGGTGGAATACAAGATCGTCGAAGAAAACACCTAC
The DNA here is from genome assembly GCF_052045405.1 of Serratia sp. 22278. Classification (NCBI taxonomy): domain Bacteria; kingdom Pseudomonadati; phylum Pseudomonadota; class Gammaproteobacteria; order Enterobacterales; family Yersiniaceae; genus Serratia; species Serratia sp. 22278. The sequence goes on along the minus strand of NZ_JBQEOW010000003.1, from coordinate 407,189 downwards.
AGCATCGTTAAAGACAAGATCCCGGAAGGGAAAACCACTTGTTCACTGTGTTCGCGCCTGCGCCGCGGCATTCTGTACCGCACCGCCACCGAACTGGGCGCCACCAAGATCGCATTGGGCCACCACCGCGACGACATTCTGCAGACGCTGTTCCTCAACATGTTCTACGGCGGCAAGATGAAAGGCATGCCGCCCAAGCTGATGAGCGACGACGGCAAACACGTGGTCATCCGCCCGCTGGCCTATTGCCGCGAGAAAGACATCGAGCGTTTCTCGATCGCCAAAGCCTTCCCGATCATTCCATGCAACCTGTGCGGCTCGCAGCCTAATTTGCAGCGCCAGGTGATCGGCGACATGCTGCGCGACTGGGACAAGCGTTACCCAGGCCGGTTGGAAACCATGTTCAGCGCCATGCAGAACGTGGTGCCTTCGCACCTGAGCGATATCAACCTGTTCGATTTCAAAGGCATTCACCACGGCAGCGCCGTGGTGGACGGCGGCGATTTGGCCTTCGATCGCGAAGACATCCCGATGCAGCCGGTCGGCTGGCAGCCGGAAGACTCGGACGACGCAGCGCCTGCGCCAGAGCGTTTGAACGTGCTGGAAATCAAATAAGCCCCCTCGCCGCTTGCCATCCTGCGAGCGGCGACATTTCCCTTTCCCGACGATCTCGATCCTGTTCACAGTTTGCGCAAAATTTGCTGGGCAGTGCCGTTTTTACCCTATACTGTTTATTTATACAGTCATATGGAGATCGCGCAATGAATATCACCCCCTGCCTGTCCCACGTCTCGCTGGGCTCCAACGATTTCGAGGCCGCCGCCGCCTTTTACGATCGTGCGCTGGCCGCTTTGGGTTGCCGACGGGTGCTGGAGCATCCCGGCGCCATTGGTTACGGCCGCGACTACCCGGAGTTTTGGCTACAGGTGCCGATCGACGGCCGGCCGGCCTCACCCGGCAACGGCACGCACGTCGGTTTTTTTGCCACCAGCAAGCAACAGGTGGATGAATTCCATCGCCAGGCGCTGCTGGCCGGCGCCGTCGATGAAGGCGCGCCCGGTTCGCGGCCGCATTACGGCGAGGCTTACTACGGCTGCTTTGTTCGGGATTTGGATGGGCACAAGATTGAAGCCAGCTTCTGGGATGAAAGCGCGGCCTGAAGAAGAAAGGAAGCCGAATAAAAAAATGCCGGTGATTAAACCGGCATTGTACGAATCAAATGTGCTATGCAGTAATTCAAAAATAAGAAAGTAAGACAATTATGGAGCGCAACGCCCATCGCTTGACGTTGCATTCACCTGCGAGAGAGATCATGCCCCATTTCCCCCGGCTAAATGTTGATATTGCTCAATGTTAACCGGGTTTTCGTCATTTTTGCCTACAGCCAGCGGCTGCGCTTCAACCACCAGGCGACGCCAAGCACCAATCCGACCAGCATCAGGCAAAATGCCGCGAAACCGAAAGGATTACCGCCGCCCGGAATACCGCCAAGGTTGACCCCGAACAGCCCGGTCAGGAAAGTGGTGGGCAGAAATACCATCGCCAACAATGACATGGTGTAAGTGCGGCGGTTCATCGCGTCGGCCATCACCGTGGTGATTTCGTCGGACAAGATGGCGGTGCGTGCAATGCTGCCGTCCAGATCGTCCAATCCCCGTCCCAGGCGATCGGCGATATCCTGCATGCGGCGGCGATCGTCGTCGCTCATCCACGGCAGGCGGTCGCTGGCCAGCCGCGCGAAGACGTCGCGCTGCGGCGCCATGTAACGGCGCAGCACGATCAGCTGTTTACGGATCAGCGCCAGCTGGCCGCGCTCCGGCACCTGCTGCTCCAGCAAGGCGTCCTCCAGATCGATAATCTTGTCGTGCAGATCCTCGATAAATTCGCTGGTGTGATCGGTCAACGCATCGGAAATTTCCACCAGCCAGCTGCCGCTGTTGGTCGGCCCAGCGCCGCTTTGCAAATCGTTCACCACCTGATCGATGGAATACACCTTGCGGTGCCGGGTGGAGATAATCAGCTTGTCGGTGATATATACGCGGATGGTGACCAGCTGATCCGGCCGGGAATTAGCGTTAAAGTTGATGCTGCGCAGGGTGATCATGGTGCCTTCGCCCTGGCGGCTGACGCGCGGCCGTGAGCTTTCGCCGGAGAGTGCTTCGCGCACCGAGTCCGGCAGCAGCGGCGTGGTACTCAGCCATTCAGCGCTGGCCGGGTGCGCGTAATCAAGATGCAGCCAGCACGGCGCGTCGCAGGTGATCTTGTCATCCTGTTCGATCGGCGTGACGCCCCCCTTGCCGTCGAGCTGGTAGGCGTAAACCGCATCGGCGACCTGCAGCTCGCTCCCCTCAATCACATCCATTCATTTATCCCCTCAGTCTTGCTTATGTTGCTGAGTCTAGCGTTAACGTCTTGGAGATCAAAGGCCAAGCTGTAACGCCAGTTTTCTCGTTGTCCCATAAACGTGTTCTATACTTCTGCCGCAAGGAACGCCAGACAGCCCGAGAGGAGACTCGCATGTTACAAATCAGCACCGCAGATATCTTGAAAGTCGTCTTACCGACCGTCATTACGCTGTTTATCGCCGTGATCAAAACCCCTTTTCGCATTCGGCGGGAAAAACACGATAAGCTGCTCAAACTGCTCGAGTCTGTCGAGAAACCCCACGCCGCCCCCATTTGCCTGCTGCAGTTTCGAGACTATATGGGAAATAAAACCATCAGGCTGACGGCATTGCGGCTACTGCTGGCGCTGCCGGACAGCGTGACCGCGCTGGAACGTTATCGCTTCACCGGTGGCCGCCAGCAAATCCTGCGCGCCACGTCCGCAGGCTTCGTTTTGCGGCCAAACGCCGATAGCAAGTTCAAACGTTTTTTGCTTTCCGGCCGTTATTTCTTGCTGTACCTGCTGTTCGTCATGCTGCTGGTGCTATTGCTGGCACTGGCGCAATGGGGGCTGCGTGGGGTAGAAATCACCACCACGTCGATCACCTATCTGCCCGGTGCGCGCATCGGCGACGGCTGGCAACTGCTGTTCCTCGGCTTATTGTTTACTATCATTATGCTTAGCCTGGTATTCATGATTTTCAGACAGTTGATGCTGGCGGGCAATCTCAGCTCGGAAAGCGCCTTTTATCGTTACTATCAACAGGCGCGTGAGGAACAACGATGTCGGGAACTCCTAAGACAAATGCGCGATGTTCTGTGCCGTATCTGATGGGGATGCGCCGCTTGTTTCGCCGCGCGATAGCGACGCTGCTGTTCGCCGGGCAAACGGCCTATGCGCAGCCGACGCTGGAGCGCATCGCCGTTCCGTTTCGCGTAGCGACGGCGGCGGGCGATTTTTCTTACTATGTCGCCCATGAGCACCGCCCCCAGCCGCGTACCGCGCTGGTGGTGATGCACGGGCATCCACGCGACGCCGCCAAGACGTTGCAAGCGGCGATCGATGCCGCGCAGGGAGCGGGAGGCAACAGCTTGCTGGTCGCCCCGCTGTTCCAGGTGCCGGTAAAACTCGCCGTCCACTGCCATTCCGCCGGTCTACCCCGGCCGCAAGACGGTGACGCTCTCTGGCGCTGCGGCTCGTGGATCGCAGGCAATTTGGATAATAGCGGGAAAACCGGCTCGTTCAACGCCATGGATAACCTGCTGGCCGATCTGAAACGGCGTTGGCCGTCGCTGCAGTCGATAACCGTGGCCGGTTTTTCCGCCGGCGCCCAGTTCGTGCAACATTATGTCGGCTTTGCTCAACCGCCCAGCGGAGTGCGTCTACGCTATGTGGTGGCCGATCCCGGCAGCTGGCTCTATTTTGATCGTCTGCGCCCTCTGCCCACAAGCTGGGGAAGCTGCGGCAGTGAGAAAACCTGCCGCTTCCGCTGGCAAACGCTGGACGCCGGCCGCTGTCCGCAGGCCAATCGCTGGAAATTCGGTCTGGAAGCGCTTCCCGCTCACCTGCAGCGCGCCGCAGACGCGGCTCGCCGGCGCTATGCTGCGGCCGATATCACCTATCTGGCCGCCGCCGATGATACCGGCACCGCGCCGGGTGCCTACTATCGGATACTCGACAAATCCTGCGCCGCCCAGCTGCAGGGCCCCTATCGATTGCAGCGCGCCCTGGCCTACGCCGACTACGATCGGCGTTACCTGGCGCCCCAGAAGCCGCATCGGTTAACGATCGTTCCCGGCTGCGGGCACAATGTCGCCTGCGTCTTTCCCGCCCCGACGGCCAGGCAGGCGCTTTTCCCCATTAATGCAGACTAATAATAACGGCAATGAAGTAAACCCTTGCCGATAAATCGGACAATATCGCCGATAAAGCGCTGGCAATAGCGTTATTATTATGACTTAACATATTGCTATCAATTTTAATTCAAAATGATAATAATAAATCAACACAAAGCTGTTTCAGCGCAAATTTTAGGGGCATATACTTTTCTCACTACGAGGAGGTAGTTATGTTACGCGACCATTTAAAAATAAACGCCAGCGATACGCTGGAAAAAATCAGCAATATCCATTTGCAAAACCAGGGCCAGGAAGAGATCAGTGAGTTCGTGGTGAAAAACGCCGCCGGCCTGCAGATTGGCAAGGTCTCCGTCCACGATCGTTTCAGCACTCGTCGCTCTTACCCCACCAGCTACCGCATCACCCAAACCGACATGAGTGGCCGTGTGGTGGTGGATGCCATGCGGGACTGTCTATAAGCGTAACCACTCGCTGAAATAGCGAAACAATAATGTGATGATGGCAACCCTGTTTATTATTAAACGGGGTTTATCGCGTGGAAAAATTAATTACCTTCGTTGTTGCAGCGTCGAGAAAATAAAGCCCCCGCATTAGACGGGGGCGATCAATAAATCAACTCAGTGTTTGATGATATACATCGTTTGACTATAGGCCACGTCTTCCGGATTGGTGATCGGGTAGCCTTTTACCCACGGTTTGATCAGGCGGCCGTTGGTGTATTGGTAAATCGGCGCGATCGGCGCCTGATCGGCAATGATCTGTTCCATTTTGTTGTAATCGGCGGTCACCGCCGCCGGATTGGTTTCCCGCCCCGCCTGCGCCAGCAGCTTGTCGTAGTCCGCGTTCTTGAACTTGGCGATGTTGCCGCTGTGGGTGGAGGTCAGCAGCGACAGGAAGGTCGACGCCTCGTTATAGTCACCCACCCAGGAGGCGCGGATCACATCAAAATTGCCGGTGTTGCGGCTGTCGATATAGGTTTTCCACTCCTGATTCTGCAGCTTGACGTCAATACCGAGCTTTTTCTTCCACATCGAGGCCACGGCGATGGCGATCTTCTGGTGGCTTTCCGAGGTGTTATACAGCAGCGTCAGTTTCAGCGGGTTGTTCGGGCCGTAACCGGCCGCCTGCAGCAACGCCTTGGCCTGTGCATCCAACTCCGCCTGTGATTGCTGTTGCAGCAAGCTCGCTTCCGGTTTGAACCCGGCGGTCACGTCCGGCGTGAAGTGATAGGCCGGTTTTTCGCCGGTGCCCAGCACTTTTTCCGCGATAATCTTGCGATCGATGGCGTAGGACAAAGCCTGGCGCACCCGCACGTCGTTGGTTGGCGCGCGCTGGGTGTTGAACGCGTAGTAATAGGTGCCCAGTTGATCCGGCGTGTACACCTGCCCCGGAATGTCTTTCAGCAGCTTCTGATACATGTTTTTCGGGAAGGATTCGGTGATGTCGATGTCACCCGCCAGGTAACGCTTGGTGGCGTTGGATTCCTGGTTGATCGGCACGAAGGTCACTTTAGTCAGTACGGTACGCGCATGATCCCAGTAATGGTCGTTAGGCGTCAGCACCAGCTTCTCGTTCACCACCCGCTCCTGCAGTTTGAACGCGCCGTTGCCCACCAGATTGCCGACCTTGGTCCAATCATTGCCGTATTTTTCCACCACCGTCTTATTGACCGGGAACAGGCTGAAGTTGGCCGTCAGGCTGACGAAGTACGGCACCGGTTTGTCCAGCTGCACTTTAAGCGTGTAGTCGTCCGGCGCCGACACGCCTAAACGATCGGCCGGCAATTTGCCGCTGATGATCTGCTCGGCGTTCTGGATCCCCGCCAGCTGCGCGAACCAGGCGAACGGCGACAGGTTTTTCGGCTCTACCAGCCGCTGCCAGCTGTAAACGAAATCCTTCGCCGTGACAGGGGCACCGTTTGACCACCGCGCGTCTTTGCGCAGATGGAAGATATAAGTCTGGTTGTCGCTGGTCTGCCAACGCGTGGCGACGCCGGGGATCACTTTACCGCTGGCGTCCTGATTGACCAGCCCTTCGAACAAATCGCGCGCCAGCTGAGCCTCCGGCAAGCCTACCGCTTTGATCGGATCGAGCGAGGCCGGTTCGTCTTTAATGTGGCGCACGATTTCCTGTTTGGCCGCCAACGCGGTGCCCGGGGGAACCTGCGCCGCCATAGCGCTGCTCATACAGGCGCCGATCGCCGCCGCGCAAAGCGCCAAACGAAAACCCCGTTGCATTCTTCTTCCCGTCATTATGATTTTCCCCCGTTAACCATCTGAATTTTTTATCATATAGCACAAGATCCATCCGGCCTAGAGCCCGCGGTCGAGAAGTTGCAAAAAGTGCGATTCAGGCGATAAAAAACCCGTGCGGCGCAGGGCGGCACGGGCGGTGTTTGCAGCGGCGACCGTCAGTCGTACAGGTGGATGCTGTTGATGCGGTAGCTGAACTCTTCGCCCTCTTCTTCATCGAACACGGTGAAAAAGCCTTTCTCGGCCAGCGGACGAGCCGAGATATCGGTTTTTTGCAGCTGGCGCGCGTCGGCGTCGTCATAACCGTAGTCGAGGTAGAAGGCATCTTTCTGGTAATCGATATGCAGGGTGAACGGATAGTTCGATTCGTCACCGCGCCCGTCGTCGTTTTTCACCACGCCGAACCATTCCCCCTGGCGGATCTGGTTTTCAGCGTCCACGCCGCACAGCAGCGTGATGGTGTCATTTTCATTTTCGCTATAGCTGGCGATGATTCTGGCTACTGGCATGTTAAATCCTCTTGCGGGTGATTGGCTTAGCACTGCCGTTAGTATAACAATAGCGTCAGGCCAGGTGCGGTTTAATTGGCGTTTTCACCGCAGCGGCCTCACAGATCGCGCAAACGCCGCACAATTGCGATGGGAAAGATGTCTCAAAGCGTAATACACTGAATAAAATGACAATGACTCTCGACCTTTCATCCAGGGACAACACCATGACCGAACATCGACCACGCAGTGAACGTGGCCAGTTGGCCATCGCAGGAGAGAACTACGGCAGCTCGCTGCTGGGCGCGCCGCTGCTCTATTTCCCGGCGGCGAACGGCGGGCCGCAGACCGGGCTGATCATCGCCGGCACCCACGGCGATGAGAGCGCCGCCATCGTGACCCTGTCCTGCGCGCTGCGCAGCATCGCCCCCGAGCAGTTGCGCCACCACGTGGTGCTGGCGGTCAACCCCGACGGCTGCCAGCTGGGGCTGCGCGCCAATGCCAACGGCGTCGATCTGAACCGCAACTTCCCGGCCGCCAACTGGCGCTCCGGCGACACCGTCTACCGTTGGAACAGCGCGGCGCCGGTGCGCGACGTCAAACTCTCCACCGGCGGGCGCCCCGGTTCCGAACCGGAAACCCAGGCGCTGTGTCACCTGATCCATCGCCTGAAGCCGCACTGGGTGGTGTCGTTCCACGAGCCGCTGGCCTGCATCGAAGATCCCGCCAGTTCGCGGCTCGGCGTTTGGCTGTCGCACAAGTTCGAGCTGCCGCTGGTGACCAGCGTCGGTTATGAAACGCCCGGCTCGTTCGGCAGCTGGTGCGCGGATCTGTCGCTGCCGTGCATCACCGCCGAATTCCCGCCGATCTCCGCCGATGCCGCCAGCGAGCGTTACATCGACGCGATGACCGAGCTGTTGACCTACCCGAATTAATCCCTACGGGGCGATATCGACGATCGCCCCGCATTCGAACGCCAGGCCCGGTTCGGCGTCCCGCGCCAGCCAGGTCGGGCCGTCCAGATCGACGAAGCGCGCCGCCGGCGCCAGCGGCAAGGCAGCGGATATCGCCCGCGACGTACACAACATGCAGCCGAGCATGATGGCGAACCCTTGTTCGCGCGCGGCCTGCGCCAGCGCCAACGCCTCGGTCAAGCCGCCGGTTTTGTCCAATTTGATGTTGACCATCTGATAGCGCTGCGCCAACTGCGGCAGATCGGCGCGGGTGTGGCAGCTTTCATCGGCGCAGATCGGCAGCGGATGAATAAAGTGCTCCAACGCGGCGTCGTCACCGGCCGGCAACGGTTGCTCCAGCATCGCCACGCCGAGATCGGCCAGCAGCTGGCAGCGCGCCGCCAGCCCTTCCGCCTGCCATGACTCATTGGCGTCGACGATCAGCGTCGTCTGCGGCACCGCGGCGCGGATCGCCACCAGCCGCTCGCTGATATAGTGATCGTCGAGTTTGATCTTCAGCAGTGTGGCGCCCTGCCGCTCCAGCTCGCGCGCGGCGAAGGCCATCGCTTCCGGCGTGCCAATGCTGACGGTCTGCGCCATGCGGATCTGCGCCGGCGCCGTCACGCCGCTGCGCTGCCACAGGCTCTGCCCGTGCAGCCTGCACTCCAGATCCCACAGCGCCGAATCCAGCGCGTTGCGGGCCGCGCCCGCCGGCATCTGCGTCAGCAGCTGCTCGCGGGTGATGCCCCGCGCGATCGCCGGCGCCATCTCTGCCAGCTGCGCCATCACCGATTCCTCGCTCTCGCCGTAGCGCGGATACGGTGTGCATTCACCGGTGCCGCGCACGCCCTGCTGTTCGATTTCGACCACCACCACCCGGGCTTCGGTGCGGCTGCCGCGCGCAATCACGAAGGCGGTATGCAGCGGCCAGGCTTCCGGGTAAAAACGCATGTCTCTCATAACGGCTCCTGAGCGAAAACTGCGCATTCAGCCAGGCTGATGCGCCGGTGATGTTTTATAGAACAGTCTAATATATACAACTATTTAGCAAACTTTGATATCCAATCCGTCCCGGTTGTCATAAACTGGCGCCAGGGTGTGAACCTGATGTTAACTGCCGTTGTCGGCGCGCCGTTTCATCAGGTTCATACCCTTTGTATAAACACCTGTAAAAGGAATCTAGCAATGACTCAGACAGTACATTTTCAAGGCAATCCGGTCGGCGTAGCGGGCAAGCTGCCACAGCAGGGCGAACAGGCCAAGGCCTTCTCGCTGGTTGCCAAAGACCTGTCAGACGTGGCGCTGAGCAGCTTCGCGGGTAAACGCAAAGTCCTGAACATCTTCCCAAGCATCGATACCGGCGTCTGCGCGACGTCGGTGCGTAAATTCAACCAGCTGGCCAGCGGCCTGGATAACACCGTGGTGCTGTGCATCTCCGCCGATCTCCCGTTCGCGCAGTCTCGTTTCTGCGGCGCGGAAGGCCTGAGCAACGTGGTCACCCTGTCCACCCTGCGCGGCGCCGAGTTCAAGCAGGCGTACGGCGTCGAAATCACCGAAGGCCCATTGGCGGGCCTGACCGCGCGCGCGGTCGTGGTGCTGGATGGCCAGGACAACGTACTGTACAGCGAGCTGGTGAACGAAATCACCACCGAGCCGGACTACGACGCGGCGCTGGCTGCGCTGAAATAACAAAGCCGGCGAACGCCGGCTTTGGAAACACGCTAAAGGCGCCGCAAGGCGCCTTTTTTATTCTTCGCCCTCAGCGCCGCCTTTGCGGCTGCTCAGGCCATACTCGCGCAGCTTGTTGGCGATGGCGGTATGGGAAACGCCCAACCGCTTCGCCAGCTTGCGGGTGCTGGGATAGGTGCGATACAGGCGCGTCAGCACCGAGCGCTCGAAACGCTTGCTGATGTCGTCCAGCGAGCCGTCCAGCACCTCGTCGCCCAACGACATCTCCACCTCGAACTCCGGCAACACGATGTCCTGCGGCCGCAGCTCGTAGCCTTCGGTTTGCGTCAGCGCGCGGTAGATGGCGTTTTTCAGCTGACGCACGTTGCCCGGCCAGCCGTATTTGCTGAGGAAGCCGCCCAGATCGCTCGCCAGCTTGGGCCGCGCTACGCCCTGTTCATCGGCGAAGCGCGCCACGAACAGTTCGGTCAGCGGCATGATGTCCTGCGGACGTTCGCGCAGCGGCGGGATGGTGATGGTCAGCACGTTGAGGCGATAATAGAGGTCTTCGCGGAATTCGCCGCGCTGCACCAGCTCGGTGAGGTTTTTCTGGGTGGCGCAAATCACGCGCACGTCGACGTGCACCTCATGCTCCTCACCGACGCGACGGAACGTGCCGTCGTTGAGGAAACGCAGCAGTTTGGTCTGCATGCGCGGCGACATTTCGCCGATCTCATCCAGCAGCACCGAACCGCCGTTGGCCTGCTCGAAGAAGCCTTTCTTGCCTTCCAGCGCGTTGGGATAAGCGCCCGGCGCATGGCCGAACAGCTCGCTCTCCACCACGTCATCCGGCAGCGCGGCGCAGTTCAGCGCCAGGAACGGCTGTTTGCCGCGCGGGCTGCGTAAATGGCAGGCGCGGGCCAGAATATCCTTGCCGGTGCCGGTATCGCCGACGATCAGCAGCGGCGCATCGAGCATCGCCAGCTTGCGCGCCTGCTCCAGCACATGACGCATCTTGGCGCTCACCGCGACGATGTGGTCGAATTCGGTATCGTCGTTCACCGACAGATTTTGCAGTTGGCGGCCCATGCGCGCGGTGGACTTCAGCATCACCACCGCGCCAACCGCGGCCGGCTGCTGCTGTTGGTCTTCCAGATAAATCGGCGTGATGTCCATCAGGAAGTCCTGGCTGCGGATCACCACCCGCTCGGCGTGCGGCGCCGTATGCTCGCTCTCCAGCCAACGGCTGAAGTTATAGCCGCCGATCAGCGCCCCGGCGGTCTGGTTGCGGATCTTGTCTTCGCTCAGGCTGAACAGCGCCTGCGCCGCCGGGTTGGCCAGCTCGACCTTGCCTTTCATGTCGATCGAGAACACCGGTTCCGGCATCGACTCCAGCAGCGCACGCAGCGCGCGATGCTCGCGTTCGGAAGGCATAAAGCTGACGGTGCGCACGTCGGTTACGCCGGCGATGCGGCGGATCTCCGCCATCAACGCGCGGAAAGTATCGAAATCCAGCTGGGAGAAATTGAGGTAAATGCGGCCGATGGGATCGATTTCGATGCCACGTAAGTCAATGCTGCGCGATACCAAAAGATCGAGTAATTCTCGAGTGAGACCGAGGCGGTCTTCGCAAAATACTTCCAAACGCATCAGTGTTGGCCTTATCTCTGCAGGTGCGGGGATCGTTGACGATGATGATACTCCCTCGCACCGGGCGGTAGAAGCGATCTGTCAGCAAAAGTTGACAGAACTCTGATTTATTGCCGTGGTTGCTGATTTTAAACGCAAGCGGATAACAGCATCGGCGTCATTTTAGCCTACAAACAGAGAGTTATCACAACCAGAATTAATTTTGCAGAGATTTATCACGTAATCACAGGGGGATCGACTGTCGTCAAGTCTCGATTACGTCCGGCGTCGGCGCCGTTGAGAAAACGGCGCTCCTGAGAGCGCCGTCGCGGGGTTATTTGGCCTTGCCGTCGCTCTTTTTCAGCGTATCTTTCAACTGGCCGATCAGCTGGCTGCGGAAATCGCCAAGCTTCGGTTTTTCCCCTTCCAGCCACGGCAGCGGGCGGCACAGTTCCATCGCCTTGATGCCCAACCGCGCGGTCAACAACCCGGCGCCAATGCCCTGCGCCGCGCGCGCCGACAGCCGCGCCGCCAGATCCTGCGACATCCAGTCCATGCCCACTTCGCGCACCAGTTCGGAGGCGCCGGCGAAGGCGATGTTGAGCAGCACCAGCCGGAACAGACGAATGCGGCTGAAGTAGCCCAACTCGATGCCGTACAGCGCGGCGATGCGGTTAATCAAACGGATGTTGCGCCAGGCAATAAACGCCATATCCACCAGCGCCAACGGGCTGACGGCGATCATCAGCGTCGACTCGGCGGCGGAACGGCTGATTTCGCGCCGCGCCTGGTTGTCGAGCACCGGCTGCACCAGTTTGGCGTACAGCTCCACCACTTCACGATCGTTTTGCGTTTCATGCAGCGACGCCTGCCAGCGCTGCAGTGCCGGATGCCCCTGATCCAGACCGGCCTGGCGCGCCAGCTTCTCGCAGAATTCGCGCCCTTGCCCCAGCCCGTGGCTGTGCAACAGCTCGCGCGCCACGTCACGCTCTTCCGCGCGCTGGCGCAGCCGATACAAACGCCGCCACTCGGTGACCACCGAACCGACGCCGGCGAACACGATCAGGCCGCCGGCCACGCCGCCGCCCATGGCGATCCAGTCCTGCTGCACCCAGGCGGTATGCACCCACTGCACGCCCTGCGCCACTACGCTGACGCCGAACAGCGCCAGGCCGGCGGTGACCATTTTGCGCCACAGGCTGCGTTTAGGTTTCAGCGCGGCGTTAATGATGCCTTCGGCGCGCCCTTCTTCCTCTTCCTGCTGCAGCTCCGGCGCCGCCGGAAAGAAGCTTTCCGCCTGTTCGGCATCGAAAGCGACGCCGGCGCGCAACGCCGGCTCCTGCGGCGGCTGCAGCGGCTCGTCAAAATCGATACGCGGTTTGATCGGCTCGCTCATCGCAATTTGTCTCCCAATAAAAACTCCATCACCGCATCCAGACGGATGTGCGGCAACGGGCTGTCCACGCTCATGGCGCGCGGACGAAACTCATCGAAGTGGAACCCCTGGCTCTGCCAGAACGCCGGCCCCGGCAGACGGGCGGGCACCTCGCCGGGGAACACCGTCAGCGGCGCGCCGTCGCTCAAGCGGTTGCCCTTCAGCGCCGGGATACGCTGCCCCTGATGATCGACGATGCCGCTCTCGGTCGCCTGCACCGAGGCCAGGCCGACGCAATCCATGCTGATGCCTTCGAACGCCGCATTCTGCCACGCCTCTTGCACCAGCTGTTGCAGCAACGACACCAGATTGGCGTGCTGATCGGCGGTGATATGGTCCGCCTTGGTGGCGGCGAACATCAGTTTGTCGATGGTCGGCGAGAACAAGCGGCGAAACAGCGTGCGCTTGCCGTAATGGAAGCTCTGCATCAGCTGGGTCAGCGCCAGACGCATGTCGTTGAACGCCTGCGGGCCGCTGTTGAGCGGCTGCAGGCAGTCAACCAGCACGATTTGCCGATCGAAACGAACGAAGTGTTCTTTGTAGAAGTTTTTGACGATCGACTGGCAGTAATAGTTGAAGCGAGCGCGCAACATGCCGATGTTGGTGTGTTTGTCGGCCTGCGCCAGCTTCGATTCGCCGATAGTGGCCACGTCAGGCCACGGGAAAAACTGCAGCGCCGGCGCGCCGGCCATATCGCCCGGCAGCACGAAACGCCCCGGCTGAATGAAGTGCAGCCCTTCGCTTTTGCAGCGCAGCAGATAATCGGTGTAGGCCTGGGCGATCGCCGCCAGGCGGTTTTCGTCGACCGGCGCCAGCGGATCGCAGGCTTTGCACAGCTCAAGCCAGGGCTTGGCCCATTCGGCGCGCTCGCCCTGCAGCAGCCCGGTCATCTGGCGCGACCAGGCCAGGTAATCCTGCTCGAGCATCGGCAGATCAAGCAACCATTCACCGGGATAATCGACGATCTCCAGGTACAGCGTGGAGGTGTCTTTGAAGTGGCGCAGCAGCGAGTCGTTGGAACGGTAGCGCAACGCCAGCCGGATTTCGCTGACGCCGCGCGTCGGCGTCGGCCAGGCCGGCGGCGTGCCGTACAGCTGCGCCAGCCCTTCATCATAGGTGAAACGCTGGATGCCGAGATCGCGCTGCGGGATGCGTTTAACGCCCAGCAGGCGCTCTTCGCGCACCGGTGAAAACAGCGGCATGCGCGCGCCGCTGTGCACATGCAGCAGTTGGTTAACGAAGGCGGTGATAAAGGCGGTTTTGCCGCTGCGGCTCAGGCCGGTCACCGCCAGGCGCAGATGGCGATCCATTCCGCGGTTGACCAGCGAGGTTAACTCATTTTGCAGTCGTTTCATTGCTCTCCTTGACGTAACGCCCGAATGCCTTGTTCAGACCTTTACGGAACAGCGGTTCCAACACCAGCGCCAGCACGAAGCGCACCGGTTTGCGGCCGACGGTCTTCAACAGCCAGCCGGCGGCGCCCGCCGGGCCATAGTTCAGTAACGCTATGATGATGACTTTAGCCAATGTCTTCAACATTGCCGCCGCTCCTCGTTTAAATCCACCCGTTCTGGCGGTGTTCGCGACATCGATTTTATTCATGACAATGCCCTCCGGCACAAGACGATTAAGATGACCCTCAACGGGATAACGGCGGCGAAGATGCCCGGCCTGCGCAGGCCGGGCATCGCAAGAAGGGTTATAGCTTGCGGAAACGGCTCTGTACGCCGAAGGTGTCGGACGTCACGTAACGCTCGACCTGACGCAATTGCTGTTCGCCGCTGCCCAGCTCATATTCCAGCTGATCGAGCAGCTGGCGCGGCGTTTTCTGATGCTCGCCCTCGAAACGGCTGGCCGGCGCTTCGTCCAACACGAAGACCAGCGCGATATAGGCCACCAGCGTGAAGAAGAACAGCCCAAAGAACAGCGACAGCACCACCATCACGCGGATCAGGCGCACCGGCACGTCGAAATAATGGGCCAAACCGGCGCAGACGCCTTTCACCATGCCTTCTTCGGGTACGCGATAAAGCTTTTTACTGCCCAGCGTATTGCTCATCAGGACTGTCTCCAGTTCGGGTGTTCCGCATCGAGGATCTCTTCCAGCGCCTGAATGCGTTCACGCATGCGTTTGGCGTCTTCCGCCAGCTGCGCCAGGCGCTGCATTTCTTGCTGACTCAGCTGGATGCCGGTCTGTTGCCGATTGCTGTAATGCAGCCAAAGCCAAATCGGCGCGACAAACAGCACGAAAATTGTCAGCGGAATGGCAAGTAATAAAGCACTCATTGTTATTCCTTCTTATTCGGGTCCTGGATTGGCGGCCACCTCCGGCGTGTGGCCGCGGTTCGCCTTACTCTGAGCGGTTCATCTTGGCTTTCAGCGCCGCCAGCTGCTCACTGATGGCGTCGTCGGCTTTCAGCTCGGCAAACTCTTGGTCCAGCGACTTCTTTTTACCGATGCTGATGCTTTCCGCTTCGGCTTCCATGTGGTCGATGCGGCGCTCGAACTGTTCGAAACGCGCCATCGCCTCATCCAGCTTGCCGCTGTCGAGCTGACGGCGCACTTCACGGGAAGAAGACGCGGCCTGATGACGCAGCGCCAGCGCCTGCTGCCGCGCGCGGGTTTCGGTCAGCTTGTTTTCCAGCTCGCCGATTTCGCTCTTCATGCGCGCCAGCGTTTCTTCTACGGTCGCCACTTCCTGCGTCAACGTGGCGATCAGATCGGCCACCTTTTGTTTTTCGATCAGCGCCGCGCGGGCCAAGTCTTCTTTATCCTTACGCAGCGCCAGTTCGGCTTTTTCCTGCCAGTCGCTTACCTGGCTTTCACCCTGCTCGATGCGGCGCAGCAGCTGTTTCTTTTCCGCCAGCGCGCGCGCCGACGTAGAGCGGACTTCAACCAGCGTGTCTTCCATCTCTTGGATCATTAACCGCACCAGCTTCTGCGGATCTTCCGCCTTGTCCAGCAGGGTGTTGATGTTGGCGTTCACGATGTCGGCAAAACGAGAAAAAATACCCATAATTCACTTCCTCTTGGTTCTGATGGCGTCTGAAGCGCCGCGTTAAGTCGTACAGCTTGCCCAAAGATATAATCAAAACCCGTGCCAACTTTTATATCATTGAAAAACAACAATTCTTTATTTTTGACTCTCCGAGCGCTTGCTGTAGAGTGATTATTTTCACCAAACATTGGCGAATTTCATCATGAACGAACAGCCAGAGAATTTGTTGGGCGAAGCAAACGCCTTCGTCGACGTATTGGAGCAAGTCTCCCAGGTGGCAAAGCTGAACAAACCGGTGCTGGTGATCGGCGAGCGCGGCACCGGCAAGGAGCTGATCGCCCACCGCCTGCACTACCTCTCCAACCGGTGGCAAGGGCCGTTCATCTCGCTCAACTGCGCGGCGCTGAATGAAAATCTGCTGGACTCCGAGCTGTTCGGCCACGAGGCCGGCGCCTTTACCGGCGCGCAGAAACGTCATCTGGGCCGCTTCGAGCGCGCCGACGGCGGCACGCTGTTCCTCGATGAGCTGGCGACCGCGCCGATGCTGGTGCAGGAGAAATTGCTGCGGGTGATCGAATACGGTCAGCTGGAACGCGTGGGCGGCAGCCAGCCGCTGCGGGTGGATGTGCGGTTGGTGTGCGCCACCAACGACGATCTGCCGGCGCTGGCGGCGGCGGGCAAGTTTCGCGCCGATCTGCTGGATCGGCTGGCGTTCGACGTGGTGCAGCTGCCGCCGCTGCGCCAACGCCGGCCCGATATCATGTTGCTGGCCGAGCACTTCGCCATTCAAATGTGCCGCGAGCTGGGGCTGCCGCTGTTTCCCGGCTTTACCGAACGCGCCAGGCAGACGTTGCTCGAATATGGCTGGCCGGGCAACGTGCGCGAACTGAAAAACGTGGTGGAACGTTCGGTCTATCGTCACGGCGACAGCGACAGCCCGCTGGATGAGATCGTCATCAACCCGTTTGCGCCGCGCGAGGCCACGCCGGTCGCGCCCATTCCTGAAGACGCCGCCGCGTTGCCGCCGCTGCCGTTGGATTTGAAACACTGGCAGCTCGAGCAGGAGAAGGCGCTTCTCGAAGCGGCGCTGCAGCAAGGCCGGTTCAATCAGCGCAAGGCGGCGCAGCTGCTGGGGCTCACCTACCATCAGCTACGCGGCATGCTGAAAAAACATGCGCTGCTGCAAAACGGCGAAGCGGACGAGGAATAGCGGGCAAAAAAAAGCCAGCACCCGAGCTGGCTTAAAAAACACTGGAAGCAATGTGAGCAATGTCGTGCCTTCCACATCAGAGCCGCAAACCGTGGCCTTCCGTGAACTGCCAGGCGATGATAATAGTTATCAGTATCGTCTGTAAAGCACTTTGTTGAGAATTTTTCTCATTACCACACGAAGATTGCGCAATTACCACTCAGGGAACGGGTCCGCCATCTCCAGCCAATAGTCCACGCCGGCGGCCATTTCATCGTCGCTCAGCAGGCAGTCATCCAGCAAACGCACGATCGCCGCCTGTTGCAAGTGCTGGCCGATAAACACCAACTCCTGGCGCATGTCGCCGAACGGCTCCACCCATTTCTCCTGAATATGTGCCCGCGTTTCCGGATCCTGCGGCCAATTATCTTGCGGGATAGCGCGCCAAAAGGTGCCCGCCAGGCCGTAATGGGCGATGCCGCCGGCCTGGCTCCACTGCCCGGCCTGTCGCGGACGCGTCGCCAGCCAGAAGAAGCCTTTCGAACGCAGCAGCTTGCCGCCGCCCCAGTCGCCGTTGATCACACGGTAGAACTTGTCCGGCGCAAACGGCCGCCGCGCTTGATAGACAAAGCTGCTGATGCCGTAGCTTTCCGTTTCCGGCACGTGTTCGCCGCGCAGCTCTTTCAGCCAGCCGGGCGCCTGCTGCGCCTTTTCAAAGCTGAAGCTGCCGGTATTCAGCACCGCCTCCAGCGGCAGTTTGCCCGGCGCGATCGGCACAATGCGGGCGTCGGGATTCAGGCTGGCCAGCAGCGCCATCACTTCGCCCTGCTGCGTTGGCGTCAACAGATCGGTCTTGCTGACCAGGATCACGTCGCAAAATTCAATTTGCTCGATCAACAGGTCCGCCACGCTGCGCAGATCGTCCTCGCCCAGGCTTTGGCCGGCCTCCTGCAGGCTTTGCGTCTGTTGGTATTGCTGAATGAAATTCACCCCGTCGACCACCGTCACCAGCGTATCCAGCCGGGCGAATTGGGACAGGCTTTCGCCCGCTTCATCCTCAAAGGTAAAGGTTTCCGCCACCGGCAGCGGCTCCGAGATGCCGCTCGATTCGATCAACAGGTAATCGAAACGCCCCTCCTGCGCCAGTTCGCGCACCGACACCAGCAGATCTTCGCGCAGCGTGCAGCAGATGCACCCGTTGCTCATCTCCACCAGCTTCTCTTCCTGGCGATCGAGATGCACTTCATTCTCTACCAGCGCGGCGTCAATGTTCACTTCGCTCATGTCGTTGACAATCACCGCCACGCGCATGCCCTGCCGGTTGTTCAGGATATGGTTCAGCACCGTGGTCTTGCCGGCGCCGAGAAAGCCGGAAAGCACGGTCACGGGAAGTTGTTTCATGGAAACCTCATTAAAATTCATTGCGTAATGCCTGATAACCGCGCACCAGTTCGACGTTGGTGGCGGCCACTTCTTCCGAAAACTGCAGCGCGCCGCGATCGACCTGGCGATAACGCGACAAATCGCTGTCCGGCCCCACGCGCTCGGTCGAGGGGATATAGCGGTTTTCCGGCAGCGTCACGCCGTCCACCACCGCGTTGTAGCGCACCACGCAGCCGGACTGAACGTGGCAGTTGAACAGCACGCTGTTGAAACCGATAAACACCCGATCGTCGATGCGACACGGGCCGTGCACGATGGCGCGGTGGGCGATCGAGCTGTAACGGCCGATGGTGACCGCCGCCCCGCTCTTGGAATGGATCACCACGCCGTCCTGAATATTGGAGTGCGAGCCGATGACGATCGGCTCCATGTCGCCGGTTGCGTTCAACTCGTCGGCGCGGATCACCGCATACGGGCCGACGTAGACGAAATCTTCGACGATCACCCGGCCGCAAATAATGGCGGTGGGATCGATGTAGGCCAGCGGCGAAACCTGCGGCAGATGGCCGCTGGGATTTTTACGCAGCATGGTGTTCTCCCCGCCAGCTCAGCTCCGCCACCGCATTGTGGGCATGCAAACTCTCCTGATGCTCGACGCGCAGCGAGAAGGCGCGGTAGTCGCACTGGCTGCGCAGCATGCGATACAGACGCCGCGCCGCGTCCTCGCAAAACATCAGGTTCTGACCGTTGGCCAGCGCGAAGGCCTGCTCGTCGCGGCGTTTCACCAGCGTTTGCACCGGCGTGCCCAATGCGTGTTCGATGCGGTCAATCAGTTTCACCGGTTCGAACGCCCTTTCATTCTCGGGCGTTACGGTGATCCAGGCCCAGCTGCGCTGGCTGTGGGGGGTGGCCGGCATCCCTTGATCCAGCAGCCACTCGCTCACCTGCCGCTGGCTGACGCGCTCCGCCGCCTGTTCAAAATCAAACTGAAACTGTTGCTGCGCCAGCTGGCGGCTGAGCGCCGCCGAACTCGGGCAGGTGGAGGAGTAAGGCACGCCGACGGTCAGCGCCAGCGTCAGCGTGCCTGCCAGGGTGGCCTCGATGCGCAGCGGATAAGCTTTCCAACCGCGCTGCGGCGACAGCAGCGCCGGGCGCGACAGCAACAGCTCGCCGCTGAGCGTCAGGCTGGCGCGATCGCTGTGTTCCGGCTGCGAATCCAGAAAAGCCTGCAGCGTCCGATCGATGCGCTGCGGCGTCAGCTCTCCCTGCGTCAATTCGTCCAGCGCCAGATACAGCCGCGACATGTGAATGCCGCGTTCCCCCGCCGCCTCGGCGCGCAGGTTGATACCGGCGTCGACCTTCGCCATCAATGGCTTGCCGGCCAGCTCCAGCGGCAGCGCGATCCCTTGCATCCCGACCCAATCGAGCCCGACATCACTCATTTCGCCGCGCCCTGCCTGAGCGTCCGGCAGCGAACGGCGTGGTGGAAGTGCAACTTCGTTCATACATCCCCTTGCGTTGTTGTGACTTTGCCGGGGAACGGTAACATGTTTTTGTTATATTATAACATAACATAAAAAACTTTTTTCTTGCCGCTGAACGGCCTGATTAATCAAGTCGCAGAAAACTCAGCGATTTTGCTCAATGGATTGGGCTGCCGGTCAGAGTGCGATACACTAACGCTATTGCTGATTAACCCATGAGCCTCTATGCGTGGTTTACCCTTTTGGATACTGTCGTTATGCCTGACGGGCTCTGCCCTGGCCGCGACAACACCGCCCGCGCCCGCCGCCGCGGCGCCGCTGCCGGACATTCGCCAGAGCGGCTTTGTCTATTGCGTCAGCGGCATACTGAATACCTTCAACCCGCAAATGGCCAGCAGCGGCCTGACGGTGGATACCCTGGCCGCCCAGCTGTACGATCGCCTGCTGGACGTCGATCCCTACACCTATCGCCTGATCCCCGAGCTGGCGCAAAGCTGGGAAGTGCTGGATAACGGCGCTACCTACCGCTTCCATTTGCGCAAGGACGTGCCGTTCCAGACCACCGCCTGGTTCACGCCCACCCGCAAGATGAATGCCGACGACGTGGTGTTCAGCTTTGCCCGCGTATTCGATCAGAAACATCCGTATCACGACGTGAACGGCGGCGAATACCCCTATTTCGACAGCCTGCAGTTCGGCGATTCGGTGCAGAGCGTGAGAAAGCTCGACGACTACACGGTGGAAATTCGCCTGCAGTCGCCCGACGCCTCGTTCCTGTGGCACCTGGCGACTCATTATGCGCCGGTGTTGTCCGCCGAATACGCCGACACGCTGACGCGCGAAGGCCATCAGGAGCTGATCGATCGTGAGCCGGTCGGCAGCGGCCCATTCCTGCTCAACGAATACCGCTCGGGGCAATATATTCGGCTGGCGCGCAACGCCGCCTACTGGAAAGGCCTGCCGCGCATGCCGCAGGTGGTGATCGATCTGGGCGCCGGCGGCACCGGCCGCCTCTCCAAGCTGCTGACCGGCGAGTGCGACGTGCTGGCCTATCCAGCGGCCAGCCAGCTGTCTATCCTGCGCGACGATCCGCGCCTGCGCCTGACGCTGCGCCCAGGGATGAACATCGCCTACCTGGCGTTCAACACCCGCAAACCGCCGCTCGACAATCTCAACGTGCGCCAGGCGATCTCGCTGGCGATCAACAACCAGCGGTTGATGCAGTCGATCTATTACGGCACGGCGGAAACCGCCGCCTCGATCCTGCCGCGCGCCTCCTGGGCCTACGACAACGATGCGCACGTCACCGAATACGATCCGGCCAAATCGCGCGAGATGCTGCGGCAGGCCGGCGTCAGCCAGCTGAACCTGAAGCTGTGGGTGCCGACCGCCTCGCAGTCTTACAACCCGAGCCCGCTGAAAACCGCCGAACTGATCCAGGCCGATCTCGGCCAGGTGGGCATCAACGTCACCATCGTGCCGGTGGAGGGCCGTTTCCAGGAAGCGCGCCTGATGGAGATGAACCACGATCTGACCCTGACCGGCTGGGCCACCGACAGCAACGATCCGGACAGCTTCTTCCGGCCGCTGCTGAGCTGCGCGGCAATCCGTTCGCAAACCAACTATGCTCACTGGTGTGATCCGGGCTTTGACGAAGTGCTGCAGAACGCGCTGCTGTCGCAGCAGCTGTCTCAGCGCATCGACAACTACCGCAAGGCGCAGAAGATCCTTGAGCAGCAATTGCCGGTGCTGCCGTTGGCGTCTTCCCTGCGCCTGCAGGCCTATCGTTACGACATCAAGGGATTGGTGCTGAGCCCGTTCGGCAACGCCTCGTTCGCCGGGGTGTACCGTGAATCCGCGCCGGAGGTGAAAAAGTGATTATCTTTACCCTGCGCCGCATTCTGCTGCTGCTGATCACACTGTTCTTCCTGACGCTGGTCAGTTTCAGCCTGAGCTATTTCACGCCGCGCGCGCCGCTGAACGGCGCCGCCCTGCTGGACGCCTATCAGTTCTACTTCGTCAGCCTGCTGCACTGGGACTTCGGCGTCTCCAGCATCAACGGCCAAGCGATCAGCGAACAGTTGCGCGAAGTGTTCCCGGCTACCATGGAACTGTGCCTGCTGGCCTTCGCTATGGCGCTGTTCATCGGCATTCCGTTGGGCATCATCGCCGGCGTGCTGCGCGGCAAGTGGCAGGACACCGCCATCAGCACCTTCGCGCTGCTGGGCTTCTCGATGCCGGTGTTTTGGCTGGCGCTGCTGCTGATGCTGTTCTTCTCGCTGCACCTGGGCTGGCTGCCGGTATCCGGCCGTTTCGACCTGCTGTATCAGGTGAAGCCCATCACCGGTTTCGCGCTGATCGACGCCTGGCTGTCGGATTCGCCGTACCGCGCCGAGATGATCGGCAGCGCCCTGCGCCACATGATCCTGCCGATCGCCGCGCTGGCGGTGGCGCCCACCACCGAAGTGGTGCGCCTGATGCGCATCAGCACCGACGACGTGCTGAGCCAAAACTACATCAAGGCCGCCGCCACCCGCGGCCTATCGCGCTTCACCATCATCCGCCGCCACGTGTTGCACAATGCGCTGCCGCCGATCGTGCCCAAGCTGGGGCTGCAGTTCTCCACCATGCTCACGCTGGCGATGATCACCGAAGTGGTGTTCAGCTGGCCGGGCCTCGGCCGGTGGCTGATCAACGCCATTCGCCAGCAGGACTATGCGGCGATCTCCGCCGGCGTCATGGTGGTCGGCACGCTGGTGATCACCATTAACGTTCTGGCCGACATTCTGGGTGCGGCAACCAACCCGCTGAAACATAAGGAATGGTATGCCCTTCGATAACGTATACCGCGAGAAAAAGATGCCGAGCCCGTTGCGCTACACCTGGCGGATTTTCTACGGCGACGCGCTGGCGATGATCGGTTTTTACGGCGTGATCGCCCTGCTGCTGCTGTCGCTGTTCGGCAGCCTGCTGGCGCCCTACGCGCTGGATCAGCAGTTCCTCGGTTATCAGCTGCTGCCGCCGTCCTGGTCGCGCTACGGCAACGTGTCGTTCTTCCTCGGCACCGACGATCTCGGGCGCGACATCCTCAGCCGTCTGTTGACCGGCACCGCCGCCACCTTCGGTTCCGCGCTGGCGGTGACGCTGGCCGCGGCGTTCTGCGGGGTGATCCTCGGCGTGTTCGCCGGCGTCACCCACGGGCTGCGCTCGGCGGTGCTTAACCACATTCTCGACACTCTGCTGTCGATTCCGTCGTTACTGCTGGCGATCGTGGTGGTGGCGTTTATCGGGCCCAAACTCGAACACGCCATGCTGGCGGTGTGGCTGGCTCTGCTGCCGCGCATGGTGCGCACCATCTACAGCGCGGTGCACGATGAGTTGGAGAAAGAGTACGTGGTGGCGGCGCGCCTTGACGGCGCTTCCACGCTGCAGATCCTGTGGTATGCAGTCATGCCGAACATCGCGGCGGTGCTGGTGACCGAGTTCACCCGCGCGCTGTCGATGGCTATTTTGGATATCGCCGCGCTCGGCTTCCTCGATCTCGGCGCGCAGTTGCCTTCGCCGGAATGGGGAGCGATGCTCGGCGATTCGCTCGAGCTGGTGTACGTCGCGCCCTGGACGGTGATGTTGCCCGGCGCGGCCATCCTCGTCAGCGTGCTGCTGGTTAACCTGTTGGGCGACGGTATGCGCCGCGCAATCAATGCCGGGGTGGAATAATGCCGTTACTCGATATCCGCAATCTGACGATTGAATTTATGACCGCCGAAGGGCCGGTCAAGGCGGTCGATCGCGTCAGCATGACGCTGACCGAGGGCGAGGTGCGCGGCCTGGTGGGCGAATCGGGCTCCGGCAAGAGCCTGATCGCCAAGGCCATCTGCGGCGTGACCAAAGACAACTGGCGCGTCACCGCCGATCGTTTCCGCTTCGACGACATCGATCTGCTGCAGCTGAGCCCGCGCGAGCGGCGCAAGCTGGTGGGCCACAACGTCTCAATGATCTTCCAGGAGCCGCAGTCCTGTCTCGACCCTTCCGAGAGCATTGGCCGCCAGCTGGCGCAGGCCATCCCGGGCTGGACCTACAAGGGCCACTGGTGGCAGCGCTTCAACTGGCGCAAACGCCGCGCCATCGAGTTGCTGCACCGCGTCGGCATCAAGGATCACGACGACATCATGGGCAGCTTCCCCTACGAGCTGACGGAAGGCGAGTGCCAGAAAGTGATGATCGCCATCGCGCTGGCCAACCAACCGCGCCTGCTGATCGCCGATGAACCGACCAACGCCATGGAACCGACCACGCAGGCGCAGATTTTCCGCCTGTTGGCGCGTCTCAACCAGAACAACAACACCACCATTCTGCTGATCAGTCACGACCTGCAGATGATGAGCAAGTGGGCCGACCGGGTGAACGTCTTGTACTGCGGGCAAACGGTGGAAAGCGCCCAGTGCGAAGAACTGCTGGCGGCGCCGCACCACCCTTACACCCAGGCGCTGATCCGCGCCATGCCGGACTTCGGCCGCTCGCTGCCGCACAAGAGCCGTTTAAACACGCTGCCGGGCGCCATTCCTTCGCTGGAACACCTGCCGATCGGCTGCCGCCTGGGGCCGCGCTGCCCTTACGCACAGAAGAAGTGCATCGAAACGCCGCGCCTGCGCCCGGTCAAAAACCACTTCTTCGCCTGCCACTTCCCGCTGAACATGGAGGAGCAATAACATGGAAACGCTGTTGGAAGTGCGCAACCTGAGCAAAACCTACCGCTATCGCACCGGGCTGTTCCGCCGCCAGCACGTCGAGGCGGTGAAATCGGTCAGCTTTACCCTGCGCGAAGGCCAGACGCTGGCGGTGATCGGCGAGAACGGCTCCGGCAAATCCACGCTGGCGAAGATGCTCTCCGGCATGGTGGAGCCGACCGCCGGCGAGCTGTTGATCGACGATCATCCGCTGGCGTTCGGCGATTATCGCTATCGCAGCCAGCGCATTCGCATGATTTTTCAGGATCCGAGCACCTCGCTCAACCCGCGCCAACGCATCGGCCAGTTGCTGGATGCGCCGCTGCGGCTGAACACCGATCTGGAACCCGCCGAGCGCGAGCAGCGCATCAACCAGACGCTGCGCCAGGTCGGCATGCTGCCGGATCACGCCTACTACTATCCGCACATGCTGGCTTCCGGGCAGAAACAGCGCGTCGCGCTGGCGCGTGCGCTGATCCTGCAGCCGAAGGTGATCGTCGCCGATGAGGCGCTGGCCTCGCTGGACATGTCGATGCGCTCGCAAATCATCAACCTGATGCTGGAGCTGCAGGAAAAACACGGTATTTCCTATATCTACGTCACCCAGCACCTCGGCATGATGAAGCATATCAGCGACCAGGTGCTGGTGATGCACGAAGGGGAAATCGTCGAACGCGGCAGCACCGCGGAGGTGTTGGCGGCGCCGCTGCACGAATTGACCAAGCGTCTTATCGCCAGCCACTTCGGCGAGGCGCTGACCGCCGACGCCTGGCGGCGCGACGGCGGCCGTTTTTGAGTCGCGCCGTCACCGCCAAACCCGCTGCGGCGGGTTTTTTATTGCGGTACGCGCCTGCCGCTTAGCAAGAAAACGCACATACAAATTACATTCTTGTTATATATCCTTATATTTTATTCCTTTCAGTTATTGATTAGTCCGTAACATTATTTTATCTCGCCAGGGCGATCGGTGAGGATATCCCCTACGTTGCACTTCTCATACGACAGGATATCGCACTGATGAACAGCATTCACCATCGCCGCCTTACGCAGTTTCTGCTCACGTTGGCAGCCGGTTTTTCTGTTTACGGCCACGCCCTCTGCTGTGATGAGCTGCGCTAAAACCGCCTTTCGCCCCGCCTGCGGGCATGTTGCCTCTTTGTCCAGCCGACGCTGCCGCGCGCAGCGGCGGCTGTTGATCATGATTAAGGATTGACCCTATGGAACGACTCCGTCGACAACATAATGCCCAGTGGTATCACGAAACCCAAAGCAGCGTGCGGGGCGATGCGCCGCTGGAACCGCAGGCGGCCACCCTTCGCGATCGCTTTCTGCTGGGGCTGGGCGCCTTCGCCGATGAAGCCTTAAACAATGCGCTCAGCGCTCGCGCCGGCGTGTTCAGCGCCTCGTTGGCCGGCTACCATGCCCTGTTTCCCGACCAGGTGCCGCTGTCACGATACGTGACATTGTCACCCTACGATCGCCTCAGCACCGCGTTGACCGTCGCTCAGGTGACGGGCGTGCAATCGCTTTGTAGCCACTACGCCGCTCGCCTCGCCCCTCTGCACAGCCCGGACGCCTCCCGGGAAAGCAATATCCGCCTTGCTCAGATCACCCAATATGCCCGCCAGCTTGCCAGCCAGCCCACGCTGATTTGCCGCAAGGCGCTGCAACAGCTCGCCGACGTCGGGCTGAGCCCGGCGGATATCGTCACCTTTTCGCAGGTGATCGGTTTTGTCAGCTATCAGGCGCGCGTGGTCGCGGGTGTCGCGGCGTTGGCCGGCCGGCCGGCGGTGGTGGTGCCCGGCTTCCCTAACGTCGAAGACGCCGATGGCGTCGCGTTCAGTGCCGAAGAGTTAAGCTGGACCGCGCGTCTGCCGCCAATCGACACGGAAGCCGCCGCCGCCGAACAGCTTGATGTGCTGGATCAGAGCCACCCGCAGGCGCGCGCCGAATCTTATTATCTGCTGTTGGCGCACGATGCCGCCGCACTGCGCGAGCGTAACGGGGTGTTCAACGGCATCAATGCCGAAGGATATGGGTTATCGAGCCGCCTGAAGGCGCTGGCGACGCTGGCGGTCTCGCGCATCAACGGCAGCCATTACTGCGCGGCCACCGTCGCGCAAGAATTGCAGGATGAGGGATTGGTTCAGGCGCTGTTCGCCGGGCTGCCTCAGGGACTGGCGTATACCGAAGACTCGGTAAAACTCGCGGTGATACGCACTGCCGCCGAGCTGACTCGCGCACCGGAGAAGTTCACCCCGCAGAGCGTGCAGCCGTTGTTCAACAGCGGCCTGAATCAGGCGCAGGCGCTGGAAGTGATCCTCACCGCCGCGCTCTACGCCTGGGAAAATCGCCTGCGCCAAACGCTGGGCGATGCGGAACCGGCACAACCGGCGCCGTGATCTGTCATCACTGAGTTGACGGCTAGCGTCCTTCGCCGTTAACTCACCCTTCTCTGTTTCGGCGAAAAACTTCACCAAAATATAAATTGATAAAGCAAAAATCCAAACACACTTCATTTATCAGGATTATGATTCGTTTTGTTCTAGCATCGGCGAAAAACAGGGTTCGTCAAAATTATGTCTGCAAACAAAGCAATAGGCAGATTGCGCCATCGCTCAATTCTGTAACCGTTCTCATCGCATAAGCAGTAAAACAAGGTTTTAACCCTGCTAATTAATAGATGAACTCATTAACACTCCTAACCTTTCAGCAGTGGTCGTCTTGCTATTTCGTTTCTATGATTAAGCCGATAGCGGCGTTGTGATGCCCCCTTTTAAATATTCAACAAAGATAAACGCTCGCCGTTATTCCCATTATTTTAATTTTCTATCACAGCAAAAAAATATTGTGAGGTAACCCTATGTCTGAACAAGAACTTAAATCCAGCAACAGTATCGTTAACGTGATTGTCGTCATCGATACCGATGCCCTGATAGAAGCATTCGAGAATAACAACCCCAGCCAGGACGCCGGCAACCCGACGGGCATTGGCCATCAATACGCCTATATGGTCGTCACCTCCGAACAGGTGATCGGCGGCTCCGGTACGGCGGACCTGAATTTTAAAGCCAATGTCGGCGACGTCATTCGCTGGACCGGCACCTCGGAATCCGCCAATTTCGACGCCAGCGTGCTGATCTACGGGCTGCCGCAGTTCGGCAGCGGCACCCAGGTTTTCTCCAACCCGACCTTCAAAATGTATACCCGCAGCTCGATGATGCCGGCGCAAAATACCGTATTCCCCGTCAGCTTCACCAACCAAACCTATTGGTTTATACAGGCGGACATTACCAATACCGGCACGGAAAACTATTGCATCCAATTTGGCCTTTATTATCGGCCAAACGGCGGCGATCAGAAATTACTGGGTTATTTCTATTGGGATCCGACCATTACCATCAGTAATTAACATGATTTCATCGGCCGTTAGAGAAAACATGATTATGGCCCCGTGGGGCCATAATCATGGGGGAACATCGGATAAACTTAAACGTCTCTATTCCTTTTGCCGACGCAGCCACTCGCTGGCGGCATCGAAGAATTTTTGCGCCAACGGCGTGGCGCGCTCCGCCATATCAACCACCACCGCCGCATGGCGCGGCATGGCGGCGATGGCCACCGGCCGCCGCTGCAGTTCCGGCATCAGCGGCGATTGCAACTGGCCGCGCGGGAACAACCCGCAACCCAGGCCGACGAAAATCCCTTCCAGCAGTTGGAAGATCGAAGCGGTTTCCAGCCGCGGGTGCAGCGTCAACCCGGCGTCGCGGAAGTGCTGATCGAGATAGCGGCGAAAATACCGCGTCGGCTCGGCCAGGCACAGCGGCAAGGCGGCCACCGCCTCCAGCGGCAACGGTGTGTCGCCCACCAGCTTAGGGAAGTGTTGCGGATGAAATACCAGCTCAACGCCGGTTTCCACCAGCGGTTGTGATTGAAAATGCAGTTCCTTCAGCGTCGACAGCTCGAAAAAGCCGATGCCGATGTCGACGGTATGCGCCGTCAACGCCTCCAGCAGTTGATCGGCGCTCAGCACCGCCAGCCGGTAATCAAGATGCGGATAACGCTCGCTGACCGCCTTGAGCATTTCCGCCACCGAGATGCTGCACTGCGGCACCACGCCAAGGCGCAACGTGCCGTGCAAACCGTGCTTGAGCGACTCCACCTCCAGCTTCAGCCCCTGGTAAACCGAGACAATCTCACGCGCCCACGCCAGCACCCGCTCGCCTTCGGCGGTAAAACCGCCGAAATGGTTGCCGCGGTTAATCAGCGAAACGCCCAGCTCTTTTTCCAGGTTTTTCAATCGCATGGACAGCGTCGGCTGGCTGACGAAGCTGGCCTCCGCCGCCCGACCGAAGTGGCGTTCCCGTTCTAAATTACACAAATAAATCAGTTGTTTAATATCCATAGCGCGGCTCAATGATCGGCATTCGCGCTCAGTATACCACCGGGCGTCGTCGCTCGCCCGGTGAGTCAGAGCTTCAGCTTCATGTAATCCATCAGGCGCGAGAACACGCCGCCCTGCGGCACCGCCTGCAGCGCCACCAGCGGCAGGGTTTTCACCACCTGGCCATTATCGCTGATGCGGATCTCGCCAACGGTTTGTCCTTTGTTGATCGGCGCTTCCAGCCGCGCGGCATTGATCACGTACTGCGCCTTCAGTTTGTCCGCCTCGCTTTTCGGCAGGCTGAGCGACTGTTCTTGCGCGCTGCCGACCGGCAAGCGGTGGCTTTCGCCGTACCAGACCGGTTCGTCCCCCAGGCTCTGGCCGGCGCTGAACAGGTGCACCGTGGTAAAGTCGCGCAGCCCCCACGTCAACAGCTTACGCGCCTGTTCCTCGCGGCCTTTGGAACTTTTGCCGCCCATCACCACGGCGATCAGGCGGCGATCCCCTTCGGTGGCGGAGGCGATGATGTTGAAGCCGGCCGCGGCGGTGTGCCCGGTTTTCAGGCCGTCGACGTGCAGGGTCTTATCCCACAGCAGGCCGTTGCGGTTCTGCTGCGTGATGCCGTTCCAGGTCAGCGATTTCTCGCTGTACATGTGGTATTCCGCCGGCTCGCTCATAATGATGGCGCGCGCGATCACCGCCAGATCGCCGGCAGTGGTGAACTGCCCAGGCGCATCCAGCCCGTGTACCGTCTCAAAATGGGTGTTCTGCAATCCCAGCTGGGCGCTCTTCTCGTTCATCAGCTTGACGAAGTTGGCCTGGCTACCCGCCACATAATCGGCCATCGCCACGCAGGCATCGTTACCGGAATCGATGATAATGCCGCGACTGAGATCGCGAACAGTGACCCTGTCACCTGGCTTCAGGAACATCAGCGAGGAGCCTTTGAACACCGGGTTGCCCTGCGCCCAGGCGTCTTTCCCCACGGTGACGACATCGTCGAGGCCAATCTTATGCTGGTCGAGCGCGTGGTCGATCACCAAGCCGGTCATCAGTTTGGTCAGGCTGGCCGGATTGCGCCGCTCGTCGGCATTGCCGGCGGCCAGCACCTGGCCGGTGGTGTAATCCATCAAAACGTAAGAGGCGGCGTCTATCGCCGGTGGCGTCATGGTGGGAAAATGAGGCGTCGTTTCCGCCGCCTGCGCCGCCAAAGGCAGTAACATACCGCCGATCACTACTGATACTGAACGCTTCACGCTGTGTTCCTCAGGCCCGCAGGCTAAATAAAATGCCAATATAATCCGCGAGATAGACTGCATGAATTCACTTTCAGACGAAACCTTTACTCTTTTGCAGCGGGTGTCTTTATGCAACCATTTGTTTAGGTCAACATCCATCTGCGATAGATATGCTCTATGCCGCCATTGCACCATTCGATTAGACGCCCGCCTGCCGCGCTCCTAAACTTGTGACATAAATACGCAAAACGCATAAAAAAGCGTTTACTTTTTAGCTACAACCACCTGCGAAGTGTCACCATGAAATTCAAACCGTCAATCAAGCCTTATACCGGCCCGGCGGGCGGCTGGGGTTCGCTTGAAGCCACCACCCGCTTTGTCCTCGACAGTAAACAAACGCTAAAAAACATGCGCAACCTGATGCGCGTCAACAAGGCACGCGGCTTCGACTGCCCCGGTTGCGCCTGGGGCGACGACAATCACAGCACCTTCAGCTTTTGCGAAAACGGCGCCAAAGCGGTCAGTTGGGAAGCGACGCGCAGCGCCGTGGAGCCTGAGTTCTTCGCCGCCCACAGCGTCAGCACCCTGCAGCAGCAGAGCGACTATTTCCTCGAGTATCAGGGGCGCCTCACGCATCCGATGCGCTACAACGCCGAAACCGACCACTATGAGCCTATCCATTGGCCGGACGCGCTGGCGCTGATCGCCAAACACATCAACGGCATGGACAACCCGAACCAGATCGAGCTGTATACCTCGGGCCGCGCCAGCAACGAAGCGTCGTATCTTTATCAGCTGTTTGGCCGCATGCTCGGCACCAGCAACTTCCCCGACTGTTCCAATATGTGCCACGAAGCGAGCGGCGTTGGGCTGAAGCAGAGCATCGGCGTCGGCAAAGGCACCATTCGCATCGATGACTTCGAAAAGGCCGACGCCATCTTCGTGTTCGGTCAAAATCCCGGCACCAACCACCCGCGCATGCTGCACAGCCTGAAAAACGCCGCCCGACGCGGCGCGCGCATCGTCAGCTTTAATACCCTGCGCGAACGTGGGCTGGAAAGGTTCGCCGATCCGCAGGATCCGGTGCAGATGCTGACGCCAAAATCCTCGCCGATCAGCTCTTCCTATTACCAGCCGAATCTGGGCGGCGATATGGCGGCGGTGCGCGGCATGGTGAAAGCCCTGCTGGAAACCCACCGTCAGCGCCTCGCCGCCGGTGAACCCGCCCTGTTTGACCTGGCGTTTATCGAACGGCACAGCGTCGGCGTAGAGGCTTATCTGGCGCAGGTGGACGCCACCGAATGGCGGACCATTACCGCGCAATCGGGCCTGAGCGAAGCGCAATTGCGCCAGGCGGCGGCCACCTACCAGGGCGCCGAACGGGTGATCTGCACCTGGGCGATGGGCGTGACTCAGCATAAGCACTCTATTGCAACGGTGCGTGAAATCACCAACCTGCAGTTGTTGTTCGGGCAACTGGGCAAACCGGGCGCCGGTCTGTGCCCGGTACGCGGCCACAGCAACGTCCAGGGCAACCGCACCATGGGGATCGATGAGAAGTCGCCGAAGGCGCTGCTCGACAGCCTGGAACGCCACTTTAACTTCACCGCCAATCGCGCGCTGGGCCACAACACGGTGGAAGCGATCGAAGCGATGCTGCGCGGCGAAGTGAAAGTGCTGATCGCGCTGGGCGGCAACCTGGCCGCCGCGGCGCCGGACACCGAGCGCACCGCCCGCGCCCTGCGCAACTGCGATTTGACGGTGCATATCAGCACCAAGCTTAACCGCAGCCACCTGGTGACCGGCAAAGACGCGCTGATCCTGCCGACGCTCGGCCGCACCGAACTGGACATGCAGGCCAGCGGCTCACAGTACATCACGGTCGAGGACTCGTTCAGCATGGTGCACGCCTCGGAAGGCATCGGCAAACCGCTGGCGGACACTCAACGTTCGGAGACAGCGATCGTCTGCGGCATCGCCGACGCCGTGCTGGGTACGCAACAGCTGGACTGGCTGGAATTGGCCGACGACTACTCGCTGATCCGCGATCACATCGCCGCCACCATTCCCGGCTTCGAGGATTTCAACCGGCGCTGCGAGCAACCCGGCGGCTTCTACCTGGGCAATGCCGCCGCCGAACTGCGCTTCGCCACGCCAAGCGGCAAGGCGGAATTCAGCGACGCCGCGCTGCCGACCACCCTGTTCCCGCAGCTGGGCGGCGAGCAAGCGCCGTTTACCCTGCAGACGCTGCGCTCGCACGATCAGTACAACACCACCATCTATGGTCTGGATGACCGCTACCGCGGCGTTTACGGTCAGCGCGAAGTGCTGTTCATCCATCCGGAAGATCTGGCGGCGCTGGGCCTGCAGGATGGCGAACGGGTAGAGATAGAAACCCTGTGGAACGACGGCGTGGTGCGTAAGGTGGATGGATTCAAGCTGGTGAGTTACGACATTCCGCGTGGCAACCTGGCGGCCTACTACCCGGAAACCAACCCGCTGGTGCCGCTGGCCAGCTTCGGCGACGGCACCGGCACCCCGACGTCGAAGTCGATCCCGGTGGCGATTCGCCGCAGCGAGCAGCAACCGTCGCTGCGCATCGCCTGAAAACGCGCGCCCGGTTCACGCCGGGCGCGCCAATATTTCCAGGATAGTCTGCAATTCCTCGGACAGCTGATGCCGCCGCCAGACGAAATAGAGATCGCTCACGCCCTCCTCGCCCATTTCCACCACCTTCAGCCCCGGCGCCGGCAAAATCAGCGGCAGCAACGAGCCGGGCACGCAGGCGACGCCGCAACCATCCTTCACGCAGGCTGCCATCGCGGCATAAGATTCCATTTCCAGCGTCATGCGCGGTTTCAGCCCGCGCGAGGCCAGCCAGTGATCGACCTTCAGCCGGAACGAGCACTCGCGGCTGAACGTGTAAAACTCCAGCGGCGCCAGCGTGGCGGCGTCGGGTTGCCCGACATCCGCCGGCATCAGCAGCACCAGCCGTTCGTCAAACGCCTTTTGGCTGGCCAGCAGCGGATGCTCAATCGGGCCGTCGGTGATCGCCAGATCGAGATCGCTGTCGATCAACATGCGTTCCAGCACCAGCGAGTCGCGGCTCAGCACGTTGATGTGCAAATGGGGCTGTAAACGGCGCAGCCGGGCGATGCGCGCCGGCAAGTGACTGACCAGCGAAAAATCCAGCGCCCCGAGGTTCAGCAGCCCATGCTGTTGCTCGCCGGCGAACAGCTGTTTGCTGCGCTCGGCCTGCGCCACGATGTCGCGCGCCTGCTGGTAGAACAGCCGGCCTTTGGGATTCACGTACAGCCGGTTCTTGTCGCGGAAAAACAGCTCGCCGCCCAGCGACTCTTCCAGCTCGCGCAGCCGCAGCGTGACGTTGGAAGGCACGCAGTGCAGCTCACGGGCGGCGGCGGCGATGGTTTTGTATTCCACCACGGTGCAGAAAAACTTCAGCTGGCTCAGCTTCATCTATCCTTCACTTTTAGTTAGCGTTTTACTTAAAAACAATCACTTTAGATTAGCATCGATTTCACCTACAGTCTGTCGACACCCTGAGGAGGATCACTGATGCCACTGAATGACTTACTGACGCTGCCCGGCGTGGCGGCCCAACCGGATACGGTAACCGACGGTTACGTGTTCAACCACACCATGATCCGCGTGAAAGACCTGACCAAAGCGTTGGATTTCTATACGCGCGTGCTGGGCTTTACCCCGGTCTATCTGGAAGAGTTCAAAGAAGCCGCCTTCACCATCTGCTACCTGACGCGCAGCCCGCGCGAGCAGATCCCGCAGGATGACGACGAACGCAAACGCTGGGCGCTGAGCCAGCCGGGCATTCTCGAGCTGACCCATAACCACGGCACCGAAAATCAGGCGGATTTCCATTACCACAACGGCAACGGCGAGCCGCGCGGCTTTGGCCACCTGTGCGTCACGGTGCCGGACGTGCGCGCCGCCTGCGAGCGGTTTGAGCGCCTGGGCGTCACCTTCCAGAAACGCCTGCATGAAGGCCGCATGAACTACGTGGCGTTCATTCGCGATCCGGACGATTACTGGATTGAAATCCTGCAGCCGACGCCGCTGCGGGACTGATTGTCCCACGCCTTTCACCCCGGCCTGCGCGCCGGGGTTTTTCATCGTTCGCCCTTCGATTGACCATTCTTGCGCAAAATCGCGCGGCAACGCGGGGTTCCGTGACGTTAGGCTTGCTCGCAGCGGGTGATTCGCGTAAAACTGTCAGCCGCAAATCTTGCCACTCACAACCCATTCACTGGACGATATGTTTCAAGATAACCCGCTGCTGGCGCAGCTTAAACAGCAACTTCACTCTCAGACCCCGCGCGTTGAAGGCGTCGTGAAAGGGACTGAGAAAGGCTTTGGCTTTCTTGAAGTAGACGGTCAAAAAAGCTACTTCATTCCACCGCCGTACATGAAGAAAGTCATGCACGGGGATCGCATTATCGCCACCCTGCACACCGAGAAAGAGCGCGAAATCGCCGAGCCGGAAACCCTGGTCGAACCGTTCCTGTCGCGCTTCGTCGGCCGCGTGCAAAAGCGCGACGATCGCCTGTCCATCGTGCCCGATCATCCGTTGCTGAAAGAGGCGATTCCGTGCCGCCCGGTGCGTGAACTGACCCACAACTTCCAGGCCGGCGACTGGGCGGTGGCGGAAATGCGCCGTCATCCGCTGAAAGGCGATCGCGGCTTCAACGCCGACCTGACCCAGTTTATCACCGACGGTGAAGACCATTTCGCCCCGTGGTGGGTGACGCTGGCGCGTCACAATCTGGAAAAAGAGGCGCCGGAGATGCAGGCTCTCAGCGAGCCGGACGCTGCGCTGGTGCGTGAAGATCTGACCGCGCTCGAATTCGTCACCATCGACAGCGCCAGCACCGAAGACATGGACGATGCGCTGTACGTGACCGACAACGGTGACGGTTCGCTGCAGTTGACCATCGCCATCGCCGATCCGACCGCTTATGTCGAGCAAGGCAGCAAGCTGGACGATATCGCCCGCGTGCGCGCCTTCACCAACTATCTGCCGGGCTTCAACATCCCGATGCTGCCGCGCGATCTGTCGGACAACCTGTGCTCGCTGCGCCCTAACGAGCGCCGTCAGGTGCTGGCTTGCCGCGTGACCATCGCCGCCGACGGCGCGCTGGGCGAAGATATTCAGTTCTTCGCCGCCGAGATCGAATCCAAAGCCAAACTGGTGTACGACGAAGTCTCCGACTGGCTGGACGGCATTGCCGGCTGGCAACCGCCGAGCGACGCCATCGCGCAACAGATCACCCTGCTGAAACGCGTTTGCGACGCGCGTAACGCCTGGCGCCACCAGCATGCGCTGGTATTCAAAGATCGCCCGGACTACCGCTTCGTGTTGGGTGAAAAAGGCGACGTGCTGGAGATCGTTACCGAGCAGCGCCGCAGCGCCAACCGTATTGTTGAAGAATGCATGATCGCCGCCAACGTCTGCGCCGCCATCGTGCTGCGCGATCGCCTGGGCTTCGGCGTGTACAACGTGCACACCGGTTTCGATCCTGCGCTGGTTGAGCAAGCGGTCACCGTACTGCAGGCCAACGGCGTCGAAGCCGAAGCCGAGAAGCTGCTGACCCTCGACGGTTTCTGCGAATTGCGCCGCCACCTGGACGCGCAGCCGACCCAGTTCCTCGACAGCCGCATCCGCCGCTTCCAGACCTTCGCCGAGATCAGCACTACGCCGGGGCCACACTTTGGTCTGGGTCTGGAGGCTTACGCCACCTGGACATCGCCGATCCGTAAATACGGCGATATGGTCAACCACCGCCTGCTGAAGGCGATCATCAACCAGCAGTCGGCGGAAAAACCGCAGGATGACGTGACGGTGCAGCTGGCGGAGCGCCGCCGCCTGAACCGCATGGCGGAACGCGACGTCGGCGACTGGCTGTACGCCCGCTTCCTGCAGGACAAGGCCGGCACCGATACCCGCTTCAACGCCGAGATTATCGACGTAACCCGTGGCGGCCTGCGTGTGCGCCTGCTGGACAACGGCGCGGTTGCCTTCATCCCGGCGCCGTTCATTCACGCAGTGCGTGACGAAATGCAGTGCAGCCAGGAAACCGGCACCGTGCAGATCAAAGGTGAAGTGGTTTACCGCCAAAGCGATACCTTGCAGGTCACCATCGCCGAAGTGCGCATGGAAACCCGCAGCGTGATCGCCCGCCCTGCGGTCTGACGGTAGGATAGCGTGCGGTAACAAGCGTCAAGCGCCGGCGGTGAAAACCGCCGGCGCTTTTTTTGCCCCGCGTCTGCTAGCGCAGCGGATCGCCGCCGGTTTCACGCAACAGCGGCAACGCGGCCAGCGAGATCAGCGTCGCCAACATCAGATAGCCGGCGGGCGCCAGCAGCGAACCGCTGAGTGCGATCGACTGTGAAGCGATGTATTGGGCAAAGCCGCCGAAGATTGCGACGCCAAGGCTATAAACCAACGCAAACCCCAGCGCGCGCACGCGCTACGGAAACAGCTCGGAAATCACCAACAGCGTAGGAACAGACCCCAACGTCGTTAGCCCAACCATCAGCGCAACCACGCTCAGCAACACCGCCGGATACGGCGCCACCGTCAGCAACCAGAAAACCGGCAACGCCAGCAGCAAAATGGCGATCCGCGCCCAGCGGATCAGCGGCAGACGGCCATAGCGATCGCACCAGCCCCCAACCAGCAAACTGCCGCCGAAAGTGATGATCCCGGCCAGCAGCATCGCGGCATAGCCGTAAGTCTGCGCCATGCCCAGATACTTCACCGCAAAGGTACCGAGATAATACATAGAAATGTACGTGGCA
The DNA here is from genome assembly GCF_052045405.1 of Serratia sp. 22278. Taxonomy (NCBI): domain Bacteria; kingdom Pseudomonadati; phylum Pseudomonadota; class Gammaproteobacteria; order Enterobacterales; family Yersiniaceae; genus Serratia; species Serratia sp. 22278. The sequence goes on along the minus strand of NZ_JBQEOW010000003.1, from coordinate 370,283 downwards.
ACCGTGGCGCCGATGGTCAACATCACGCCGAGTACCACCGCTCGCGAGTGCCGGCGCAGCTGCGCAGGCGGCTCCTGAGTGCGCGGCATCGGCGGACGGTCGCTTTCCAGCCCGAGGCGCAGCCAGCAACCGAGCGGAGCAAGCGCCACGCCGATAAAGAAAGGAATGCGCCACCCCCATTCAGCCATCGCGTTCGGTTCGCCCGAAAGCAGCGGCAGCGCGGCGCTCAACCCCAGCGCTGTCACACCGCCAATCACGCTGGCGATACCCTGCGTCGCCAGTGACCAGCTGGAATAGAAGCCGCGCCGATTAGGCGGCGCCGACTCCACCAGCAACGACATCGACGCCCCCACCTCTCCACCCGCCGCCACACCCTGGATAAGGCGCGCCGCCACCAGCGTGACGGTTCCCCAATAGCCGGCGCTGGCGTAGGTCGGCGCAAAACCGATCATCGCCGTACCCAGGCTCATCAACGAAATCGTCAGGATCATCGCCGGTTTGCGGCCGCGGCGATCGGCATAGGCGCCGATCAAAATACCGCCCAGAGGCCGCATAATAAAACTGACGCCGAACGTGGCGAACGCCAGCAGCAACGCCAGATTAGGATCGCTCGACGGCGGAAAGAACAGCACACTAATATAAATGACGAAGAAGTTATAAATGCCGAAGTCGAAAAATTCCAGCGCATTACCGAAGGAGGCGGCAAATATCACTTTCTTGCCGCCCGCCTTCGACGGCGTGTTTATTTCTGATTGCGTCACCGCCGTATTTTCACTCATTATTATCTTCCCTGTTATTATTTTTCTGACTTATTTTAAATACGCTTCCGCCAGCGCGCCCCAATAATGGCTGCCCGCCGCCAGGCATTCATCGTTAAAGTCATATCCCGGGTTATGCACCATACAGCTTCCTTCACCGTCGCCATTGCCGATCAGCAGATAGCACCCCCGCGGCTGCGCCTCAAGCATGAAGGTGAAATCTTCGCTGCCCATCAGCGGCTTAGCGCCGTAGTGCGCGCGCGCGGCACCAAACTGCTGTTCCGCCACCTGATGCGCGAAGCGCGTCATAGCCTCATCGTTAACCAATACCGGAGCGCCGTTGATGTGGTTCACGATTGCCGTGGCGCCGAAGCTTTGCGCCTGCGCCTGAATCAGCGCAGGAATGCGCGTTAACAGCGTTGTTCGCCACTCGCGCCCCAGCGATCGCACGCTAAGCCGCATTTCCGCGCTGTCCGGGATAACATTGGCCGCCTCACCGGCCTTAATGCTGCCGACGGTGATCACCGCCGCCTCCAGCGGATCGGTATTACGCGAGACGATGCTTTGCAGCGCGACGACGATATGCGAGGCCACCAGCACCGGATCGACGGTCAGATGCGGCATAGCGCCGTGCCCACCGCAGCCTTGCACGGTAACGACGAATTGGTCCGTCGAAGCCATAAAGGCGCCGTGACGGAAGAAAAACTCGCCCACCGGCAGACCCGGCATGTTGTGCATGGCGAAGATGGCGTCACAGGGAAAGCGTTCGAATAACCCTTGCTCCACCATCAACGCGCCGCCGCCCAGCGTCTCTTCCGCCGGCTGAAAAATCAGATGCAGCGTGCCATTGAAACGGCGGGTTTGCGCCAGGTAACGCGCAGCGCCGAGCAACATGGTGGTATGGCCGTCGTGGCCGCAACCGTGCATGCGGTTGGGCACGCTGCTGCTCCAGGATTTGCCGTTGTTTTCTTCGATCGGCAGCGCATCCATATCGGCGCGCAGCCCGAGACGCTTCGCACCGGCGCCCGCTCGCAGCGTACCGACGACGCCGGTGCCCGCCAATCCGCGGTGCACCTCATACCCCCACGAACTCAGATAATCCGCCACCAAATCGCTGGTACGAAACTCCTCGAAGCCAAGCTCCGGGTGCTGGTGAATATCATGACGAATCGCCGTGAGCTGCGGTAAATACCCTTCAATAACTTTATTTATCATAATTAAATCCCTTTTCTTTCCCTATTATTTATTTAATGAATGAATAAACAGGCGGATGAAAATAAAGGTATAACACGATGCGTGCCATTTTATTCCGGCACACCTCTACAGATGAAATAATAAGCCGACAAACGCCGCACCCAGATAAAAAACGGCGATGATTCGCTGCATGCGCAGTAAAAGTGCAGAATGAAAATCTGTTCGGAAATGCGTGGGCGGCAGCCTGCGCCAACGGCGTTTCATCACGTTGTTTTTACACTAAAACCCCACCTGCTTCACATTTCTCATCCGACCTGCCGCGGTTCAGCGGCAAAACTTCTACTGTTAAAACGTCATCCCTAATAACAACGTCAATTTCTACCTCTGTACGCCAAGGAGTTGTTTCATGAAAAACATCAGGTCCGGACTTATCTGGCTGCTGGTGGCGTTGGTCGGCGCTTTCGCCTTCGCCATGCTGGCGCTCAGCCGCGGCGAACACGTCAACGCCGTCTGGCTGGTGGTCGCCGCCGTCGCCTGCTACAGCATCGCCTACCGCTTCTACAGCCGGTTCATCGCCGACAAGGTCTTTGAACTGGATGACCGCCGTCTTACCCCGGCCGAACGCCACAACGACGGCCTGGACTACGTGCCCACCAACAAATGGGTGCTGTTCGGCCACCACTTCGCCGCCATCGCCGGCGCCGGGCCACTGGTGGGGCCCATCCTGGCCGCGCAGATGGGCTTCCTGCCGGGGACCATCTGGATCCTGGTCGGCGTTATGTTGGCCGGCGCGGTGCAGGATTTTCTGGTGCTGTTCATCTCCACCCGCCGCGACGGACGTTCGCTGGGGGAGATGGCCAAGCAAGAGCTGGGGGCGTTCGCCGGGGTGATTACCATGCTCGGCGCGCTGGGGGTGATGATCATCATCCTGTCGGCGCTGGCGCTGGTGGTGGTGAAGGCGCTGGCCGACAGCCCGTGGGGGTTGTTCACCATCGCCGCCACCATCCCGATCGCGCTGTTCATGGGCGTCTACATGCGCTTTATCCGGCCGGGCAAAATCGCTGAAATCTCAGTGATCGGCTTCGTGCTGATGCTGCTGGCGATCGTTTACGGCGGCAACGTGGCGCAAGATCCCTACTGGGGACCATTCTTCACGCTGCACGGCACCACCCTGACCTGGGTGCTGGTGATCTATGGCTTCGTCGCCTCGGTGCTGCCGGTGTGGCTGCTGCTGGCGCCGCGCGACTACCTTTCCACCTTTATGAAAATCGGCGTCATCATCGGCCTGGCCATCGGCATCGTCTTCGCCATGCCGGAGATGAAAATGCCGGCGGTTTCACGCTTTATCGACGGCAGCGGCCCGGTGTTCGCCGGCGCCCTGTTCCCGTTCCTGTTCATCACCATCGCCTGCGGCGCCATTTCCGGCTTCCACGCGCTGGTTTCCAGCGGCACCACGCCGAAGCTGGTGGAGCGCGAAAGCCACATGCGCTTTATCGGTTACGGCGCCATGCTGATGGAGTCTTTCGTCGCCATCATGGCGTTGATCTGCGCCTCGGTGCTGGATCCGGGCGTTTACTTCGCCATGAACTCGCCGGCGGCGCTGATCGGCACCACGGTGGAAAATGCTTCGCAGGTCATCAACAGTTGGGGCTTTATCGTCACGCCGGAAACGCTGGCGCTGATCGCCAAAGAGGTGGGTGAGAACTCCATTCTGTCGCGCGCCGGCGGCGCCCCGACCTTCGCCGTGGGCATGGCGCACATCATCAGTGAGGTGTTCAACAGCCGGGCGATGATGGCGTTCTGGTATCATTTCGCCATTCTGTTCGAAGCGCTGTTCATCCTGACCGCCGTCGACGCCGGCACCCGCGCCTGCCGCTTTATGGTGCAGGATCTGGTGGGCGTGGCGGTGCCGCAGCTGGCCAACAACCGCTCCTGGTTCGGCAACCTGGCGGGCACCACGGTGGCGGTGGCCGGCTGGGGCTTCTTCGTGTATCAGGGGGTGGTCGATCCGCTCGGCGGCATCAATACTCTGTGGCCGCTGTTCGGCATCGGCAACCAGATGCTGGCGTCGATGGCGCTGATCCTCGGCACCGTGGTGCTGTTCAAGATGAAAAAGCAGCGCTACGCCTGGGTGACAATTCTGCCGACCGCCTGGCTGTTCGTGACCTCCATGACCGCCGGCTGGCAGAAGATCTTCCACGAAAAACCGAGCATCGGCTTCCTGGCGCAGGCGAAGAAATTCTCCACCGGCATCGAGCAAGGCACGATTATTGCGCCGGCCAAATCGCTGAAAGACATGGAAACCATCGTATTCAGCAACCAGATCAACGCCGCGCTGTGCGGGTTCTTTATGCTGGTGGCGGTGACCATGCTGATCGCCGCTTTCTTCGCCATCCGCCGGGCGCTGCGTTCCGAACAACCGACGGTGCACGAGGTCAGCGCCGCACTGCGAGAGGAGACCGGCCGCGGCTAAGCGAACCGAGCATCAAGCAAGGGCGCCGCGGCGCCCTTTTTACTGGCTTTAGCCTAAGAGCGTTGAGCCGAACACCCCCTGCCAATCCTGTTCGAATTTCTCGACCGCGGCCTGCACTGCCGGCGCGCTGAGGAACTGCTCCGCGACGTCCACCGGCAGCGTGATGGCCTGACAGCCGGCCAACAGGCACTCCAGCGCCTGGCGCGGTGTTTTGAAGCTGGCGGCCAGCACCTGCGCCGACGGCGCGTGCAGGCTCAGCAGCTGCTGCAGCTCGTGCACCATTTCGATGCCGTCACCGCCCTGCGCGTCCACCCGATTGACGTAAGGGGCCACATATTCCGCCCCGGCCAAGGCCGCCAACAGCCCCTGCCCGGCGCCGTACACCGCCGTTCCCAGCGTCGGGATGGACATCGTTTTGAGTTTCTTGATCGCCGCCAGCCCTTCGGCGGTCGCCGGGATCTTGACCACCAGCCCCGGGACGCGCTGACTGAGCAGCGCCGCCTCCGCCACCATGCGCTCCGCATCGGCCGCCATCACCTGCGCGAACAGCTTACCGGTGCCGCCGAGGGCGTCGCGTAGCGCGGGCAGCACTTCCCAGATCGGCTTGCCTTCCTTCGCCACGATGCTCGGGTTGGTGGTGACGCCGTGCAGCGGCAGAATGCGCGCCAGGCGTTTTACCGCGGTCACATCGGCGGTATCGAGATAAAGCTCCATCACGGACTCCTGTGTCATGTTCTGTGGGCGGATTCAAACTCTGATCATCATAGGGCAAAAACCGCGCTAACTTTTGATCAAAATCAATTCAACTTTCATTCGAAACACCTTTAATGGCGAAAGATTCAGCAACGCCAAACGGGTGACTCATGTTCTTCAATCTGCAGCGCTACTCGACCCATGACGGCCCCGGCATCCGCAGCGTGGTCTTTTTAAAAGGCTGCCCGCTGAGCTGCCGCTGGTGTCAGAACCCGGAAAGCCGCTCGCGCCATGCAGACCTGCTGTTTGACGAACGCCTGTGCCTGAGCGGCTGCACGCTGTGCGCCGAGCGCTGCCCGCAAGGCCTGCAGCGTGACGAAGAGGCGTTGACGCTGCAGCGTGAAGTCATCAGCGCAAACGACTACGCGGCGCTGGCCGCCGCCTGCCCGACCGGCGCGCTCAGCCTGTGCGGCAGCCCGGTCAACCCCGACGATATCATGGCCGAGGTGATGCGGGATAAGCCTTTCTACCTGCGCAGCGGCGGCGGTTTAACGCTGTCCGGCGGCGAACCCTTTATGCAGCCGGAGGTTGCAGCGGAACTGCTGCGGCGCGGCCGCGAAGCCGGCATCCACACCGCCGTCGAATCCTGCCTGCACGTTCCGTGGCGTTACATCGCGCCTTCGCTGCCGTGGCTGGATCTGCTGTTGGCCGATCTCAAACACACCGACGAAGCGCGCTTTAGAGCCTGGACCGGCGGCTCCGCCCGCCGGGTGATGAACAATTTCCGCCGGCTGGCGGCGCACGGCGTGCCAATGACCGTGCGCGTGCCGCTGATCCCCGATTTCAACGCCGATCGTCGCTCTGTCCGTGCGATCGTCGACTTCGCCGCCGACGAGATCGGCGTGTCGGAGATCCACTTTCTGCCGTACCACACGCTGGGCATCAACAAGTACCACCTGCTCGGCGAGCCCTACCGTGCCGCCCGCACGCCGCTGGACGCGCCCGATCTGCTGGCCTTCGCCGAAGACTATGCCGGCGCCAAAGGCCTGACCGCCATTTTGCGAGGATAACGCCATGACCACGTTGGATTTGACCACCCTCAGCGCCCGCATTCAGGCGCATAAGAACGCGCTGATTCACATCGTCAAACCGCCGGTGTGCACCGAACGAGCACAGCACTATACCGAAGCCTATCAACAGCATCAGGACAAGCCGCTGCCGGTGCGCCGCGCGCTGGCGCTGGCTAACCACCTGGCGAAACGCACCATCTGGATCGCCAACGACGAGTTGATCGTCGGCAACCAGGCCAGCGAACTGCGCGCCGCGCCGATCTTCCCCGAATACACCGTCGGCTGGATAGAAAACGAAATAGACCAGTTGGCCGACCGGCCGGGCGCCGGTTTTTCGGTCAGCGAAGAGAACAAGGCGATTTTGCATCGCCTGTGCCCCTGGTGGCGCGGCCAAACGGTGCAGGATCGCTGCTACGGCATGTTCACCGACGAGCAAAAAGCGCTGCTGGCCACCGGCATCATCAAGGCCGAGGGCAACATGACCTCCGGCGATGCTCACCTGGCGGTCAACTTCCCGCTGTTGCTGGAGCTAGGTCTCGACGGCCTGCGTGAAAAAGTGAACGCGCGCCGCAGCCGCCTGCGCCTGACCGAGTGGGAAGACCTGCACAAAGCACAGTTTCTCAACGCTATCGACATCGTGCTGGCGGCGCTGAGCGAACACATCCTGCGCTTCGCCCGCCTGGCGCGCGACATGGCGCAAAACGAACCGCGCACTGGCCGGCGTACCGAGCTGCTGGCCATCGCGGATAACTGTGAACAGATCGCCCATCGCCCGCCGCAAACCTTCTGGCAGGCGCTGCAGCTGTGCTATTTCATCCAGCTGACGTTGCAGATCGAATCCAACGGCCATTCGGTTTCCTTTGGCCGCCTCGATCAATACCTCTATCCCTGGTATCGGCGTGACGTGGAGCTGGAGCAAAAGCTGGCGCGAGAAGACGCCATCGAGCTGTTGCACAGCTGCTGGCTGAAGCTGCTGGAGGTCAACAAGATCCGCTCCGGCTCGCATTCCAAGGCTTCCGCCGGCAGCCCGCTGTACCAGAACGTCACCATCGGCGGACAGAAGCTGATCGACGGCCGGCCGTGCGATGCGGTCAACCCGCTGTCCTACGCCATTCTCGAGTCCTGCGGCCGCCTGCGCTCCACCCAGCCCAACCTCAGCGTGCGTTACCATGCCGGGATGAGCGCCGACTTCCTCGACGCCTGCGTGCAGGTGATCCGCTGCGGTTTCGGCATGCCGGCGTTCAACAACGACGAAATCGTCATTCCCGAATTCATCAAGCTGGGGGTTGAGCCGCAAGACGCCTACGACTACGCCGCCATTGGCTGCATCGAGACCGCCGTCGGCGGCAAATGGGGCTATCGTTGCACCGGCATGAGCTTCATCAACTTCGCCCGCGTGCTGCTGGCAGCGCTGGAACAGGGCCGTGACGCCACCTCCGGGCAAATATTCATGCCGCAGGAACAAGCGCTGTCCAAAGGAAACTTCGTCGATTTCGAGCAGGTCTTAGCCACCTGGGATCGGCAAATCCGCTACTACACGCGCAAGTCGATCGAGATCGAATGCGTGGTGGACAGCGTGCTGGAAGAGAATGCCCACGATATCCTCTGTTCCGCGCTGGTGGATGACTGCATCGAACGCGGTAAAAGCATCAAGCAAGGCGGCGCCAAATACGATTGGGTTTCCGGCCTGCAGGTCGGCATCGCCAACCTGGGCAACAGCCTGGCGGCGGTGCGCAAACTGGTGTTCGACCAGGGGGCGATCGGCCAGCAGCAGCTGGCGACCGCGCTGGCCGACGACTTCGCCGGGCTGGATGGCGAGCAGCTGCGCCAGCGGCTGCTCAACGCCGCGCCCAAATACGGCAACGATGTGGACGAGGTCGATCGGCTGCTGGTGCGCGCCTACCAAACCTATATCGAAGAACTGAAGCAGTATCGCAACACCCGCTTCGGCCGCGGGCCGATCGGCGGCGGTTACTACGCCGGCACCTCGTCGATTTCGGCCAACGTGCCCTTCGGCGCCGCCACTCTGGCCACGCCCGATGGACGTAAGGCGCACGCGCCACTGGCGGAAGGCGCCAGTCCGGCGTCCGGCACCGACCACCTGGGGCCGACGGCGGTGTTCAATTCGCTCGCCAAGTTGCCGACCGAGGCGATCCTCGGCGGCGTGCTGCTCAACCAAAAGCTGAACCCGGCGACGCTGGACAACCCGCGCGATCGGGAAAAGCTGATGCTGATGTTGCGCACCTTCTTCGAGAGCTACCGCGGCTGGCATGTGCAGTACAACATCGTGTCGCGCGAAACGCTGCTGGCGGCGAAGCAACACCCTGACCAATATCGTGATTTAGTGGTTCGCGTAGCTGGCTATTCCGCCTTCTTTACCGCATTATCCCCTGAGGCGCAGGATGATATTATTGCGCGCACAGAACATACTCTTTAAACCTTTGACTCTTAGCGGCCGCGCCTTGGCGGCCGCATCATCAGGCCGATATGAATTTACGACAACAGACCATATTGCAGTTGGTTAACGATCGCCGGCGGATCAGCGTCAATGAGCTGGCGCGCGCCTCGGGCGTCTCGGAAGTCACCATCCGGCAGGATCTCAACCTGCTGGAAAAGCGCAGTTATCTGAAGCGGGTGCACGGCTCCGCCGTGGCGTTGGAGAGTGATGACGTCGACGCCCGCATGATGTCCAATTTCACCCTCAAGCAGCGGCTGGCGCAATACGCCGCCGCGCAGGTCAACGACGGCGAGACGATCTTTATCGAGAGCGGCAGCGCCAACGCCCTGCTGGCGCGCTACATCGCCGAACGCAAGCGCATTACGCTGATCACCGTCAGCCACTACATCGCCAACCTGCTGAAAGAAACCGACTGCGACGTGATTGTGCTGGGCGGCATGTACCAGAAGAAAAGCGAGACCGTGGTCGGCCCGCTCACGCGGCTGTGCATTCAGCAGGTGCATTTCAACAAGGCGTTTATCGGCATTGACGGCTTTCAGGCCGAAACCGGCTTTACCGGCCGCGACATGATGCGCGCCGACGTGGTCAGCGCGGTGCTGGCCAAGGGCGTGGAGAATATCGTGCTGACGGATTCCAGCAAATTCGGCCAGATCCAGCCTAACCCGCTGGCGCAGCCGGGGCAAATCAGCCGGGTGATCACCGATTCGCGTTTGGCGCTGGAGTATCAGCATCAGCTGAAACGTCAGGGCGTACAGGTGGAATTGGTCAACGAATAACGCAGATCACCGCCGCACCGCGCGGGCCACGCCGCGCGTCTTTCCCCTTGCACCGCAGGATTTTAAGACTATTTACCTGTTTATCCTTCCCGAGAAACCTATACTCAGTTTCGGCGACTTTTGGGCCGTAACCTGCTAATTATTCGGCCGTTAACAAAAAATGCCATTTTTTATATCGATACTGTACGGGAATCAACAGCAGGCCTGATTTATGGTTAACGCCTATACTTATAGGGCACTTCCATATAGCCAATGCTAAGGAGAAGTCATTATGATGATTATCAATAAACGTTTCGCCACCGCCGCTCTGGCACTGACTCTGGCGTTTTCACTCAGTGCCTGTTCCAACATGTCCAAACGCGATCGCAACACCGCTATCGGTGCCGGCGCAGGTGCAGTCGGCGGCGCAGTGCTGACAGACGGCAGCGCGTTGGGTACGCTGGGCGGGGCTGCGGTAGGGGGCATTATCGGTCACCAGGTTGGTAAATAACCTGACCGAGCGCCCTCGGCCGACAGGCTGGCAAAAGCGCTTTGGCGCTTTGACGTATTAACCAATAACGATGATTTCAGGTCTGTTTTACTTTAAGTCTATGGTTCTTTTGCCGTTAACGGGCTAATCCCCGGCAGCAACAACCTCAAGCCATGCCACGGCATTGCACCGCGGCATGGCGATTCACCTCAACCGCCCGCCAGTTTGACCTTCATGCCTTTGGCTTCCAGCAGTTGCTTGAGCAGATCGCGTTTATCGCCCTGGATCTCGATGACCCCGTCTTTCACCGAACCGCCGCAGCCGCATTTCTTTTTCAGCTCGGCCGCCAGTTTGTCGAGCGCAGCATCATCCAGATCGACGCCGGCGATCAGGCATACGCCCTTACCCTTGCGGCCGCTGGTCTGACGCTGGATGCGCACGATGCCGTCGCCCTTGGCGCGTTGCGGTTTAACCTCTTCCTGCTTGATGCGGCCGGTGTCCGTGGAATACACCAGGCGGCTGTTATCGTCATTCATCGGCGGTTCCTCAGGCCAAAGAGGCGCGGATCGCGCGCAGCGTCGCGGCCGGATCGGCAGATTGGGTGATCGGACGCCCAATCACCATGTAGTCCACGCCGGCGGCCTGCGCCTGCACCGGCGTCATAATACGGCGCTGATCGCCCGCCGCGCTGCCTTCTGGGCGGATCCCCGGCGTAACCAGTTGGAAAGCCTGCCCGCAGGCCGCCTTCAGCCGCTGCGCTTCGTGTGCCGAACACACCACGCCGTCCAGCCCGCAGTCGCGGGTCAGGCGCGCCAAGCGCTCGGCGTGTTCCGCCGGGCTGGCCTCAATGCCGATGCCGCGCAGGTCTTCTGCTTCCATGCTGGTCAACACCGTCACGGCAATCAACAGCGGCGCATCCGCCCCGAATGACGCCAGCGCTTCTTTAGCGGCGGTCATCATGCGCGCGCCGCCGCTGGCATGGACGTTGACCATCCAAACGCCCAGTTCGGCCGCCGCCGCGACCGCATGCGCGGTGGTATTGGGAATATCGTGGAATTTCAGGTCAAGAAATACGTCGAAGCCGCGCCCATGCAGATCGCGCACCAATTGCGGCCCAAACAGCGTGAACATTTCTTTGCCCACTTTCAGCCGGCAGTCTTGCGGATCGATACGGTCGGCGAACGCCAACGCGGCGTTCTTATCGGCGTAATCTAACGCCACAACGATTGGAGATGATTTTAAGTCATTGTTATTAGTGTTATTTTCAGACTTCATTTCTTCTACCTTCTGTAAAATAGACATAATCAGGGACTCACCCGCGAAACTGACCGCCGCATTCTACATGCCGGAGGGCAGAAATCCCAGCCGCAGCGCGCACCGGCGCTCTGTCATGTTACCGCTCACCTTTGTCATGGCGCGTCAACGAAAGCGCGTTAGCGATAAACCACGCAGCGTAAAACGCCGTAAAGATGCGTAAATTGTTGATCAGATATTTTGAATGAATTACTCAGCATTATCAGATTTTCAATCGACGTAGATGCTTTATTATTCAACCCATCGGAAGCGAATGGCTTCCTTCCTAAATAAACAGACTGGAGTCACCTATGAAAACCATCAAATATTTTGCAACCGCTGCCGCTATCGCACTGACCTCTTTCGCCACTTTCGCCGCTGAACCGATCAATAGCCAGCAGGCCGATAACCTGACCGCCACCGGCATCGTTTCCGCAGGCCACGCGACCACCCTCAGCAGCCTGGAAAAAAAGCTGGCCGCTAAAGCCGACGCTCAGGGCGCCAGCAGCTACCGCATCATCTCCGCCGGCGGTAACAACATGCTGAGCGGCACCGCGATCATCTACAAATAATGTTTCCGGTACAGGGCCCGCACGCTCGGGCCCTGCCTCTGTTTCTCGCCTAAAAAAACCCGCGTTTGCCCCGCCCTCACTTGTTACATAAATATTAAATTTTTATTACACACTAGACACCCGATCGCCAGTGGCTTAGCTTGAAGGCATCTTCCTGCAGAAAGGCTTTCAAAATGAGCGAGATATCGACACTTACCATTAAAATTCCTCTGGAACTCAAGGAAAAAATCCGTGCCGCCGCCGCTGAAAACGAATTTTCGTTGAGCGTGGAAGTGTGCCAGCGCCTGGAAAGCAGTTTCAGCGCGCCCGCCACCAAAGCAGAAAAACCGGCCAAAAAGGCGGATGACCTGCACCACGGCGAGATCGACAATCAAAGCACCGAAGAAGAAATTGAACAGCCGCTGAGCCAGAAAGAGCTGAAGAAACTCCGCCAGCTGTTGAAAACCGGCGCCAAAGGCGGCAAGAAAAAGTAAGTATGAACATAAAAAAACGGGGCGATAAATCGCCCCGTTTTATTTTGTCGCGCCGCCGCGTTATTGCCCATCCAGACCGCGGATCGGTTTAACCGACGACCAGGCGCGACACGACGGGCAATGCCAATAGAGCGAGTGCGCGGTGAAGCCACATTTGTGGCAGCGGTAACGCGGTTTGGTGCGAATTTGCTCGCCGACCATATCGCGCAACAGCAGCAGACTCTCTTTCGCCCGGCCGTCTTCAGCGTCCGCCAGGTGATAATCCATCAGCCGGTAAAACACCCGCATGGTCGGATGACGCTGCAGCTGACGGTTGATATAGACCTGCACCACGTCGCGCCCTTCGTGCTGCTCGATGATCTCGGCCAGCATCAGATCGGCGGTGGCGCCGGTGTTCTCTTCCACGCAGCGCTTAAGAAAATCGGCCCAGTTGTGCTGTTGTTCCGGCAGATGCGTGTAGCATTCCTGCAGCATCGGCAGCGTTTCGCTGACCAACTCTTTATCCTGGCTCAGTACGCGTTGCAGCGACTCTGCCGCTTTGGCGTAGTCGTTTTGCGCCATGTAGATGCGCCCGAACATGATGGACACGCGCGCACACTGTTTATCGGCGGCGGCCGCCCGTTTGAGCAGGCTCATCGCCCGATCGAGATCGTCGCTGCCCATCGCCTGCAGCGCCAACTCACAGTAAAAGTGCGCGATCTCGACGCGTTGCTTCTCTTTGCCCAGCTTGACCAGCTTTTCCGCCACGTCGATCGCTTTCTGCCAGTCGCTGGTCGCCTGATGGATCACCAGCAGTTGCTGCAGCGCCGAGACGCGAAAATCCGCTTCGTCAGTCAACTGGCTGAACATGTCTTCCGCGCGGTCATACAGCCCGGCCGCCATATAGTCGCGGCCCAGTTGCTGCACCGCCAGCAGGCGCTGTTCGAAGGTCAGAGAGGCGCTTTCCATCAAGGCCTGATGGATGCGGATGGCGCGGTCGACTTCGCCGCGCGAGCGGAACAGGTTACCCAAGGTCAGGTGGGCTTCAACGGTGTTGCTGTCCTCTTTCAACATGTCGAGGAACAGATCGACCGCCTTGTCCTGCTGGTTGGAAAGCAGAAAGTTCACCCCTGCCACATATTCGCGCGACAGGCGGTTGGCTTCTTGCTGTTTATCCTGCTGAGCGCTTCTGCGCCCCATGTACCAACCGTACGCGGCAGCCACGGGCAGCAACAGAAACAGCAGTTCTAACATAGAGGATTATTCCTTGCTGACAACAGGCTGAGCCGCCGGTTCTGCGGGCTGCTCAAGCTGCAGCTCCAGCCTTTTGATTTTGCGCTCGGCGCGACCCAGCGCAATACGCGTACGCAGGTAGAACAGGCCGCAAATGATCCAGCCGAGAACGAAACCGGCGCCAAACAGCGTGGCCAACAGGGTCGATACGCGATAATCCCCCTGCGCAACCAGATAGTTAAAATTGACCACCTGATCGTTATGCGCACCCAAGGTGACGGAAATCACGAAGATCACCAGAACCAACAAAAAAATCAGCAAATATTTCACATTCTTTCCCGCGATGCCGAGTGAATCGGATGAACGATGCCAAAATGTGGCGTCCCTAACCCTTAAGTTAGCATTTCCCGCTGCGGCAGGGAAACCCTGCCGCACGATAAAACCACATATCTGCTGGCATATTCGGCAGTAAACGGTCTTAGCGAACAAATTGATGAGAAAGCTTCTCAAAACGTCGAATTTATAAGGATATGGGGGCAACCGGGCGAATTGCAATGGCAGGAAAATGTAAGCGGTTAATGCGGCACCGGTCCGATGCCGCCTATTTTGTGACGCGGTCACATATCGATCATATCTCCGGCTTGCGCGCCGCGATTTCCTGCTGCTCTTGCGGCGGCGGCGTCAGCGGACCGAACCAGCGCTGCGCCAGCCAGCAGGTGATCACCACCAGCAGCCAACTGATCAGCGTAGCCATCGCCAGATCGCGCGGCCAGTGCATGCCCAGCAGCAGACGGCTGCCCATCACCCCCGTTGCCCACACCATCAGCAGCGCGACGGTTTTATAATGGCGGCGCGGCCACAGCAATCCTACGCCCAGCAGCGCCCAAGTGGCGGCGAACATCGTATGCCCCGACGGGAAAGCGAAGCCGGTTTCAAACTGCCAGTGCTTGCGCAGCCAGTTCGGCACCAGCGTCTGGTCTTGCAGTTGCTCGCGCACCAGCGCGCTGCGCTCTTTACGATGCAGCGAATAGAAATATTTTCCGTCCACGCCGTGGGTTTGCTCGAGCCATACCACAAACGGCCGCGGTTCTTGCACCCGATCCTTGATCAACGACTTGACCCCCTGCCCAATCACCAACGCGGCGGAAAGCAGGATCGCCAGACCGATGGCCGCTTTCAGCCGAAAGCGCAGGCACCACAAAAACCAACCGCAAAGGATAGCGCTGGTCAGAATGCCCCACGGCGAGGTCACGGTTTCGGTCACCCAGAACAGCGCTTTGAGCAGCCGTTCATTGCCGCCGGGCTGCCAATGCCAGCCGGATGCCCATACGACCAGCGGCATCAACAGCAGCAGCAGCGCGCCGCCCGCCGTACGTTTTGCTATCTCATACATTCCCGTTTTCCTCTGCGTGAATCAGGCTGCAGTGTAACAAGAGTGCAATATTGATAACACGCGAAAAATTAAACAGATAGGAAACCTATCGCAATAATAGGTGGCCAGAAAACGCCATCTGCTGGTTTGCTGAGCACCGCCCGGCAAGAAGTTGTGGCAAAATAGCCGATAATTAACGAAATAGAGATCGGCGTAGCACGTTTTAGTCTTGGTCAATTTACTGAACCGGACTTAGGATGCGCGACAATGATTGAATCGTAGGTTTTTGTGGAGAGTGACATGCAGCTGAAACGGGTGGCAGAGGCTAAACTGCCGACACCTTGGGGCGATTTCCTGATGGTAGGATTCGAAGAACTGGCGACCGGACATGACCATCTGGCACTGGTATTCGGTGATATTTCCGGCGAAGCGCCGGTACTCGCACGCGTGCATTCCGAATGCCTGACCGGCGACGCGTTGTTCAGCCTGCGCTGCGACTGCGGTTTTCAACTGGAAGCCGCACTGGAGCAGATTGCGGAAGAAGGCCGCGGCATCCTGCTTTATCATCGCCAGGAGGGCCGCAATATCGGCCTGTTGAACAAGATCCGCGCCTACGCCCTGCAGGATAAGGGCGCAGACACCGTGGAAGCCAATCACCAGCTCGGCTTCGCCGCCGACGAGCGCGACTTCACCCTGTGTGCCGACATGTTCAAACTGCTGGGCGTCGACGCGGTGCGTTTGCTGACCAACAACCCGAAAAAAGTCGAGATCCTGACCGAAGCCGGTATCAACATCAGCGAACGCGTGCCGTTGATCGTCGGTCGCAACCCGAAGAACGAACGCTATCTGGCCACCAAGGCCGCCAAAATGGGCCATTTGCTCGACCAGAAGTGATCGCCACCGCCGCGGAAACAATCAGGGCGCCTTACGGCGCCCTTTTTATTGATTAATTACAGCATTTTCCTGATCACATAGTGCAGGATACCGTCGTTTTCGTAGTAAGTCAGCTCATTGCCGGTATCGATGCGGCACCGGGTGTCGACCACTTCCTTGCGCCCGTCGGCATAGGTGATGTGCACCGGCACCGTCTGGCCCGGCTGCAGCTGTTGCAGGCCGCCAACGCTTATTTGCTCATCCCCGGTCAGCCCCAGGGTTTTGCGCGTCACCCCCTGCGGGAACTCCAGCGGCAAAATCCCCATGCCGATCAGGTTAGAGCGGTGAATACGCTCGAAGGATTCGGCAATCACCACCCGCACGCCCAGCAGGCGCGGCCCCTTCGCCGCCCAGTCGCGGCTGGAGCCGGAACCGTACTCTTTACCGGCGATCACCGCCAGCGGCACTTTCTCCTGCTGGTACTGCATGGCGGCGTCGTAGATAGACAGCTGCTGTTGTGACGGAATATGGCGGGTATAGCCGCCCTCCACGCCCGGCACCATTTCGTTGCGGATGCGAATGTTGGCGAAGGTGCCGCGCATCATCACTTCGTGGTTGCCGCGGCGTGAACCGTAGGAGTTGAAATCCTGCGGCGCTACGCCATGCTCGCTCAGGTAACGCCCCGCCGGGCTGTCGCGCTTGATGTTACCCGCCGGCGAGATGTGGTCGGTGGTCACCGAGTCGGCCAGAATCGCCAGAATGCGCGCGTCTTTGATGTCCTGCACCGGATCCGGCTTCACCTGCATGGTGCTGAAGAACGGCGGATGGCGGATATAGGTAGAATCCTCCTGCCACTGATAGGTCGCCGAACCGGTCACCTGGATCGCCTGCCAGTTGGCGTCGCCATCGAACACTTCGCCGTATTCCTTGTGGAACATCTCGGTGCGCACTTCTTCCACCGCCTGAGCGATGTCCTGGCTGCTCGGCCAGATGTCCTTCAAATAGACCGGCTGACCGTCATTACCCTCGCCCAGCGGCTCTTTGGTCAGATCGATCTTCATGCTGCCCGCCAGCGCATAAGCCACCACCAGCGGCGGCGAGGCCAGCCAGTTGGTTTTCACCAGCGGGTGGATGCGCCCTTCGAAATTACGGTTGCCCGACAGCACCGCGCCAACGGTCAGATCGCCCTCTTTGATCGCCTGCTCGATAGGATCCGGCAGCGGCCCGGAGTTGCCGATACAGGTGGTACAGCCATATCCCACCAGGTTGAACCCCAGCTCTTCCAGATAGGCGGTGAGTTTGGCGCTGTCGAAGTAGTCGGTCACCACTTTGGAACCCGGCGCCAGCGAGGTTTTTACCCAGGGTTTGCTACGCAGCCCTTTCTTGACGGCGTTTTTCGCCAGCAGGCCGGCCGCCATCATCACGCTCGGGTTGGAGGTGTTGGTGCAGGAGGTGATCGCCGCGATCACCACCGCGCCGTCGCGCAGTTCGTGCTGCTGCCCGTCCAGCGTAAAGGTTTTGCTGTCTGTCTTGGCCTTGTGACCGCCGATATCCAGCTCGGTAGCAGCCTTGAACGCCTGCGGCACATTCGGCAGCGCCACGCGATCCTGCGGGCGTTTCGGCCCGGCGAGGCTCGCCTCCACCGTCGACATATCCAGCGCCAGCGAGCTGGTGAATACCGGCTCATCTCCCGGATTGCGCCACATGCCCTGCGCCTTGGCGTAGGCTTCCACCAGCGCGATTTGTTCGGCGCTGCGGCCGCTGAGCTTCATATAGCCGAGCGTAACGTCATCCACCGGGAAGAAGCCGCAGGTCGCGCCGAACTCCGGCGACATGTTGGCGATGGTCGCCCGATCGGCCAGCGGCAGATCGGCCAGGCCGTCGCCGTAAAACTCGACGAACTTGCCGACCACGCCGTGTTTGCGCAGCATTTGGGTGACGGTCAGCACCAGATCGGTGGCGGTAATGCCCTCGCGGAGCTTGCCGGTCAGCTTGAAGCCGACCACGTCCGGGATCAGCATCGACACCGGCTGGCCCAGCATCGCGGCTTCCGCTTCGATGCCGCCCACGCCCCAGCCCAGGATGCCCAGGCCGTTAATCATGGTGGTGTGGGAATCGGTGCCCACCAGCGTATCCGGATAGGCCACGCGGCGGCCACTTTCGTCGCTGTGCCACACCGTTTGGCCAAGGTATTCGAGGTTAACCTGGTGACAAATGCCGGTGCCCGGCGGCACCACGCGGAAGCGGTTGAAGGCCTTCTGCCCCCAGCGCAGAAAGGTGTAGCGCTCGTGGTTGCGCTGCATTTCGATACGCACATTGTCTTCGAAGGCGTTGTTATCGCCAAATTCATCGACGGTAACCGAGTGGTCAATCACCAGATCCACCGGCGACAGCGGGTTCACCTGCTCGACATTGCCGCCCAGTCGCCGTACCGCTTCGCGCATCGCCGCCAGATCCACCACCGCCGGGACGCCGGTAAAATCCTGCATCAGCACGCGCGCCGGACGGTAGGCGATCTCACGGTCAGCATGGCCGGTTTGCAACCAGGCGACGATGGCCTTGAGGTCGTCAACCTGCACGGTATCGCCATCCACATGACGCAGCAGGTTCTCCAACAGCACTTTCATCGATTTCGGCAACCGGTCGATAGCACCCAGCTGCTTCGCCGCCAGCGGCAGACTGTAGTAGTAATATTCGCTATTCAGCGCAACCAGCTTATCCAGACTTGTTTCACGAAGATCGGACGACATAGCTCCTCCATTTCTTATTGTGACTAAAACAGGGTAATCAGTGAGGTCTTGTTTAAAGATACCACAAAGACAAGTTAACGTTTTGATAACAACACGATTTGATCACAACGATAGGTGAGAACAATCAAGAAGAAGGAAGTGCGAGCACAGCCAAGGGGTTAGGCCACGCGTCAACGAAAACGCCGCAACGAGGCGGCGTTTTGGCAGCGAAAATCTCACGGCTTTAGCGGGGTTTGCGCACCAGGCGGCGACATACTGTGAGCACAACTGCAGCAATGATAGCAGAGACACCCAATTTAATGGCAATGACAGCCGAGTCGAAATTATTCATCCCTATTTCACCATCACCGCTAATTTCTATGTTGTTGGAAACGAAGCTGTCGAAAATTCCGTCTGGTAGGTAGCGCAACAACAAAAATGTTAGCAACAAGAACAGAACAATCCAGAGACTTTTTTTCATTGTGATACCACGCATTTACTGTAATCAGGCTCGCCTTGAACATCTATACGACCGTACGCCATCAGCCCTCGACCTCCAGGCACTCTCACCTTTCTACGCCTTAGCAGCGCATCCCGAAGGATCTGAAAGTCAGATGCCTGATAGAGAGTAATACATCCCCAAGAAACACCGGTGCCATCTGTGTTAAGTGGATGCAGTCTAAAACTGTTTCGAAAGACGCCATTTACGGCGAGGTAGTCACTCATAGTTTCATTGCTGAAGAGACCAAACCACTCAGAATGGCGATTCTTGTAGAGATGATACAGGTCAACCAACTCAGAACGAATTTGATTTGCAATACTGCCCTGTGGTCTGTCGACG
This sequence comes from Serratia sp. 22278, assembly GCF_052045405.1. Taxonomy (NCBI): domain Bacteria; kingdom Pseudomonadati; phylum Pseudomonadota; class Gammaproteobacteria; order Enterobacterales; family Yersiniaceae; genus Serratia; species Serratia sp. 22278. Next base: position 351,027 of record NZ_JBQEOW010000003.1, on the reverse strand, counting down.
ATCCAGTATGTTCCTGGAGGAATGGCGGCTTTTTCACGATCCGAACAGTTTGGGTTGTTAATGTAATGCTCGATACCCGATAACACGTCGAATGTCCCCACTCCATAGCACCGTAATTTCGCTATCTTGCCATCACTTGATAAATCAGCGTAGTTAAGCCTGCATATCTGCATAACGTTGAATTTCCTTATTCAATTATCCGAACGTTTTGCAGTCTACTTAGAGGTGAACGGGTTGAAAAGAGGACGGTGGCTTTTCAGGATGATCCTGAGAAACAAGGAAGGTGCGGGTTTCCGGGCTAAAAAAACCCGGTTTGGCAGGCGCCTAACCGGGTTTGATTTGATATCGTCAACGATTATTTAATCGGCAGCTTGATGTCCTTGAACATCGCTTCAATTTCTTCGTTGGAGCGCAGCGCCACTGCGCTGTCGACCACGTCGCGCGTCAGGTGCGGCGCGAAGCGCTGAATGAAGTCGTACATGTAGCTGCGCAGGAAGGTGCTGCGGCGGAAGCCGATTTTAGTGGTGCTGTAGGTGAAGATGTCGCGCGCATCCACCGTCACCAGATCCGGATCCTGCACCGGATCCACCGCCATGCTGGCGATCACCCCTACCCCCAATCCCAAACGCACATAGGTTTTAATCACGTCGGCGTCAGTGGCGGTAAAGACGATGCGCGGCGTCAGGCCGGCGCGGTTGAAGGCGGTGTCCAGCTCCGAGCGGCCGGTAAAGCCGAAGGTGTAAGTGACAATCGGGTAAGCCGCCAGTTCTTCGATGCTGATGCTGCTTTTTCCCGCCAAAGGATGATCGGGCTTCACCACCACCGCACGGTTCCAGTGGTAGCACGGCAGCATGATGAGGTCGTCGTACAAGTGCAGCGCCTCGGTGGCGATGGCAAAATCGGCGGTGCCCTTGGAGACCGCTTCGGCGATCTGCGTCGGCGAGCCCTGATGCATGTGCAGCGAGACGCGCGGGTAACGCTCGATGAAGCCTTTGATCACGTTTGGCAATGCGTAACGAGCCTGAGTGTGCGTGGTGGCGACGTACAGCGAGCCTTTGTCCGGGTAGGTGTGTTCACCGGCGACGGCCTTGATGGCGTCTACCTTGGACAGCACTTCACGCGCGATGCGAATGATTTCCTGGCCGGCGGGGGTGACCTGGGTCAGATGCTTGCCGCTGCGGGCGAAAATCTGGATGCCCAGCTCATCTTCGAGCATGCGCACCTGTTTACTGATGCCGGGTTGAGAGGTATAGAGCCCTTCTGCCGTCGAGGAGACATTCAGGTTGTGGTTAACCACTTCCACAATGTAACGAAGCTGCTGCAATTTCATATCTTATACCATCCTAGGTTAAACACTGCGGCTTACCCGCAGCCAGGTATATCGGTGTCGCCCCGGTATGCTGAAACTCACAAGCCATAAACCCCGTGTTCTACCCTGATGGTGAAGAAAACACCGTTGTTAATAAGCTTTAATAATAAAAAAACTTTTTATATAACCACTATACCACGATGCAGCTTCAAGTATAGATCCGCGTCACACTATGATAACGATTATTTTGCATTGGTATCAACGTGAAACGGCGGTGTCGGAGGGATAAAAACAGCAAAGGATAGATCCGTTTGCCCCTTTTCACCAATAAAAAAACCAGCCGCCAGGGCTGGTTTTTCATCTTGCAGGCAGGACATCGCCCTTACTTCTTGCCTTCGACCCACTTGCCGTCCACGTAGAACGCGGACCAACCGGTCGCCTTGCCGTCTTTTTCAGAGGAGACGTACTGCTGCTTGGTTTTACGGCTGAAACGCACCAGCGTTTTGTTGCCTTCGGCATCCGCCACCGGCGCATCGGCCAGGTAGCGCAGTTTCTCCGGCAGACGATCCTTGAAGCGAGCCAGCTCCTCCACCAACGGCGCGCGGGTCTCGCGCGATTTAGGGAAGGTGTTGGCCGCCAGGAACACGCCGGCAGCGCCGTCACGCAGCACGAAATAGGCGTCGGACTTCTCGCACGGCAGCTCCGGCAACGGCACCGGATCTTCCTTCGGCGGCGCCACATCGCCGTTACGCAAGATCTTGCGGGTATTTTTGCAGTTCTCGTTGGTGCAGCCCATGTACTTGCCGAAACGCCCCATTTTCAGGTGCATTTCCGAACCGCACTTGTCGCACTCCACCACCGGGCCGTCATAACCTTTCAGGCGGAACTCGCCCTCTTCGATCTCATAGCCGTCACACGCCGGGTTGTTGCCGCAGACGTGCAGCTTGCGCTGGTTGTCGATCAGATAGCTGTCCATCGCCGTACCGCATTTCTGGCAGCGGCGGCGGGCGCGCAGCGCGTTGGTTTCCGCGTCGTCACCTTCGAGGATGTTGAGCACTTCCGCTTCAGGCACCAGGTTGATGGTGGTTTTGCAACGCTCCTTCGGCGGCAGCGCGTAGCCGGAACAGCCGAGGAACACGCCGGTGCTGGCGGTACGGATGCCCATCTTGCGGCCGCAGGTCGGGCAGTCGATGCTGGTCATCACCATCTGGTTAGGCCGCATGCCGCCTTCTTCCGGATCCTTCTCCGCCGTTTCCAGCTGCTCGCTGAAGTCGACGAAGAACTCGTCCAGCACCGCTTTCCACTCGGCCTGGTTGTTGGCGACCTCATCGAGACCATCTTCCATGCGCGCGGTGAAGTCATAGTTCATCAGCTCGCGGAAGTTTTCTTCCAGACGATCGGTGACGATCTCACCCATTTTCTCGGCATAGAAGCGGCGGCTTTCCACCCGCACATAACCGCGATCCTGAATGGTTGAGATAATGGAGGCGTAGGTGGACGGGCGGCCAATGCCGCGTTTTTCCAGCTCTTTCACCAGCGAGGCTTCGCTGTAGCGCGCCGGCGGCTTGGTGAAGTGCTGGCTCGGGATCAGTTTCTGCAGATCCAGCTCGCTGCCGATTTCGACGTATGGCAGGGTGCGATCTTCATCGCCCTTGCGCAACGCCGGCATCACCTTGGTCCAACCGTCAAAGCGCAGCGTACGGCCCTTGGCGCGCAGCTGATAATCACCGGCTTTCACCGTCAGCGTGGTGGAATCGTACTGCGCCGGCGTCATCTGGCAGGCGACGAACTGGCGCCAGATCAGCTGATACAGCTTCTGCGCATCCGCTTCCATGTCTTTCAACTGCTCGGCGAGCACGTTCACGTCCGAAGGACGGATCGCTTCGTGCGCTTCCTGCGAATTCTCTTTGCTGCTGTACTGATTCGGCGCCTTCGGCAGGTATTTATCGCCGAAGTTGTCGCCGATGTAGCCACGCACCATGTTGAGCGCATCCTGGCTCAGGTTGGTGGAATCGGTACGCATATAGGTGATGTGGCCGGCTTCATACAGCCGTTGCGCCATCATCATGGTTTTCTTCACGCCGAAGCTCAGGCGGGTGCTGGCGGCCTGTTGCAGCGTGGAGGTAATGAAAGGCGCGCCCGGCTTGCTGCTGGTCGGTTTGTCTTCGCGATCCAGCACCGTGTAGCGGGCTTTTTCCAGCAACTTGACCGCGGCGTGAGTCTGCTCGCGGTTGACCGGCTTGAACGGTTTGTCGTGCGCGTGGGTCACTTCCATCTGCAGCGCGGTTTCACCCTTCGCCAGCAGATCGGCATGCAGTTCCCAGTACTCTTCCGGCACGAACGCCTTGATGTCGCGTTCGCGCTCAACCACCAGACGCACCGCCACCGACTGCACACGGCCGGCGGACAGGCCGCGGGCGATTTTCTTCCACAGCAGCGGCGAGACCATATAGCCCACCACGCGGTCCATAAACCGGCGCGCCTGCTGCGCGTTGACGCGATCAATGTTCAGCTCGCCCGGCTGTTTGAACGCCTGCTGGATCGCGTTTTTGGTGATTTCGTTAAACACCACGCGGCTAAAGCGTTTGTCATCTCCACCGATCACTTCCCGCAGGTGCCAGGCGATGGCTTCCCCTTCGCGGTCAAGGTCGGTTGCGAGATAAATGTGGTCGGCGTTTTCCGCCAACGATTTTAACTCGGCGACCACTTTTTCTTTACCCGGCAGGATTTCATAATGCGCTTTCCAGCCGTGGTAAGGGTCGACGCCCATGCGATTTACCAGCGCCGCCTTCTCATCTTTTTTAACTTTTTTCTTGGCTTTGTCTTCGGTTGAGTCAGCGCTCTTTTTGCTGGCTGAGCCACTGGTCGGCAAATCACGGATGTGACCGACGCTGGACTTCACCACGTAGTCACTTCCTAAATATTTATTAATAGTTTTGGCTTTTGCCGGGGACTCAACTATTACGAGAGCTTTACCCATATTTACCTTTACCTAATTTATTTCTTCTAAAAAGAAGTCTTTTATCTCGCCGTGCCGCGGCAATTCGTGTCTCTTTTTTTATATTGCGGCAGTCTGGCAAGAGATCAACAGATTTTTTTCTTTTGGTTGCCCAACTGCTCAACCTGAACGCAAGTTGTTGATCCTGCCTGCTATTCACCCATGCCCCAGAAGTATGGCTGTGTGAGTTTTATTCATGGCGTAAACAAAACCTTCCACCCGACGCCGCAAAATCCCACACTGTACCTGATAAAAAGCGTCACGCAACCTAATTAGCATGGAAAGTCCGATTTCGCCAACCGGCGGCCGCCCATGGCCATCCAGACGGCAAATAAACCTTAGTCGGTTTGCGGATAAAAGCGAACCGGCGTTAGAATATGCGCAGAGTTTTTAGTTTGGAGTCTAATAAATGCGCACGAATACTGCACCTATCGGCCGCGAGGCCCTGCTGGCGGAAGCAAATAACATCATCCGCCAACACGAAGATTATCTGCACGGCATGATCGCCACCGACGTTGAACAAAAAAGCGGCGTTTTAGTTTTTCGCGGCGAATACTTTTTGGATGCCGATGGATTGCCCACCGCCAAAACCACCGCGGTATTTAATATGTTTAAACATTTGGCTCACCTGCTTTCGGAAAAATACCACCTGGTCGATTAAGACAAGAAAACGGGGGCGCCTGGCCCCCGTTGATTCACGCTCTCGTTGCCGTTACAACAACGGCTTTTCCCCACGCTGCCACCAGCGCAGCAGCAAACGATCGACGCTTTCCGCCGCGCTGCCGGTGAAGCGATCCATCAGGCGTTTGCGGCGCGTATAGCGCACGGCGATCACTTCGTGGTTATCCAGCTCGGCGATCAGCAAATCATCGCTGGTGCCGATGGCGTCGATCAGGCCCTTCTCTTTCGCCTGTGAACCGAACCAGTGCTCACCGGTGGCGACACTGTCGATGTCGAGCGACGGGCGCTGCTCATGCACAAAGCGCTTGAACAGCTCGTGCGTTTCGTTCAGATCTTCTCGGAACTTCTCGCGCCCTTGTTCGGTGTTTTCGCCAAACAGCGTCAGCGTGCGTTTAAATTGCCCGGCGGTATGCAACTCCACGTCGATATCGTTCTTTTTCAACAGGCGGTGGAAGTTCGGGATCTGCGCCACCACGCCGATGGAACCGATAATGGCGAACGGCGCCGCCACGATGCGATCCGCAACGCAAGCCATCATGTAGCCGCCGCTGGCCGCCACTTTATCCACCGCGACCGTCAGACGAATACCGCCTTTGCGCAGGCGCTCCAACTGCGAAGCCGCCAGGCCGTAGCCGTGCACCACCCCGCCAGGGCTTTCCAGGCGCAACAGAACTTCATCCTGCGCCGACGCCACCGCCAGCACCGCCGAGATCTCTTCGCGCAGCGAGGTGACCTCGTGCGCGTCCATGCTGCCCTTGAAATCCAGCACATACAGGCACGGCTTGGCCACTTCCACCGCGCCGGACTTGGCGCGCTGCTTCTTCAATTTGTCATCAGATTTGGTCTGCTTCTTGAACTGTTTCAGCCAAACCTTCTGCTCGGCGGCATCCATGCGCGCCAGGCGCATATCGCGCTGCATCTCGCGATACTGTTCGCCGAGATCGGTCAGCTGCAGCTCCCCTTTCTGGCGGCTCTTGCGTTGCCCCAAACTGACCGCCAGGATGGCCAACGCAGCGATGGCGAGCACCACCGTGGCGACCTTGGCCAAAAACAGGCCATAAACAGATATAAACTCCACAGATTCCGCCTTTATTTACAGGTTGTTAGTATGCTTATTTCCATTTTAGCCAACCGCAGCGGCTGCTGTCGCGGCTAAATGAAAATTCATTGCGCACAGAGCATCACTATGGGGACGATTTACGGCCGAACCAAGCCGCCACCGCCGCGCTTTTGTTACAAAAGAATGCCATTTCAGCCTGCTACGCATTGAAAATGCCTGCGGATTAAGGCATATAACACCCATTATTCATCAATATGATGAGACGGATTCGCTGCGCGGCCCGCAGACGGTCGAGCCTTCGCTCCCGCCCCGGCCGCGCGTTTCACCCTTGCTCCCCGATATCCGCGGGAGAACAGCCACCCAGGCGAGGATTTATCGTGCATTACCAACCCAAACAAGATCTGCTCGAACAACGTATCATTTTGGTCACCGGCGCCGGCGACGGCATCGGCCGCGAAGCGGCGCTGACCTACGCGCGCTTCGGCGCTCAGTTGGTGCTGCTGGGGCGCACCGAGAGCAAACTGCTGGCGGTACAACAAGAGATCGCAGCCCTGGGCGGCGCCCCGGCCCTGGTGGTCACGCTGGACTTGCTGCACGCCACTCAGGAGCAATGCCGGCAGATAGCCGACGATCTGGCGCGTCAGATCCCCCGCCTTGACGGCGTGTTGCACAACGCCGGCCTGCTCGGCGACATCGCGCCGATGGCCGACCTGTCGATAACCATGTGGCAAGAAGTGATGCAGGTTAACGTCAACGCCACCTTTATGCTGACTCAGGCGCTGCTGCCGCTGCTGCTGAAATCCCACGCCGGTTCACTGGTGTTCACCAGCTCCAGCGTCGGGCGTACCGGCCGCGCAGACTGGGGTGCCTATGCGGTGTCAAAGTTCGCCACCGAGGGCATGATGCAGGTGTTGGCCGACGAGTATAAAAACCGCAATCTGCGGGTGAACTGCATCAATCCGGGTGGCACCCGCACCAAAATGCGCGCATCTGCCTTCCCGCACGAAGACAAGAACAAGCTGAAAACCCCGGCCGATATCATGCCGCTGTATCTGTATTTGATGGGCGAAGACAGCCGCCGCAAAACCGGCATGAGCTTCGACGCGCAGCCGAACCGCAAACCCGGCGCAGCCGAATAATCAGGAGCGTTTCATGGCGGAAGATCGTCATCAACAGCGCCAGCAGCGCCTGAAAGAACAGGTCGATGCGCGCATCGCCGCGGCGCAGGACACCCGCGGCCTGCTGCTGGTGTTTACCGGCAACGGCAAGGGTAAAACCACCGCCGCCTTCGGCACCGTCACCCGCGCGGTCGGCCACGGCATGCGCGCCGGGGTGATCCAGTTCATCAAGGGCGAATGGCCCAATGGCGAAAAGAATCTGCTGCAGCAACACGGCGTTGAATTTCAGGTGATGGCCACCGGTTTCACCTGGGAAACGCAAAACAAGGCCGGCGACACCGCCGCCTGCCAGGCGGTGTGGCAGCACGGCAAACGCATGCTGGCCGACAGCGGCCTGGATCTGGTTCTGCTGGATGAAGTGACCTACATGCTGACCTACGGCTATCTGGAACTGGAAGAGCTGAAGGAAGCGCTCCTGCAACGCCCTGCGCATCAAACGGTGATCCTGACCGGGCGCGGCTGCCATCGCGATCTGCTGGAACTGGCGGATACGGTCACGGAGATGCGGCCGGTGAAACACGCATTCGACGCGGGCGTGAAGGCGCAACAGGGGATCGATTGGTAACAAAACGTTCTGGCCCCGAACGGGGCCAGAATGGCGGGATTAGCTGCGTTTGCTTGGCTTGCCCGGTTTGCTGCCTGGCGCACTGCGGCGGCCGCTGCCGGCCACCTGCGAGTGGCGCTTGACCGCACGGCGGATCTGGTTGGCCTTCACGCGGCGGCGCTCACGCTCCACCGGCATTTTGCTGACCGTTTCCGGTTTCAACTCCACCAGCTCGCGCAGGTAGTTGATCGCCGGCAGATCCAGTTCAGCCCAGCCGCCGCGCGGCAGGCCTTTCGGCAGATCGATGTCGCCGTAACGCACGCGGATCAGGCGGCTCACCTGCACGCCCACCGCTTCCCACAGGCGACGCACTTCACGGTTGCGGCCTTCGGTCAGGGTCACGTTGTACCACTGGTTGAGGCCTTCACCGCCCTGGAAGCTGATGGTGCGGAAGGCGGCCGGGCCGTCTTCCAATTGCACGCCTTTGCTCAGCTGCTTCACTTTCGCATCGTCAACCTGGCCGAACACGCGCACCGCGTACTCGCGCTCCACTTCACGGCTCGGGTGCATCAGACGGTTGGCCAGTTCGCCATCGGTGGTGAACAGCAGCAGACCGGAGGTGTTGACGTCCAGGCGCCCTACCGCCACCCAGCGCGAACCGCGCAGCTTCGGCAGGCGATCGAACACCGTCGGGCGGCCTTCAGGATCGCTGCGGGTACACAGCTCGCCTTCCGGTTTGTAGTAAGCCAGCACCCGGCAAACCACCTCTTCGGATTCTTTGATCGACAGGACATGGCCATCCAGACGGATTTTCATCGCCGGCGTCACTTCAACGCGATCGCCGAGCTTGGCAACCTTGCCGTCGACGCTGACGCGCCCGGCTTCAATCATGGTTTCGATTTCACGACGCGAGCCATGCCCGGCGCGCGCTAAAACTTTCTGTAACTTTTCGCTCATTGAGCAACCTCTAATGTCGCCTTCACAGGCGTCGGGGGGATACCGCCGCGGCCAAGCGCCACGACGGTCATAATACGCTTATCAGGATCGAACCGCGTATTATACAGGCTTTCTAAGGTGTTGAAACCCACTTTATCGGCGGTGGCCCCCTTCAGACAGCGTTCACGGCGCCAAAAAATCCTCCACCGCCCACAGCACCGCGTCGGGCCGTTCCAAAATGCCGAGGTGAGTGCGAGCCTCGCCTAGACGCACCACGGAGAAAAACGGCTGTTCGGCGGCAAACGCCTGCTGTTGCCGCAGGTAGTCGTCGCGGCGATCCAACGAGTAGATGTGCCGACACGGCGGCGGCGCGCTCATGCCCGCCAGGCGTTGCAGCGGCGAGCCGTATTGCCGATAGGCCTGTTCGATGGCCACGCCGGCGGCACGCCAGAGCCGGTAATCTTCCTGCGCCATCTCGACCTCCAGATGGCGTTTGACCCGATCGTGACGGATGCCGCCCTGCCAGAAGTCGAACAAGGCGTCGCGCGCCGCCAGCCACTGCTGCGGCTGCTGCATGCGGCTCACCGCCGTAAAGAACGCCGGCTCCGGCTGCGTCATGATCCAGTCGAGAAACACCATGCCCCGCACCCGCTGCGGCAACGCTTCGGCCAACGCCACCGCCAGCCAGCTGGCGTGCGCCACCGACAGAGTGACCGCGTTATCCAAACGCAGCGCCGTCAGCAGTTGGCGCACATCCTCCAGCAAGTCGTCCGCCGTCAGCGACATCTCCGTGGCTTTTGACGACAGGCCATGGCCGCGCCAGTCGATGCTGATCACCCGATAGCGTTCGGCCGCCAGAGCGATGAACGGCTCAAACACGGTTTTCGGTTCGCACCAGCCGGGCAGCAACACCAACGTGAGCGGCCCTGAGCCGATATCCTGATAATCGAGCATCATGTTGGCACTGTGAAATGCGGTCATATTACCTCCTGCGCGTCTCTCCCCGACCCGTTCGGGGAATACCGACGGGGATAAGGTGACAGCGCAGCAGGTATTGATCTATTGAAGTTCGTGCGGAAAGTCCCCTGGGCGCACCTTATGAAAAAATGCGCACTAATTGGAATGGGAACTTAATGGCGCACGCAGGGATAGGCGGCGCTTAACGCCAGCATGATCACCGACGGTGCGGAATAATGCAGTTGCTCAGGATGCTCGTTCAAATACTGCATCACCGCGTCGGCGGCTACGCCGATGCTCATCCCGGCTTCCGGGCAGATATTGCGATTGCCCTGCATGGAATAAGTATCGAATACGCCGGCGACGTATCCCATGAACATGCCGCCATTCAGCGCTTCGGCCACGGTGGCTTCACCGCTTTTATTTTTTACGTAACCGCCGGATTCCGCCAGCAAACCGCTGCCTGAATAAAACCCCGCATTTGCCATTGAGGAAAATAATAAGGCCGCTAAAAAAGAAACCTGTTTAATCATTGCTGCGCATCCTGCCCATTATCAATTCTGAAGTAGTCAAGAATAGCGGCTTTCACGCGAAATAGCCTCGCTTCAGCCGATTTTCAGACAATGGGCAAGGTGGCAACCTTTTACATCAGCGGAAAGGCGCCGCGTCACCCGCCCCTTCGCGCACCACTTCCGGCGTGGATTCGGTCAGATCGATAACCGTGGTCGGCTGTTGGCCGAGGAAGCCGCCGTGGATCACCAGATCGACCACCTTGCCCAAATGATCGCTGATCTCTTCCGGATCGGACTCGGCAAAATCATTGCCCGGCAGCATCAGGGTGGTGGACATCATCGGTTCGTTCAGCGCCTCCAGCAGCGCCAATGCGATCGGGTTCGACGGCACGCGCAGGCCGATGGTTTTGCGCTTTTCATTCATCAGGCGGCGCGGCACTTCTTTGGTCGCCTTCAGAATGAACGTGTAGTGGCCCGGCGTATTGTTTTTGATCAGGCGGAAGGCCGTATTATCGACGTGCGCATAGGTCGACAATTCGGACAGATCGCGGCACATCAGGGTAAAGTTGTGGTTGCCGTCCAGTTGACGGATGCGGCAAATGCGCTCCATCGCCGCCTTCTCTTCCAGCATGCAACCCAGCGCGTAGCCGGAATCGGTGGGATAAACGATCACTCCGCCCTTGCGCAGCACCTCGACCGCCTGGTTAATCAAACGCGGCTGTGGGTTGTCCGGATGAATATAAAAAAGCTGACTCATGACTTGCTCCTAAAATAATGCCCGCGCGCGTTGCCACGCGCGTAAAATCAGACCGCCTGGCCCGGTTGCGGCCAATCGCGCCACACTGGCTCGACGCCGCCCGGCAGCCACAGCTTGCGCCCCAGTTCGATCCACGAACAAGGTTGATGGAAATCAGAGCCTTGCGAGGCCAACAGGTGGTAGTCCTGCGCGTACTTCGCCAGCTGCGCGCGCTCATGCGGCGCCTGCTGACACTGCGCCACTTCCATGGCGTCGCCGCCGTGTTCGGCGAAATGCGCCAGCAAACGTTTCAACCACTTCGCGGTCAGATCATAACGGCCGGGGTGCGCTATCACCGCCTGGCCGCCCGATTGATGAATCGCATCAATGGCTTGTTCTATTGTACACCACTGCGGCGGCACGTAGCCGGTTTTGCCTTTGGCCAGATATTTCTTGAACACCTGCGCCATGTTGTCCGCCACGCCAATCTCCACCAGGTAACGGGCGAAATGGCCGCGGGTCACCGCACCGGCCCCCGCTAACCGCTGGGCGCCGGCATAGGCGTCGGGAATGCGCGCTTTACCCAGACGTGCGCCGATCTCCTGCGCGCGCCGATGGCGACGTTCGGTTTGTTCCGCCAATAGCGCCACCAGCGCCGGGTGCGCGACGTCCACGCCCAACCCAACGATATGAATTTCATGATTTTCCCATAGCGTCGAGATTTCCACCCCGTTGACCAGCCGCAGCGGCAACGCCTGCTCCGCAATAGCGGCGGCGGCCTCAGCCAAGCCTGCGGTGGTGTCGTGATCGGTGATCGCCAGCACGCCCACGCGCATCTCTACCGCCCGCAGCACCAGCTGCGTCGGCGTCAGGTAGCCGTCGGAGGCGGTCGTGTGGCTGTGGAGGTCGTACAGAGTAAAGGCGATGGATGGGGGGTTACTGTCTGTCAAAACGGCTATCCGGCAATGGCTTGGTTTTCTATCATACCCGCGATCGGCGGCCGGACGGAAATCTATTCTGCGCCAGGCAGACGATGAATAGAATTCACGCTGACCGCTAAAACATTGTGCAAAAAGAGGGTTGACTTTGCCCTCGCGAACCAGTTAACTAGTACACAAGTTCACGGCAACGGCCGTGTCGGATGAGAGTTAACAAAGAGAGTCTGCAAATGAACACATACATTTCTCTTCACGGTTGGTGGCGTACCTCCCTCTTGCGGGCGGTGTAATCGCGCATAGCTGTCATCTGACAATGCAGATTTCCTGAGCCCGCACCTGATGCGGGCTTTTTTATGGACAGAATTCACTGGAACCACCGATGATGAACACCAAACCACAACTGACATTGCTGAAGGCGCAAGCCAGCTACCGGGGCGATCCCACCACCCTTTTCCACCAGCTGTGCGGCGCCCGTCCGGCCACCCTGCTGCTGGAGTCGGCGGAAATCAACAGCAAACAGAATCTGCAGAGCCTGCTGGTCATCGACAGCGCGCTGCGCATTACCGCACTGGGCCACACCGTCAGCGTGCAGGCGCTGACCGCCAACGGCGCGGCGCTGCTGCCGCTGCTGGACGAAGCGCTGCCGCCCGAGGTGCGCAATCAGGCGCGCCCCAACGGCCGCGAACTGACCTTCCCGGCGATCGACGCGGTGCAGGACGAAGACGCCCGCCTGCGTTCACTGTCGGTGTTCGACGCGCTGCGCACGCTGCTGACCCTGGTGGACTCCCCGGCGGACGAGCGCGAAGCCGTGATGCTGGGCGGCCTGTTCGCCTACGATTTGGTCGCCGGGTTCGAGGACCTGCCGGCACTGCGCCAGGATCAACGCTGCCCGGATTTCTGCTTCTATCTGGCGGAAACCCTGCTGGTGCTTGATCATCAACGCGGATCGGCCCGTCTGCAGGCCAGCGTCTTCAGTGAGCAGGCGAGTGAAGCGCAGCGTTTGCAGCATCGCCTGGAACAGCTGCAGGCTGAGTTGCAACAACCCCCGCAGCCGATCCCGCACCAAACGCTGGAAAACATGCAGCTGAGCTGTAACCAGAGCGACGAAGAGTACGGCGCGGTGGTCAGCGAGCTGCAGGAAGCGATCCGCCAGGGCGAGATTTTCCAGGTGGTGCCGTCGCGCCGCTTCACCCTGCCGTGCCCGGCGCCGCTGGCGGCCTACCAAACCTTAAAAGACAACAACCCCAGCCCGTACATGTTCTTCATGCAGGATGATGACTTCACCCTGTTCGGCGCTTCGCCGGAGAGCGCGCTGAAATACGACGCGGGCAATCGCCAAATCGAAATCTACCCGATCGCCGGCACTCGCCCACGCGGCCGCCGCGCCGATGGTTCGCTGGATCTGGATCTCGACAGCCGCATTGAGCTGGAAATGCGCACCGACCACAAAGAGCTGGCCGAGCACCTGATGCTGGTCGATCTGGCGCGCAACGATCTGGCGCGTATCTGCCAGGCCGGCAGCCGCTACGTGGCCGACCTGACCAAGGTGGACCGCTATTCATTCGTCATGCACCTGGTTTCCCGGGTGGTGGGCACCCTGCGCGCCGATCTCGACGTGCTGCACGCCTACCAGGCCTGCATGAACATGGGCACCCTCAGCGGCGCGCCGAAAGTGCGGGCGATGCAGCTGATCGCCGCCTCCGAAGGCACGCGCCGCGGCAGCTACGGCGGCGCGGTGGGCTACTTCACCGCCACCGGCGATCTGGATACCTGCATCGTCATTCGCTCCGCCTACGTTGAAGACGGCATCGCCACCGTGCAGGCCGGTGCCGGCGTGGTGCTGGATTCCGTCCCGCAGGCGGAAGCCGACGAAACCCGTAATAAAGCCCGTGCCGTGCTGCGCGCCATCGCCACTGCGCACCATGCCAAGGAGGTGTTCTGATGGCCGATATCCTGCTGCTCGACAACGTCGATTCCTTTACCTACAACCTGGTCGATCAGCTGCGCGCCAGCGGCCACCAGGTGGTGATTTACCGTAATCAGATCGCCGCCGAGGTGATCATCGAGCGTCTGCAACAGATGGAACAGCCGGTGCTGATGCTGTCGCCCGGTCCCGGCACGCCGTCCGAAGCGGGCTGTATGCCGGAACTGCTGCAGCGTCTGCGCGGCCAACTGCCGATCATCGGCATCTGCCTCGGCCACCAGGCGATCGTCGAAGCCTATGGCGGCCAGGTCGGCCAGGCGGGCGAGATCCTGCACGGCAAAGCCTCGGCGATCGCTCACGATGGCGAAGGCATGTTCGCCGGTATGGCCAATCCGCTGCCGGTGGCGCGCTACCACTCGCTGGTCGGCAGCAATATCCCGGCCGATCTCACCGTCAACGCCCGTTTCGGCGAAATGGTGATGGCGGTGCGCGACGACCGCCGCCGCGTGTGCGGCTTCCAGTTCCACCCGGAATCGATTCTGACCACCCACGGCGCGCGCCTGCTTGAGCAGACCCTGGCCTGGGCGCTGGCGAAGTAATATAAGGAACACGACGATGCAACCTATTCTTGAGAAACTGTACCGCGCCGAGTCGATGAGCCAGCAGGAAAGCCAACAGCTGTTCAGCGCCATCGTGCGCGGCGAGCTGGAGCCGAGCCAACTGGCGGCGGCGTTGATCAGCATGAAAGTCCGCGGCGAGCGCCCGGAAGAGATCGCCGGCGCCGCCAAAGCGCTGCTGGACGACGCTCAGCCGTTCCCGCGCCCTGACTATCTGTTCGCCGATATCGTCGGCACCGGCGGCGACGGCACCAACAGCATCAATATTTCCACCGCCAGCGCCTTCGTGGCGGCGGCGTGCGGCGCGAAGATCGCCAAACACGGCAACCGCAGCGTCTCCAGCCGTTCCGGCTCTTCGGATCTGCTGGCGGCGTTCGGCATCCGCCTGGATCTGCCGGCGGAAGAAGCGCGCAAGGCGCTGGACGATCTCGGCGTGTGCTTCCTGTTCGCGCCGCAGTACCATACCGGTTTTCGTCACGCCATGCCGGTGCGCCAGCAGTTGAAGACCCGCACGCTGTTCAACGTGCTGGGCCCGCTGATCAACCCGGCGCGCCCGCCGCTGGCGCTGATCGGCGTTTACAGCCCGGAACTGGTGCTGCCGATTGCCGAAACCCTGCGCGTGCTGGGTTATCAGCGTGCGGCGGTGGTTCACGGCGGCGGCATGGACGAGGTGGCGATCCACGCTCCGACGCACGTAGCGGAATTGAACAACGGCGAAATCAGCAGCTACCAGCTCACGCCGCAGTCCTTCGGATTGGAAACCTATCCGCTGGAAGCCTTGCTGGGCGGCACGCCGGAAGAAAACCGTGACATTTTGGCGCGGCTGTTACAAGGTAAAGGCGAGCCGGCGCACGCCGCGGCGGTCGCGGCCAACGTCGCGTTGCTTCTGAAGTTATTCGGACATGAAGACCTGCGCCAAAATGCGCGGCAGGCACTGGATATGATCAACAGCGGGCAGGCCTATGAGCGTGTCATCGCACTGGCGGCAAGAGGATAAATGATGCAGGAAACCGTGCTACACAAGATTGTCCGCGACAAAGCGCAATGGATCGCGGCGCGACAACAGCAACAGCCCCTGGCCGGCTTTCAGAACGACATCGTACCGAGCGAACGCAGCTTCTATCACGCGCTGCAGGGCACCCGGACGGCTTTCATTCTCGAATGCAAGAAGGCCTCGCCTTCCAAAGGGCTGATTCGCGAAAACTTTGATCCGGTAGAGATCGCCACGGTGTATAAAGATTTCGCCTCGGCGATCTCGGTGCTGACCGACGAGAAATACTTCCAGGGCAGCTTCGATTTCCTGCCGCTGGTCAGTAAAACCGTCAGCCAACCGGTGTTGTGCAAAGACTTTATCATCGATCCGTATCAGATTTACCTGGCGCGCTACTATCAGGCCGATGCCATCCTGCTGATGCTGTCGGTGTTGACCGACGACCAGTATCGCCAGCTGGCGGCGGTGGCTCACAGCCTGAATATGGGCGTGCTGACCGAAGTGATCAGTGAAGAAGAGCTGCAGCGCGCGATCGCGCTGGAAGCGCGCGTGGTCGGCATCAATAATCGCGATCTGCGCGATCTGAGCATCGATCTGGACCGCACTCGCCAACTGGCGCCGCGCGTGCCGCATGGCGTGACGGTGATCAGCGAGTCAGGCATCAACAACTATGGGCAGATCCGCGAGCTGAGCCATTACGCCAACGGTTTCCTGATCGGTAGCGCGCTGATGTCTGAACCCGATCTGCGCGCCGCCGTGCGCCGCGTGATCCTGGGCGACAACAAAGTGTGCGGCCTGACCCGTCCGCAGGACGCCGCCGCCGCGTATCAGGCCGGCGCCATCTACGGCGGGCTGATTTTCGTCGGCCGTTCACCGCGCTATGTGGATATCACCCGCGCCCGCGAAGTGATCTCCGGCGCGCCGCTGAAGTATGTCGGCGTGTTCTGCGACGCCCAGGTCGATACCGTGGCGTTGACCGTTGAGCGCCTCGGCCTGCATGCGGTGCAATTGCACGGCGCGGAAGACCAGGCTTATATCAACGCCCTGCGCGCCCGCTTGCCGGCTGATTGCCGCATCTGGAAAGCGCTGAGCGTGAAAGATCGGGTGCCGGCGCGCGATCTGCAGCATGTCGATCGCTACCTGCTCGACAACGGCGCCGGCGGCACCGGCCAACGCTTCGACTGGTCGGTATTGCAAGGCGAAGATCTGACTAACGTGATGCTGGCGGGCGGCCTGCGCGCCGACAACTGCGTCGAAGCGGCCAAGCTCGGCTGCGCCGGGCTGGACTTCAACTCCGGCGTGGAAAGCGAACCGGGCATCAAAGATCCCGCGCGCCTGGCCTCGGTCTTCCAGACCCTGCGCGCCTACTGAATACGGCTCTATATTAATAACGGATAATAACGGGAACTCTCATGACGCTGCTTAACCCCTACTTCGGCGAATTTGGTGGCCAATACGTGCCGCAAATTCTGATGCCGGCCCTGAAACAACTGGAAGAAGCCTTTGTCAGCGCCCAGCGCGATCCGGCGTTTCAAGCGGAATTTATCGATCTGTTGAAGAACTACGCGGGCCGCCCGACGGCGCTGACGCTGTGCAAAAACCTCACCGCCGGCAGCAACACCAAGCTTTATCTGAAGCGTGAAGACCTGCTGCACGGCGGCGCGCACAAGACCAACCAGGTGCTGGGCCAGGCATTGCTGGCCAAGCGCATGGGCAAAACCGAGATCATCGCGGAAACCGGCGCCGGCCAACACGGCGTCGCGTCGGCGCTGGCCTGCGCGCTGCTCGGCCTCAAATGCCGCATCTATATGGGCGCCAAAGACGTCGAGCGCCAGTCGCCGAACGTGTTCCGCATGCGGCTGATGGGCGCGGAAGTGATCCCGGTGCACAGCGGCTCCGCCACCCTGAAAGACGCCTGCAACGAAGCGTTGCGCGACTGGTCCGGCAGCTATGAAACCGCGCACTACATGCTCGGCACCGCCGCCGGCCCGCATCCGTACCCGACTATCGTGCGTGAATTCCAGCGCATGATCGGCGAAGAAACCAAAGCGCAGGTGCTGGAGCGCGAAGGTCGTCTGCCGGATGCGGTCATCGCCTGCGTCGGCGGCGGCTCCAACGCCATCGGTATGTTCGCCGACTTTATCGATGATGCCGATGTCGGGCTGATCGGCGTGGAACCCGCCGGTCTGGGCATCGAGACCGGCCAGCACGGCGCGCCGCTGAAGCACGGCCACGTCGGCATCTACTTCGGTATGAAAGCGCCGATGATGCAGACCGCCGAAGGCCAGATTGAAGAATCCTATTCAATCTCCGCCGGGTTGGACTTCCCGTCCGTCGGGCCGCAACACGCCTTCCTGAACAGCATCGGCCGCGCCGAATACGTGTCGATCACCGACGACGAAGCGCTGGAAGCGTTCAAGGCGCTATCGCGCCATGAAGGCATCATCCCGGCGCTGGAATCCTCGCACGCCCTGGCGCACGCGCTGAAAATGATCCGTGAAACGCCGCAGAAAGAACAGATCCTGGTGGTCAACCTGTCCGGCCGCGGCGACAAAGACATATTTACCGTTCACGACATTTTGAAAGCACGGGGAGAAATCTGATGGAACGTTATCAGCAACTGTTCAAACGCCTGGAAAGCAACAAGGAAGGCGCCTTCGTCCCGTTCGTGACGCTGGGCGATCCTAATCCGACGCTGTCGCTGCAGATTATCGATACCCTGATCGAAGCCGGCGCGGACGCGCTGGAGCTGGGCATCCCCTTCTCCGATCCGCTGGCGGATGGCCCAACCATCCAGAGCGCGACGCTGCGCGCTTTCGCCGCCGGCGTCACGCCGACCCAGTGCTTCGAGATGCTGGCGGCCATCCGCCAGAAGCACCCGACCATTCCCATCGGCCTGCTGATGTACGCCAATCTGGTGTTCCATAAAGGCATCGATGCGTTTTACCAACGCTGCGCCGAAGTGGGCGTGGATTCGGTGCTGGTCGCCGACGTGCCGTTTGAAGAGTCTGCGCCGTTCCGCGCCGCCGCCGCTCGCCACGGTATCGCACCGATCTTTATCTGCCCGCCGAACGCCGATGACGATCTGCTGCGTGAAATCGCGTCGCACGGCCGCGGTTACACCTACCTGCTGTCGCGCGCCGGGGTGACCGGCACCGAAAGCCGGGCGCAGTTGCCGTTGCATCACCTGGTGAACACGCTGCGCGAGTATCACGCCGCGCCGCCGCTGCAGGGCTTCGGCATCTCCGAACCCGAGCAGGTGAAGGCGGCGCTGCAGGCCGGCGCCGCCGGCGCGATCTCCGGCTCGGCAATCGTCAAAATCATCGAACAGCACCATGCCGACCCGGCGGAGATGCTGACCAGGCTGGCGGCCTTCGTCAGCAATATGAAGCGCGCCACCCGGGCGTGATCCTCTTTAGCGAGCGCCCTGTCGGCGCTCGCTTTAACAGCTTGTTTCCCCTCAAAGTTTGTTCCATTTATTTACATCAAAAATTTGAACAAACCCAGGTCTTGTCTCACAATGAACGTTGTTCGCTATGCATTTCTTCGTTTGATTTGGGGAATGCGCTCGCTGCGGCGAAAAACCGTAGCGAATTTCAACCATAACATTGCATGGAGAGTAATTTATGAAGCTGTTTAAAACCCTTTCAGCCTTGTGCATGGCAGCCGTTGTGGCGGTCGCGGTGAGCGCTTGCGCGCCGACGGCAAAATCAGAGGGAACAGGCGGTTATATCGATGACACCGTGGTCACCACCAAAGTGAAATCGGCGTTGCTGGCGGATAAAAACATCAAGTCACGCGAGATCAGCGTAGAAACCTTTAAAGGGCGCGTACAGCTGAGCGGCTTCGTGACCTCCAGCGATGACGCCAACCGTGCGGTGCAGGTCACACGCGGCGTGGCCGGCGTGAAATCGGTTGAAAACGTGATGCAGGTTAAATAATACCGACACAGGGAGGCGCAACGCCTCCCTGCTTGCGGCCTTCATCAGAAGCGGTAACCCGCCCCGAACATGAACACCCACGGATCCAGACGCGTATCGAAGCTGTGGTGCCCACCGTTCGCATCGTTGAAGCGAGTTTTGGTTTCGATGTTCATCCACCACACCGACATGTTCAGCATCCAGTGCTCATCCAGGTTGTAATCCAGGCCAGCCTGCGCCGCCACGCCCCAGGAATCTTTCAGATCGAGGTCGCTCAACCCGGCGCTTTTGCCGTAGTCGTTGAACTTCTCGTCGAAGAAGGTGGTGTAGTTAACGCCGACGCCCAGGTAAGGACGCAGTTTGTCCTGCTTGTCGCCGAAATAGTATTGCGCCATCAGCGTAGGCGGCAGTTGGTGAACGGTCGCCAAATCAGTGCCGCCCAGCGTCACCTTGTGGCGGAATGGCGTTGCGGCCAACAACTCAACACCGATGTTGTCCGTCACCATGTAACCGAAGGTCAGACCGAGCTGAGTGTTGTTTTTCGCATCCAGCGAACCCAACCCCAGTACGTTGTCCGAACCTGCATTTGGACGCACCGTCGCGGTGCCCGCGCGGAACAGGAAATCACCGGCCTGATGCGCACTTGCCAACATAGGCGCCATCATCGTCGCCAATACCATCAGAGTTGTCTTTTTCATTATCCATTCCATTTGTGTGGTTAATCGCTCGAGGGGGAATATACCTACTTTCGGGTATTTGTGATCCCATCGAGATCACATCTTATGTGTAAAAATTTAAAATCCCACCAAAAACAAGGTTACCTAACCGTCTAATAAATCAAGGATTGATCTGCATCAAAAAAACGATTTTGTTGCAAATTATCTACATGTTCAAATTTCTGTTGCGGAGAAAAATGCGGCTGAGGTAATTTCATTTTCCGTGTTGGTTTTGGTTGGTGCCGTGAGGAGTCGGTGGGCAATCAAGATGAGCGAAATCCTTAATCCCTGTGTCAGCTGCGGCGCATGCTGCGGTTATTTTCGAGTGTCATTCTATTGGGCCGAAGCCGAAGACGGCGGCGGCACCGTTCCCCTTTCCTTAACAGAGCCTTTGACCCCGTTCCTGCGCTGCATGCAGGGGACCAACAGCAAGTCCCCCCGCTGCAGCGCGCTGGACGGTGAAATAGGTAAAGCCGTTTCCTGCTCGATCTACCTTAATCGGCCCAGCCCGTGCAGGGAGTTCGATCAGTCCGGTGAAAACGGCCTGCGCAACGAAGCCTGCGATCGCGCCCGGGAACGCTACGGCCTGCCGCCCTTGCCGGTGCCCTTGCCGCTATCGCTGTCTGACGCGACGATCGTTGAAGAAATAGGCGTAGTGCAATTCGCGGGGTGCCACAGCGGCGTGGAACAGGGTACAATCACCCACTGATTTATCTCTGTTTTCCCGACGCCAAGGAGTCTGCATGCCTATCACGGCCAACGCTTTGTACCGTGACAGTTTTAACTTTTTACGCAACCAACTGGCCAGCATCCTGATGCTGGCTTTGTTGACGGCGTTTATCTCCGTGCTGCTGAATCAGGCCTTCAGCCCTGATGCCGAACAGTTGGCGACGCTCGCTGCCACCACCAGCGATTTTGCTTCGTCTACCGGCATGGGCATTCAGGAAGTGATCCAGCAGATGACGCCGGAACAGCAGATGGTGTTGCTGAAAGTGTCGGCGGCCGCCACCTTCTCTGCGCTGGTCGGCAACGTGCTGCTGGTCGGCGGGATGCTGACGCTGATCCGTCTGGTGTCGCAAGGGCAACGCACCAGCGCCCTGCGCGCGCTCGGCGCCTCGGCGCCCGACTTGCCGCGCCTGCTGCTGCTGCTGTTTATCTGCACCCTGCTGATCCAGCTCGGCCTGACGCTGTTTGTGGTGCCGGGCGTGCTGATGGCGATCGCCTTCGCGCTGGCACCGGTGATCGCCTCCGTCGATAAAAAAGGCGTGTTCGCTTCGCTCAAGCTGAGCAGCAAATTGGCCTTCGCCAATGCGCGCGTGCTGGTGCCGGCGATGATGCTGTGGCTGGCGGCCAAGCTGCTGGTGCTGTTCCTGGTGAGCCATCTGTCGGTGCTGACGCCGAACGTCGCCAGCGTGGTGCTGACCGCGTTGAGCAATCTGGTCTCCGCTCTGCTGCTGATCTACCTGTTCCGGCTGTATATGCTGCTGCGCGGCTAACGCCGGCGTCAGCAAAAACCAAGGGGCGCGCTTCGGCGCGCCCCTTTTTTTGTTTACCCCACCACGGCGGCTTCCGCCTGCTCCTTACTCTGAATCAGCTTCAGCGCCAGATACAGATCCGGCACCAAAATCAACTCTTTATCGCGCCCTAAGCGGTTGATGCGGAACCAACGCGTCAGCTCGGTGCGGCGCCCCGCCAGCACCAGCTTTACGTTACGCTGTAACAGGTCGCGTTTCAGTTCGTCGATGGCCGCCAGCACGCTGATATCGGCATGGGTGAAACTGGCCACCGCATCCACCACCACCCAACGTGGCTGGAACGGTGTGCCGTCGACCAAATTGAGGATACGGCGTTTGAAATACGCCACGTTGAAATAGGTCAGCGGCGAATTGAAGCGATACATCATGACGCCAGGTACCGCCTTCACCCCATTGTTATTGCCCATGGAATGGATCATGCCTTCATCGTTGACGCCCAGCAGCTGTTCCGTCGGCCGGAAGACGGTGCGCAGAAACTGCATCAGCCCCAGCAACACCGCCAGCCCGATGCCGCTGATCACTCCCACCAGCAGCACGCTGAGGAAGGTAAACAGCGCCAGACGGAACGCCTGCGCGTTGCGACGGCGCAAGATCCAGATGCCACGGATGTCCAGCAGCGACCAGGCCGCATACATCAGCACCACACCCAATCCCGCCACCGGAATAAACTGCAGCGGCGCCATCAGGAACAGCAAGACAAAGGCGATGACCGCGGCGGCGATGATCGACACCAGTTGGCTCTTGCCGCCGTTGGCATCATTCACCGCGGTGCGCGAATCCGCGCCGCTGATGGCGAAACCTTGCGACAGCGCAGAGACGATATTCACCAGCCCCAGCGCGCGAAACTCGGCGTCGGCGTTCACCTCATAACCGTTTTTGGCGGCGAAGCTGCGGGCGGTGAGCATCATGCTGACAAAGCTCACCACCGCCAGGTTAAGCGCCGGGATCACCATGTCGCGCAGCAAACCGGGCTGGAAGTCCGGCCACTGGACGATCGGCAGCACGCCGCTGAAACCGCCCACCGTCACCACGCCATGCTGCTGCAGGCCGCCCGCCCAGGTCACGAACGCCGCCAGCACGATAGCGAACAGCGGCGCCGGCCAGTTAGGCCGCCATTTTTTAAATCCAAGCAGCGTCACCAGCGTCAGCAACGACACCGCCATCGTCAGCCAGTCGCTGTGCAGCAAGTTACCGGGCAGCGCATAGATGCGCTCGATCAGCTGTGCCGGGCGCACCGTGAACCCCAACACCTTGCCGATCTGATCGACAATAATGGTGATCGCCACCCCGTTCAGCAGCCCGCTGAGGATCGGCCGCGACAGCAAATCCGCCAGCGCCCCCAGCTTGAACCGGCTGGCCAGCAGGCACCAGCCGCCCATCATGGCGGTCATCATAATGGTCAGTTGCCAATGGCGTTCCATATTGCCCGCTGCCAGCGGCGTCACCACTGCGGCGATCACCGCGCAGGTGGCGGCGTCGGGCCCGACGATCAGCTGGCGCGACGAGCCGAACAGCGCGTAGGCCATCATCGGCAAGATACAGGAGTAGAGCCCCACTACCGGGCTGACCCCGGCCAGTTCGGCGTAGGCGATAGCCACCGGGAGGGCGACGGCGGCGACGGAAAGGCCGGCGCGAATATCCGGCTTGAGCCAGCTGCGTTGATAGCCCAATAAATGCGTCAAACCAGGCGTCAGGGCCTGGAGAGATTTCCACTGCATGTTGTTTTCCGCGGTAAATTATCTGGTTATTATGACGCTTACTATGCGGCCTGCGGCCCGCGCTGGCAATCTGCCGGCGCTTTCTTGCGTAAGTTTATGCAAATTCCTGCTTTCGCGGCAGAAATCCGCCGGCCAAACGCCGATAATCGGCAACGCCCGGCGGTACACAGAGCTCGCCGAATCCGGTATAGTCGGCCGATGAACAGATGATGGATTGATTTATGAAGCAGTTTCTTGATTTCCTCCCGCTAATTGTCTTTTTCGCTTTTTACAAGCTGTACGACATTTACGTCGCTTCCGGCGCGTTAATTGTCGCCACCGCGCTGGCGCTGGTGTTCACCTGGGTGAAATACCGCAAGGTCGAGAAGATGACGCTGATCACCTTCCTGATGGTGCTGGTGTTCGGCACCCTGACGCTGGTGTTCCACAACGATTTGTTCATCAAATGGAAGGTCACGGTGATTTACGCGCTGTTCGCGCTGGCGCTGCTGATCAGCCAATGGGTGCTCAAAAAACCGCTGGTTCAGCGCATGCTGGGCAAAGAGCTGACGCTGCCGGACAAAGTGTGGAGCAACCTTAACCTGGCCTGGGCGATCTTCTTCCTGGCCTGCGGCCTGGCGAACATCTATGTCGCCTTCTGGCTGCCGCAAAGCGTCTGGGTCAATTTCAAAGTCTTTGGCCTGACGGTACTGACGCTGGTCTTCACCCTCCTCAGCGGTATCTATATTTACCGGCACATGCCGGAAGAACAGAAAAAATAGTTACAAAATTGTTAATGCCTGCGGCGCTTGCCGCGGGCAGTATGATGTTATTCCCTCCTTTTAAAAGCAGACTGCTATGACACAACAACGACCTTTACCCAGCGGCGAGCTGGTGCTGCGCACGCTGGCGATGCCGGCCGATACCAATGCCAACGGTGATATCTTCGGCGGCTGGCTGATGTCGCAAATGGATATCGGCGGCGCCATCCAGGCCAAAGAGATCGCCGAAGGGCGCGTGGTGACGGTGCGCGTAGACGGCATGACCTTCCTGAAACCGGTGGCGGTAGGCGACGTGGTTTGCTGCTATGCGCATTGCATCCGCACCGGGCGCAGCTCGATCACCATTAATATCGAAGTGTGGGTAAAGAAAGTTTCTTCCGCCCCGATCGGCCAGCGTTACCGGGCGACCGAAGCGGTGTTCACCTATGTGGCGGTCGATGCGGAAGGCAACTCGCGCGCGCTGCCCGAGGGCAAAATGAACTTCCGCGTCGGCTTCGAAGAGTAAGCCTGCGGCTGCGCCGCAAATGCAACAAGGGTCGCCTCGGCGACCCTTTCTTTTTGGTGTGACCGAACTCAGTTCAATTCGGTGGTGCCGTTCAGCTTGAAGCGGATAGTGACGGTGCGATCTTTCGCTTCTTTGGCTTCATAGCGCCATTTACGCATCGCCTGCTTCACTTCACGCTCGAACATATTGCGCGGTTCGGCCGACAAGATACGCACGTTGCTGACGCGCCCGTCGCTGTCGATATCGAACTGTACCCGCACGTTGCCTTCGATCTGCAAAGCCTGAGCCCGCGGTGGATAGAGCGGATTGGCGCGGCTGATCGGCCTCGGCCCGACCTCGCGCGAGTTGCCCTGCACCGGCGCGGCAGGCGCCTGTTTCACCGGCGCTTTGTCGATCGGCTTGGCCGGCGAATCGTTGTTGAACGGCGACGGTTCGCGCGGCTCGACTTTTTTCGGCTCCGGTTTGACCTGTTTTTCGATCTTCGGCTTCGGCTTAGGTTTTGGTTTCGGCTTGACCGGCTCCGGCTTCACGATCGCCTTTGGCGGCGGCTCCACGATAGGTTCCGGTTCTGGCTCCGGCTCAGGTTCGACCTGCGGCGGCTCCGGCTCGGCCGGCGCCGGCGGTGGCGGTTCGGCCATCGCGGCGGTGTTGACCATCATGACGCTGATCGGCGCGTCCTCTGGCTTCGGCAGCTCCACCACTTCTTTTACCGAAGCGTAAAGCAATCCCGCCACCAGGGCGCTGTGCAAGCCTACGGATAAGACGAAAGGCACGGATATACGGCGATTAAGGAACATCTTTTTTAGCGGCATAATGATTCTGTTTCCTCTGGTTCGCCAAGTTTAAATGCAAATAGCAATCATATTCAATAACGAAAGGCAAACTATCGCTTTAATCGTCAGTATGCGCGGCTAAAACCAGCAAACTCATAAGGATATTAACCTGGCCGTTGCTTTTTTACCGCCGGGGCGACACGCTTCATTAACGTTTGGCCAGGCGTCAAAAAGTAAAAAACCCGCCGGAGCGGGTTAATTGCGGTGAGTCAGCGTTATTCTTCATCGCCATAGTAAAGCACGCCCAGCTTGATCAGCGGCCGCCCTTGCGCCTTACGGTGCAGGTTGGTGTCACGCAGCGAATAGACGCAGCCGCAGTATTCCTGCTGATAGAAGCGTTCGCGCTTGCTGATCTCTATCATGCGCGACGAACCGCCCTTCTTGCGCCAGTTGTAATCCCAGTACACCAGATCGGGATACTTTTCCGCCGCGCGGATGCCGCAGTCGGTGATCTGCTGCATGTTCTTCCAACGCGAGATGCCCAGCGAGCTGGAGATAGTGTCGTAACCATGCTCATGCGCATACAGCGCCGTGCGCTCGAAACGCATGTCAAAACACATGGTGCAACGAATGCCGCGCTCCGGCTCATTCTCCATCCCCTTGGCGCGGGCGAACCAGTTGTCGGTGTCGTAATCGGCATCGATAATCGGCACCCCGTGCTGCTCGGCGAAACGGATGTTCTCTTCTTTACGCAGCAGATACTCTTTTTGCGGGTGAATGTTGGGGTTATAGAAGAAAATGGCGTACTCGATCCCGGAGGCCTGAATCGCTTCCATCACCTCGCCGGAACAGGGCGCGCAGCATGAATGCAGCAGCAGTTTTTTTTTGCCCGCCGGCAAATCGAGTTTTTCCCTTACCAGTTCCGTCATGTCCTCACCTCAATGGCATATCAGTTTAAGCGCGCCGCACTATACGAATAAAAAGTAGCGGCTTCAAGGCATAAGCGCCAATCCGCCGGGAAATTCGCCCGATGCCGTTCCCCTGCCGCGCCTTTTGCGCTACCTTGGTAGCACCGTTTTATAGCCATGATTTTAAAGGTGAAACATGCTTTATCTGATCTACGCGCAAGACGTCCCCAACTCGCTGGAAAACCGTCTGGCGGTGCGGCCGGCGCACCTGGCGCGCCTGCAGGCGCTGCGCGACGCCGGCCGCCTGGTGGTCGCCGGCCCTAACCCGGCCATCGACAGCAACGATCCCGGCGCCGCCGGCTTTACCGGTTCGACGGTGATCGCCGAATTCGCCTCGCTGGCGGAAGCCCAGGCCTGGGCGCAGCAGGATCCGTACGTCGCCGCCGGCGTCTATGCCGACGTGACGGTGAAACCGTTCAAACAGGTGTTCTGATCTCCAGCCCTCCGAATACCGGGAACGCCCCGCGATACAGCGTTCCCGGCGCTAGCCACATCTCTGCGTCACCGTCGTGCTCGATTCGTCTTCCCCACGCGACCGATATTCATGTTCCCCCCCGTAAATACTCACCGATGACGCTTTCCAGCATCGCCACCGCCGGTTGGCTGGCGGCCGTGGCAGAACGGAGCAGTTGCACTTCATGTGGTGCGACCGACGGCAATTCGTCGAGTATCCGCATCGCCGCCGAAACCCGTGCGCGGTCAAGCAGCGTGACGGCCAATCCCGCCTCGATGGCAGCCGCCACCACGCTGGCCGACGGGCTGCTCACAACCACTCGCCAGTGCCTTCCCGCCCTGGTCAATGCATCGATCATAGCCTCACGATAAGGGCAATCGGCGGCATGCAACGCCAGCGGCAGTGGCCGGTTAGCCTGCAGCGCCAGCGAACGGCCTCCGGCCCACACTGGCGCAGTCACCGCGAGCGGTGTCTGGCACTGTTTCCCCGAAGGTTGAACCACCAGCGCGAGATGCAGCCGATTACGGCCAACTTGCTCCGCCAGCGCCTGACTGGCAGCGGTAGAGACCTCCAGCTCCACCGCGGGGAAACTGTCGGTAAACCGCGGCAAAATATGGCGTATCACATGAGAAGCGTACTCATCAGGCAAGCCCAATTTGATATGGCCGCTTAGCGGCGCGCCCTGCAGTTCCCGCAGAATATCGTCATGGGCGCTCAGCAGCCCGAGCGTCGAGGCCAGCAGCTTGTTTCCCAACGGCGTCAACGCCACGGACTGATTGTCACGCTCCAGCAGACGGCCGCCCGCCACCTGTTCCAGACGCCGGATATGCACGCTCACGGCGGCGGGGCTGCGATTGACAAATGCCGCCGCCGCGCGAAATTGCCCCAAACGCGCAATAGCGTGAAAAGTGCGTAAGAGATCGATATCCAATGTCGGCCGCATGATTTAACCTCATTAAACAACTGGGCGAAAATTATTCGATTTATTAAATTATAGCCACTCACTACCATCGGGCGGAAAGGAGGTGACCATCATGTCCCTGGCACCATTTCGCCCCTCTTCCCGCTGCGGCAAACATCGCGGCAGAGCCGCCCTCTGGCTGGCTGCGGCCGAGATCCTGCTGATCGTGGCCTGGAGCTCCGGCTTCGTCGGCATCCGCTTCGCCGCCGATTACGCGCCGGTGTTGCTGGTGGCGTTCTGGCGCTGCGTGGTGGTCGCGTTCGTGTTGCTGCCGCTTAGTCTGCGCGCCATCAGGCGCGCATCTCCGCTGACGATAGCTGTTCACGCCGGGATTGGGTTGCTCGCCATGACCGGTTACCTGACCGGCGTCAGCAAAGGCATCGAATATGGCGTGCCGGCCGGGTTGGCCGCGCTCATCGCCGATTTGCTCCCGCTCGGCACCGCGCTGCTGAGCATGCTGTTACAACGCCGCTTGCCCGATGGCCGCGTTTGGTCCGGGTTAGCCTTGGGAGTTAGCGGGGTAGCGCTGGCGACCGGCAGCGCCATCTCATGGGGAGACGCCCCATTGTGGAGCTACCTGTTGCCGCTGGCGGGGATGCTGTCGCTGGCGCTGGCAACGCTGTGGCAGGAACGGCTGCCGCGAACGCAAGCAATGAGTTTGCCAGCCGCGCTGGGGATACAAAGCGCGGTTTCCGCGCTGGCTTTCGCCGCCATGGCCGGCGCGGAAGGCCCGCTACTGCCAACGGTAACGACGGGGTTTGTGATCGGCGTGCTTTGGACCGCGCTACTGGCGACCCTGGCCGGCTACGGTCTGTACTGGTTTTGTCTAAGGCGCACTTCTGCGCTGCGCGTGACGAGCCTGCTGTTTCTCAGCCCCTTCGTCACCTTCTGCTGGGCAGGGTTAATGTTCAATGAACCTCTTTCCTGGCCCATGTTGCTAGGCGCGGCGGCGGCAGGAAGTGGTTTGTGGCTGCTCATCCGTCCCGCCGGGCGTGATGAGCCCAAAACAGCGCAACACGCTGAAAAATGACGGATAAGCGAATGGTGGCGCCGTTACGCGACGAGTTTCCCCCGTACCACCACCTTGCCCGGCTTGATCTCGGGGTCGGCAATACGACGGATCGCCAGATTCAACGCTTGCCAGGCGATCTCTTGCAAGTCGTGTGACACGCACGGGAAATGAAAACCGTAGATCTCAGCATGTGAAACCTCATCGATGCTGAACAACGACACGTCCTGCATCAACGGCAGCCGATGTTCGATGCAGGCTTTGATAATGCCCAGGGAGATCTGGTTATTGCAGCCAACGAAAAAGTCCGGGGCGCGGTTGTTGGCCAGCCAACGGCTCGTCTCTTGCCAGGCGATATCCATAAAGAAATCGGCATACAGCACTTCAAACGACGCCACTTTCCCTTGCAGCGCCGCCTGCAGCCCTGTAACCCTGTCCCGTGCAACGTTGGAGTTCTCCGGCCCGGACACCACCACCACCCGCTGCGCTTTCTGTTCCAGAAGCCAGCGCCCCGCCTGAAGGCCGCAGTCCAGGTTATCGATATACACTCCGCTGCAGTGGCGATTGTCCAGCTCACGGTCGATCAATACCACCGGGATATTCAATGTTTCCAACCGCTTTAGATAGGAAGGCTGGTACAGATGATCGTTGGAAATGACCGAGAGAATGATCGCATCGACGTTGTAGCCAATCAGTTTGTCGATGATTCTGTCTTCGCTTTCCTGTGACTCATAGGAATCGAACACCAGAGTGTCATATCCCATTTTTTGCGCTTCAAGCGTCATCAACCGCGTCAGGCCGCCAAAGAACGGGTTGGCCATATCAGGGTTGACGATGCCGATGGTTCTGCTGCTTTTCGCCCGCAGATTGCGCGCCGCAGCATTGACCACATAACCGAGTTCGGCAGCGGTCTCCCGAATGCGGCGCAGCGTTTCCGGATGAACCTTGTCCGGCTGTGAAAATGCCCGCGACGCGGTGATTTTACTGACGTTTGCCTGTGCGGCCACGCTAGCCAGCGTCGCTTTCCGTCCTCGCCCCACCGCCAAATGCAGCTCCTTAGCTTAAGGTTATCATTTTGTACCATTAACAACATCATGACAGAACTTTCATCGTCGCGCTAATGGTTTACGCCTGCCAGGCGGTTAATCCGGGGATCGGTAAAGATATCCAGCTCGTCACGGCTCTCGGAAGAAAACTCGGACACCACCGCGCCCCGCTTCCCCGCCTGAAACCAGTGCCGGGTATTGGGCGCGATGGTGTATTGTTCGCCAGGCCGCAAGAGGATATAGCGATTGCAGGTATACCAAGGCTCCGCGCCCTCCGGCACCCGGCATACCGGTTCACCGCCGGCGTCATTAAGCGTCAGGTTTTCATCGTCGACAAACAGAAACACCTCGCCCCAACGGCAGCGAAACGTCTCTTGCTTGCCGGGCGTGCCGGCGAAAGGAGGATGCAAATGCTCTGGGCAAGTCTGCTCAGGAAACAGCACCAACTCTTTCGCACAATACCGAGGTGAGTTGACATAGGTCAGCAGTTGCAGCCCTGAGACGGGATAGTCAGCCAAGCCAAACGTCGCAATTTCAATACGTTGCTGCTCTTCTTCGGTCAGAATAATGTCCGCCTCGCGCAAGTATTCCAGCGTAGCGGCTATGGCACGTTGTTGTTTGCTCATCATTTCCCCTGCAAAGTAACGGTATCGATATCAGCATGCTGATATTAAAACCGTCATTGCATCGCCGATTTTGTGATCTTCATCCCCATATTGAATAACAACCCACCAGCAAAATTAACTCCCGTCGAGTAATTCCAACATCGATCACAGTTTAACCCCCCGCTTTAGCCCACTATCGCCGCATTGAAATGATATCGTTACCATAAAAATGATTCACCAGGAGGCAATATGAAAGCATTAGTGTTGGCCAAAGCGGGGGAAATCGCTATTGAGGACGTCCAGCTTGCCGAAACGCTGGGGCCCGATGATGTGCAGATAAAAATTCATTCCGTGGGCATCTGCGGCAGTGATGTGCACTATTACCAACATGGCCGCATTGGCCCGTTCGTGGTTAACGCCCCGATGGTGCTCGGCCATGAGGCCTCCGGCGTAGTGCTCGCGACAGGTAAAAACGTCACTCATCTCAGCATCGGCGATCGCGTTTGCATGGAGCCCGGTATTCCGGATCTCAACTCGGCCCAGACGCGCGCCGGCATTTACAACCTTGATCCGGCCGTGCGCTTCTGGGCGACGCCGCCGGTGCACGGCTGCCTGCGCGAAACCGTCATCCACCCCGCCGCCTTCACGTTCAAATTGCCGGACAACGTCAGTTTTGCTGAGGGCGCCATGGTGGAACCCTTAGCCATCGGCATGCAAGCGGCCACCAAAGCCGGGATCAAACCCGGCGATATCGCGCTGGTGATCGGCGCCGGGCCGATCGGCGTGGTCACCGCCCTCGCGGCGCTGGCGGGCGGCTGCTCGGACGTCATTATTTGCGACCTGTTTGACGAAAAACTCGCCGTGGCGGCCAGTTATGAGGGGCTGCACGCCGTCAATATCAAAACCGGCGACCTGGCGGGGAAAGTGGCCGCGCTCACCAGCGGCAATGGCGCCGATGTCGTGTTTGAATGCAGCGGCGCCAAACCGGCTATCGCTACGCTGGCCGAACATGCGGCGCCAGGAGCGACCGCCGTGCTGGTCGGCATGCCGATCGATGCCGCGCCGATGGATATCGTCGCCGCGCAGGCCAAGGAAATCACCTTCAAGACCATTTTCCGCTACGCCAACATGTACCCGCGCACGCTGCGGCTGTTGAGCAGCGGCAAATTGCGCGTCCAGCCGTTGATAAGCCAAACCTACAAGTTCTCCGACAGCGTGGCCGCCTTCGAGCGCGCGGCGGCGGGACATGCCTCGGACATCAAAATCATGCTGGAAATGGAGTGATCCTATGGCGCTCTATGCTGGCATAGACTGCGGTACGCAAGGCACGAAAGTCGTGATTGTCGACAGCACACAGGGCGTGATCCTCGGTGAGGGCAACGCCCCTCACCGTCTCATCAGCCAAGCCAATGGCCGGCGCGAACAGGAGGCCGACTGGTGGATTGAGGCGCTGGTCATCGCTTTTCGCCAAGCCGTGACTAACGCCGGCGTTGATGCACGGGAGATTCATGCTCTGGGGGTCTCTGGCCAACAACATGGGTTTGTGCCGCTGGACGCAGACGGCAACGTGCTGCACAGCGTCAAGCTGTGGTGCGATACCGAAACCGCAGAGGAAAACGAACGGCTCCTGCAGCAGCTCGGCGGGGCCAACGGCTCGCTGGAAACGCTCGGCCTGCGGATCGCCACCGGTTATACCGCGTCAAAAATCCTTTGGTTCAAGACACACCATCCGGCGCTCTGGGCAAAACTGCACACCGTGTTGTTGCCCCATGACTACTTGAATTTCTGGCTGACCGGGGAGCGCGTAGCGGAATATGGCGACGCTTCCGGCACCGGATTGTTCGATGTGCGCACCCGTCGTTGGAGCAAATCCGCGGTCGATCTCATCGACGACAGCGGCCGCCTGTGGCAGGCCCTGCCGCCGCTCAAAAGCGCGGAATGCTGCATCGGCACGGTGCGCTCCGCCGCCGCGGAAAAACTCGGCCTCGGCCCAACGGTGCGGGTATCGACCGGCGGCGGCGACAACATGATGGCGGCCATCGGTTCCGGCAACATCGAGGCCGGCACCCTCACCCTGAGCCTGGGCACCTCCGGCACGCTATTCGCCTGGTCTGCCGCCCCCGTCACGGCGGAATCGGACATGATTGCCGGCTTCTGCTCCAGCACCAATGGGTGGCTGCCATTGATTTGCACAATGAATGTCACCTCGGCCACCACTGCAGTACAAACGCTGCTGGACGAAGACCTTGCCGGCTTTAACGGTTTATTGGCGCAGGCCTCGCCCGGCGCAGGCGGTGTCGAGATGCTGCCGTTCTTCAATGGCGAACGCGTTCCGCCGTTGCCCCACGCGCGCGCCAGTCTGCATAACCTCGATAGCGACAATTTTACCCGCGCCAATCTCTGCCTGGCGGTGGTCGAAAGCGCCACCTATGGCCTGCGCTATGGCATCGAGCTGTTTCGCCGTCAGGGCATTGAAGCGCGCGAGATCCGCCTCACCGGCGGCGGCGCCCGCAGCGCCGCCTGGCGACAAATCGTCGCGGACGTGATGGGGTGCCCGGTAGTCTGTCTGAAAGCCAAAGAGACCGCCGCGCTGGGCGGCGCCATTCAGGCGATGTGGGCGACGACGTTGGCCGACGATCCGCAGCGGAACGCCGGCGCGTTGCTGGCCGAACTGTGCCGGCGTTTCGTTGCGCTGGATGAAACCACGCGCACACGGCCACATGCCGGCAGAGAGGCGCAATACGAGACGCTTTATCAACGGTACCTGCAACGCTTGCAGCAGACCTATCCGGAGGTGCAACTGTGACGCGAGATCCCCAGACGCAAGCGCCCGCCTACCTGCTGGAGGTCAGCGGCGTCAGGAAAGCTTTTGGCCCGGTCGTGGCGCTCAAGAATGCGGAGTTTTGCCTGCGGCGTGGATCCATCCATGCCCTGTGCGGCGGCAACGGCGCGGGAAAATCCACCTTTCTCAGCATTCTGATGGGCTTTATTCAACCCGATGGCGGCGACATTTTTATCAATGGCCAACGCTGTGAATTTCATCATCCCCGGGAAGCCCTCAACGCCGGCATCGCCATCGTGCAGCAGGAGCTGAGCGCGATCCCGGATCTGACGGTGGCCGAAAACATTTGGCTGGGCCGTGAGCCGAGACGCCTGGGGTTCGTCGATTTCGCGACGCTCAACCAGCGCACCACCAGCTTGCTCAAGGAACTCGATTTCAAGATCGACGCCCGAGAGAAAATGCGCAACCTGAGCGTCGCCGAGCAGCAGTTGGTCGAGATCGCCAAAGCGCTGTCGCATGCCAATGCCGACATCATCATCATGGATGAACCCACCTCGGCGATTGGCGAGGAGGATGCGCAAAAAATCTTTCAGACGCTTCAGCAACTGGCGGCGAAAGGTAAAGGCATTATTTACGTCTCTCACCGTTTGTCAGAGATATTCCAAATCGCGGACAGCTACACCATTTTCCGCGACGGCGCCTATATCCATGAAGGCTATATCGCTGACATTACCCGTGAGCAGCTGATCGAACACATTATAGGCGGCGAGTACGACAGCGAGTTCGCCAAATTCAACCAGCCCGGCGAAGAGGTCTTGCTAGAGGTCAACGGCCTGTGTTGGCGCAGCAAGATAAAGGATATCAGCCTGCAACTGAAGCACGGTGAGATCCTGGGCATCTACGGCCTGGTGGGATCGGGCCGCAGCGAGTTTCTCGATCTTATCTTCGGCATTCAGCATGCCGACAGCGGCACGATCCGCTTGGGCGACAAGACGCTTAACCGCCATTCCCCGCGAGAGGCCATCGACAGCGGCATTGCCTACGTGACGGAAGATCGCAAGGAAACCGGCCTGGTGCTGTGCCGTTCCGTCAGTGAAAACATCAATATCGCCTCTTTTGCCGGCATCAGCCGAATGGGGTTCGTCAGCGAAAAACGGGAGCAAGCGCGAACCCGCGACATGATCCAGCGCTTCAACGTTAAAACCCACGATGGCGAACAACCCGTGGGCAACCTGAGCGGCGGCAACCAGCAAAAAGTGGTGCTGGGCCGCTGGGCGCTGCTGGATCCGGAGGTGTTGTTGCTCGACGAGCCGACGCGCGGCATCGACGTCGGCGCCAAGAAAGAGATCTACCGATTTATGTCGGAGTTCGCCTTGCAAAACAAGGGGATCATCATGGTTTCCTCCGAGCTTTCGGAAATTATCGGCATGAGCGATCGCATATTGGTGTTTCGTGACGGGCAGTTGGCCGGCGAGCTTTCGGCGGCCGATGCGAGCCAGGCAGCACTGATGAAACTTGCGGTTTAACAGAGAGAGAAAAAAAATGAGCAGCGCCCACTCCTTATCACCAGGAATTTCATTTTTCACCCGCAATAAACGCCGTATGCACAAATACGGCATTATCATCGCCTTCTTCGCGCTGTGCCTGATCGTGGCGCTGATTGGCGAATATCAGGTCGCCCAGGGGGCCTGGAGCAGCAATTATTTTCTCAGCAATGAAAACACCCTGATCGTCCTGCGTCAGGTCTCGATCAACGGTATTCTGGCGATCGGCATGACCTTCGTCATCATTACGGCCGGCGTCGATCTCTCCGTCGGCTCGGTGCTGGCGTTAAGCGGGATCGTCGCCGCCCGTTTCGCCACCAACAACAGCGGATTGGCTATCGGCGACACCGCGACCGCCGTCATGGCGCCGCTGATCGTGGCGCTGGGCATCGGCATCGTCTGCGGCCTGGTGAACGGCACCGTGCTGGCTCGTTACCGGTTGCAGCCGTTTATCGTCACCATGGGCATGCTCTCCGCGGCGCGCGGGTTAACCATGTTGACCACCAACGGCAATCCGGTATCGCAATTGAACAGCGATTTCCGCTGGTTAGGCAATGGCTATGTCGGCGGCGTTCCGGTGCCCGTCATCATCTTCATCGTGCTGTTCGCCCTCGCCTGGCTGGTGCTGAATAAAACCCTCTTCGGGCGTTAC
This sequence comes from Serratia sp. 22278, assembly GCF_052045405.1. NCBI lineage: Bacteria > Pseudomonadati > Pseudomonadota > Gammaproteobacteria > Enterobacterales > Yersiniaceae > Serratia > Serratia sp. 22278. Next base: position 315,697 of record NZ_JBQEOW010000003.1, on the reverse strand, counting down.
ATCTACGCCGTCGGCGGCAACCCGAAAAGCGCGCGCACCTCGGGGATTAACGTCACCCGCATCAAAATACTGGTGTATACGCTGTGCGGCGCGCTGGCCGGCATCGCCGGCCTGATCCTTACGGCACGCACCGGTTCGGCGCAGACCAACGCCGGCGCAGGGTATGAGCTGGACGCCATCGCGGCGGTGGTGATCGGCGGCACCAGCATGGCCGGCGGCGTCGGTACGCTGGTCGGCACTTTCTTCGGCGTGCTGATTATCGGGGTGATGAATAACGGCCTCGATCTGCTCGGCGTGCAATCGTATTACCAACAAATTATCAAAGGCGCATTGATCGTTCTTGCCGTATTGCTCGACCCATCGCGTAAGCAACAGCGCGATTAATAACATCAGACCCAACTCTACCAGGAGAAAACCATGAATAAGACCAAGATAGCGTTGTTTGCCTCTGCCATGATGCTCGGTAGCCTGTCGGCGGCTCAGGCCGCCCCGGTAAAAATCGCGGTATTGATGTACGGCAACAAAGCCGAGTTCGTGCAATTGATGGAAAGGTTCGGCAAGGAACACCCGGCGGTGAAAAGCGGCGAAGCCGTACTGACTTTCTACGATGGGCGTTATGATGCATCGGTGCAAAACGATCAGGCCGCCACCGCTATCCAGACGCGCGCCGATGCCATTATCGTCAACCCGATGGATTTTGAGGCCAATATCGATATCGTCACCAATGCCAACGAAGCCAAAATCCCGGTGGTGGTCACCAACGCGCGCCTGAACACGGACGCGATGACGTCTGAAGTGGTGTCTAATGACGAGTTGGGGGGATACCTGGAAGCCAAAGCCGTCCTGGACAAACTCGACTGCAAGAGCCGGAAGGTGAACGTGGTGATTATCGAAGGCCCGAAAGGCGGCAGCGGCGAGATCCAGCGCGGCAAAGGCAATGATAAAGCGATTGCCGAGTGCGGCGCCGGCCAGGTCACGGTACTTGAGCGCAAAACGGCCAACTGGTCACGCGCGGAAGCGCAGCCGCTGATGGAAAACTGGCTGCAGAAACACCGGGGTAAAATCAACGGCGTGATTGGCCAGAACGACGAGATGGCGCTGGGCGCTATCGAAGCGATCAAAGGCGCCGGCCTGAATGTGAAGGACTTCGCGATTGCCGGCGTTGACGGCGTCTCTGACGCGATTCATGCGGTGCAGGCCGGTGAAATGGTCTCTATTCTGCAAGATGCCAAAGGCCAGATGCAGGGTTCCATCGACGTCGCGCTGCGCGCCGTGAAAGGTGAAAGCTATCAACCGCAGTCGGACATCTGGAAGCAGTACGCCAAGGATCTGAAATGGGAGGGCGGCACGCAGAAGCATTACTACATTCCGTGGACCGTCGTTACCGCAGAGAACGCCCAAGCGCTGTTGGACGCCCGTAAATAATTCTCCCGCCCCCTGCCTTCAGGGGGCCCCGCAGGGGCGCTTGCCTGCGAACAAAAAAAAAGCCAGCACGGAGTGGCTGGCTAAAAAGTTCTTCGAGGGAATATCTTGTGCGATAAACATACGCCTTTCACTGCGGGCTTTACTAGCTATCAGTGCGATAGGCACCCTCAGTTAAAATCAACGCCTGCATATCGGTGAACATCGTTTCCCATTCCGCTTGGTCGATATCCATCAAACCAAAGTAACGCAGCATAAAGGCGCCTTCGGTGGCGAGAAACGCCAGGCGCGCGCGCTTGCCTTCTTCCGTCGTCAAATCCAAACCGGCGATGCGGCTGCGATACCATTCGCGCGTGCTCGCCAGATGCTCCGGCGTTTGAATCAGCGTCGCCATCAGCCCGGCGGCCTTGGCGCTGGCGGTCTGATCCGAGCTTTGCGTCGCCAGCATATGCGCGCGCACGCCGGTCTGCGGCGAAGGATCGTCACCGGCGATAGCGGCGAACAGCGTCTCGTAGGCACTGCCCCAGCGATCGAACATGGCGTCAATCAGGGCGTCTTTGCTGCCGAAACAGTACTGCACCCCGCCCTTGGAGATCCCCATCGCTTTGGCGACGGCGTCGATGGTCAGGCCGGCGGCGCCCTGGGTGGCGACGATCTCTTCGGCGGTGTCCAAAACCTTGTCGCGATCGATGCTGCGTTGACGTCCCATTAAGAAACCCTTCTTTTCAATACGAACGTATGGATATATATTATCGCCAGTATACCACCCGGCATCGCCGGAGGGTTACCACAATGGCGGCGCCTTCGCGCCGCCCACGTTAACTGGATTATGACTTATGTACGCCAAGAACCGCTGGTTAATCCTGACAATGGTCGCCAGCGCCCTGTTCCTGATCGTCATCGATATGACGGTGTTATATACCGCCCTGCCGCGTTTAACCCAGGCGCTGGATGCCAGCGCCTCGCAAAAACTCTGGATCGTCAACGCCTACCCATTGGTGGTGGCCGGTCTGTTGCCTGGCGCCGGCATGCTGAGCGATCGCATCGGCCATAAACGGCTGTTTCTCGCCGGGCTGCCGGTGTTTGCCGTCGCGTCGCTGTGCGCCGCTTTCTCGCCTACCGCCGAGTGGCTGATCGCCGCGCGGGTATTCCTCGCCGTTGGCGCGGCAATGATGATGCCCGCCACGCTGTCCATCGTACGCCACGTCTTTACCGACGAACGCGAACGCGCGCTGGCGATCGGCATCTGGGCGTCGGTGGCCTCCGGCGGCGCGGCCATCGGCCCGGTGGTCGGCGGCCTGCTGTTGGAGTATTTCTGGTGGGGCTCGGTGTTCCTGATCAATGTGCCGGTGGTGTTGCTGGTCTGGCCGCTGGCATGGAAACTGATCCCCCGCTGCGGCGGCGATAACCCGCGCCCCGCCGATATCATCGGCTCGGTGCAGATCATGATAGGCCTGGTCGGCGCTATCTATGCGCTGAAGGAATTGAGCAAGCCGACGCCTGACGTCAGCGCCTTGCTCGCAGCGGCCCTGATCGGCACCCTGTTCCTGGCGCTGTTCGTGCGTCGTCAGCAGCGCAGCGCCCACCCGATGATCGATTTCTCCCTGTTCCGCAACCGGCTGTTCGCCGGCGGCATCGGCGTGGCATTGCTGTCGATGGTGGCGCTGATCGGCGTCGAGCTGGTGCTCAGCCAACGCTTGCAACTGGTGCTCGGTCTCAGTCCGCTGCAGGCGGCGCTGTTCATCTTGCCGATCCCGCTGGCCTCGGCGCTGGCGGGGCCAATGGCCGGTTTGCTGCTGCCGCGCTACGGTGAGCGCAGCATCATTCTCGGCGGTTTCGCCCTGACCGCCTTCGGCATCGCCGGCCTCGCCCTGTTCTATCAGAGCGGCATAGCGCCGCAGCTGGCGAGCCTGGCGTTGGTGGGCTTCGGCCTCGGCGGCGTGATCACCGCCGCTTCCACCGCCATCATGCTGAACGCGCCGGAGGAGAAATCCGGCATGGCGGCATCTATCGAAGACGTCTCCTACGAGCTGGGCGGCGTGCTGGGCGTGACGTTGCTCGGCGGGCTGATGACGGCGGTCTACAGTCACAGCCTGGCGCTGCCGGCGGCGCTGCCGGTCAGCGATTTAGCCTACGACAGCATCGACGAAGCGTTGCGCCTGGCGGCCGGAATGGCGGCCGATCGCGCGCAGCAGTTGACGCAGCTGGCGCGTCTGGCCTTTGATCGCGCCTTTATTTCGGTACTGATCGCCGCCGCGCTGTTAATGGCGCTGGGTGCGGGTGTGGTAAAACTGGCGCTGCGCAAGTAACCGAGAAAAGCGACTTTTTTCGCCTGCGGAACCTGCGTAAACTGATTCGGCAATTTGCTCGACGGATTTATCGTCATCGGTTTGAGCGATGGCAATAATGCCTGTTATCGTATTTAACCCTGCGATAAATCCGGTTACTGTAACAGCTATGGAAATTGATTCTGTCTACTATCGGAACAAATAATCAGGAGAAGATTATTATGGCAACGGCAAAGAAAGCAGCGAAAACCCATATCGGCCTTGACAGTAAACAATCGGCAAAACTCGCCGAAGCGTTGAATGCGCTGTTGGCAAACTATCAGGTGCTGTATATGAACGTGCGCGGCTATCATTGGAACATTACCGGCCCGCAGTTCTTTGAACTGCACGCGAAATTCGAAGAGACATATAACGATCTGCTGACCAAGGTGGATGAGCTGGCGGAACGTATTCTGACGTTGGGCTCGCAGCCGCGTCACGCTTTCAGCGATTATCTGAAAACCGCCGACATCAAGGAACACACCAACGTGACCGATGATAAGGGTACGCTGCGCGGCCTGTTGGAAGGGTATTCAATCTTGCTGCAACAGCAGCGTGAGCTGCTGACGGTGGCGGCAGACGCTGGCGACGAAGGCACCGCGTCGTTGATGAGCGATTACATCAAAGAGCAGGAAAAACAGGTCTGGATGCTCAACGCCTATTTGGGCAAATAACTCAGACGCCATAACAAAACAGTCCCTCACGGGACTGTTTTCGTTTTACCACTCGCAGGATACCGCAAACAGCAGCGCGCGCCGATGCTGATCGTCCAGGCGCCGCCGCACCCGGATAATATGGCGATTGCTGCACGACTGGCGTTCCAGCCAGCGATGCCGCCGACGTTGGCTCTGCCGCAACATGCGCCAGCGGCCCACTTCATTTCTACTGCGTCTCATAATTCCGTCACTCGTTCGTCTAATGCCAACCGCGGGCATTATAGCCCTTTCCGCCCGCGATCCAAGCCGCCGTTATCGGCGGCACAGCGAACGCCACGCGGGCAAAAGCCGCCCTTTCAATTTCGGCAAGTGCCTTAACTTCATCATATTTATGTAACATAAGCGCCGATAAAAGGTTTCGCCTTGCCCGATCTGTGCGTACACTCATCATTGGTGGTTTGCGAACGGGATTTTTCGCCTTTATGACAACATTTTATACCGTAATCAGTTGGCTCATGGTGTTCGGCTACTGGCTGCTGATCGCCGGCGTGACGATGCGCATTTTGATGAAACGCCGTGCGGTTCCCTCTGCCATGGCCTGGCTGCTGGTTATCTATATTCTGCCGCTGTTCGGCATCGTCGCCTATTTATCGTTCGGCGAACTGCACCTGGGCAAGCGCCGGGCCGAGCGCGCCAAGGCCATGTGGCCGTCGACCGCGCGCTGGCTGAAGGAATTGAAAGAGAGCCGCCGCATCTTCGCCACCGAATACAGCGAAGTCGCCGAACCGTTGTTCCAGCTGTGCAACCGCCGCCAGGGCATCGACGGCGTCAAGGGCAACCAGCTGCAGTTGCTCACCACTACCGACGACACGTTGAAAGCGCTGATCCGCGACATCGAGCTGGCGCGCCACAACATCGAAATGGTGTTCTATATCTGGCAGCCCGGCGGCCTGGTCGATCAGGTGGCCGAATCGCTGATGGCCGCCGCGCGGCGCGGCGTACACTGCCGCCTGATGCTGGACTCCGCCGGCAGCCTGCCATTTTTCCGCAGCCCCTACCCGGCGATGATGCGCAACGCAGGCATCGAAGTGGTCGAAGCACTGAAGGTCAACCTGCTGCGCGTATTCCTGCGCCGCATGGATCTGCGCCAGCACCGCAAGGTGGTGCTGATCGACAACTACATCGCCTATACCGGCAGCATGAACATGGTCGATCCGCGCTACTTCAAACAGGATGCGGGCGTCGGCCAATGGATCGATCTGATGGCGCGCATGGAAGGCCCGGTGGCCACTACGATGGGCATCGTCTATGCCTGCGACTGGGAGATTGAAACCGGCAAGCGCATTCTGCCGCCGCCGCCGGACGTCAACATCATGCCGTTCGAGCAGGAAAGCGGCCACACCATTCAAGTGATCGCCTCCGGCCCCGGTTTCCCCGAAGAAATGATCCACCAGGCGCTGCTGACCGCCGTTTATTCCGCGCGCGAGCAGCTGATCATGACCACGCCGTACTTCGTGCCGAGCGACGATCTGCTGCACGCCATCTGCACCGCCGCTCTGCGCGGCGTTGAGGTCAGCATCATCGTGCCGCGCGACAACGACTCGATGATGGTGCGCTGGGCCAGCCGGGCGTTCTTCTCCGAGCTGCTGGAAGCCGGCGTGAAAATCTATCAGTTCGAAGGCGGCCTGCTGCACACCAAAAGCGTGCTGGTCGACGGCCAGCTCAGCCTGGTCGGCACCGTCAATCTGGATATGCGCAGCCTGTGGCTCAACTTCGAGATCACCCTGGTGATCGACGACGACGGCTTCGGCAGCGATCTGGCCTGCGTGCAGGAAGATTACATCGCCCGCTCCAAGCTGCTGAACGCCAAAGAGTGGCTGAAGCGGCCGTTCTGGCATCGCCTGGTCGAACGCCTGTTCTACTTTTTCAGCCCGTTGCTGTAAAAGCCGCGGCGAGCGTGCTTTAATAGCGCCAAATCATTTGTTATCAGGATTTTTTTATGGATTTGAATAACCGCCTTACCGAAGACGAAACGCTGGAACAGGCCTACGACATCTTCCTCGAATTGGCCGGCGACAATCTGGATCCGGCGGATATTCTGCTGTTCAATCTGCAGTTTGAAGAGCGCGGCGGCGCAGAACTGTACGACCCCTCCGAAGACTGGAGCGAGCACGTGGATTACGACCTGAACCCGGACTTCTTCGCCGAAGTGGTGATCGGTCTGGCGGACAGCGACGGCGAGCCGATCAACGACGTGTTCGCCCGCGTGCTGATCTGCCGCGAGAAAGACCACAAGCTGTGCCACATTCTGTGGAAAGAGTGATTCGCCGCCAGCGCATCGGATAAAAAAAGCCCCGCTTATTCAGCGGGGCTTTTTGTTGCCGGCTAGCGGCGCATTACAGCGGATCGACCTTCAGGCACGAAACCGCATGACGGAAACTGCCCTCCAGCAGCGGACGCGTCTTGGCGCACTCCGGCCCGGCGATCGGGCAGCGAGTGCGGAACACGCAGCCGGACGGCGGATTGATCGGCGAAGGCAGCTCCCCTTCCAACAGCTGGATCTGCTTTTCCTTCTCCTTGTCCGGATCCGGGATCGGCACCGCCGACATCAGCGCCTTGGTGTATGGGTGCTGCGGATTGTGGTACACCTCGTCATAGGTGCCCAGCTCTACCGCATGGCCCAGGTACATCACCAGCACGCGATCGGAAATGTGCTTCACCACCGCCAAATCGTGGGCGATAAAGATCAATGACAGCCCCATTTCGCGCTGCAGCTGCTGCAACAGGTTTACCACCTGCGCCTGAATCGACACGTCCAACGCGGAAACCGGCTCGTCGCAGATCACCAGCTTCGGTTCGAGGATCAGCGCGCGCGCGATGCCGATGCGCTGGCATTGGCCGCCGGAGAACTCGTGCGGATAACGGTTGATCAGGTTAGGCAGCAGGCCGACCTTCAGCATCATCGCCTTAACCTTGTCCTTCACTTCCTGACGCGGCATTTTCGGGTAGTAGGTGCGCAGCGGCTCGGCGATGATTTCGCCGATGGTCATGCGCGGGTTGAGCGAGGCCAGCGGATCCTGGAAGATCATCTGGATATCGCTGCGGGTTTTGCGCCAGTCGGCGTCGTTCATGCCCAGCAGATCTTTACCCAGCCAAGCGACGCGCCCGCTGGTGGCCTTCACCAGGCCGATGATGGCGCGCGCGAAGGTGGATTTGCCGCAGCCGGATTCGCCGACCACGCCCAGGGTTTCCCCCTCGAACAGCCGCAGCGTAACGCCATCGACCGCCTTCAGGGTTTTCGGCGGCTGCCAGAACCACTGCTTGTCGTCATGAATGTCGAAGTGCACTTTCAGATCGGCCACTTCGAGCAGCACTTTCTTGTCGGTTACCGCTGTCATACCAACGCCTCCACCGGTTTAAAGCAGGCGCGCAGGCGCCCTTCCCCAAATTGCTCCAATGGCGGAGCGCTCGCGCACTGTTCCATGGCGTACGGGCAGCGCGGCTGGAACGGGCAGCCTTTCGGCAGCCGCAGCAGGTTCGGCGGGTTGCCGGGAATGGTCAGCAACGCTTCGCCTTCGGCGTCGAGGCGCGGCACCGCGTTCAACAGACCGATGGAATACGGGTGGCTCGGCTGGTAGAACACCTCGCGCGCGCTGCCGTATTCCATGGTGCGGCCGGCGTACATCACCAGCACCTTGTTGCAGATGCCGGCCACCACGCCCAGATCGTGGGTGATCATGATGATGGCGGTGTTGAACTCGCGCTTGAGCTCGTTGAGCAGCGTCATGATCTGCGCCTGAACGGTCACGTCCAGCGCGGTAGTCGGCTCGTCGGCGATCAGCAGCTTCGGCCGGCACAGCAGCGCCATGGCGATCATCACGCGCTGGCGCATGCCGCCGGAAAACTCATGCGGATACATGCGCATGCGCTTGCGCGCTTCCGGCATTTTCACCGCGTCGAGCATGCGCACCGACTCTTCGAAGGCTTCGCTTTTGCTCATTTTCTTATGCAGCATCAGCACTTCCATCAGCTGTTCGCCAACGCGCATATACGGGTTGAGCGAGGTCATCGGGTCCTGGAAGATCATCGAGATCTCTTCGGCCCGCAGCTTGTTGAGCTGGTTTTCCGGCAGGTTGAGGATTTCGCGGCCGTTGAATTTGGCCGAGCCGCCGATGCGGCCATTGCTGGCCAGCAACCCCATCAGGGCGAACGCGGTCTGCGATTTGCCGGAGCCGGATTCGCCGACGATGCCCAGCGTTTCACCGGCGCGCAGATCGAAGTTCAGATCGTTCACCGCCGTCACGTCGCCGTCCGGGGTGGAAAACGTGACGCGCAGGTCTTTCACGTCCAGCAGCGGCGACGCTTTAACGCCGACGGCGGTTTGCAGTTGTGGATGTTCAATGGTGCTCATGGTGGCACTCCTTAACGATCTTTCGGGTCGAGGGCGTCACGCAGGCCATCGCCGATAAAGTTGAAACAGAACAGAGTGACTACCAGGAAACCCGCCGGGAACAGCAGCAACCACGGTGAAACTTCCATTGAATTGGCGCCGTCGCTGAGCAATGCGCCCCAGCTACTCAGCGGCTCCTGCGTGCCCAGTCCCAGGAAGCTGAGGAAGGATTCGAACAGGATCATGCTCGGCACCAGCAACGAGGCATACACCACCACCACGCCGAGCACGTTCGGCACGATATGCCGCAGCACGATGTTGCGCGTGGAGACGCCGCACACCAGCGCCGCTTCGATGAACTCCTTGCGCTTCAGACCAAGGGTTTGGCCACGCACGATACGCGCCATGTCCAGCCACGACACCATGCCGATCGCCACGAAGATAAGCAGGATATTCTGGCCGAAGAAGGTCACCAGCAGGATCACGAAGAACATGAACGGGAAGGAGTTGAGGATCTCCAGCAGGCGCATCATCACCGAGTCGATCTTGCCGCCCAGATAGCCGGACATCGCGCCGTACAGGGTGCCGACGATCACCGCCACCAGCGCCGCCGCCACGCCGACCATCAGCGAGATGCGCCCGCCGATCGCCACGCGCACCAGCAGATCGCGCCCGGAGGAATCGGTGCCGAAATAGTGCCCCGATTCAACGCTGGGTGCGGCGGACATCATCGCCCAATCGGTATCGTCGTAGGCGAATTGCGACAGCATCGGCGCCAGCACCACAAACAGCGTGATCAGCGCCAGTATGAACAGGCTGCTGACCGCCGCGCGGTTGTGCATAAAACGCCGACGCGCGTCTTGCCACAGGCTGCGCCCTTCCACTTCCAGCTTCTCGCTGAAGTGTTCCAGAGCTTCGCTGTTCTTTTTAGTCAACATCATTAGCGTGCTCCAGATTAATAACGGATTTTCGGATCGATGACCGCATACAGCACATCGACGATCGCGTTGAACAGAATGGTCAGAGCGCCCACCAGAATGGTCAGGCTCAACACCAGGGAGTAGTCGCGGTTCAGCGCGCCGTTAACGAACAGCTGGCCGATCCCCGGCAGACCGTAGATGGTTTCGATCACCATCGAACCGGTGATGATCCCGACGAACGCCGGGCCCATGTATGACAGCACCGGCAACAGCGCCGGCTTCAGCGCGTGGCGGAAAATGATGCGACGCATCGGCAAGCCTTTGGCGCGCGCGGTGCGGATGAAGTTGGAGTGCAGCACTTCAATCATCGAGCCGCGCGTGATACGGGCGATGCTGGCGATATAGGCCAGCGACAACGCCACCATCGGCAAGATGATGAACTTAGGCGCGCCGCCGTTCCAGCCGCCGCCCGGCAGCCATTTCAACGTGATGGCGAAGATCAGCACCAACAGCGGCGCCACCACGAAACTGGGTATCACCACCCCGGTCATGGCGAACCCCATCACCGTGTAGTCCCATTTGGTGTTCTGGTTCAGCGCGGCGATCACGCCGGCGCTCACGCCCAGCACCACCGCCAGCAAAAACGCGGCCAGACCGAGTTTGGCGGAGACCGGGAAAGAGCTGGCCACCAAATCGTTGACCGAATAATCCTTGTATTTAAAGGACGGGCCGAAGTCTCCCTGCGCAAGCTGCGCCAGATAATGACCGTACTGTTTCCAGATCGGGTCGTTCAAATGATATTTGGCTTCGATATTCGCCATGACTTCCGGCGGCAATGCGCGTTCCCCGGTAAATGGACTGCCGGGCGCCAGGCGCATCATGAAGAATGAGATGGTAATAAGGATAAATAGTGTCGGGATCGCTTCCAATAAGCGACGAAGTATAAATTTAAGCATTGCCCTAACCCTGTGCGACAGCCTGATGACGGCTTATTATTCTCAACATGGGCCGGCGGCCTGCGCCGCCGGCTCTTACCGTATCAATGCTTGATGATGTACAGGTTTTTGTCGTACACGTTATCAAGCGGGTCTTTGCCGGTGTAGCCACCAACGTAAGGTTTCACCAAACGGGCGTTCACGTAGTAATACAGCGGAACGATGGCGGAATCTTTATCCAGCTGAACTTCCGCTTTCTGATACAGTTCGGCGCGCTCGTCTTTGCTCTTCGCGGTCAACACGTTGGCCATCAGCTTGTCGAACTCGGCGCTCTTGTAGTGCGGGGTGTTACTGCTGCTGTCGGACAGCATCATGTTCAGGAACGAACTCGGTTCGTTGTAGTCGGCGCACCAGCCGGCGCGCGCCACGTCATAGGTGCCCTGATGGCGGGTATCCAGGAAGGTTTTCCACTCCTGGTTCACCAGCTTCACGTCCACGCCCAGATTTTTCTTCCAGATGGAGGCGGCGGCGATCGCCAGCTTCTTGTGCAGGTCTGACGTGTTGTACAACAGGGAGAAGGTCAGCGGTTTACCCGGGCCGTAGCCGGCGTCGGCCAGCAGTTTCTTCGCCACTTCGTTGCGTTTTTCCTGCGTCCAGCCGAACCACTCCGGCGCGGTCAGCTTGGCGCCGTCGGTGTATGGCGGCGTAAAGCTGTAGGCCGGCAGATCGCCCTGATTTTTCACCTTGTTGACGATGATGTCGCGATCCATGCCCAGCTTCAGCGCTTCACGCACGCGCGCATCGGTGAACGGCGCCTTCTGGTTGTTGATTTCGTAGTAATAGGTGCACAGATAAGGATCGACGTGCACCTCTTTCGGGATCTCTTTCTTCAGCTTCTGGAACAGTTCGATCGGCATGTTGTTGTAGGTCATGTCGATTTCACCGGTGCGGTAGCGGTTAACGTCGGTCACTTCCGACGAAATAGGCAGGAACGTCACTTTATTGATGATGGTTTTGGCGTTATCCCAATATTCCGGGTTGCGTTCCAGTACGATGCGTTCGTTGACAATCCAGTCTTTCAGTTTGTAAGCGCCGTTGCTGACGTAGTTGGCCGGCAGCGTCCACTTCTCGCCGAATTTCTCCACCGCGTCTTTGTAAACCGGCTTCATGGCGTAGTGCGGGGTCATTTCAACCAGATAAGGCACCGGCTCGCTCAGGGTCACCTGGAAGGTGTGGTCGTCGATGGCCTTCACGCCCAGCGTCGACTTGTCTTTTTTGCCGGCGATGATGTCATCAACGTTTTCCACATGGGCGTACTGCAGGTAGCTGGCGTAAGGCGACGCGGTTTTCGGATCCACTACGCGCTGCCAGCTGTAGACGAAATCTTGCGCCGTCACCGGCTTGCCGTTGGACCATTTGGCGTCTTTGCGCAGGTGGAAGGTCCAGACTTTGAAATCCTTGTTATCCCAGCTTTCCGCGACGCCCGGCACGATGGAGCCGTCCGGGCTGTTGTTCGCCAGGCCTTCCATCAGATCGCGGGTCACGTTGTTTTCCGGCACGCCCTCGATTTTATGCGGGTCAAGCGACTGCACTTCGGAACCGTTGTTTTTGACGATTTCTTGCTTGTCGGCCAGTTGCACGCCTGCAGGAACGTCGGCGGCAAAGGCGGAGGTGGTTGCTGTGATGCCCAGCGCGGCGATGACGCCGGCGGCAATGAGCGTTTTCTTCGTGATGTTGGTCATACTTATCGACTCCAGTTTTTATTATCACAGGCTCTTCGTGGAACCTGCGTTGCCCGTAAGCGGACTCTGTTTCCCGCCGCCGCGGAACGAATGCGGCGGCCGGCCTTCCCTATATTCCTCCGCGAGCTAGCGGGAGGAATACCCCTTTTACTGCTTGATAATGTACAGATTTTTAACGTCGGTATAGTCCAGCGGATCTTTGCCGGTGAACCCGCCTACCGTCGGCTTAATCAACCGCGCGCTGACGCGGTAATACACCGGGATCAACGCGGAGTCTTTGTCCAGCTGCGCTTCTGCCTGCTGATAGAGCGCGGCGCGCGCGGCCTCATCCGGCGCCTTCAGCGTGGCGGCCATGATGGCGTCGAACGCCGGGCTCTTATAAAACACGGTATTGATGCTGCTGTTGGACAGCACCAGGTTCAGGAACGCGCTGGGCTCGTTGTAATCCCCGCACCAGGTGGCGCGCGCCACGTCGTATTGCCCCTGATGGCGGCTTTCCAGCGAGGTCTTCCACTCCTGATTGCGCAGCGTGACGTCGGCGCCGAGGTTCTTTTTCCACATCGACGCGGCGGCGATCGCCTGCTGTTTGTTTTGATCGGAGGTGTTGTACAGCAGCGAGAACTTCAGCGGCTTGGCGTCGCTGTAACCCGCTTCCGCCAGCAGTTTCTTGGCTTCGGCGTTGCGCTGTTCCTGGCTCCAGCCGGCCCACGCGGGCGGCGTAAAGTTGGCGCCTTCCGTAAAGGTCGGCGTGAAACTGTAGGCCGGGATCTGCCCCTGGCCCATGATCTTGTTGGCGATGATGTCGCGATCCAGCGTCATCTTCACCGCCGCACGCACCCGCGGATCGGTGAACGGCGCCCGCTGGTTATTGAGTTCGTAATAGAAAGTGCACAGATAAGGGTTAACGTGCAGTTGCTCGGGCACTTCGCGCTTCATTTTGACGTACAGGTACGGCGGGATCGCGCTGTTGGTGATGTCGATCTCGCCGCTGCGGAAGCGGTTGACGTCGCTGACTTCGGAAGCGATCGGCAAGAAGGTCGCCTGATTGATCACCGTCTGCTTGTTGTTCCAGTAGCTCGGGCTGCGCTCCAATACGATGCGCTCGTTCACCACCCACTCTTTCAGGCGGTAAGCGCCGTTGCCGACGTAGTTGGCGGGCAACGTCCATTTATCGCCGAATTTCTCCACTACCGCGCGTTTCACCGGTTTGAGCGACGTGTGGCTCAGCATGCTGATGAAATATGGCACCGGCTCGCTCAGCGTCACCTGCAGCGTCTGGTCGTCCAGCGCCTTGACGCCGAGGGTCTGCGGAGGCTTCTTGCCGGTCAGGATGTCGTCGATATTGTCGACTTTGGTGTATTGCAGGTAGCTGGCATAGGGCGAGGCGATTTTCGGATCGGCCAGACGCTGCCAGCTGTAGACGAAGTCTTGCGCGGTCACCGGACTGCCGTCGCTCCACACCGCGCCGGGGCGCAAGTGGAAGGTCCATTGCTGATAATTCTGGTTTTCCCAGCTCGCCGCCGCCGCCGGCACCACATGCCCGTTGGCGTCGGTGCTCACCAGCCCTTCCAGCAGGTTAAGAATGATATTGCTTTCCGGTACGCCCTCGACCTTATGCGGATCCAATGAAGCCACTTCGCTGCCGTTGTTGATCACAATATTCTGCTGCTGCGCCAACTGAACGCCGGCCGGCACTTCCGCCGCCAAACTGCTATTTATGGCGCCGACGCTCAGCGCGCCGCTAATCAACAAGGTCAAAGAAGTGCGCTTCAGGGTTTGCTGCATAATCGAGGCTCCTTTTCACCGACAAGCATCGCTTATCGAAGTTTGTGAAGTGTTTATAAGAATTCTAAATAAACGGATACCAGCAAAAATCATTCCCGTTTTTATGGCGCATTTCAGTTAATTGACCACGGGAAAGTTGCTCGGAAATTAGCAGAAGCCAAATTCCATAGCCAATAAATTTTACGAAAATGTTAAGCAATTCTCTTTTATCGCACGAAGCCCGATCCGGCCCCCAAGCTCGGGGACGCGGAGAAACAAAATCATCGCTATGATTTTAAAGAAAAAAAAGACAAAATCATTTCATTTGAAACCATCAACGCAATCTCATTACCGCACAAAGAAACATTCAGTTAACAATCCAGACATTCAAAGAACAAACACCTGCCTATGGTCGGTTAATCACTAATAACACCTGGATGAAAGTGAGACAAGCCCCACAGAATGATGTGATTAATTTAACAACAGCTTTACCGTTGAGTGGGGGCAAAACGCGCGGAAATGGGGGAGGAAAAGTGTCTGAAATAACGCTTAGCGTTTTTTTTGCACAGCAACATGAGATTTATGCAACATAAGAGTGCAACCGCATAAATTTTATTCATCCTGTGCACTATAATAATGCGAACCAATAAATAATTTAAACTTTAAAATTAATTTTAGCCGCGCCAAGGCGAAAGGTGCGCGGCTAAACAAAGGGTATTACAACAGGCCGGGGAATATCGCCTTAATACCGGTAACGATAAACTCGATCCCGAGCGCCATCAGCAACAGACCCATGATACGGGTGATCACGTTGATGCCGGTCTGCCCAAGCAAACGCACCAACAGCGGCGCGGCGCGGAACAACAACCAGCAGCAAAAGGCGAACAAGGCGATCGCGACCGTAAAGCCGAGCAGGCTTTGCCAGTTGTGATAACGGGAACTCCACACGATGGTGGAACTGATCGCCCCCGGCCCCGCCATCAGCGGCAGCGCTAACGGCACCACGCCGATGCTCTCGCGGATCGCGCTCTCCGATTTTTCCTGTTTGTTCTGTTTGTCTTCTCCCAGCTTGCCGCTGATCATCGACATGGCGATGGTCACCACCAGAATACCGCCGGCGATGCGGAACGAATCGATGGAGATGCCGAACATCCGCAAGATCCCTTCGCCCAGGAACAGCGATGTCCACAGAATAATGGCGACCGACAGGTTGGCGGTCAGGTTGGTTTTATTGCGCCCTGCTTCCGCCTGGTAGCTCGTCATGCTGATAAACACCGGCAAGATGCCCACCGGGTTGACCAGCGCAAACAGACCGACAAAGAACTTGATAAAGCCGGAAAGATCCAACAGAGATTGGCCCACAGATGGCTCCGCGTTAAGTGCTATAAAAGGTGTGCTGCCTATGCGCGCTAATGTAATGGAATTGCCGCGGGTAATCCATCCGGCGAAAGCAGCATTTTTAACTGCCAGCAAGTTAGGCAACAAAACAAATGCCCTTTGTTAAAGTGATGTATGGCCTTTTGATTTTTTATGTTGAAAAAAGAGTCATCGATCACAGTTATTGATAATCACTCTCAACACCGCCAAGCTGAAAGGTGTCAGCTTGCACTTTTCATGATTTAGATCACAAATCAACTACCCAACAGTGGGTAAGCTCTTAGTCGTAGTCAGGGAGTAGAACAAAGTCGGTGGCAATCCAGCCGGTTCCGTTCTCTTCACTGCCTGCCCCTCCGGTTGGCGTAGGGTAAAGCTCTTTAAGCAAATCAGCAGCATGCGAAGAAATAACGCGGGAAAGCCCCGGTATTCGAATCACCGTTTATTCCCGTTATGACTATACTAGTGGCTCGCACGGCTTATTTACTGAAAGAGTTTAACATTATCAGGAGAGCATTATGGCTGTAACGAATGTCGCTGAACTGAACGAGCTTGTCGCACGTGTCAAAAAAGCCCAGCGCGAATATGCCAACTTCACTCAAGAGCAAGTGGATAAAATCTTCCGCGCTGCCGCCCTCGCCGCTGCTGATGCCCGTATCCCGTTGGCCAAAATGGCCGTGGAAGAATCCGGAATGGGTATCGTCGAAGACAAAGTGATCAAAAACCACTTCGCTTCCGAGTACATCTACAACGCCTATAAAGATGAAAAAACCTGTGGCATCCTGTCTGAAGATGACACTTTCGGTACCATCACTATCGCCGAACCTATCGGCCTGATTTGCGGTATCGTTCCTACCACCAACCCAACTTCTACCGCGATCTTCAAAGCGCTGATCAGCCTGAAAACCCGTAACGGCATCATCTTCTCGCCGCACCCGCGTGCGAAGAATGCCACCAACAAAGCCGCCGATATCGTGCTGCAAGCCGCTATCGCCGCCGGCGCGCCAAAAGACATCATCGGTTGGATCGACCAGCCTACCGTCGAGCTGTCCAACCAGCTGATGCACCACCCTGACATCAACCTGATCCTCGCCACCGGTGGCCCGGGCATGGTGAAAGCCGCCTACAGCTCCGGCAAACCGGCTATCGGCGTCGGCGCCGGCAATACGCCGGTCGTGGTAGACGAAACCGCAGATATCAAACGCGTGGTCGCCTCTATCCTGATGTCCAAAACCTTCGACAGCGGCGTTATCTGCGCTTCCGAACAGTCGGTCATCGTCGTTGACGCTATCTATGATGCGGTACGCGAACGTTTCGCTTCCCACGGCGGCTATCTGCTGCAGGGCAAAGAACTGAAAGCGGTGCAGGACATCATCCTGAAAAACGGCGGCCTGAACGCGGCCATCGTCGGGCAATCCGCACCGAAAATCGCCGAAATGGCAGGCATCAAAGTGCCGGCCAACACCAAAGTGCTGATCGGTGAAGTGAAGCTGGTCGACGAGTCCGAACCTTTCGCGCATGAAAAACTGTCGCCTACCCTGGCGATGTACCGCGCCAAAGACTTCGAAGACGCCGTCGCCAAAGCCGAAAAACTGGTCGCCATGGGCGGTATCGGCCACACATCCTGCCTGTACACCGACCAGGATAACCAAACGGCTCGCATCGCCTACTTCGGCGATAAAATGAAAACGGCTCGCATTCTGATCAACACCCCGGCTTCTCAGGGCGGTATCGGCGACCTGTACAACTTCAAACTCGCGCCTTCGCTGACGCTGGGTTGCGGTTCCTGGGGTGGTAACTCCATCTCTGAAAACGTCGGACCTAAACACCTGATCAACAAGAAAACTGTAGCGAAGCGAGCAGAAAACATGTTGTGGCATAAACTTCCGAAATCGATCTACTTCCGCCGTGGCTCGCTGCCTATCGCGCTGGAAGAAGTGGCGACCGACGGGGCGAAACGCGCCTTCATCGTGACCGACCGTTTCCTGTTCAACAACGGCTATGCCGACCAGATCACCAAGGTTCTGAAGTCTCACGGCATCGAAACCGAAGTGTTCTTTGAAGTGGAAGCCGATCCGACGCTGAGCATCGTGCGTAAAGGCGCCGAGCAGATGAACTCCTTCAAACCGGACGTCATCATCGCGCTGGGCGGCGGTTCGCCGATGGACGCCGCGAAAATCATGTGGGTGCTGTACGAACATCCTGAAACCCACTTCGAGGATCTGGCGCTGCGCTTCATGGACATCCGCAAGCGTATCTACAAGTTCCCGAAAATGGGCGTGAAAGCGAAAATGATCGCCATCACCACCACCTCAGGCACCGGTTCGGAAGTCACGCCGTTCGCCGTCGTCACCGACGACACTACCGGGCAGAAATACCCGCTGGCCGACTATGCGCTGACTCCGGACATGGCGATTGTCGACGCCAACCTGGTGATGAACATGCCGAAATCCCTGTGCGCCTTCGGCGGTCTGGATGCGGTCACCCACGCGCTGGAAGCCTACGTCTCGGTGCTGGCGAACGAATACTCCGACGGCCAGGCGCTGCAGGCGTTGAAACTGTTGAAAGAGTATCTGCCGGCCAGCTATAAAGAAGGCGCGAAAAACCCGGTTGCCCGTGAACGCGTGCACAACGCCGCCACCATCGCCGGTATCGCTTTCGCCAACGCCTTCCTCGGGGTTTGCCACTCCATGGCGCACAAGCTGGGTTCGGAGTTCCACATTCCGCACGGCCTGGCCAACGCGATGCTGATTTCCAACGTCATTCGCTACAATGCGAACGACAACCCGACCAAGCAGACGGCCTTCAGCCAGTACGATCGCCCTCAGGCGCGCCGCCGCTACGCTGAAATCGCCGACCATCTCGGCCTGAGCGCGCCGGGCGACCGCACCGCGCAGAAGATTGAGAAACTGCTGGCCTGGCTGGACGAGTTGAAAACCGAGTTGGGCATCCCGACTTCCATCCGCGAGGCGGGTGTGCAGGAGGCGGACTTCCTGGCGAAAGTTGACAAGCTGTCGGAAGACGCGTTCGACGACCAATGCACCGGCGCCAACCCGCGCTATCCGCTGATTGCCGAACTGAAGCAAATCATGCTGGATACCTTCTACGGCCGCGAATTCAGCGAAGCGGTCGACGAGGAAGCGGCAGCTCCGGCTGCAGCCAAAGCCGCGGTAAAAAAGCCCAAGAAATAACGGTTTCGTAAACCGATAAAAAAACCCGCCAATCGGCGGGTTTTTTATTGCGCCGGAGGCGCTGCATTTCGACTCACGCCGCCAAAACGCCTCAGCGGGCTTTGGCGGCGTTTTCTCCCCTATTCCAGGGAGTGAATCGCCTCTTTATAATGCTTGCGGCAGACGGAGACATAGCTCTCGTTACCGCCAATCACCACCTGCTCACCGGCGTGCATCGCCTGGCCGTTTTCATCCAAACGCAACACCATATTGGCTTTGCGCCCACAGTGACAGATGGTTTTCAATTCCACCAGCTTATCGGCCCAGGCCAGCAAATATTGGCTGCCGGTAAACAGCTCACCGAGAAAATCGGTACGCAGGCCGTAGCACAATACGGGAATGTCCAGTTGGTCCACCACATCGCACAATTGCTCAACCTGCGCCTTGGTCAGGAACTGGCTTTCATCCAGCAGCACACAATGCACCGGCTGCTGTTGATGCTCTTGCTGAATCATGGCGTACAGCATCGAGTCGTTGTTATAGAGCTGGGCCTGCAAGGATAAACCGATGCGCGAGCTGACCTTACCTACGCCAAAGCGGTGATCGATCTCCGCAGTGAACACCAGCGTGCGCATACCACGTTCTTGATAGTTATATGAAGACTGTAGCAGCGCGGTGGACTTGCCGGCATTCATCGCAGAGTAATAAAAATAAAGTTGAGCCATGGCCCCGCAACTCCGATGGTATAAGAAATATTCAAATGTCGATTAGGACGGTAAGTGTACCATAAGCCGCCCCCCAGGCTCAGCCCAAAGCGAACGAATATTGCGTTCGCCGTAATAATGCGCTTTCAAGCGAAACATATCGTTCTGTCGGCCCGTTCTTTTTACAGCTATTTACAGGATAATGTATGCCTGTCATCACTATTAATTCTTGCTAATGGTTAACCGCGATCATTTGCCCATTAATGCATAATCACGGTTTCACCGCGGCGGGTGCCGCAACCGCAACGGCGCGCCAGTCTATTATACTCGGGGCCAATACAGGGCATTTAATCACCTTCGCTGTCCCCGACGTTTCCTGACGCAATCTTTACCTATATACCCCTATTGTTTACAATGTCTGCCTAGCCATGACGTGATTAAGCCCACAGAACCCATTGTAATATTGATATAAATTACGGCGATAACTTATCGATGAAAGCCTTGCGACACGCGCCTTTTAAAGCATGCCTGTTGAAATTTTGACTTAAGTGCGACAAGGGTAATAGTTAACAGCCCTTCCTATATTAGTCGGACAGATCCGATTAACGGTTTTTTAAAAGGTAAATTTGAGTATTCAAGTCAATTTGGCTATTGCAGAAAAGAAAATAGCGCTCTATTATTATCGAGACGCCCCCCACCAATATAATTTGAGACTAGGACAATGAGCGAAGCATTAAAGATTTTGAACAACATCCGCACTCTGCGCGCCCAGGCAAGAGAATGCACACTGGAAACGCTGGAAGAAATGCTCGAGAAACTGGAAGTTGTTGTGAACGAACGTCGCGAAGAAGACAGCCAGGCTCAAGCAGAAATCGAAGAACGCACCCGTAAACTGCAGCAATACCGCGAAATGCTGATTGCTGACGGTATCGATCCGAATGAACTGCTGCAAACCATGGCTGCCAACAAAGCTGCCGGTAAAGCAAAACGCGCAGCACGTCCTGCTAAATACCAATATAAAGACGAAAACGGCGAATTGAAAACCTGGACCGGCCAAGGCCGTACTCCTGCGGTGATTAAGAAAGCTATCGAAGAGCAAGGTAAATCTCTGGACGATTTCCTGCTGTAATAGCGATTCGGCCCGTATCTGAAAGGCTCCCTGCGGGGGGCCTTTTCATTTTAAAGCTTATCGACGTGATCCTGCCTCATCCCTTTCCTTTTAGTAAATATCCTAATTCGCATTTTGTTCCTTGCATGGGGTTCCAGCGAAAAAAAAGGGCCCTAAGGCCCCTTTGTCGCATATACCCTCGTTCAATTATTGAACCTGGTAGAATGCCTTATACCAATCAACAAAGCGCTTCACACCCTCTTCAACGCTGGTTTCCGGCTTAAAACCAATGTCACGATAAAGCTCTGCGGTATCCGCGCTGGTATCCATCACGTCGCCAGGTTGCATAGGCAGCATATTCTTGCGGGCAGTTACCCCCAAAGCCTGCTCCAACGCCGTGATATATTCCATCAGTTTAACGGGGGTGTTATTGCCGATATTATAAACATGATACGGCGCGGAACTGGTCGCCGGCGATCCCTGTTCAACGGTCCATGACGGATCTGCCTGCGGAATAACCGCCTGCAGCCGCACAATCGCCTCGGTGATATCATCAATGTAAGTAAAGTCACGGTGCATTTCACCGTGGTTATATACATCGATGCTCTCCCCCGCCAATATGGCCTTGGTAAACTTGAACAGCGCCATATCCGGACGCCCCCAGGGACCATATACGGTAAAGAAGCGTAGCCCCGTCGTCGGGAGACCGTATAAATGAGCGTAACTGTGTGACATCAGCTCATTGGCTTTTTTGGTTGCCGCATACAGTGAGACAGGGTGGTCGACAGAATCTTCGGTAGCAAACGGCAACTTGCGATTGAGGCCATAAACAGAGCTGGAGGAAGCGTAAAGTAAATGCTCGACCTTATTATGACGGCAGCCTTCCAGAACGTTCAAATGACCGATCAGGTTAGCGTCCGCATAAGCCAACGGGTTGACCAGCGAATAACGCACGCCGGCTTGGGCACCCAAATGAATGACTCGTTGGAACTGATGCTCGGCGAACAATGCCGCCATGCCCTCACGATCGGCCAAATCCAGCTTGATGAAGCGGAATCCCGGCTTATCCGCCAGCCTGTCCAGACGGGCCATTTTCAGGCCCACGTCATAATAGTCATTCAGGTTATCGATGCCGATAACCTGATGCCCGGCGGTCAACAAACGCTCTGCAACGTGATAACCAATAAACCCTGCGGCGCCTGTAACCAGGAATTTCATGCCCACTCCTTAAATAACCGGTTTAATCGAGGCACCGCGGCCAATCGCATAGTAGGTAAAGCCGCGATTCGCCAAACGCTCAGGATCGTACAGGTTACGTCCATCGAAGATCACCGGCTGTTTCAACGCACTCTTGATCACATCGAAGTCCGGTGCGCGGAAATTCTGCCATTCGGTGCAGATCACCAGAGCATCGGCGCCATGCAACGCAGCCTCTTTGGTACCCATCAGCTTCAAGTCTTCGCGCTGGCCATAGATGCGCTGAACTTCGTTCATCGCTTCCGGATCGTAGGCCTGGACGGTGGCGCCGGCAGCCCACAGCTGCTCCATCAGCACACGGCTGGACGCTTCACGCATGTCATCGGTATTCGGCTTGAACGCCAGGCCCCACAGTGCGAAGGTTTTGCCCTTCAAATCGCTGCCGAAATAGTCTTTGATAAAGCTGTTCAGCTTGTCTTTTTGTTGGTAGTTGACCTGCTCTACCGCCTGCAACAGCTTCGGTTGGTAACCGATCTGCTCCGCCGTGCGGATCAGCGCCTGAACATCTTTCGGGAAGCAAGAACCGCCGTAGCCACAGCCAGGGTAGATGAAGTGATAACCGATGCGTGAATCGGAACCGATGCCCTGACGCACTTTCTCGATATCCGCGCCCAACATTTCCGCCAGGTTGGACATTTCGTTCATAAAGCTGATTTTGGTCGCCAGCATGCAGTTGGCGGCATATTTGGTCAGCTCCGCGCTGCGGATATCCATCATGATCATACGATCGTGATTGCGGTTAAACGGCTCGTACAGCTCGCGAATAGGCTCGATCACCTCTTTATTATCGGTACCGATCACGATGCGCTCAGGGCGCATGCAGTCAGCCACCGCAGCGCCTTCCTTCAGGAATTCAGGGTTGGACACCACGTCGAACGGCACGTTGCTGCCGCGTTTTGCCAGCGTTTCCGCCATCACCTGACGCACTTTGTCCGCCGTGCCGACCGGCACGGTAGATTTGTCGATCACCACTTTGCGATCGGTCATGTGCTCGGCGATGGTGCGCGCCACCGCGGTGACATATTTCAGATCGGCGGAACCGTCCTCATCCGGCGGCGTACCGACGGCGATAAACTGGATATTCCCGTGCGCCACGCCCGCTTTGGCATCGGTGGTGAAATGCAGGCGCCCGGCCTCATAGTTTTGCTGCACCAGCGGCGTCAGGCCCGGTTCAAAAATCGGGATATTCCCTTTTTTCAGGTTCTCGACTTTTCGCTCGTCAACATCGATGCACATAACGTCATGGCCAACTTCAGCCAGCACGGCGGCCTGTACCAGCCCCACATAACCAATACCAAAAACTGTTACTTTCATGTGAAAATCCTAGTTTTTCAAATTAAGACGAAAGATCAAATCACTTCTTGTCAGCGGCAACAACCTGCTGCAGCCACTGAGAAAACTCTTTGCCCAGGCTGGCATGACGCATGCCGTACTCCACGAAGGCCTGCATGTAACCCAGTTTGTTACCGCAGTCATGGCTCACGCCTTTCAGGTGATACGCTTCCACCGTTTCCTGCTGCATCAGCATTTCGATGCTGTCAGTCAGCTGAATTTCATCGCCGGCACCTGGAGGCGTTTTCGCCAACAGCGGCCAAATATCGGCGGACAACACGTAACGACCGACAATCGCCAGGTTGGAAGGGGCTTTATCCGGCGACGGTTTCTCAACCACGCTGACCATCGGCGCGCTTTCGCCCGGTTGCAAATCAACGCCCTTACAGTCGGCTACGCCGTAGTTTCCGACATCCTTATGCGGCACGGGTTCAACCATGATCTGGCTGACGCCGGTGGCTTCGAAGCGCTGCAGCATTTCGTGCAGATTGTCTTTTTTCGGATCGGCGCTGTATTCGTCGAGGATCACATCCGGAAGCACCACCGCGACCGGTTCATCGCCTACCATCGGGTAGGCACACATAATCGCGTGCCCCAGGCCTTTGGCATTACCCTGACGAACCTGCATCACGGTAACGCCTTTCGGGCAGATCGACTGCACTTCGTCCAGCAATTGGCGCTTGACGCGTTTTTCCAGCATCGCTTCGAGTTCGAAACTGGTATCAAAATGGTTTTCGATCGAGTTCTTGGAGGAGTGGGTGACCAGCACAATCTCGTTAATCCCCGCCGCAATGCACTCATTGACGACGTATTGGATCAGAGGTTTATCAACCAGCGGCAGCATTTCTTTCGGAATGGCTTTGGTGGCCGGCAACATCCGCGTACCCAAGCCTGCAACCGGGATCACGGCTTTTCTGACTTTGCGATTTACAGCAGGCATTATTTCCTCTCTTAAAGCTAAAGCGCTCATTTTATGAGCTTGGGCTCGATATAAAAAAACCTTCGGAGTATACCAGCTTATGCGCGCCGAGCATTAACCAGAACACAAATAGAAAACATTTAGGACTATTACCCGTTCGGATAATCCGGAGAATAAATAAACGGTTTAATTACAGATAAGTAAATAGCTTAAGATCGCGCCGATCGCTGCCTGCTATTCAGCGCTGAGCATCAGTCGCAATCGGCCACCGCTGCCCCATACCTGACATTGCCAGGCGGTACAACGCTGGCTGATCTGATTCATGTAGGTAGCCCCCAGCGTCCCCAGTGGCACGCCGTTGCTCAGCTGGATTTGATTGTCACCGGTATTGACGTTGGCATGCAGCCCGGCGGAAACCAGAATCAGGTTTTTATTTTCGGCGTGATAATATCCCAACAACAGAGGGAATTGACCGTCTAATTTCCCCTGCCGCAATAATTGATTAACCTGCTTTAACAATGCCGACATTTGCGGCAAACGATGCTGTTGATTAGCCAGATGGTCCTGCAGCAGCCCATTAAATAATGCGCGCAACAGCAATGCCGCCAATACGCCATTATCGCCGGCGCGCGTGACGTCCAGACAATAGAATGCCAGATCCTTTTCTGACAAGGCGGCGATATCCAGCACCAGGCCGGGATTTTCGCCGGTGGTTAACTGCCGATAGTTGATCCGGCAATGCGCAATGGTCTGCTGTACCGGCGGCTGCAGTTGCTTAAGCAGTTTGACGGCTTCGGAAGGATTTTTGCTCAACGCATCCCAATCCTGAAACAGTTCAACCTCTTCAATCGCCTGGGAGGTGAACATATTGGGGTATAAACACGCCAGCACCGCTTCACGCAGGCGATTGAGATCGGTCAGCGGTTTGAGCAGTACATCCTGCACGCCCAACCGCAGCACCTTGGCGATGTCGGCCATCTTGTCGGTGGCCGAGATCACCAGCACCGGGATCTGCAGCCCCTGCAAACGCAGATGTTCAACAAATTCGATACCGCCCATTTCCGGCATCGCGAGATCGCACAGAATCAGATCCGGCTTGAAGTCATCGACGGCACTCAGCGCCTGTAAACCGTTGGTCGCCTCGCCGGTTTCAGCGCCCAGCGAGGTCAGATAACCGACCAGCACGGAACGAAAAACCTGTTCGTCCTCAACGATCAAGATGCGCTTGTGAGTGAGTGGTAATGCCATCAGCCGAGCCTCGTCCCTTTCCATAGTGTAATAGTGGCTCAAAAAGGTCACTTATGCTCGTCTGAAACAGACCAACTGCGCATTGCCAACCAAGAACCGAGAATTATCTATTTTTTATCAACGGCAACAACCGATCCAGTTGTTTTTCAACCGCCAGCAACCCCGCCTCGATCGCTTCATCGGCGCGGTGGAAATCCAGCGTTGAGATTTGCGGGCAAAAAGGCTGGATCAAGACATCCGGCGGATCGCTCGCCATCCGGTTGCGCTTGAGGCGATTTTCCAGCATTTGAATCGATGTGCTCATAATCTCCATCGCCGTCGGCGCCGTCGCCG
Source organism: Serratia sp. 22278 (assembly GCF_052045405.1). Lineage (NCBI taxonomy): Bacteria > Pseudomonadati > Pseudomonadota > Gammaproteobacteria > Enterobacterales > Yersiniaceae > Serratia > Serratia sp. 22278. The sequence goes on along the minus strand of NZ_JBQEOW010000003.1, from coordinate 290,096 downwards.
GTTTGCGCTTGCGCATTCTGCCGACGCGTTCCCGCAGACGCCCGCGCCAGGTAGCCGCAGGCGCATCGTTGGGGCTTTCTTCCTCGATACGTATCGAGAACAGGTCCTGCTGCATCAGGTGCGCGTCATGCTGCAGATCGACCGCGATGACGATATCGGCGCCCATGGCGCGGCAAAGCGACACCGGCACCGGATTGACCACCGCGCCATCCACCAGCCAATAGCCGTCGGCCCATACCGGCGCCAACAGGCCTGGCATGCTGCAGGAAGCGCGTATCGCCTGATGAATATCGCCTTCGGTCAGCCACAGCTCACGCCCGGTGCTGAGATTGGTCGTCACGGCACCGAACTTCAACGCACAATCGGCGATATCATTGATCTTCAGCAGCTGTCCGACAGCGTTAAACACCCGCTCGCCGCGCAACAGGCCGCCGCGCTGCCAGGAAAAATCCATCAGGCGAATCACGTCCCAATAGCTGAACGATCGCACCCACTGCTCCATCGCCGGCAGGCGATGGCTGGCGAACGCGGCGCCCACCAACGCGCCGACAGAGCAGCCGGCAACGATATCGATCTCAATCCCCAGCTTCTTTAACGCATTGATCACGCCGATGTGCGCCCAGCCTTTAGCCGAGCCCGCTCCCAGCGCCAGTCCGATCTTGATTTGCCGCATAGCGCCATCCTCTCGGTAAACGGTGTTCCCTGCTTTCAGGGTAGATTGTCACTGACGAATATTGTTAGGTAACATATGCGCTAAATTCATTTTCAGCCTCGTTTTATCAGGAGTCATTTTGCCCGAATCATGCCCATGCGGCAGCGGACTGGCGTATAACGCGTGCTGCGCCCCTTTTATCAGCGGCAGTCAGCCGGCGCCGACGCCCGGCCAACTGATGCGTTCACGCTTCACCGCCTACGTGAATCATAACGTCGACTATTTGATCGCCACCTGGCACCCCGACTGTGGCGCCGAAGCGTGGCGCAATGCCATCGTCGACAGCTTTAAGAATACCGAGTGGCTGGGCCTGACGATCGTGGAAGAGAAAGCCGGTCATGAGCCGGATGAAGGCTTCGTCGAATTCATCGCCCGTTTCACCGATGGCGAAAGCGGCGAACCGCAGGCGATGCATGAGCGCTCGCGCTTCCTTCGTCGCGATCAACGTTGGTATTATATCGACGGCACCAAACCCCAGCCCGGCCGAAATGCGATGTGTCCCTGTGGCTCAGGGAAAAAATACAAGAAGTGCTGCGGGCGCTAGCCGGCCGGCGCTTCACGTTTACGCCTGCGCAGACAGGCCGTTCAGTATCAGACAGGATCCTCAAACCCATGCCGCACCAAAATGTACAACGGAAAGTGTTACGCACCATCTGCCCGGACGCCAAAGGGCTGATCGCCAAGATCACCAACATCTGTTACAAGCACGAACTCAATATCGTCCAGAACAATGAGTTCGTCGATCACCGCACCGGGCGTTTCTTCATGCGCACCGAGCTGGAAGGCATTTTCAACGACAACACGCTGCTGGCCGATCTGGACAGCGCCCTGCCGGAAGGTTCGCTGCGAGAACTGCACAGCACCGGGCGCCGGCGCATCGTGGTGCTGGTCACCAAAGAGGCGCACTGCCTGGGCGATCTGTTGATGAAAAGCGCCTATGGCGGCCTCGACGTTGAGATCGCCGCCGTAATCGGCAACCACGACACGCTGCAATCGCTGGTGGAGCGTTTCGATATTCCTTTCCATCTGGTGAGCCACGAAGGCTTGACTCGCGAACAGCACGACCGCGAAATGACGGCCAAGATCGATCAATATCAGCCGGATTACGTGGTGCTGGCCAAATATATGCGCGTGCTGACCCCGGCCTTCGTGCAACATTATCCGAATCAGGTAATTAACATTCACCATTCGTTCCTGCCGGCGTTTATCGGCGCACGGCCTTATCACCAGGCCTACGAGCGCGGGGTAAAAATCATCGGCGCCACTGCCCATTACGTTAACGACAATCTCGACGAAGGCCCGATCATCATGCAGGACGTGATCCACGTCGATCACACCTATTCCGCCGAGGATATGATGCGCGCCGGCCGCGACGTGGAGAAAAACGTGCTCAGCCGCGCCCTGTATCAGGTGCTGGCGCAGCGCGTCTTCGTCTACGGCAACCGCACCGTTATTCTGTAATCGTTCAATAAATCGGTGCATTTCGTTCAGGGATGCACCGCCAAGAATAAAAAAACGGCAAACGATTCATTTTCTGCATTTCAATACTTTACACATCCGCTTCATTTGATATGATGCGCCCCGCTTACCGAGACAGCGCTCTCGCAAGCAAGGCCAGTTAAATAGCCATGTATATGGTGGGGTTCCCGAGCGGCCAAAGGGAGCAGACTGTAAATCTGCCGTCACTGACTTCGAAGGTTCGAATCCTTCCCCCACCACCATCCCTTGAAGAAAATCCCAAACCCTACTTAAAACACGTTGCATCTAATGTTCTCATATCAATAAATCAAGTTATCTCCCCTTATTAACCGCTTTCATCCAGCCGTTTTGTTCCTCTCTCCCAGCCGTAACTTGAACTCCGGCCGACAATTCGCTATACCACTGGCTTCTTTAGTGCAGTAAGGAACAGGTGGATGCGAAACAATATTTGCGTTTTTTGTGGCGCCAGCGAAGGCGTCAATCCCGCTTATGCCGAGCAGGCTCGTCAACTGGGGCAACTGCTGGCCGCACAGGGGCGCCGTTTAATCTACGGCGGCGGCAAAAAAGGATTGATGGGGATCGTGGCGGACGCGGTGTTGGCCGCAGGCGGTGAAGCGGTCGGCATTATCCCCGAGCGCCTGGTTGAAGCGGAAACGGCGCATCGTGGCCTGACTGAATTGGAAGTGGTGCCAGACATGCATACGCGCAAAGCCCGTATGGCGGCGCTGGCGGACAGTTTTATCGCCCTGCCCGGCGGCATCGGCACGCTGGAAGAGCTGTTTGAAATCTGGACCTGGGGGCAAATCGGCTATCACAACAAGCCGGTCGGCCTGCTGAACGTCAACGGATTCTACCGCCCGCTGAGCCAGTTCCTCGAGCACGTCGCCGATCAGGGCTTTATGCGTCACGACTATCTCGGCACCCTGCACATCAGCGAATCGGCACAGACGCTGCTGCAACAGTTTGACGACTATCAACCTAAAAATTACGACCGCTGGGCGAAATAAACCCGCTGCGCAGTCAGCGGTCCCGCCGCTGTCTGCGTTACATTTCCCGCCAAACTCTGCTACTATCACAGCACATTTTTCTCGTGAAAACGGCACCGCTCATGAAGTTTGTCTCTTTTAATATCAATGGACTGCGCGCGCGTCCGCATCAGCTGGCGGCAATTATCGAACAGCACCAGCCCGACGTGATCGGTCTGCAGGAAACCAAAGTTCACGATGACATGTTCCCATTGGAAGAAGTCAGCCAGCACGGCTATCACGTGTTCTATCACGGGCAAAAAGGCCATTACGGCGTGGCGCTGCTGACCAAAGCGGAGCCCCTGGCCGTGCGCCGCGGTTTCCCAACCGATGAAGAAGACGCGCAGCGTCGCATCATCATGGCCGATCTGGCTACGCCGCAGGGCACGCTGACGGTGATCAACGGCTACTTCCCGCAAGGGGAAAGCCGCGACCACCCGATCAAATTCCCGGCTAAAACACGCTTTTATCAGGATCTGCAAAACTACCTGGAGCAGCAGCTATCGGCGGAATCCCCGGTGCTGATCATGGGCGACATGAATATCAGCCCCAGCGATTACGATATCGGCATCGGCGAAGACAACCGCAAACGCTGGCTGCGCACCGGTAAATGCTCCTTCCTGCCGGAAGAGCGCGAATGGATGGATCGCCTGCTGAACTGGGGCCTGGTCGATACCTACCGCCACGCCAACCCGGGGCGCAACGACGAGTTCTCATGGTTCGACTACCGCTCCAAAGGGTTCGATGACAACCGCGGCCTGCGTATCGATCTGCTGCTGGCCAGCACCCCGCTGGCTTCGCGCTGCATCGCCACCGGCATCGATTACCAAACCCGCAGCATGGAGAAACCTTCCGACCATGCGCCGGTCTGGGCGGAATTTACGCTGTAACCCCATCACCCCGGCGCTCGCCGGGGTTTTACTCTGTGAAGCCAATGAAAATTATCGACGTGGTAGCCGCCATTCTGGAACAAAATGGCCGCATTTTGCTGGCCCAGCGCGGCGCAGGCAGCGATCAGGCCGGTCTGTGGGAGTTTCCCGGCGGCAAGGTTGAAGCCGGCGAAAGCCAGCCAGAGGCGCTGGCGCGCGAGCTGGATGAAGAATTGGGGATTTGCGCCCGTATCGGCAGCTATGTGGGCAGCAATCAGTGGCAGCAAGGCGAACGCCTCATCCGGCTGCACGCCTGGCAAGTCGCGGAGTTCTCCGGTGAACTGCAACAGCGCTGCCATTCGGCGCTGGTCTGGGTCACGCCGCAACAGGCGCAGGAATACCCCCTGGCGCCCGCTGACGTTCCACTGCTGGCGGATTATCTCGCCGCGCAAGGCGAGGCGCGCTGAGCGCGGTGACAGGTTACATCGTCACTTCTTTAATCGTACCCAAATCAAGGGGTTGGTGCCGATAGTATTAGGCTCACGCACGCACTGTAGCACTTCCCCTTCCACTTTAAGCACCGCACCTTCGGAATAGTTCTGATTCTGGTAGACGCAACAGCGGTTGCAGGGCTGCGCCGGCGGCGGGTTGACGCCGCCTTTTGCCGTGCCCCAAATCTCCGGCGAAACCGGCAACACCACGTCCACATCGCCGCGATTGGCGGCGGCCAGGCCGGAAAACATCAGGGCAGCGGCAGCCAATACCCCAGTGAGTCCACGCTTCATTCACTCTTCTCCTGCGCCTTGCCGGCGCTTTTCCTGCGTTTTTTGCCCCCGCTGGAGGGCGGCGGCGGCAATCCACGAAACGCCATGCTCGCCCGGCTCTGCTTGGCCTGATAAATCAGCTCTTGCAGCGTGCCGACCAACGGCTGCATAAAGTCCTGATAGCGGCAGGATTTCTCGCTGATTTGCGTCAGCGTAGCTTCCCAGTTGGCCGTCATATCAGGACGCGCAGCAAGATCCGGCAGCGAGTGAATCAGCGCGCGCCCGGTTTCGCTGGAGTGAATATAGCGTCCCTTCTTGTACAGAAACGCCCGCTTGAACAGCAATTCGATGATCCCCGCTCGCGTCGCTTCCGTTCCTAAACCATCGGTCGCCCGCAGGATTTTCTTTAGCGCTTTATCTTGTACGAACCGCGCGATGCCGGTCATGGCCGACAACAGGCTGGCGTCAGTAAACGGCCGCGGCGGCTGCGTCTGGCGCTCCACCACTTCACCGCGCTCGCACAACAACTCATCATCTTTAGCCACCACCGGCAGCGGCGCACCTTCGTTCTCCTCGTCGCGCTCCTTGCTGCCCAGCAGCGTACGCCAGCCGGCTTCCGCCAGGAATCGCGCCTTGGCGATAAATTTACCGCCGGCGATATCCAGCTCGATCACGCATTTGCGGAATACCGCATCCGGACAGAACTGCATCAGATACTGGCGCGCCACCAGCCCATACACGTTCCGTTCATCCTGCGTCAGATTAATCTTGCCGGCGCGGGCGGTGGGAATGATGGCGTGGTGCGCATCGACCTTTTTATCGTCCCAGCAACGGTTGCGGCGATCGCTGTCGATCACCGGCTGCGGATACAGCTCAGGCTGGTGCACGCTGATGGCGTTCAGCACCGCGTGGCGGCCGGCGAAATGCTCTTCCGGCAGGTAGCGACAGTCGGAACGCGGATAGGTAATCAACTTGTGGGTTTCGTACAGCCGCTGGCAAACGTCCAGCACCTGTTGCGCGCTGAGGTTATAACGCCGGGCCGCTTCGATTTGCAGCGTGGAGAGCGAAAACGGCAGCGGCGCAGTATCGGATTCCCGTTTATCGTTATAAGACGTGACCAGTGCCGGCTGGCCTTCGATGCGCTTGACCACATGCTCCGCCAACGGCCGGTGCAGCAAACGCCCCTCTTCGTCCTGATAAGGCTCACAGGACTCACTGGGCTGCCACAGCGCCACGAAGCGTTCTTCTTTCGGCGTGACGATGTGCGCCTTGACCTCAAAGAAGTCTTTTGGCACAAAGTTTTCGATCTCTTCATCACGCCGTACCACCAATCCGAGCACCGGCGTCTGCACCCTGCCTACCGACAGCACGCCGTCGTATCCGGCGTTGCGGCCCAGCAGCGTGTAGGCACGGGTCATATTGATGCCGTACAGCCAGTCGGCGCGCGAACGCGCCAGCGCAGACACGCACAACGGAATGAAATCACGGTTGTCGCGCAGGCGTTCAACCGCGCGCTCCACCGCCTGCGGGTTGAGATCGTTGATCAGACAGCGGCGCACCTTCTGGCGCTTTTCCGCCGTCAAATCCAGGTAGTCCAGCACCTCATCCACCAGCAGTTGCCCTTCGCGATCCGGGTCGCCGGCGTGAACCACTTCATCGGCTTCAAGCAGCAACTTTTTGATGGCGTTGAGCTGTTTGCTGACCGACGGCCGCGGCTGCAACCGCCATTTTTCGGGGATGATCGGCAGATCCGCCAACGACCAGCGCGCATAGCGGCTGTCATAAGCGTCAGGCTGAGCCTGTTCCAACAGGTGGCCGACGCACCAGGTCACCACGTCGTTGTTGCCGCAGGCGATATACCCGTCGCCGCGGCGATGCGGCTTGGGCAAGACGTCGGCAATGGCGCGCGCCAAACTCGGTTTCTCGGCTATGAACAGTCGCATTAATCACCGTTTTTCTGGCTGAACGTCATCAAGAATTCTCTTACTTCTGCATAGTTCCCGCGGAAGACAATCCGCTGGGCTTTCTTTTCCAACTGATAGCAATACATCGGATCGTAGTACTGCTGCAACAGGGGCGCCAACCACTCACGGTGCGCCTCGCCCTGGCCGCTGAGCCGCTGAGCCCGCAGCGCCGCTTCCAGCCGCTGCGTCAGTTGCTGGAAGCGTTCCAGCCCCAGGCGGCGGCGTATGGCGAACAGGCCGTGGTGCAGATAGTCGTCGTACTGTCGCCAGCCCTCTTCCATGCCATAGGCCTGTTCGAACTGTTCGCGCATCCCGTCGATATATTCGGCCTGCAGGCGCGCCAGACGAATATCGAACGGATCGTCGATCACCGCCACCGGCGCCTGCTGCATGCCGTTGAACAACGGCAACGGCAGATTGTTGCTGCCGATGATCCGCCCTTCGTCTTCCAGCACCCAACGGCGGCTGCCACCATGCTGTTTTTTCAGCAATAACACAGCCAGACGATTCTCAAAATCGATCTGTGAGCTTTGCCCCGCCAGCGTTCGGCCAAAAGATGAACCACGATGGCGCGCCGCGCCTTCCAGATCGACGCCGTCGGCCAGTTCGTTGACCAGCAACGTCTTGCCGCTGCCGGTATTGCCGCCCACCAGGGTCATCGGCAATGCCGCGCTTTGCGCCAACACGCCGAGCAGATAATTGCGCAGCGCCTTATAACCGCCAGTGATACGCGGGTACTCGACGCCGGCCTCATGCAGCCATTGCTGCACCAGCTGCGAGCGCAACCCGCCGCGGAAGCAGTAAATATAGCCTTCGGGTCGCTGCGCACAGGCCGCCAGCCAGGCGGCGGTGCGCTGTTCGCGCAGTTTGCCGTTCACCAGGCTGTGGCCGAGCGCGATCGCCGCTTGCTGACCATGCTGCTTATAGCAGGTGCCCACCGCCTGCCGCTCGCTGTCGACCATCAGCGGTAGGTTCACCGCCTGAGCGAAGGCGCCTTGCTGAAACTCGATCGGCGCGCGCACGTCAATCAGCGGCACGTCCTGCAGAAAAATGCGTTGATAATCGGCGCTGTCCGGCCTGCCTTGCATCTTGGACACTACACAACCTCGATCAGCGGTTTACCTGCCTGTGCGGCATGCAGCTCACCGATAGGATTGAGCGTGATGCCGTGCTGCTCGGCAATCGCCAGCACCTGCGCCTGCGCCTGCGGCAATACCGCCAACAGCAAACCGCCGGAGGTTTGCGGATCGCACAGCAGTTGGCGCTGCAAATCGCTCATCTCGCCCACCAGATGGCCATAGCTGTCGAAGTTGCGCCCGGTGCCGCCCGGCACGCAGCCCTCGGCGATATACGCCTCGACGTGCGGCAGCTTCGGCACCCGATCGAACCAGACCGTCGCCTGCAGACCGGAACCCTGGCATACCTCGCTCAAGTGACCCAGCAAGCCGAAGCCGGTGATATCGGTCATCGCCGTGACGCCCGCCACCTCGGCAAAGTCGGCGCCCGGCTTGTTAAGGCGGCACATCACGTCCGTCGCCAGCCCTTGATGCTCAGGGCGCAGCTTGCTTTGCTTCTCGGCTGTCGTCAGCACGCCAATACCCAGCGGCTTGGTCAGATAGAGTTGCGCGCCGGCCTGTGCGGCGCTGTTTTTTTTCACTCGCTCGGTATTGACCACGCCGGTGACCGCCAGGCCGAAGATAGGTTCCGGCGCGTCGATGGAATGGCCGCCGGCCAGCGCGATCCCTGCCTGTTGGCAGGCGAAACGCCCGCCGTCGATCACCTGCTGCGCCACCTCAGGCGGCAGTTTGGCGATTGGCCAGCCGAGAATGGCGATCGCCATGATCGGTTTACCGCCCATGGCGTAGACGTCGCTGATGGCGTTAGCGGCGGCGATGCGGCCGAAATCGAACGGATCGTCGACGATCGGCATGAAGAAGTCGGTAGTGCTGATGATGCCGACGCCGTTGCCGATGTCATACACCGCCGCGTCGTCGCGGGTTTCATTGCCGACCAACAGACGCGGATCGACAAATTTTTCCCGCTCGCTGTGCAAGATGGTTTCGAGAACTTTCGGTGAGATTTTGCAGCCGCAGCCAGCGCCATGGCTGTACTGGGTTAAACGGATCGCTGGCGATGTCATAGTCCACTCCCTTCGGTAACGGCACTCAAGATAACATAGGGTAGCGCTTGCCGAGGGGATTGATAAGAGCGCGCCGCGGATAAGCGAGCGGCCTGCTCAGAAACCATGCAATTTTGCGGGGTTTGGCGCATTTTCGCCGCGCCCCGTTGGAAAAACTTAGAAATAGCTGACGAAAGGCGTGCTGTCTGGCGGCGTCACTTTGGTGGCGGCCTTCAACTGCGGCGTGCCCAGGTAGAGGAAACCGACGATCTCATCCTGCTCGCGGCAGCCGAAGGCTTCGCGCACCAGCGCATGCTCGGTCCAGGCGCCGGTGCGCCAGATGCCGTTAAAACCCTGCGCCAACGCCGCCATCTGCATCGCCTGCACGGCGCAACCGGCGGAAACCACCTGCTCCCAGCGCGGCACCTTGGTTTCTTCAGTGCAATGCGCGATGACGGTGATGATCAGCGGCGCGCGGAACGGCGCCTTGGTGGCTTTTTCAATCGCCGCTTCGTCCAGTTGATCCTGCTTCGCCGCCGCCTGCAGCAGCTGGCTGAAACGCTCCAGGCCCTGATTTTCGATCATCACGAAACGCCATGGCTGCAGCGCGCCGTGATCGGGCGCACGCAGTCCCGCGTTGATGATATTTTGGCGCACTTCCCCCGCCGGCGCCGGTTCCGCCAGGCGCGAAGCCGAGCGGCGATTCAATAAAAGATCCAGAGCATCCATCGTAAACTCCTGATAACAATTTTCATTCCGGCCACGTTAACATAGCTAAACGACGAGTTACAGCCTCGGCGATAGCGTCTGTGTGCCACGATTTAAAGCTGACATTTACCCGGCCGCTCATTAGGATAGCGGAACATTCTCGACTCTTGTTGGAGAGCACATGCGCACATTGTGGCAAATTATTGCCGGCATTTTCCGGTGGACATGGCGTCTGCTGAATTTTATCAGGGAACTGATCCTTAACCTGTTCCTGGTCCTGCTGATCCTGGTTGGGGTTGGCATCTATCTGTCCTTCCAAAGTTCCTCCACCTCGACGGCCCCGGCGCGCGGCGCGCTGCTGGTCGATTTAAGCGGCGTGGTGGTCGATCAGCCTTCGGTAAACAACCGGGTGCGGCAATGGGGCCGTGAACTGTTGGGCGCCTCCAGCAGCCGCCTGCAGGAGAACTCGCTGTTCGACGTAGTCGACAGCATCCGCAAGGCCAAAGACGACAAAAACATTACCGGCATGGTGTTGCAGCTAAATGATTTCGTCGGCGCCGATCAGCCGTCGCTGCGCTATATCGGCAAAGCGCTGCGCGAGTTCCGCGACAGCGGCAAACCGATCTTCGCCATCGGTGACAGCTACAACCAAACGCAATACTACCTGGCCAGCTACGCCAACAAGGTCTTCCTGTCACCGCAGGGCGCGGTCGATCTGCACGGTTTCGCCACCAACAACCTGTACTACAAGTCGTTGCTGGACATGCTCAAGGTCACCACCAATATCTTCCGCGTCGGCACCTATAAATCGGCGGTCGAACCGCTGATCCGCGACGATATGTCCCCGGCGGCGCGCGAAGCGGACAGCCGTTGGATCGGCGGCCTGTGGCAGAACTACCTGGAGACCGTGGCCGCCAACCGCCAACTGACGCCGCAGCAGCTGTTCCCGGGCGCCGCCGGCGTGCTGAGCGGCCTGCAGGCGGCCGGTGGCGACACCGCCCGCTATGCGCTGGACAATAAGCTGGTGGATGAACTGGCGTCGCGCACCGCGATCGAAAATCAGCTGGTCAAGACCTTCGGCTGGGACAAACAGGTGAACGATTTCAACGCCATCAGCATCTATGACTATCAGCCGAAGCCGGACGCCAACCAGGGCGGCAAGATCGCCGTGGTGTTCGCCAACGGCGCCATCATGGACGGCCCGCAGACGCCGGGCAACGTCGGGGGTGACACCACCGCCGCCGAGCTGCGCCAGGCGCGTCTGGATCCGGCCGTCAAGGCCGTGGTGTTCCGCGTCAACAGCCCAGGCGGCAGCGTCAGCGCGTCCGAAGTGATCCGCTCCGAGCTGGCCGCCGTGCGCGCCGCCGGCAAACCGGTGGTGGTGTCGATGGGCGGCATGGCCGCGTCGGGCGGCTACTGGGTCTCGACGCCGGCCGACTATATCATCGCCAGCCCGAGCACCCTGACCGGTTCGATCGGCATTTTCGGCATCATCAATACCTACGAGAAAACCCTGGATACGCTGGGTGTGCACACCGACGGCGTGGCGACCTCGCCGCTGGCCGATATCGCGGTCACCAAGGCGCTGCCGCAGGAGTTCTCGCAGATGATGCAGCTGAACATCGAAAACGGGTATAAGAACTTCCTCGATCTGGTCGCCAAATCACGCAAGATGACCCCGCAGCAGGTTGACCAAATCGCGCAGGGCCACGTGTGGCTCGGCAGCGACGCCAAGGCCAACGGCCTGGTCGATCAACTGGGCGATTTCGACGACGCGGTGAAGAAAGCCGCCGAGCTGGCAAAGCTGCAGCAGTGGCAGCTCGACTGGTTCGTCGATACCCCAAGCCTGAGCGATATGGTGCTCAGCCAGTTTGGCGTTTCCATTCACGCCATGCTGCCGGCCGCGATTCAGGCCATGCTGCCCGCCCCGCTGGCTTCGGTCGCCAACGCGGTGAAAGAACAACCGGGCTTGTTCAATAACCTGAACGATCCGCAAAACCGTTATGCGATCTGTCTCACCTGCGGAGAAGTCCGCTAACAAATAATTCTGCAGCCCGGCCACCGCCGGGCTTTTTTTCTGCCGCCATGTCCCTATAATTCAGCCCATCTTATCTTTGTTAAAATCATAACCATGCAAAAGAAATCCATTTACGTCGCCTACACCGGCGGCACCATCGGCATGCAGCGCTCAGATCATGGCTACATCCCGGTTTCCGGCCACCTGCAGCGCCAGCTGGCGCTGATGCCCGAATTCCATCGGCCGGAGATGCCGGATTTCACCATTCATGAATACGCGCCATTGATTGACTCTTCAGACATGACGCCGGAAGACTGGCAGCACATCGCCGACGACATCAAGCAGAACTACGATCGCTACGACGGCTTCGTGATCCTGCATGGCACCGACACCATGGCGTTCACCGCCTCTGCGCTTTCCTTCATGCTGGAAAACCTGGCCAAACCGGTGATCGTTACCGGCTCGCAGATTCCGCTGGCGGAGCTGCGCTCCGATGGCCAAACCAACCTGCTCAACGCGCTGTATCTGGCGGCCAACCATCCTGTGAACGAAGTCAGCCTGTTCTTCAACAACAAGCTGTTCCGCGGCAACCGCACCACCAAAGCGCACGCCGACGGCTTCGACGCCTTCGCCTCCCCGAATTTGCCGCCGCTGCTGGAAGCCGGCATCCACATTCGCCGCCAGCAAGGCATCGACAGCCCGGCTTGCAACGGCGCGTTGCAGGTGCATGACATCACGCCGCAGCCGATCGGCGTGGTCACCATCTATCCGGGCATTTCCGGCGCGGTGGTGCGCAATTTCCTGCTGCAGCCGGTCAAGGCGCTGATCCTGCGCTCCTACGGCGTCGGCAACGCGCCGCAAAAGGCCGAACTGATCGACGAGTTGCGTGCGGCCTCTGAACGCGGCATCGTGGTGGTCAACCTGACGCAGTGCATCTCCGGGCGCGTCAATATGGAAGGCTACGCCACCGGCAACGCGCTGGCGCACGCCGGGGTGATCAGCGGTTTCGACATGACGGTGGAAGCCGCCCTGACCAAGCTGCACTATCTGTTGAGCCAGCCGCTGACGCCGGAACAAATCCGCGCCCTGATGCAGCAAGATCTGCGCGGCGAGCTGAGCATCAACGGTTAACCTACTGAACTCTGGAGCGGCGATGAAAACGGCCCTGTTGTTGATCGATCTGCAAAACGACTTCTGCCCCGGCGGCGCGCTGGCGGTCACGGAGGGCGACGCCGTCATCCCGGTCGCCAATCAGGCGATCGCCGCCTGCCTGGCGCGGGGCGAGCCGGTGGTGGCCAGCCAGGACTGGCATCCCGCCAATCACCGCAGCTTTGCGGTGAACTCCGATGCGCAGGTCGGCACCCTCGGTGAGCTGGAAGGCCTGCCGCAGGTGTGGTGGCCGGTGCACTGCGTGCAAGGGAGCCACGGCGCCGATTTTCATCCCCAGTTACAGCGGCAACACATCAATGCCGTCTTTCGCAAAGGGCAAGATACGAACATCGACAGCTACAGCGCGTTCTTCGATAACGGCCACCGTGCGCAAACCGAACTCCACGGCTGGCTGCAATCGCAGGGCGTCCAGCGGCTGGCGATCATGGGCCTGGCGACCGACTACTGCGTGAAGTTCAGCGTGCTGGATGCACTGGCTGCCGGCTACCCGACGCAGGTGATCGTCGACGGCTGCCGCGGCGTGAATCTGCAACCGGACGACAGTGAGCGAGCGCTGCAGGACATGGCGCGCGCCGGCGCGCAGCTAGTTACCCTGTCACAGTTTCTCGCCAACTAAATCCGCTCGGGCGCCACCGGCGCCCTCTCTGCGCGGCGGCGAAATTATCGACGCTGCTCACAATACCGCCTTTCTTCTTCCCCAACGGCTTGTGACCGGCAGGCGCTTTTGCTGTTATGACTGCGACGCTTTTGGCGTCAATCGGTTATACGCATCCGGGGCCCGCTGAGCCCGGCTTTATTGTGCCCGCCCCTGGCGGTACGGTCGGCCTTGCCGACCACAAGGAGACTGACATGAAAATAACCCGAAAACTGCTGCCTTTGCTGGCGGCGGTGCAATTGGCTATGGCCGGCGCAAGCACGGCCCAGGCGGCCTATCTCTCCGTCGGCTACTTCAACGGCGGCGGCGACATCACAGCCGGCCCCGGTGGCGACATCGACAAGCTGGACGTGACGCAAATCACCCACCTCAACTATTCGTTCGGCCTGATTTACAACGACGAGAAAGACGAAACCAATGCGGCGCTGAAAGACCCCGCTCGCCGCCACCAGATCTACCTGTCGCCGAAAGTCACGGCCGATTTGCAACGGCTGCCGGTGCTGCGCAAACAGAACCCCGAGCTGAAAGTGCTGTTGTCGGTCGGCGGCTGGGGTGCACGCGGTTTCTCCGGCGCCGCCGCCACCGCGGAAAACCGCGCGATATTCATTCGCTCCGCGCTGCAGGCGATCGCACAGTACCGGCTGGATGGGATCGATCTGGACTGGGAATACCCGGTAAACGGCGCCTGGGGTTTGGTGGAAAGCCAACCGGCAGACCGCGACAACTTCACCCTGCTGCTGAGAGAGCTTCATCAGGCGCTGGGTAAAGGCAAGCTGTTAACCATCGCCGTCGGGGCCAACGTCAAAAGCCCGCAGGAATGGGTCGATGTGAAAAGTATTGCCCCTTACCTCAACTACATCAATCTGATGACCTACGATATGGCTTACGGCACGCAGTACTTCAATGCCAACCTGTACGATTCAACGCGTTGGCCAACCGTGGCGGCCGCCGACCGCTACAGCGCCGATTCCGTGGTAAAACATTATCTTGCCGCCGGATTAAAACCGGCGCAGATGAACCTGGGTATCGGTTTCTACGGCCGGGTGCCGAAACGAGCGACCGAGCCGGGCATCGACTGGGACAAGCCGGACGCCGCCAAACATCCGGTGACGCAGCCTTATTTCAGTGCGCGAGAAACCGCTCTGTTCAACGCACTGGGGCTGGATCTCAGCAAAGACACTTATTTTAAATACCACGATATCGTCAACAAATTGCTCAACGATCCGCAGCGGCGTTTCCGCGAGCACTGGGATGACGATGCCAAAGTGCCATACCTGACGCTGCAATCCGCCGAAGGCAAACCGCTGTTCGCTATCTCCTACGAGAACCCGCGTTCGGTGGCCATCAAGGCCGAGTACATCAAAAGCCAGGGATTGGGCGGTGCGATGTTCTGGGAATACGGCGCGGACGATAACAACCGGCTGGCGCAGCAGTTGGCGGAATCGCTGAACATAAAGGGCGAGAAACGGTAAATCGACGGGGCGATGGCGACATCGCCCCGCTTTAGGGGAGGAGCTTTACTGCGGTTTGAGTTTGACCAGCGGCTCGGCAACGAACTGCTGTTTCAGCTCTTGCTTGCTCTTCATCACGATCTGCCCGTCGGTGCCAATGCTCATGTGCTGCGGATCGACGTTGTTCATCGACTGCCACAGCATCACCGCCTGCAGGCTGTTTTCTTTCTGCTCCGGCGTCAGCGCCACGCCGTCCGGCCATTTGCCCAGCTCAACCGCCTGTACCAGGCGCTGGTATATCTCGGGCGTCATCGCCGCAATCAGATCTTTCACGTCCATCAGAGCCTTTCTCGCTTACGGATGAATAATTAGCTGAATCGATTTTGTTGGTTAAATTACCACTTAACCGGCCGTTTGGTCGCCATTTTCGCCATCGGTGAAACTCAGCGAGGCGGAGTTGACGCAGTAGCGGTCGCCAGTCGGCTGCGGGCCATCGGGGAAAACGTGCCCCAGGTGAGCGTCGCAGTGGCCGCAGCGGATTTCAACACGATGCATATTATGTGAACTATCATCAAGATAACGGATTGCATCGGCGGAAACCGGCTCATAAAAGCTCGGCCAGCCGCAGCCTGAATCGTATTTGGTTTCGGAATAGAACAGCGGCTGGTTACAGCACAGGCAATGGTACACGCCCTCGCGCTTGTTGTGCAGCAATTTGCCGCTGAACGGCGCTTCGGTGCCACGCTGTTGCGTCACATAACGTTGGATTTCATTCAGTTCCGTGACCGGATGACCGGGGGTTGTCTCTTTAGCCATTTGTGCTTATCTCTGAATGTGGATAATGTCAACGAAAACAATGATTAATAATAACAAAAAATTAACACCGCTGCAGGGGTTTTTGGCCTAAACTGTAGCCCATAAAGGCCACGTCACGATGATATGTGATAACGATCACACATCTTGCGTATGCTGACTTTATACTTGGCGGCTTGTCCCCATATAACGGATGAGGCCGAGCGCAAATGGACTGTGCAATAAGCGTGCAAAACCACCCCTCCGGTTTGACTTGCCGCAAGTATTGACACGATTCCGCTTGACGCTGGGTAAGGTTTTTGTAATTTTACAACCAACCTTTTATTCACTAACAAATAGCTGGTGGAATATATGACTATCAAAGTAGGTATCAACGGTTTTGGCCGTATCGGTCGCATTGTTTTCCGTGCTGCTCAAGAGCGTTCTGACATCGAGATCGTTGCAATCAACGACCTGTTGGACGCAGAGTACATGGCTTACATGCTGAAGTATGACTCTACTCACGGCCGTTTCAACGGTACGGTAGAAGTTAAAGACGGCCACCTGGTTGTTAACGGCAAAACCATCCGTGTTACCGCAGAGAAAGACCCGGCTAACCTGAAGTGGAACGAAGTGGGCGTTGATGTGGTTGCTGAAGCGACCGGTATCTTCCTGACCGACGAAACCGCACGTAAACACATCACCGCCGGCGCTAAAAAAGTGGTTCTGACTGGCCCATCCAAAGATGCGACCCCAATGTTCGTTCGCGGCGCCAACTTTGACAAATATGCCGGCCAGGACATCGTGTCCAACGCCTCTTGCACCACCAACTGCCTGGCGCCACTGGCTAAAGTCATCAACGACAACTTCGGTATCGTTGAAGGCCTGATGACCACCGTTCACGCCACCACCGCGACTCAGAAAACCGTTGATGGCCCGTCTCACAAAGACTGGCGCGGCGGCCGCGGCGCATCCCAGAACATCATCCCTTCTTCTACCGGCGCAGCGAAAGCGGTTGGCGTGGTTCTGCCAGAGCTGAAAGGCAAACTGACCGGCATGGCGTTCCGCGTACCGACGCCTAACGTGTCCGTTGTTGACCTGACCGTGCGTCTGGAAAAACCGGCTACCTACGAAGAAATCAAGAAAGCCATCAAAGACGCCGCTGAAGGCTCTATGAAAGGCGTTCTGGGCTATGTTGAAGACGACGTGGTTTCCACCGATTTCAACGGCGAAGTGCTGACTTCCGTGTTCGATGCCAAAGCCGGTATCGCACTGAACGACAACTTCGTGAAACTGGTTTCCTGGTACGACAACGAAACCGGCTATTCCAACAAGGTTCTGGATCTGATCGCTCACATCTCCAAGTAATGGCATGATGTTAAGCTGATAATGAGGGCGACATTTTTGTCGCCCTTTTTTTACCCGTCATCTTTCGAGTCACCGCGTTGTTGGCTGCACACGCTCACCCCAGCCACTTACTTCGGTAAGCTCCTGAGGGTTCCTGTGCTTGCCGCCTGGCCGTGACCCGAAAGCTATAGGTTTCTTTGTATCTCCGGCAAACAATAGGTCATGAAATGAACGAGAAAATTTTCACCCTGCCCGTTTCCGAACAGATTTCTCCTTATATCAGCCAGCGGCAACTCGATGAGTTGGGCGTGGTTGTGGTGTCGCACCCGAAAGTGCGCGCGGCGGTCGCGCTGCAAGGCGCGCATTTGCTGGCCTGGCAACCTAGCGGGGAGCAGCCGGTGATTTGGCTCAGCAACAATACGCCTTTCGCCAAAGGCAAGGCCATCCGCGGCGGCGTGCCGATCTGCTGGCCGTGGTTCGGCCCGGTGGCGCAACCCTCCCACGGCTTTGCCCGCAACCAGCCCTGGAGTCTGACGGCGCACGATGAAGATGACAACGGCGTCATCCTGACCTTCACGCTGAAAGACAATGAGCAGACCCGCAAACTGTGGCCGCACGCCTTCACGCTGATTGCTCGCTTCAAGCTGGGTGAAGAGTGCGAAATCGAGCTGGAATCGCACGGCGATTATCAAGCCACGGCCGCGCTGCACAGTTACTTCCAGGTCGGCGACATCGATCGGGTCAGCGTGGCGGGTCTGGGCGAGCCTTATATCGACAAGGTGGCAGGCGGCGCAGAGGCGCACCAGACGGGCGAAGTGACCTTCGTCGGCCAAACCGACCGCGTCTATACCCGCCCGGAAGCTTTCAGCCAGATCCGCGATCCGGCGCTCGCTCGCACCATCGAGGTTCACCACCATCATATGAGCGACGTCATCGCCTGGAACCCCGGCGTGGAACTCTCCTGCAGCATGGGGGATATGCCGAACGACGGTTACAAGACCATGGTCTGCATCGAGACAGGGCGCGTCAGCAAACCGCTGGTCGCTGCCGGCGAGCAACCCGCCCGTTTGGGAGTCACCTTCCGCAGCCGTAAGAAGGCCTGAGGAACCGTGCGCGGAAGCGCACCACTGATGTGCAAAAGGGGCGCCATCGCCCCTTTTTGATGCACGCCATGCACGATAACCGTGCAATGCGTGATTAGAAGGTGTAGCTCACACCCGTCATCAACAAACCGGTGTAAGATTTATCCACCATCGGGCTGTCTTTTACTTCATCCGACAACTTCACATAGCGGCCGACGAAGAAGGCGTTCCAGCTTTTGTTGATCTGATAATTGGCGCTCAATTCGAGATACGGGGCCCAGCTATCGCCAGGAGTGTAGCTGTCCAGGCCGCTGCGGCGTGATTCATTGGCGCTGACGCCGTAGTAATATTTGTTCTGGTTCTTGCTGTTCCACATCACGCCCACGCCCGGGACCAGCGTCAGCGCGTCCAGATCAAACTTGTACAGATAAGCGACATCGCCCACCAGCCCGTTGCTGTTGTTCAGCGTGTCGCCGGTGAAAGTGGTACGAAGGGTGCCCCATTCCGCGTTGTGCGAATAGGCCAGGCCGGCCATCAGCGTGCCGCGACGCTTGTCGAGGCGCTTCATGCGATCGTCGTCGCTGTCGCCCGGACGGTAGCCCCATGGCGTGTAGTAACCCATGATGCTCAGCTGGTTTTCTTGATCTTTCCACAGGTAGTAACCGGCGGTCAGAGTACGGAAGTAGAAGTCGTCACCTTCATAGTCGATGACGGGCACCGGATAAACGCGGTCCTGATAACCGCGATACGCGTCCGGACTAACCAGCGCGGCAGCACCGAGTGACCAGGTCCCTGCCTGAGCACTTTGCGCACAAACCATTGCGGAAGCGATAATTGCTAGCGTTTTGAGTTTTGAAATCTTCACTGGTTCTTTTTCCATAAATTACAGGGTTAATAGCCGCGATAGTTTATGTGAAAATTTAGTTGCGTGCCTAATCTTTACAAAGGAAAACGACCAAGATCGAATAACTTATAGCGGAATTATGAATTAATCATGGCGGAACGATGACGTTTTATCCCGCAGGCCGCGCCAGACAAGGCATTTGGCTTCCACGGTGATAACTGAGTCATTGATATGACTTAAAAAAAGCTTTTTCTGCGGCAGGAAATTTTCCGGCAAGCAAACTAAGCTTAAATCAGAAGGTGAATTTATCCTGGGCCCAGTGGCATACAGCGCAACTCGCGATAATAAGCGCACCAAGTTGGCATACGGGTTGCTGTACTCAGGCGTATTCTCATCTTTCGGGAGCCAGAACACTATCACACGCTCTCTTTAACCTGTGCTAATAACGAAAGGACGGGCATCATGAACATATTTGACCACTATCGCCAGCGCTACGAAGCTGCCAAGGACGAAGAGTTCACACTGCAGGAATTTCTTACCATTTGCCGGCAAGATCGCAGTGCCTATGCCAACGCGGCCGAACGTCTGCTGATGGCTATCGGTGAACCTGTGATGGTCGACACTGCGCTAGAATCACGCCTGTCGCGCCTGTTCTCCAACCGCGTGATCGCACGCTATCCGGCCTTCGAAGAATTCTACGGCATGGAAGAGGCCATCGAACAGATCGTCTCTTACCTGAAACACGCCGCGCAGGGCCTGGAAGAGAAGAAACAGATCCTTTACCTGCTGGGCCCGGTGGGCGGCGGCAAGTCCTCGCTGGCAGAACGTCTTAAAGCGTTGATGCAGCGCGTGCCCATCTACACCCTCAGCGCCAACGGCGAACGCAGCCCGGTCAACGACCATCCGCTGTGCCTGTTTAATCCGCAGGAAGATGCCACGATCCTGGAAAAAGAGTTCAACATCCCAAGTCGCTATCTCGGCACCATCATGTCGCCGTGGGCGGCGAAGCGCCTGCATGAGTTCGGCGGCGACATCACCAAGTTTAAAGTCGTGAAAGTGCGCCCTTCCATTCTGGAACAGATCGCCATCGCCAAAACCGAGCCGGGCGATGAGAACAACCAGGACATCTCCGCGCTGGTCGGTAAAGTGGACATCCGTAAACTGGAGAACCACGCGCAGAACGACCCGGACGCCTACGGCTATTCCGGCGCCCTGTGCCGCGCCAACCAGGGGATTATGGAATTCGTCGAGATGTTCAAAGCGCCGATCAAGGTGCTGCATCCGCTGCTGACCGCAACCCAGGAAGGCAACTACAACGGCACCGAAGGCATCTCCGCCCTGCCGTTCAGCGGCATTATTCTGGCGCACTCCAACGAATCCGAGTGGGTGACCTTCCGCAACAACAAGAACAACGAAGCATTCCTCGACCGCGTGTACATCGTCAAGGTGCCTTACTGCCTGCGCGTGTCGGAAGAGATCAAGATTTACGACAAGCTGCTGGACCACAGCGAGCTGACTCACGCGCCCTGCGCGCCGGGCACCCTCGAAACGCTGGCGCGCTTTAGCGTGCTGTCGCGGCTGAAAGAGCCGGAAAACTCGAGCATTTACTCGAAAATGCGCGTGTATGACGGCGAAAGCCTCAAGGATACCGATCCGAAAGCCAAGTCCTATCAAGAGTACCGCGACTACGCCGGGGTTGACGAAGGCATGAACGGCCTCTCCACCCGTTTCGCCTTTAAAATCCTCTCGCGGGTATTCAACTTCGATCATGCCGAGGTGGCGGCCAACCCGGTACACCTGTTCTATGTGCTGGAGCAACAGATCGAGCGCGAACAGTTCCCGCAGGATTTGGCCGAGAAATACCTCGAACATCTGAAAGGCTATCTGATCCCGAAATACGCCGAGTTTATCGGCAAAGAGATCCAGACCGCCTATCTGGAATCCTACTCGGAATACGGACAGAACATTTTTGACCGTTACGTGACCTACGCGGACTTCTGGATCCAGGATCAGGAGTATCGAGACCCCGACACCGGTCAGCTGTTCGACCGCGAGTCTTTGAACGCCGAACTGGAGAAAATTGAAAAACCGGCCGGTATCAGCAACCCGAAAGATTTCCGTAACGAAATCGTGAACTTCGTGCTGCGCGCCCGCGCCAACAACAACGGCCGCAATCCGAACTGGACCAGCTACGAGAAGCTGCGCACCGTGATCGAGAAGAAAATGTTCTCCAATACCGAAGAGCTGTTGCCGGTGATTTCGTTTAACGCCAAAACGTCGACGGACGAGCAGAAAAAACACGACGACTTCGTCGACCGCATGATGGAGAAAGGCTATACCCGCAAGCAGGTGCGCCTGTTGTGTGAATGGTATCTGCGGGTCAGAAAATCCTCATAACGCCTCAGGTAAGCGGCATTATCAGGGCCATGTCCACAGTCATGGACGTTGCAGCGCAGCCCAAGGAGGGGCTAACACATTGCGCTGTCGCGACCGGGACATGAAGAGTTGGCAACGTCGTTTGGGGGAAGTATGGCCTATTTCATTGACCGGCGGCTGAACGGCAAAAACAAGAGCATGGTGAACCGCCAGCGCTTCTTGCGCCGTTACAAGTCGCAAATCAAACAGTCGATTGCCGAAGCCATCAACAAGCGTTCGGTCACCGACGTAGACAGCGGGGAGTCGGTTTCCATCCCCACTGACGATATCAACGAACCGATGTTTCATCAGGGGCGCGGCGGCACACGCCATCGCGTTCACCCTGGCAATGACCACTTCGTGCAGAACGATCGCGTTGAGCGGCCTCAGGGCGGCGCAGGCGGTGGCGGCGGCCAGGGCAACGCCAGCCAGGATGGTGAAGGCCAGGATGAATTCGTCTTCCAAATCTCCAAAGACGAGTACCTCGATCTTTTGTTCGAGGATCTCGCCCTGCCCAATCTGAAAAAGAATCAGTACAAGCAGTTGACCGAGTTCAAAACCCATCGTGCCGGCTATACCGCCAATGGCGTGCCGGCCAACATCAGCGTCGTGCGTTCGCTGCAGAACTCGCTGGCGCGACGTACCGCCATGACCGCCGGTAAAAGACGCGCGTTGCACGAGCTGGAAGATGCGCTGAACCAGTTGGAAAATACCGAGCCGGTGCAATTGCTGGAAGAGGAGCGGCTGCGCAAGGAAATTGCCGAACTGCGCAAGAAAATCGAAAGCGTGCCGTTTATCGATACCTTCGACCTGCGCTACAAAAACTATGAGCGCCGGCCGGAGCCCTCCAGCCAGGCGGTGATGTTCTGCCTGATGGACGTGTCCGGCTCGATGGACCAGGCGACCAAAGACATGGCCAAGCGTTTTTACATTCTGCTCTATTTGTTCCTGAGCCGAACCTACAAAAACGTCGAGGTGGTCTACATTCGCCATCACACCCAGGCGAAAGAGGTGGACGAACAGGAGTTCTTCTATTCGCAGGAAACCGGTGGCACCATCGTTTCCAGCGCGCTGAAGTTAATGAATGACGTAGTCGAAGAGCGTTATGACCCGGCGCAATGGAATATCTATGCCGCGCAAGCGTCGGACGGCGACAACTGGGCCGACGATTCACCGCTGTGTCATGAGCTGTTGGCGAAAAAGATCCTGCCGATGGTGCGTTATTACAGCTACATAGAAATCACTCGCCGCGCTCACCAAACGCTGTGGCGCGAATACGAGGATCTGCAGGCGAAATTCGACAACTTCGCCATGCAGCATATCCGCGAACCGGACGATATCTATCCGGTATTCCGCGAACTGTTCCGTAAGCAGACCGTGTGAATAACGCCGCGTGAATGTCACCACAGCCGGAAAGCGCCGTTTTCCGGCTGTTTCTTTTTCGCATTATATATTTGCAAAACCCATGTTTGTTTTTTAAACAATGACAACAACAATAATAAGTCAGATTCCCCAGAACGGTCCTCTCTATTATTTGTTCTTCTGAGGTTATTCCTAAACATCCGCCTCTGCCCCCGCACGGCTTGATAGGAATATTCCCATTCAGTTATCGTTACCCCATCGCTTAAGTCTCTTCCTAAGCGAAATTTGCCTCATTTTATTTTTCTATGGCTTCTCAGCCCGCTGCGGCGGGCATTTACCTGTCAGCAGGTTAGACATCATGATCGACTACACCCTCTATGGCCTCAACAAGCACGATGTTGATGAATACCATAAGCAAATATGTTGCCTGCTCGGCAAAAACGTGCTGCTGGTGTTGACCGCCAACAAGCCGATAACCAAACAGAACCTGCTCGCCAGCCTTATCCAGGAGATAGAAAAGCAGCCCGATGATTATTTTCAGCGGCTGCATCGCGCGGCGATAGAAATGATCGGCGTTAACGGGCGCTAAGGCGATATGCGTAAGGCAGACCTCTACGCCATTATTGCCGCCGCCGTCGTGTTGATGATGCTGTTATAGCGACATCAGCGCCTATCCCTAATTAGCGCCTATTACGCCGGCGCTTTCGTCCGGCGTAATAGGCAGCGAAGGGATAATCTGCCGCAGGATGTCACCTTTTAGTCCGGAGAACCTTCCTGCCCCTGCTTTATTTCAAACCGGCCGCTTCGTCAATCAAACTCGCCACCTCATCGGCATGGGAAACCAGCGAGGCATGGCTGGCATTCAGCACCATCACTTTCTTAGCCTGCAGCCGCTGCGCCATGCGCCGCTGATTCTCCGGCGCTATCATGCGATCGTCGCTGGAAAGTTGATACCATGACGGCTTATGTTTCCAGGCGGGTTCGCCGATGGTGTTGCCAAAGGTATCAGCCAGCGGAGCCTTCTGCGCCACCGCCATCACCAACGCCTCGTCGCCGGTCAGATCCTGGCAAAAGCTTTCGTGAAACTTGTCGGTTTTAATCCACAGATAACCGTCGCTGTCCGGGGCCAGATTCTCGACTGCCGCAGGAGGATGCGCTTGCGTAATACCGCCGGCACTTTCACCGGCATCCGGCGCAAATGCGGCGATGTAGACCAGGCCAACCACGTTAGGCTGGTTGCCCATTTCCGTGATCACGGCACCGCCGTAAGAGTGCCCGACCAACAATACCGGCCCCGCTTGCTGCGCGACCATCTTGCGCGTACGTTCCGCATCCTCAGCCAGCGACGTCAACGGCATTTCCACCGCATGAATCGCCGTATATCCCCTGCGCGACAACTCGATGATGACCTTACTCCAGTGCGCGGCGCCGCCCCAGAATCCGTGTACCAGCACGATAGTTGGTTTTGTGCTCATTGCCGACTCCTTCATCTCATAGGAAAGCGCCGCAGGCAGATGAACGGCCCCTTAAGGGGCGGGCCTGGCTGCCTTCGACGCCACGCGGTCCCTATTTTATATAGTCAGACTCATGGCGTTCAGCAATAGCGACGACGAGTTAACGCCCCCGATTTTCCACCGCCGCCACGGCTTATCGAAGCGGCTTACGCCGCAAGGCCGGGAAAAAAAAGGATTAAAACTAGGATTTTTACCCATACCGATCTAAAATTTCGCGCAAAAACAAAGAGAAGTAAATTTGGTCCACCGGGAAAAGGAATGAAGTTGTGAAGGAAATGATCTCCATCGTTTTTATGGCATGCCTGCTGGCGCTGCTGTTTTCGTGGCTGTTCGTCTACGGTCTTAACATTCATTAACCCCGTAACGACAACCATCCCCCTCCCAGGCGGGCAAGCGGCGCATCGCGACTGATGCGCTAAAACCGGCACCTGAAGGGTTCACGTACCGTCAAAACCCGACGCCACCTCACCTTAGACTTGCTGTTCGCAAATACATCATTAGTTTTTATGAGTCATAACCCCACCGCGTTTCCCCCCTTCACCGACTCTTTTACTGCTCAGCGGAGTTCACCCCAGAAGGAAGACTTGCCTGACGCAAAATGTTACCGGTAACTATGCTGTTGATTTCTTTTGGCAATAAACGCAAAGCCGCTAATAACCCTACGTTCTTTATAGAAATAAATTATGCATACTTATGGATAAAGGTTTGAATAAAGGGCCTTTGGTCATTGATTATCCCCGGCCAAGCTCCTAGAATTCGCGCGTAAAAATACAACTGGGATCGGGTTTCATGTCGCCGCTGTGGGTTGCAACGCAATACTGTTATTTTATTGGTCTGTTAGTTTCTATGGTTTTCACCTACCTGGTTAGCCGGGACACCGTCAAAATTCGCTGCATCAGCGCACTGACCATCGGGTTAACCTGGCCGTTGAGCCTGCCGGTGGTGTTGCTGTTTTCGCTGTTCTAACGCCCCAATGTCGCGCGGTGGCTTTTAAACAGTCATGTTAATGAAAAGAGGCTGACCACCGGCGTCATGGTTTTTGGCGTGGGATAAAAAAGTGCCAGCGCAAGGCTGGCATGAAAATTGGAAGCAATGTGAGCAATGTCGTGCCGGATCGGGGGGCACAGAAGGAGACAACCCTTTTCCCCTCACCGGCGAATCAAATGATAATACGTCTCATTATTGAATGTAAAGTCATTTCCCTACGCAACTTTTCCCCTTTGGGAAACTATCAGCCGCGCGGCGATCGCCAGCGCTGATACAATCGCCCCGCCCCCCACACCAGCAGCCAGAGCAAAGCATTCAACCCCAACCACAGCATCAGCAAGTAGAAGAAAGTCTGATAACCGGGTATGCCCCGATCGGCCAAAAACGGGTTGAAGTGAAAAAATTTGACGATCGCGAACGGATTAAGATTGAAACGGTTGAACACGGCCGCTGTCAGCAACGGTGGCAACAGCGTATAAAACGCCAGGCTGAACAGCAGCAGGATTTTTGTGCCCGAAGTGTTTTTATAATCTTTCATATCAATAAATTATATCTATCATCATAGTGCAAAAACCGCCAGGCATTCGTACGCCAATCGACCCCGCGGGCGCTAAAGAGTTCCAGGCCAACGCGGAAATAAAGCCGATCCCGCGTTTAATTGTCATTTAGCGCTCGGGTGATATATACCCTGTGGATTTTAAATTACGATGTCGCCGCGCCGTCTTCAACCACAGCGTTTACATGGCATCATCAGGAGGCATTAATGAAACCGGACGCACTCTCCCTGCCGCCGAACCCGAAAAAGCTCAAGGTCATCTACGGCTGGTACATTTATGTGATCTATATCCTGCTGGTTTTCAATATTTATATGGCGGTCTACAACGTCTGCGTTCGGCACCCGATCGAGGCTCCGCTGTTGTCGCTGTTTCACAGCCTGTTTCTCGCGTTGATGCTGCAGCAGGTGCTCAAGAAGAACGTCGTTTTCGCCTGGATCTTGCTGAGCTATTTTATTCTGATGCGCCTGTATTACGCCAATGTGCTGCATGTTGAGTTCACGCTGGTGAGCCGTTGCCTGGTGCTGCTGATTCTGACGCTGCTGCTGACCGGCGCCGTGGCCGTCGGGCAACTGGCCACGCCGCCGCAGCGGCATGACTGGCTGGCGCGGCTGGGCTGGCGGCAATGGGGAGCGCTCACCGCGCTGGCGGCCATCCTGACGCCGCTGATTACCACCGACTATCTGGGATAAACTGGGGCTATTTGGGAATATGAGGTTCGGAAATGTCTACGACACGGCATATTTTGGTGTAGTTACCCGCCTTCTCACAGATCTTGTCCGTGACGAACATGCTAAGGTAGCCCAGCAACAGCAAGTAGCCGGCCATGCACAGAATAAAGATAAGCGTTCTCACCGATAGCGACCAACCTGACAAGAGTATCACGAGCATCATAACCTGAACGAGGCGCTTTAAAAGGATTTCATGTGCGCACCGGCCGCATCGGCACACGTTCTGTAGTAACATTAAGCCACCACGCCCACCACCGGAAACGCCGATGCACCATCTGATGTTAGACATTGAAACCCTGGATATAAAACCCAGCGCCGTCATTCTGGTGGTTGCGGCGGTGTTTTTCGATCCCCGAACCGGGGAACTGGGCGCCGAATTCGAAGCCGCCGTCAGCAGCCAGAAAGACCAACCGGGCCGAACCATCAGCCTTGACACGGTCGCCTGGTGGGCGAAACAGTCCGATGAAGCGCGCAAGCAGGCCTTCGGCGGCACCGAGAGCCTGAAGCGCGTGCTGAGCAGCCTTAGCCGCTTCATCCATATGAACAGCACCGACACGGTGAAAGTCTGGGGCAACGGCAAAGAGTTCGACTGCGCGATCCTCGAACACGCCTTCCAGCAGCTGGAAATGCCCTGCCCGTGGAAATTCTGGGATACCCAGGACGTGCGCACGGTGATCACGTTGGCGGAACTGCACGGCTTTAACCCGAAAAAGGCCCGCCCGTTCGAAGGTATGCCGCATCGGGCGCTGGATGATGCTCGCCACCAGGCCCGTTATGTGGCCGATACCGTCTCGGCGCTCTATTACCGCCAGGGGGCGCAGCGCTGACCCGCTTTGCCCCTTTTCATTTGCCGCCAGAGTCTCTACTCTAGCCCTCTTTGTCACTCGGACGTGCCTTTCCTGTTATGCAAAAGTTTCTGTTTATGCTTCTCAGCCTGGTGCTGCTCGGCCCATTAGGCATCGATCTTTATCTGCCGACTATTCCCGCTATTGCCGTCGGTCTGGGCAGCAGCGAAGCGCTGATCCAATCCACCATATCGCTATTTATTCTGGTGCTTGGCCTCGGCCAGGTCATTGCCGGCCCACTGGTGGACAACTATGGCCGCAAACCGGTGGCGCTGGCCGGCATTATCCTCTACATGATCGGCGCCGCGATGGCGGCGCTGGCCACCAGCCCGACGATTTTCATCGCTTCGCGTCTGCTGCAAGGGGTGGCGGTTTGCTGCACCGCCGTCGTCGCCTTCAGCGGCGTGCGCGATCGCCTGAATGGCGACGACGCCGCCCGCGCTTTCGGCTTTCTTAACGGCACGCTGAACATCATCCCGGCGCTGGCGCCGCTGCTCGGCGGCCTGCTCGCCGAAGCCTTCGGCTGGCGCGCTCCCTTCTGGTTCCTGGTCGGCTACGCGCTGCTGGTGTTGGCGCTCATCGCGCTGCGCCTGCCGGAAACTCGCCCTGCCGACACCGTGCCGGTCAAGGGGTTGCCAGTGCGTCAATACGCGCGCATCCTCAGCGAACGGCGTTTTCTCTCCTTTGCGGTGGTGAACTCCGGGGCGATGGGCATGGCGCTGACCTACGTTTCTCTGGCACCGAACGTGCTGATGGGCACCGCTGGCCTGACACCGCTGCAATTCTCGCTGGTGTTCGGCGCCAACGGTTTCTGGATCATGCTGGTCAGCTTCTTCGCCAACCGCATCATCCACAAGGTCGGCCGCCCGGTTTGTCTGGCGACCGGCGGCATTTTGATGGGGCTGGGCTGTCTGGGTCTGCTGCTGGGCGTCATGCTGCTGCCCGCGACGGCGCAAGCGCACTGGCTGGCGTATATGCTGCCAGTCGCCAGCGCCTGCGCCGGATTGGCATTCGTGATGGGCCCGGCCACCAGCTACGCGTTGGAACCCTACTCCAATGAGGCCGGCGTCGCGTCCGCGCTGGTCGGTTTCGTGCAGATGGCGGGCGGCGCCGCGCTGGGTCTGGTGGCGATGGCGTTGCCGCTGCAACCCAAGCTGTCGCTGGCGCTGGTGATGCTGGCGGGCTGCCTGCTGGCGCTGCACGCGCGGCGGCTCAGCAAGCAGATTAAAGGGCAGATCAGAAAAGTCGCCTGAGCCCCGGCTCAGGCTTCGGTGGCGACCGGCACTCGCGCCGCTAAAGCCGACAGCAGCTCATAGCCTAACGTCCCTGCCGCCGTGGCCACCTCATCCACCGGCAGACGTTTCCCCCACAGCTCCACTTCGGCGCCCAGTTCGACTTGCGGACAGGGTGTCAGATCCACCGCCAGCATATCCATCGATATCGTTCCCAGGGTGCGCGTCAGCACGCCGTCAACCCATACCGGCGTACCGGTCGGCGCATGACGCGGATAGCCGTCGGCGTAACCGCAGGCCACCACACCGATACGCTGTGCGCCTGCGGCGCTGTAACGGCCACCGTAACCCACACGATCGCCAGACTTCAGTTGCTGAATGCCGATGATTTCACTGCTCAGCGTCATCGCCGGCTGCAGCCCCGTCGCCGCAACGTCATTCCAGCAACCGCTCGGCGAAGCGCCATAGAGAACGATCCCAGGACGGACCCAGCTGCCGTGGGTCGAAGGGTGCCACAGCGTGGCGGCCGAGTTGGCCAGGCAGCGCGGCAGCGGTATATCGGTAGCCGCCGCCTCGATGGTAGCCATTTGCCGGGTCACGCCTTCAGGGCCGTCGGCGGTGGCGAAGTGGCTCATCAGCGTAAGCTCGGCAATGTTGGCTACCGCCTGCGCCCTGCGCCACACCTCATGCAGCCGCTCGGGTGCGAACCCCAGCCGATTCATGCCACTGTTCACTTTCAGATAGACATTGAGCGGCGCGTTCAGCGTGGCGTCGGCGATCGCCGCCAGCTGCCAGTCGCTGTGCACCGCCGTCGTCAGGCGATAACGGTCGAGCAACGCCAGATCCTGCGGCTGGAAGAAGCCTTCCAACAACAGGATAGGCCCTTGCCAACCCGACTCGCGCAGCAGCACCGCTTCGGCCAGATCCAGCATGGCGAAGCCGTCGGTTTGCGCCATGCTGCGCCAAACGTGTTTGATGCCGTGGCCATAGGCGTTAGCCTTGACCACCGCCCAGATTTTGGCGCCGGGGGCGAAACGGCGCACCACCTGCAGGTTATTTTCAATCGCGCCGAGATGCATCGTGGCGGTTATGGGACGGGGCATCGCTTCTCCTTGGGGCAGCGTACGGCGGCCACGCGCGCCTGCGCGTGGCCGGGAAAGTCTATGACAGCGTCGACGATTAACGTGCGGGATGCACGTCGTTCAGCGGAACCGCGTGTTGCTGACGAAACCCGGCGCTGTAACGCGCCACCGCCAGGTCATCGGAAGGGATCGCCGGCGTAATGCCGGACATCAGATCGGACAACAACTGCCCGGAGCCACAGGCCATCGTCCAGCCCAACGTGCCATGTCCGGTATTGAGATACAGGTTCTTCAGCGAGGTGCGGCCGACAATTGGCGTGCCGTCCGGCGTCATCGGCCGCAGGCCGGT
Source organism: Serratia sp. 22278 (assembly GCF_052045405.1). Lineage (NCBI taxonomy): Bacteria > Pseudomonadati > Pseudomonadota > Gammaproteobacteria > Enterobacterales > Yersiniaceae > Serratia > Serratia sp. 22278. Next base: position 260,027 of record NZ_JBQEOW010000003.1, on the reverse strand, counting down.
CCAGAACGTCGCCTCTTCCACTCGGCCGCCGTTCGGGTAGAGATCGCGCACCACCATTTCCAGCGTTTCGCGCCGTTTTTGCTCCAGCTGCGTATTGAAACCGACGATCTCCGCCATGCCGCCAACGCGAATGCGCTGGTCGAAGCGTGTGATGGCGATTTTATACGTCTCATCCAATACCGTAGAGAACGGCGCCGCCGCTTCGTCGGTGATAGGAATGGTCAACGAATAGCCCTTCAGCGGGTAAACCGGAATGGACACCAGGCCGCGCAGCAGCGCCGTGGAGTACGAGCCGAACGCCACCACATAGCTGTCGGCCTTGAACACTTCCTCGCCGCACTGCACGCCGGCGATCTTGTCGCCCTCCACCAGCAGACGATCGACGCTGCGGTTGAACAGGAAAGTGACGCCCGCCTGCTCTGCCATCTTCGCCAACTGTTGCGTAAACAGCTGGCAATCGCCGGTTTCGTCGTTCGGCAACTGCAGGCCGCCGGTCAGCTTGTGCGCCACCTGCGCTAGCGCCGGCTCGACGCTGCCGAGTTGGCCGGCTTCCAGCAATCTGTAAGGCACGCCGGCATCTTCCAATACCGCAATGTCTTTCGCGGCGTTTTCGAACTGTTGTTGAGTGCGGAACAGCTGCAGCGTGCCGCCCTGGCGACCTTCGTACTGGATGCCGGTTTCCTGACGCAGCGCCTTGATACAATCGCGGCTGTATTCCGCCAGACGCACCATGCGGCCTTTGTTGGTCATGTAGTGTTCGGTGTTGCAGTTCTTCAACATCTGCCACATCCAGCTCAGTTGGAAGCTGCTGCCGTCGAGGCGGATGGCCAACGGCGCATGGCGCTGGAACATCCACTTGATGGCCTTCAGCGGCACGCCCGGTGCCGCCCAAGGTGCGGCATAACCCGGTGAAATCTGCCCGGCGTTCGCCGCGCTGGTTTCCAGTGCGGGGCCTGGCTGACGATCGATCACCGTCACCTCATGCCCCGCCTTCGCCAAATACCAGGCACTGGCTACGCCCACCACTCCACTACCTAAAATTACCACTCGCATCGCTGACTCCAGCTCAAGGCTTCACAAAGCATAATCTTCTGCTCACAGGAAATTAACTCAGTGAAAAAATCCGTCCAACAACTTCGTCATCAAACGTGACAATATTCACAATTAATTTATCGTCGATGAGCCGTGCATTTGCAATAGCCGTCTGCAAATAGCGATAAGATGCGGTTTAGAGGGGATTATGGCGTCATACCGCCACTGAATTGACATCAACGCTATCAATGATAGCACTCAAAAAAGGCGTGATAAGTAACATTGATTTAACAGAATATAAAAATACCAGCCAACAATTAAACAGAATAAAAACCCAATAAAATAAAAAATACCAACATAACAAACAAAGAGAGCCTCCTCCCTCCGCAGCAGAAAAATCGCGCAAAATTTCAGCTGCCGTTAACCTTGCTTTCACTACTGGAATAAAACACCCGAGCCCTTAGCCCGCCCGCTTATGTTGAACGCTGTAGCACGATATGAACGTTAAAGCCAGAAGCAGCGCCTAAAGTTCACACTATCGCTATTGTGGAGAACGCCTTATGTTCATCGCCATTTACCAGTTTTCAGTCAAACCCGGACACGAACACGCCTTTCGCCAGGCTTGGCTAGCGTTGACCCAAGGCATCTATCTGCAGCGCGGCAGCCTCGGCTCGCGCCTGCATCGGGATATGGGCGGGCAGTTTATCGGCTATGCGCAATGGCCAAGCCGAGTCGCATGGGAAAGCGCCGGTGATATTCAATTGGATGAACGCTACCGGCAAGCCCGGGAACGAATGCGTGCGACCTTGTTGGCAGATAAAACGCTATTTGAAATGGAAGTGACGGACGATTACCTGCAAATCAGACCGTTTGACTGAGCACAAGCCCACACAGGCGGGCTTGTGGTTGCGGGAGCGAGCAGCATCAATGATGCAGCATCTCATCCACGACTTCTTTGGTTTGCAGTTGGAATGGGTAGTAAGTCGGCCAGTTATCCATCTCTTTCAGCAACGCTTCCTGCGACGTGTTGCCCATAAAGATATGGAAATGCGCCGATTTGCGCGGGCCGATAATGTGATCGCTGAACTGCACGAATTTCGGCACCAGGCTGCCGGCATCCTGGCATTCAAACAGATAACGCACGCCCTTTTTACCGGAAACATACGTCAGGATCTTATGCCCGGCGTACTTATACTGACAGGCGCTGGATTGGTCACCGCGGTGAAATTCCATGACGCCGTTTTCAATGCCGATGGTATCTACATCGGTGGCGTACCCTTTGCGGTAATACGCCTTCACTTCGGCGAAGGTCTTGCGCTTGTCCTGTGCCGCTTTCTTCTTGAACACCGGGTCAAGATCCCCATTGAGCAGATAGGGATACACGGATTGCCACACCCCCTCCCAATCCGCCAGGTTGCGATCTTTGACGTCCTTATCGTCGAATACACCCGCCTCCGCCTTTTTTTCCACCTCCGTCAGCGGCTTGCCGTGTGAATGATGCCCATGGGCGCACGCCTGCCCGCTGATAAACAGCGCGGCCAGCGCCACCGCCAGTTTGCCAAAATGCCTCGCCAAAATGCGCTCCTTGTCCGTTACCATGAAAATTAAAAGTTACAATATAACATAACAATTTTCAATCCTTGTCGTGCAACAGGCATTGTGTTGCGCCCCCCTGCCGCAGGGTTATACTCGAAGAGGGAATGCGGTGCCGCGCCGCCTTCTGCCGGGACGGGTGCCGGATCGACCGCCGTTCGCTCCTTTGCGTACCGGCATTTTTATTTCACTGATTTGCAATGGTTAATTATGACTTGAACTATGCTTGTTACAGGGTCTGCCGTTTGAGCAAGACCCGTGAATAATGAGGGTGCGCTGATGACTACTTCAACACATGAAAAGGTTAAGGATGATAAACGTCTGAGCGATGGACCGGACTGGACGTTCGAACTGCTGCAGGTGTATTTGGAGCAGATTGACCGCGTCGCCAAGCATTACCGACTCGACACTTACCCCCATCAGATCGAGGTGATCACCTCCGAGCAGATGATGGACGCCTATTCGAGCGTCGGCATGCCGATCAACTATACCCATTGGTCCTTCGGCAAGAAGTTCATCGAAACCGAACAGCGCTACAAACAGGGCCAGCAAGGGCTGGCGTATGAAATCGTCATCAACTCCAATCCCTGCATCGCCTACCTGATGGAGGAAAACACCATCACCATGCAGGCGCTGGTGATGGCGCACGCCTGCTATGGCCACAACTCGTTCTTCAAGAATAACTATCTGTTCCGCAGCTGGACCGACGCCAGCTCCATCGTCGATTATCTGCTGTTCGCCCGCCACTACATCAGCCAATGCGAAGAGCGCTACGGCGTCGATGAAGTGGAGCGACTGCTGGACTCCTGCCACGCGCTGATGAACTATGGGGTCGACAGGTACAAGCGCCCGCAGAAAATCTCCCTGGTGGAAGAGAAAGCGCGCCAGAAAAGCCGCGAAGAGTATCTGCAAAGCCAGGTGAATACGTTATGGAAGACCTTGCCACGCGTCGAACGTGAAGAGTCGCCGGAGCAGGCGCGCCGGTATCCGAGCGAACCGCAGGAAAATATCCTCTATTTTATCGAAAAGAATGCACCGCTGTTGGAACCCTGGCAGCGTGAGGTGTTGCGCATCGTGCGCAAAGTCAGCCAGTATTTCTACCCGCAAAAGCAGACTCAGGTGATGAACGAGGGTTGGGCCACCTTCTGGCATTACACCATCCTCAACCATCTGTACGACGAGGGCCGAGTGACAGAGCGGTTTATGCTGGAGTTTTTGCACAGCCACACCAACGTGGTGTATCAGCCGCCGTACAACAGCCCGTACTATAACGGCATCAACCCTTATGCGCTGGGCTTCGCCATGTTCCAGGACATCAAGCGCATCTGCCAATCGCCGACCGAAGAAGACCGCTACTGGTTCCCGGACATCGCCGGAAAAGACTGGCTGGAGACATTGCACTTCGCCATGCGCGACTTCAAGGACGAGAGCTTTATCAGCCAGTTCCTGTCACCCAAAGTGATGCGTGATTTCCGGTTGTTCACCGTGCTGGACGACGATCGCAACAACTATCTGGAGATTGCCGCGATCCATAACGAAGCCGGTTACCGGGCGATCCGCCAGGAGCTGTCGGCGCAATACAACCTGAGCAACCATGAGCCGAACATTCAGATCTGGAACGTGGATCTGCGCGGTGACCGCTCGCTGACATTGCGTTACATCCCGCAGGAACGCGCGCCACTGGATAAGAGCCGCCGCGACGTGTTGAAGCACCTGCATCGCCTGTGGGGCTTCGACGTGATCCTCGAGCAGCAAAATGAAGACGGCAGTGTAGAGTTGCTCGATCGCTGCCCGCCGCGGCCTACGCCGCTGTAACCGCCGCAACGACAAAGGGCGCCAAAATGGCGCCCTTTCTTTTTCATTGACTCGCGATTAACGGCGCGCTTCGGTCAGATCGCTCGGCATGGTGCCCTGCATGCTCTGCCAAATCGCCCCGCTGTCCTTACCGTAGTTGCGCACGGTGTCCATCACCTGGTCGTACAGCTTCTCATGGCACAGCGTGGACAGCTTGCTGTAGAAGGTCAGCGCCAGCTTGCGCGCTTCCGGGTTGGAGAAGTAGTAACGGCCCACGCGGGTGTACAGCCCTTTCAGACCGTTGAAGATCAGGCCGTAGATCGGATTGCCGGAAGCGAACGCCAGACCGCGGAAGATCTCGTAATCGAGCAGATTGAAAGCGTCCGCCTGATCTTCAACCTCGGCGGCCTTCGCCAACACTTCCTGGGCCTGCTCCGGATGATTGCGCACCGCGGCGCGAATAAAGATCGACGCGATATTGGTGCGCACGGACAGCAGGTTATCGATCAGCTGAGGGACGCTTTTGTGATCGAGACGAGCCACCGTCTCAAGGATATTGAGGCCGGACGTTTCCCAAAAATTGTTCACTTTGGTCGGTTTGCCATGCTGAATGGTCAACCAGCCATCGCGGGCCAGACGTTGCAACACTTCACGTAACGTGGTGCGCGTGACGCCAATCAACTCCGAAAGCTCACGCTCCGCGGGCAAAATAGAGCCAGGGGGGAAGCGATTATTCCAAATACTCTCAATAATGTACTCTTCCGCGAAACCGGCAGGACTCTGCGCCTTTATGACCATGTGTTTGACGTTCCGTTGCGACGATAAAATCAGTAAAAGTAATCAGCTCATCATACCAGATCGTGCTGACATGACATAGCGTGAGCGAAAAACAATAAACGAAAGTGTGCATAACGTGGCAAAAAACGAGCAAAAATACCGGTCGGAGGAATTTTCCCATGGTAAAACAAGCTCAGGTTGCGCACGCCCCCACCGCATTGTTAGGGTACGTGCTACGACTGATTGAAGGATGCATAGAGCACAATGGAAACAACCCTGCGTAGCGCCCTGCTCAAAAATTTTCTGGGGCAATCTCCCGACTGGTACAAACTGACCATTCTCATTTTTCTGGCGATCAACCCCCTGGTGTTCTTTTTCGCCAGCCCGTTTATCGCGGGTTGGCTGCTGGTGGCCGAGTTCATCTTTACCCTCGCGATGGCGCTGAAATGCTACCCGCTGCTGCCGGGCGGCCTGCTGGCGCTCGAGGCCGTGGCCATCGGCATGACCAGCCCGGTGCAGGTTTCGCAGGAAATCGAACATAATCTGGACGTGTTGCTGCTGCTGATCTTTATGGTGGCCGGCATCTACTTTATGAAGCAGCTGCTGCTGTTTGTGTTCACCAAGCTGCTGCTCAACATCCGTTCGAAAACCCTGCTGTCGCTGGCGTTCTGCCTGGCCGCCGCCTTCCTTTCCGCCTTCCTCGACGCGCTGACGGTCGTGGCGGTAGTGATCAGCGTGGCCACCGGCTTCTATTCCATCTATCACAACGTGACGTCAAACCGCCCTGACGGCGACATTGGCGATGACAGCGATTTTACCGGCGAAGAGCGCAAACAGACGCTGGAGCAATTCCGCGCCTTTCTGCGCAGCCTGCTGATGCACGCCGGCGTCGGCACCGCGCTCGGCGGGGTCATGACCATGGTGGGCGAGCCGCAAAACCTGATCATCGCCAAAAACGCGGGCTGGGGTTTTATCGATTTCTTCCTGCGTATGGCGCCGGTCACGCTGCCGGTGTTGGTGTGCGGCCTGCTGGTGTGTTGGCTGGTAGAACGTTTTCACCTGTTTGGCTACGGCGCGCAGCTACCGGAAGCGGTGCGCGACGTGCTGAAAGAGTATGACCGCAAGGCCACTGCGGGCCGTAGCAAACAAGAACGGCTCAAACTGGTGATGCAGGCGCTGATCGGCGTTTGGCTGGTGCTGGCGCTGGCCTTCCACCTGGCTGAAGTGGGGCTGATTGGCCTGTCGGTGATCGTCCTCGCCACCTCCCTGTGCGGCGTGAACGACGAGCACGCCATCGGCAAAGCGTTCCAGGAAGCGCTGCCGTTCACCGCGCTGCTGACGGTGTTTTTCACCGTGGTCGCGGTCATCATCGAGCAGCACCTGTTCAGCCCGGTGATCCAGTTTGTGCTGCGCGCCGAGCCCGCCTCTCAGCTTTCGCTGTTCTACCTGTTCAACGGCCTGCTGTCGTCGGTTTCCGACAACGTCTTCGTCGGCACGGTTTACATCAACGAGGCGCGCACCGCGCTGGAAACCGGCGCGATCGGGCTGAAGCAGTTCGAGCTGCTGGCGGTCGCCATCAATACCGGTACCAACCTGCCATCGGTCGCCACCCCTAACGGACAGGCGGCGTTTCTGTTCCTGCTGACGTCGGCATTGGCGCCGCTGGTGCGTTTGTCGTATGGCCGCATGGTATGGATGGCCCTGCCTTATACGGTGGTGCTGACGGTAGTTGGCCTGCTGTGCGTCCAGTTCACCTTGGAACCGGCGACCGAGCTGTTGACGCAGTGGCATTGGCTGACGCTGCCGTCCATCGACGCCGTCGGCCACTGAGACGGCGCCGGCAGGGTGAACCGACTATTTTTACGCTGAATCCGGCCCAGGTGGCTGGCAGCGAAGAGGAATTGGTTTACACTGCCGGTTCAATTGCTTACTGCATGGAAGAATCTAGATATGTTGCAATTCTTTAACCGCTGTTCACAAGGACGCGGCGCCTGGCTGCTGATGGCCCTGACAGCGTTGGTGTTGGAACTGGTCGCGCTCTATTTCCAGCACGTTATGCTGCTGCAGCCGTGCGTGATGTGCATTTACGAGCGTTGCGCGCTGTTCGGCATCCTCGGCGCCTCGCTGGTGGGCGCCATCGCGCCGAAAACTCCGCTGCGCTACGCGGCGATCTTGCTGTGGATCTACAGCGCCTGGGAAGGCGTACAGCTGGCGTGGAAGCACACCATGATCCAGTTGCATCCTTCGCCATTCAATACCTGCGATTTCTTCGTCAGCTTCCCGTCCTGGCTGCCGCTGGACAAATGGCTGCCGGCGGTGTTCCACGCTTCCGGTGACTGCTCCGTGCGTCAATGGCAATTCCTGACGTTGGAAATGCCGCAATGGTTGGTCGGCATCTTCGGCGCCTATCTGCTGGTGGCGCTGATTGTGCTGATCGCGCAGTTTGTTCGCCCACGCCGCCGCGACCTGTTCGGCCGCTGATCGGCAAACAAACAAAAAACGGCGCCGGAAGGCGCCGTTTTTTTAGGTATTGCTGCCACATTCCGAGATAAAGCCACCTCAGGTATGTGTAAGGAAGTAAACGAGCACGATCAGCGCTCCAGCTACGGCAAACAGGCGGATCATTTTCATTGTTATACTCTCGAACTTGCGGGAGAGCGGCCAAATTACCCAACTTATCGTTTAAAAAGAAGCATCCCGGCACAATTAAGCGCGTAATTTACATAACATTAAACTTCTGCGATATCGGCGACTAAAAACTGGCCGCTCAGGCTCATTCCTTTCAGCCTTCGAGCATCAATAAATTACCGTTACTTATGAACGACTGCACCTTTGTCACATTCAGAGCACAATATTTTGGTGAAGTTTACCCATAAAATCCTTATAGTATCGGCAAAGTGAGTACTACCGATTTCCCTGGTGTTGTTGTGTGTCTTGCCCCTCATCTTTGCAGGGGCTTTTTTCCCCCTCCTCCCCCGCACAAACCCTTACCATCCTTAAATAAATTGTTGGAATTTGCCTCTATCCGGCAGCAAGCATCAACGCCATTCGCGCACTAAAGATTAAAATCGTTCGTGATGCTTTCCCTATGCTAAATGACGTGTTGACTTTCACCCTTTCTTCCTGTGAGCCAGGTTTTGGCTGACTACAGCACATCATATGACATCAAGGACACGATACTATGCCGGATACCACATTGCCCCCTTCGTCTCAGCGCCCCTTCCTGCGGCGCATGCTGCTCAAAGCCGGGAAAAAATTCCTGCGCTGGAACGGCGAATTTCAGACTCGCCATTCGCTCATCTCCACCACGCCGCGGATCGGCAATCATGAATTCCATTGGGTGACGGCGCTGGAAGCCCGTTGGCCGGCCATTCGCGAGGAGTTGGATCGGTTACTGGAGCACCCGGAGGACATCCCCGCGTTCCATCAAATATCACCGGATCAGAAACGCATCTCTAAAGGAGATAACTGGAAAACCTTCGGGCTGTTTGTCTACGGGCAACGGGTTGATGAAAACTGCGCCATCTGCCCGCGCACAGCAGAGGCGGTCAGCGAGATCCCGGGCATGCGCACCGCCATGTTTTCAATCCTCAAACCGCACTATCACATCGTGCCCCACAAGGGCCCGACGCGAGCCGTCGTGCGCGCGCATCTGGGATTGATCGTGCCAAAGGATCGGGACAAGCTCTGGATCCGCGTTGACGACCAAATCCTGCACTGGGATGAAGGCAAGGTGATTTTGTTTGATGATTCTTATGAACACGAGGTCCGCAATGATACCGACGAGCTGCGCGCGGTGTTGTTTCTCGATATCGACCGGCCAATGGACAAAGTGGGCACGGCGGTGAATAAACTGCTGTTCAGCCTGATCAAAGCCAGCCCGTATGTGAAGCAGCCGCTGAAAAATCTGGCCAACTGGCATCGCCGAGATAAAAAAGCGTGAAGCAAGAGTCTCACGCGCGTGAGCTCAATAGCCAAGAGGGCGGAATGTCTTAACACGCCGCCCTCTGGCATTAAAACTCGTGTTGCCGAGCAACATCTGTCAAGGTATCCGCGTTATCTGGCCCAGTCCGGCTTGTTGAGGATATGATCCTGCCAGTCCACCACTTCACTCTCGCGCACTGCGATATGCCGCACCGTGATGCGCTCGCCGTGCATCGCCGCTTTGGAGCCGCTGATCAGCGGGTGCCAGGGGAACAGCGGCTTGCCTTCGCCAATCAGACGATAGGCGCAGGTAGGCGGCAGCCAATCGAAGGTGGTGAGATTTTCGCGCGTCAGTTTGATGCAGTCTTCTTCCAGCTCGAAGCGCCGCTCGTAGTTGCGGCATTGGCAGGATTTGATGTTGAGCTGGTTGCAGGCTACGTTGGTAAAATAAATCTCGTCGGTATCTTCGTCGATCAGCTTATTCAAACAGCATTGCCCGCACCCGTCGCACAGCGATTCCCACTCTTGTTCTGACATTTCCGCCAGCGTTTTCTGTTGCCAAAAAGCGAGTTGTGACATGTTAGCGTCCGGTTTCGGTAAATGGATAAGTCACCTGCGCGCAGGTTCGAGGGGGGACTATATAGACATTTTAGCCACAAGATGCAAGCTTTGCCGCCGACGATGCCGGCGGCAAGGAGAAATCAGATCACCCGGGTGCTGAGCGTTTTGCCGTTCAGGCTGATTTTCAGCATGTCGCCGGAAGCCATCGGGCCCACGCCCTGCGGCGTGCCGGTCAGGATGATGTCGCCGGCGCGCAGCGTGAAGAAGCGGCTCATGTAGCTGATAAGCGGCAGGATTGGCGTGATCATGTCGCGCGTATTGCCCTGCTGGCGCAATTGATCGTTGACGGTCAACGACAGCTCGGCGTTTTGCGGATCGCCGAATTCCGCCACCGGGATAAATCCCGACATCGGGCAGGAACCGTCGAAGGCCTTGGCCTTTTCCCACGGCTGACCGGCCTTTTTAAAGCCCGCTTGCAGATCGCGCAGCGTCAGATCGAGCGCCACACCGTAACCGGCGATCGCCCGCGCAACGCGATCTTCGTTAGCCTGTTTCAACGGCGTGCCGATCAGCACCGCCAGCTCGACCTCATGGTGCACTGAACCGAACTCTTTGGGGATAGCCACCGGCTGGCGGATATCGCACAACGCCGTTTCCGGTTTGATAAACACCACCGGTTCGACGGACACCGCGCTGCCCATTTCCTTGATGTGATCGGCGTAGTTGCTGCCGACGCAGACCACCTTGTTCACCGGGAAATCGAGCAGCGAACCCTGCCAGTCTCTATGTTGATACATACCGCTTCTCCCAAACTGTAGAGGCTTGGCGCGCCAAGCCGATTATTGGTGTGCCGGATCAATGCCCGATCGCGTCTGCCATCATACCCACGGCGAGAGCGAAATAGTAAGAGCGATTCCAGTGCATGAGGGTGCGGAAATTATCATAGACCAGGAACGTCCGCCCCTGCAGATCATCCGGCGCGATAATCCAACCGCGCTGCACGGCATGCGGCAACGCACTGCCATCCGCGCGGCGCACGCCGCGTTTTTGCCAGTCGTTGACGCTGCGCGCCTGCGCGTCTTTCAGGCCCAGTTCGGCCCGGTTGAAACCGGCGGGCAATTTGACCTCGCGCCCCCAACCGATGCCGGGCTGCCAACCCTCTTTGGACAGATAGCTGGCTGTAGACGCGAAAACGTCGTCAATGTTGCTCCAGATATCGATGCGCCCGTCGCCGTCGCCATCCGCCGCGTAGCGCAAGAAGGAGCTCGGCATAAACTGGCATTGCCCCATCGCGCCGGCCCAGGAGCCTTTCAGCGGCGTATCGCCGACGTGCCCCTGCTCGACTATCTGCAGCGCCGCCATCAGTTCCTGGCTGAAAAAAGCTTCACGGCGCCCTTCAAACGCCAAGGTCGCCAGCGCAGACACCACGTCTTCCCGCCCCTGAATCTTGCCGTAGGCGCTCTCCATCCCCCACAGCGCGATGATATAACGCCCTGGCACCCGATAGCGCTCGCTGGCCCGCAACCATTGCGCATGGCGCTGCCGATACCGTTCTCGCCCCTGGCGCACCTTGGCGGGCGACATCACCCGCCGCAGGTAATCGTCCAGGGTGATCTTCTGCTCCGGCTGATTGCGATCGGCCTTGATCACTCGATCGACGAAGTGGATTTGCGCAAACGCGCGATCAAGAGTCGCCTGACTGATGCCCTGTTCCCGCGCCCGGCGCTTAAGTTGATCGACATACGCCGGGAACTGCGCCGGATCGCGGCCGCTCGCCGCCAGCGTCGTCTCCTGCGCCGCCTGCGATGCGCCGGGCATCAGCACTCCGCCCAGCGCCAACCAGGCGGCCAATACGGTCTTTCTCGCCGAACGTGTCATCGCGCCTCCCCTGGCCGTGGCGACTGTCTCAGGCCTTATCGCCCGCCAGATGCTGATTAAGCAGGTTTTCAACCGGCGGCGGGAACTGCAGATAATAGCCTTCGTCTTTCAACGCCTGCTTCACCTTTTCGATATCCGCCGAGGCCAATTTCTTGCGCTCATCGAGCGACAGCATCATGGCGAATTGCGGCACGCCGAAACTTTTCATCAGCTCTTCCGGCACACGAGAGAAATCGTCTTTTTTTTCGACATAAAGATAAGTTTGATCGCGTTTCGGGCTTCTATAGATCACACAAAGCATTTTTTTAACTCTATTTAATTGAGGGAGCGTCTTGCCTGGATATAACTCTGACTATAACATGCTTATAGTACATCGGAATATCGCACCCCGAGTGGTATTCCGGGGATTTAAAGTTGCTGAGACTGAGTCAGGATAGATGTCACAATCGCCAATTGAGCTAAAAGGCAGCAGTTTTACCCTATCGGTTGTTCATTTGCATAATTCGCAGCCCGAGGTAATACGCCAGGCGTTACAGGAAAAAGTTGAGCAAGCGCCCGCTTTTCTGAAAAACGCTCCTGTTGTTATCAACGTCGCAACGCTGGAAGGCGATGCGAACTGGAAAGAACTTCAACAGGCTGTCGCGGCGGCAGGTCTGCGCGTTGTGGGTATCAGCGGTTGCAGAGATGAGCGTCAAAAGCGCGCGATAGCCCGCGCCGGGCTGCCGCTGCTGAGCGAAGGCAAAGGCCAGAAAATGGCGGCGCCGGAGCCTACGCCAGCGCCCGTGGTGGCGGATAACGCCCCCGCCAAAACGCGCATCATCAGTACGCCTGTCCGTTCCGGCCAACAGATTTACGCCCGCAACAGCGATCTTATCGTGACCAGCAGCGTCAGCGCCGGCGCCGAACTGATTGCCGACGGCAATATTCATGTCTACGGCATGATGCGCGGTCGCGCACTGGCAGGCGCGTCAGGCGACACGCAATGTCAGATTTTTTGCACCCACCTGGCGGCTGAGCTAGTCTCTATCGCAGGGCAGTACTGGTTGAGCGACCAAATCCCGTCCGATTACGTCGGGCAGGCCGTACGACTCAGCCTGTTGGATAACGCTTTAACCATACAACCTTTAAATTAAGCCCTTTTGACAAGGAATCCATTTCATGGCACGCATTATTGTTGTTACATCGGGTAAAGGGGGCGTTGGCAAGACCACTTCGAGCGCGGCCATCGCTACCGGCCTGGCCCAGAAAGGCAAGAAAACCGTCGTGATCGATTTCGATATCGGTCTGCGTAATCTTGACCTGATCATGGGCTGCGAACGTCGGGTAGTTTATGATTTCGTGAACGTGATTCAGGGCGATGCCACGCTGAATCAGGCGTTGATCAAAGACAAACGCACTGAAAACCTCTATATCCTGCCGGCTTCGCAGACACGCGACAAAGACGCGTTGACCCGCGAAGGCGTTGAAAAAATCCTCAACGATCTCGGCGAGATGGATTTTGACTTCGTGGTCTGCGACTCACCGGCCGGTATCGAAACCGGTGCGCTGATGGCGCTGTATTTCGCCGACGAAGCTATCATCACCACCAACCCGGAAGTGTCTTCGGTACGCGACTCCGACCGTATCCTGGGCATTCTCTCTTCCAAATCACGCCGCGCCGAGAAAGGCGAATCGCCTATCAAGGAACACCTGCTGCTGACCCGTTATAACCCGGGCCGCGTCAGCCGTGGCGACATGCTGAGCATGGAAGACGTGCTGGAAATCCTGCGCATTCCGCTGGTGGGCGTGATCCCGGAAGACCAGTCCGTGCTGCGCGCTTCCAACCAGGGTGAGCCTGTCATTCTGGATGCCGAGTCAGACGCCGGTAAGGCGTATGACGATACCGTTTGCCGCTTGTTGGGGGAAGAACGCCCATTCCGCTTCATTGAAGAAGAGAAGAAGGGTTTCCTGAAACGCCTTTTTGGGGGATAAACCATGGCCTTATTAGACTTCTTTCTGTCCCGCAAAAAACAGACAGCCAATATAGCCAAGGAACGGCTGCAGATTATCGTCGCAGAGCGTCGCCGCGGGGACAGTGAGCCCCCGTATCTGCCTGATCTGAAACGCGATATTCTGGCGGTTATTTGCAAATACATTCAGATCGATCCTGAAATGCTGCACGTGCAGTTCGAGCAGAAAGGGGACGATATTTCGGTACTTGAACTTAACGTGACATTGCCGGAATCGGAAGAAGCAGCTAAATGATTGCGACGCATTAATTACCCCCTGTATATTTTATGCAGGGGGTAACTGTATGTGCATCCAGTTATTAAGCTTTATCGGTAGCAAAAAAGCGATTTTTCCCTTTGGGACTATTCCCAATTAACTTTGCCGCCGCCTCGTTTAAAGTAAATTCTGGCCAGATTTACCTTCAACGCATTATTTCCTGCCTATATTCACCCGAGCAGAGTTTCCCTACCCTGCCCAGGTGATAATCAGCGATTAATAATCTTTCAGGATGTCCTGCAACGGCGCCATTAATAAATCGCCGCGCCAGCCGCTGATTAATTCAGGGCGACTTTCGCCGTCCTTCAGTTTCCAATGCCAGTTCAGCAATTGGTTAATTTGGCGACGGGATGCCAACAGCTCGCTGCTCAACCCGCTTTGCTCGCTGACGGTAGCGATCGCCGCCTTGATGTCTTTGAACACCTTCTTGTAGCCCGGCTGATCGATAAGGTTGGCCAACGGCGCCGGCAACTCGGACTCTTCCAGCGCTTCGGCCTCTGCCACCAGCGCCAGCAGCGTTTTGCCGTGATAACGGATCTCCGGCCCGCTCAGCCCCAGAGAATCCAGTTCTCCCAGCGAAGACGGCATATAGCGCGCCACCTGCCACAGGTTCTCCTCACGCACCACGAAGTTCACCGCCAGATCGCGCTCACGCGCCTGGCGCAGCCGCCATTCCGCCAACTTCTGCAAACACCCCAGCTGACGCGGGCGCAGCTGCCAGGCATTGCTGATTTCGCGGTAGGCGACTTCCGGCGCCAGCGCCTCGCTACGGCGTTGACACAGCAGCAGGCACTCGTTATTGGCCGCCGCGGTCCAACCGGCCTCTTCGGTCTCCTGCACCAGCTGTTTAGCCATCGGCAGCAGATAGAACACGTCGGCGGCCGCGTACACGCATTGCCTTTCGGTCAGCGGGCGCGCCAGCCAGTCGGTGCGCGACTCGCTCTTGTCCAGCTCAACCTTCATGTACTCCGCCACCAGCGTCGCGAAGCCGCAGGAGAGCGGCCGGCCAGTAAAGGCCGCCAGGATCTGGGTATCGACCATCGGCGTCGGCAGCGTTTTAAAGGCGTTGAGAAACACTTCGAGATCTTCACTGCCGGCATGCAGGAACTTCACCACGGCGGTGTCGGCCAGCAGGTCGACAAACGGCTGCCATTGCTTGATCGGCAGAGGATCGATAAGGGAGAGTTGTTCACCGTCGTAGAGCTGGATCAGGCCCAACTGCGGATAGTAGGTGCGCGTTCTGACAAACTCGGTGTCCAGCGCAATCTGGGCATGCTTTCTCGCCTGCTCGCAGACCTGCTGCAATCCGGCATCGGTAGTGATCAACTGATAATTCAAAACATCATTCTCTTGTAGGATTCAAACACAACAACGCCGGCATTCACCGGCGTTGTTGATAGTCAGGCGCGAGAGCGACGCCTAGGCGGCATCGGCCGGCTTCGGCGTTTTTAGCTCATCGCGCAGTTCTCGCCGCAAAATCTTGCCGACGTTAGACTTCGGCAGTTCATCGCGGAACTCAACAATTTTAGGCACTTTATACCCGGTCAGGTGCCGACGGCAATGGGTCAACAGCTCTTCCTTGGTCAGCGAGGCGTCTTTCTTCACCACGCAGATCTTCACCGTTTCGCCAGAGGCCTCGCTGGGCACGCCGATCGCCGCACATTCCAGCACTTTCGGATGCTGGCTGACCACATCCTCAATCTCGTTCGGGTAAACGTTGAAACCGGAGACCAGGATCATGTCTTTCTTGCGATCGACGATGCGCACAAACCCCTGCTCGTCCACGGTCACCACATCACCGGTCGCCAACCAGCCGTCTTTCAGCACTTCGTCGGTGGCTTCCGGGCGCTGCCAATAGCCTAACATAACTTGCGGCCCTTTGACCCACAGTTCGCCCGGTTCGCCCGGCGGCACATCGTGGCCATTGTCGTCCACCAACCGAATGTCCGTCGACGGCACCGGCAGGCCGATGCTGCCGCTGTAGTGTTTCAGATCGTAAGGGTTACCGGCCACCAGCGGCGCGCACTCCGTCAGGCCATAGCCTTCCAGCAGGTGTTTACCGGTAGTTTTTTCCCACTTCTCGGCCACCGCTTTTTGCACCGACATGCCGCCGCCGACCGAGAAACGCAGCGTAGAGAAATCGAGCTTGTGGAACTCTTCATTGTTCAGCAACGCATTGAACAAGGTATTCACCCCGCTCATGGCGGTGAACGGGTATTTACCCAACTCCTTCACCAGCCCCGGAATATCGCGCGGGTTGGTGATCAGTAAATTGCGCCCGCCCAGATCGATAAACAGCAGGCAGTTCACCGTCAGCGCGAAAATGTGATACAGCGGCAACGCCGTCACCACCAGTTCCTGCCCTTCGCGGAACAGCGGCGAATAGGCGGCTTTGGCCTGCTCGAGGTTGGCCTGCATATTGCGGTGCGTCAGCATCGCGCCCTTCGCCACCCCGGTGGTGCCGCCCGTGTATTGCAGGAAGGCCAAATCGGCATTAATGATGTCCGGTTTTACATATTGCAGACGGCGGCCGCGCTGCAGCGCGCTGCGGAATGAAATGGCATCCGGCAGGTTGTATTTGGGCACCAGGCGCTTGACGTATTTAACCACGAAGTTGACCAGCGTGCCTTTGGCGGCCGACAGCTGATCGCCCATGCGCGTCAGGATCACGTGCTTGACCTGAGTGTTGAACACCACTTTTTCCAGCGTATGGGCAAAGTTGGAGACGATGACGATGGCGCTGGCGCCGCTGTCGTTCAACTGGTGTTCCAGCTCTCGCGGGGTATACAACGGGTTGACGTTGACCACCACCATGCCGGCGCGCAGAATGCCGAACAGGGCGATGGGGTATTGCAACAGGTTAGGCATCATCAGCGCGACGCGGTCGCCCTTCTTCAGGCCCAGTTCATTTTGCAGGTAAGCCGCGAAAGCCCGGCTGCGTTCTTCCAGTTTGCGGAAGGTCATCACCTCGCCCATATTGATAAAGGCGGGCTGATCGGCATAGCGCTGCACGGCATGCTCAAACATTTCGATCAACGACGAATAGCGATCGGCATCAATCTCTGCGGGCACATCTGCCGGATACCGTTTTAACCAGACCTTATCCAAGGTATTACTCCTGAAATCATTACTAATTATCATCGCAGCCCTCAAACTCGCAGCCTAACCATAACAATATTTTAACTCAGCAGACCAGTTCGGGTTTTAAACATTATTCAGGTTGCGATGTACGTCACTAATTGTCGGATATTCCTTATCCCAAAAAACAAAAGGGCGGCCTGAGCCGCCCTGTCAAATGTGTTCACATCAAGCGTATGCTACTCGGTTACGATGGTTTGCACCTGTGCCGGGCCAGGGTTATACCAGCCATAGCCTGCGCCCCAACCGGGTCCCCACGGACCTCCGCGCCAGCCCCAGGGGCCCATTGGCGCAGGCGGCATCACCACCTGCTGCACCAGATGCCAGCGTTTGAAACCGGTCACGTTCATCGTCACGAAGCGATACGGCGTCATGCCGATTCGCCCCTCTTTCAGGCCGGTAATGGCGCCGACGACGGTCACCAGTTGGCCTTTGAAATCGACCGGTTCGAGGAAGCCGTTTACCGTGGCCAGCAAGCGGCCGCGCGACGGTTCGCCCAGTATCGGCCGCGCACCGCTGTCGAGCGGCACCGCCGCAATCTCCAGCACCGTGCGCCCTTGTTCGTTGGCGACGTTTACCACGGTGCCGCCGAAACGGGCTTCCGCGCCGGTAAACAGGTTGGGTGCATTTTGTACCGAGGAAAGCTGAGTCACCGGCGAAGGGCTGGAGCCTTTGATCGCATCCGGTACGGTGACGCACCCGGATAAAACCAGCGCGCCGCAGGCGACGGCCAGCAGCGACAGCTTTTTACTTGCAGTGCGGATTAACATGGTCGCAATCTCCTGAAATGGCTGTAACTTTGACCGCGTTTCATCGTTCAAGTTGCAGCCCCTCATCGCCCGGCATCAACATCAGCACAATACGCCGCGATCAGTCGCGGCCCGGCAGTTTTTTCCAGGTGACTTCATTGCGCAGATAGGTCGGCTCGGCGTTTTCCACCGCTACCGCCAGCCCTTCTTGCCAGGCTTGCAGCGCCAGCGGCAGCATGTCTTGCGCCTGCGGCAACAGCATTTGGCCGTCACGTAGGCTCAACGCGGAACCCTTGACCAAGTCGGGGTAGGTTTGCCACCCGGTGCCAACATGGGCCCATTCGCCCTGCAGGCGCTGCGCACGCTCCAGCGCCTGCGCCGGCGACAGCACGGCCTCGCCTTCGCTTTCCAACCAGCTGCCGTCCGCCTGGCGCTCGAACTGCCCCCAGTAAACTTCACCCATGCGCGCATCGATCGCCGCCAGCACGCGCTCCGCGCCGCTGACGCGCCAGGCGCCCTGCGCCATGGTTTGCAGCGTGGAAACGCCTATCATCGGCAGATCGGCGCCCAGCGCCAGGCCTTGAGCGATGCCGATACCGATGCGCACCCCGGTAAAGCTGCCGGGGCCGCGACCGAAGGCCAGCGCATCGAGCTGGTTGAGCGCCAGACCGGTTTCCGCCAGCACCTGCTGCACCATAGGTAAAATTCGTTGCGTATGCTCACGTGGGCACAGCTCAAACAGGGCGTGGGTTTCGCCTTGATTCCAGACGGCGACGGAACAGGCTTCCGTCGCGGTATCGATCGCTAAAATTCGCGTGGACATGCCAACCTCTGGCGGGAATAAAACTGGGTTTTTCATACAGGGCGCGCATTGTAGCACAGCCCCGTAAGCCCTTCATCTTTCACGTGGCCGACGCATCGGCGGCCTGCAGGAAGGCGATGGCCTGCTTCAGATCGCGGGTACGCGGCGTGGGCGGCAGGCTATTGAGGAACACCTCGCCGTAAGGACGCATCACCAGACGGTTATCGCAAATCACCAGCACGCCGCGATCGTCGGTGTCGCGGATCAAACGGCCGACGCCCTGTTTCAGGGTGATGACCGCATCCGGCAACTGCACGTCATTGAACGGGTCGCCGCCGCGCAGGCGGCAATCTTCAATGCGCGCCTTCAGCAGCGGATCGTCCGGTGAAGTGAACGGCAGTTTATCGATGATGACGCAGGACAGCGCATCGCCGCGCACGTCCACCCCTTCCCAAAAGCTGCTGGTCGCCACCAGCAGCGCGTTACCGGCGGCGACGAACTGCGCGAGCAGTTGCCCTTTGCTGGTTTCCCCTTGCAACAGCACCGGCAGCATCATCGTGGCGCGGAACTCTTCCGCCAACTCGCGCATCATCTGGTGCGAGGTGCATAAGAAGAAGCAGCGGCCGTTGTTGGCTTCGATTAATGGCCGCAGCATGCGCGCCAGCTGGCGCGCCCCGCCGGGCTGATTCGGCGAAGGCAAAAAGCGCGGCACGCACAGCAACGCCTGTTTGGCATAGTCGAACGGGCTCGGCAGCAGCAGCGTTTTGGCCTTGGTCAGCCCCAGCCGTTCGGTGAAGTGGCCCAGCTGATCGTTGACCGACAGCGTGGCCGAGGTAAAGATCCAGCTGCCCGGCTTCTCGTCCAGCATTTCACGGAACCGGTCGGCCACCGTCAACGGCGTCAGCGCCAGCACGAAGTGGCGCGAATTGCACTCATACCAATAGCTGTAGCCCGGTTCCGTCACCGCCTTGAGGCGTTTGAGGCGCGCGCGGTACAGCGTGGCGCGCTCAAAGGCGGCGTCCAACAGCGCCGAACGCCCCAGCGACAGCTTCATCACGTCATAACACAGCTCCAGCGCATCATCGAGCAGCAACAGAGCGCGCTGCACGTTGGGTTCGCCGAGCACGTCACGCAGATTGCCGCGGAACCCCGGCTCTCCCAGATTCAGGCGAAAATCTTGCGTACTCAGGCTGAGACGGTCGGCGCTTTTTTGCAGTTGAGCGGCATCGCGCACCTCGGTGCGGTAGGCGATGGTGATATCCTTCGCCAGATCCAACAGCTGGCGGCTGGTGAGCTGCTGGCCGAAATACTGGCTGGCAATGTCGGGGATTTGGTGCGCCTCGTCGAAAATCATCACCTCGGCTTCCGGGATCAGCTCGGCGAAACCACCCTCTTTCACCACCATATCCGCCAGGAACAGGTGATGGTTCACCACCACCACATCCGCATCCATCGCACGGCGGCGCGCCTTGACCACGAAGCAATCCTGATACAGCGGGCAATCGCTGCCCAGGCAGTTGTCATTGGTGCTGGTCACCAATGGCCAAACGAAACTGTCTTCCGCCACTTCGCTGCAGGTGCTGATGTCGCCTTCTTTGGTCTGTGACGACCACTTGCGCAGCTGCACCAAATCGATCAACGTCTGCCCCGCCAGTTCGCCGCCGGCCATCGACTGCTGCTCCAGCCGCTCCAGGCACAGGTAGTTGGAGCGCCCCTTCAGCAGCGCCAGCTTGCCTTTGTACTTCAACGCCTTGGCGACGGTGGGCAGATCGCGCGCATACAGCTGATCCTGCAACGCTTTCGAACCGGTCGAGATGATCACTTTGCGATCGGCGCGCAGCGCCGGCGCCAGATAAGCGAAGGTTTTGCCGGTGCCGGTGCCGGCTTCCACCACCAGCTCCTGCTTGAAATTGATCGCCTCGGTGACGGCTTGCGCCATCTGCCGCTGCGGCTCACGCGGTTTGAATCCCTTGATAGCCTGCGCCAATGCGCCGTCTGTTGCAAAATCGTCTGTCACGCTGTCTCTCTGCCGGTGTCATTCAGCGGTGATTATGCCAAGCCTGCCGTCCGGCTACCACCCACTTTATCGCCGCGCTTTTTCATCACCGGCTGTGCTACCCTTAGCGGGACTATGATATGGAGATAAGCAAATGAATATCGAAAGAATTGATCCCGATCAGCGCTGGTCCGAAGCCGTGGTGCACAACGAAACCGTTTACTACACCAGCGTGCCGGAGAACCTGGATGATGACGCGACCGCGCAGACCGCCAACGCCCTCGCCGCCATCGACGTGCTGCTGGCACGCGTAGGCTCGGACAAAAGCCGTATTCTGGATGCCACCATTTTCCTGGCCAATACCGCCGACTTCGCTGCGATGAACGCCGCCTGGGACGCCTGGGTCGTTGCCGGCAGCGCGCCGGTACGCTGCACCGTGCAGGCGCAGCTGATGAATCCGAAGTACAAGGTGGAAATCAAAATCATCGCCGCGCTGTAAGCCACGCGCAGACGAAAAAAAACCGCAGACGGCAACGCCTGCGGTTTTTTATTGCCCGCTATCAGGACAGTTTGAGGATCACCATCCCCGTCAACAGCAGCGCCAGGCCAATCCAGCCTTTGGCGTTCAACCGCTGGCCGAACATGATCCAGCCTGCGGCGATGGTGGCGGCGATGCCGAAACCGCCCCACAACGCGTAAGCGATTGACAGATCGATGCCCTTCACCGCCTGCGCCAGGGCGCTGAACGCACCGAGCACCGACAGCAGCGACAGCAATCCCAGCCAAATTTTACGGAAACCGTCCGACATCTTCAGGAAGATGTTGGCGATGATTTCCAGCACGATGGCCAATCCCAGGAACCCAATGTGGTACAACTCAAACTGTTGCATGGTTGTCACCTCGCGGGCTGACCTGTTTTCGCTCTTTGCGGGTACCGGATTTCACCAGCATGATACCGGCGATCAGCGTAGCCAGACCCAGTACCTTCAGCGCCGAAATGGGCTCGTCGAACCACAGCACGCTGAACAGGGTAATGAACAGAATGCCGATGCCTTCCCACAGCGCATAAGCCACGCCCAACGCCACGCGTTTTACCGCTACTGACAGCAACACATAAGACGCGGTGATCATCACGTACATCACGATATGCCCGATCATGCCGCCATTGACGCTGGCGTATTTCATCGACAAGGTGCCGATGATTTCGGTCATGATGGCCAAACCTAAAAAGATCCAATAAATCATAATTTTTCTCCCAAACGGCGAATAACGCGCGCCAAGGCATATTTATCCCGATTTATCTCGTCGAACGGCCGCAGTACGGCGCGCAAGACGCAGAGATCCCTGGGGATAAACTGACCCAAACGCAAAAAGAATGTTTGCCCGGCTGAACGGTAGAGCGAAGGCGTAAGCCCGCTACCAGCACCGGTTAAGGGAGAAAGACGCTATAGTTCGCTGCACCAGTGATGCTCACTGGCAAGGATCGCAGACAGGAAGAGTTGGCACGTAGAGGTTCTGAGGGTAGTTCCGTTAATAGTCATCATAATAGTTCTCTATTATCAGCCGCACACCGTGCGATTTGCCCAATATCCTCATAAAAGTAAAATTTTCAACTGAGATATTTTTACCACAGCCAAAATAAGAAAGCAAACTGCCGTTTTCATAAAAAAGCAGAAAAAAACGGGTTAAAAATAAGAAAGTTAATCACGATAAAAATTAAAAAAGGCCCAACGGAGCGTTGAGCCTTGCGGTATTCGCGGGTGCGCAAATAAGCGCCAACCCCAGGCCTGGTGCGGGTTACAACGCGGCGCCGCTGACGGCGCTGCGCGCCAGTTCAGTGATGCGCGCATAGTCGCCTTTTTCGAGCGCGTCCGCCGGCACCAGCCAGGAACCGCCGATGCAAAGCACGCTTTTCAGCGCCAGATAATCGCGGTAATTGTTCGGCGTAATGCCGCCGGTCGGGCAAAAGCGCACCTGCGGGAACGGGCCGCCGATCGCCTGCAGCGCCTTCACGCCGCCGTTGGCTTCCGCCGGGAAGAATTTGAATTCGCGCAGGCCGTAATCCATGCCCAGCATCAGTTCAGATACGGTGCTGATGCCCGGGATCAACGGGATTGACCCCGCCGTCGCCGCCTGCAGCAAGGCTTCGGTCAGCCCCGGGCTGATGGCGAACTGCGCCCCCGCTTCGGTCACCTGCCGCAGTTGCTGCGGGTTGATCACCGTACCGGCGCCAATGATCGCCTCCGGCACCTCTTTGGCGATAGCGCGGATAGACTCCAGCCCGCAGGCGGTGCGCAACGTCACCTCCAATACCCGCACGCCGCCGGCAACCAGCGCTTTCGCCAGCGGCACCGCCTGCTCCAGCTTGTTGATCACGATAACAGGCACCACCGGCCCCGCCGTCAGGATCTGCTCGGCGCTGGTTTTCCAGTTTTTCATCGTTATTTCTCCATTACTCGCGGTTAACAATGGCACGCCCCTGCCACAGGGCTCCGCACAAATGCGCGGACGTCCGGCCGTACCGTAAGTGATGTGGCCCACGCGCAGATCGCAGGCAAAAAAAAGCCGGCAGACAGGCTGCCGGCATTGCGCATTACTCGAACTCGTTCCAGGAACGGCCATCGCGGGTGATCATCGCCACCGAGGCCACCGGCCCCCAGGTGCCCGCCTGATAAGGCTTAGGCGCTTCGTTGTCGGCTTTCCATGCGTCCATGATGGAGTCGACCCACTTCCAGGCTTCTTCCACTTCATCGCGGCGCACGAACAGCGCCTGAATGCCGCGCATGGTCTCCAGCAGCAGGCGCTCGTAGGCGTCCGCCACGTGCTCCTGGTTGAAGGTTTCCGAGAAGCTCAGGTCCAGCTTGGTGGTCTGCAGGCGGTGCTTGTGATCCAGCCCCGGCACCTTGTTCAGCACCTGAATTTCGATGCCTTCGTCCGGCTGCAGGCGGATGGTCAGCTTGTTCTGCGGCAACTGCTGGTAAGAATCGCTGAACAGGTTCAGCGGCGGGTTTTTGAAGTACACCACCACTTCCGAACATTTGGTCGGCAGACGTTTACCGGTACGCAGGTAGAACGGCACTCCGGCCCACTGCCAGTTGTCGATATCCACGCGGATAGAGACGAAGGTTTCGGTGCTGCTGCTCTTGTTCGCCCCTTCCTCTTCCAGATAACCCGGCACTTTCTTGCCCTGGACGAAGCCGGCGGTGTACTGACCGCGCACGGTGGTTTCCCGGACATTGGTCTGATCGATGCGGCGCAGTGAGCGCAGCACCTTGACCTTCTCGTCGCGGATGCGGTCGGTCGTCAGATCCGCCGGCGGCGACATGGCGATCATGGTCAGGATCTGCAGCAGGTGGTTCTGGATCATGTCGCGCATCTGGCCGGCCTGGTCGAAATAGCCCCAGCGCCCTTCAATGCCCACCTCTTCCGCCACGGTGATCTGCACCGAATCGATGGTGCGGTTATCCCAGTTGGATGCGAACAGCGAGTTGGCAAAACGCAGCGCCAACAGGTTCAGCACCGTCTCTTTGCCGAGGTAGTGGTCGATGCGGTAGACCTGGGACTCATTGAAGAACTCCGCCACCTGATCGTTGATCACGCGGGAGGACGCCAGATCGGTGCCCAACGGTTTCTCCATCACCACGCGCGCCGGCTCATGGTTCAGCTTGGCTTCGCCCAGCCCTTTGCAGATGGCGCCAAAGGTGCTTGGCGGCATGGCGAAGTAGTTGATGGTGGTGCGGTGCTTCTGATCCAGCATTTTACCCAATTTGGTAAAGTTCTTGCTGTCGTTGACGTCCAGGTTGCAGAAGTCCAGGCGCGCGCTTAGCGTGGCCCAGAGTTCATCATCCAGTTTTTCCTTCATGAAGGTGCCAAGCGCTTCCTTGACCACTTCGGTATAGGCTTGTTTATCCCACTCCGCGCGGCCGACGCCGATGATCCGCGTATCCGGGTGGATGTGTCCGGCTTTCTCTAACTGGTACAGGGAAGGCAGCAGCTTACGGCGCGCCAAATCACCTTTCGCGCCGAAAATAACCAGGTCACACGCCTGGGCTGTAGAGGTTACCGCCATGTTCATCTCCTCGTTGCAGGATATTTGTAATTTTCTTACATTACTAATGTACTCTGTTTGACTACGGCCAGCAAACCCGGAGCAAAGCAGAAAAAAAGGCCTCAAGATTCCAGTGGAAAGCGCCAATCTACGCCAACGCCCTCACCACGGGCAAAACTGTAATTTTTCGTCTTTTTTGACGCTCTGTTACCATTATGAAAGTTAGACACAGGTCATATTCTGGTGAAAAAACCCTGCATACGCCGTGTCGAGACTGCCAACGGTTACCAGCACGTAGTATATTTTCACTAAACCGGCATTGATTTCTCCTTTGTTTGAAATCGACATACCCTATCGATTCCAGGTTACAGCCGCTCGTTTGGCGTCTGCTTGCACGGCGAACATGGGCGAAATTCGACGCTGTTGCTTGAAAGCCACAGGGATAAAACCATGAGTGACTCTCGTTATATGAATACGCTGGACAAAATCCAGAGCCATCTGGAACGCCTGAGCAAATCTGAAAGGAAAGTCGCCGAGGTGATCCTGGCCTCCCCGCAGACCGCCATTCACTCCAGCATCGCCACGCTGGCGCGCATGGCCGACGTCAGCGAACCTACCGTCAACCGCTTTTGCCGCCGCCTTGATACCAAAGGCTTTCCCGATTTCAAACTGCATCTCGCCCAAAGCCTGGCTAACGGCACGCCCTACGTAAACCGTAACGTTGAGGAAGATGACAGCGTCGATTCCTATACCAGCAAGATCTTCGAATCGGTAATGGCCAGCCTGGATACAGTAAAGGCAAATTTGGATATTGCCGCAATCAATCGTGCGGTTGACCTGCTCACCCAGGCAAAAAAGATCTCTTTCTTCGGGCTGGGCGCCTCCGCGGCGGTGGCGCACGATGCGATGAACAAATTTTTCCGCTTCAACATTCCGGTGGTCTACTTCGATGACATCGTCATGCAGCGCATGAGCTGCATGAACTCCGGCGAAGGCGACGTGGTGGTGCTGATCTCACACACCGGCCGCACCAAGAATCTGGTGGAGATGGCCCACCTGGCGCGGGAGAACGACGCCACGGTACTGGCTATCACCTCGCGCGACACCCCGCTCGCCCAGGCGGCGACTCTGGCCCTGCTGCTCGACGTGCCCGAAGACACCGACGTTTACATGCCGATGGTGTCGCGGATCGCGCAATTAACGCTCATTGACGTGCTCGCCACCGGATTTACCTTGCGCCGAGGGGCTAAATTCAGAGATAACTTGAAGCGGGTCAAAGAAGCGCTCAAAGAATCGCGCTTTGATAAAGGCGTGGTCATTCCCAACAGTTTTGATTCGTGACCCGACGAAGAAAAAATCGCCGTTCAACAGACATTTGAATGACGGCATCAGAGGCGGTACCCTGTTAACATGCTCATGCGGGTAACCCGGGTGAAATATCAGTGTTGTAAAATTACATTTCACGCCTGGTTTCGTTATCCGACGTTATCGCAACACCAATATTTGCTTCACCAGTCAACGGAGTAATACATGTCCAGACGGCTCAGAAGAACCAAAATCGTTACCACCCTGGGTCCGGCTACAGACCGCGACAATAATCTGGAAAAGATCATTGCCGCCGGCGCCAACGTAGTTCGGCTTAACTTCTCCCACGGCAGCCCGGAAGATCACCAGGCTCGCGCTGACAAAGTGCGCGAAATCGCTGCCAAACTGGGGCGTCACGTCGCTATCCTCGGCGATCTGCAAGGGCCGAAAATTCGCGTTTCCACTTTCAAGGAAGGCAAAATCTTCCTCAACGTGGGCGATAAATTCCTGCTGGACGCCAACCTGTCAAAAGGCGAAGGCGATAAAGAAAAAGTCGGTATCGACTATAAAGGCCTGCCAGCCGACGTGGTGCCGGGCGACGTCCTGCTGCTCGATGACGGCCGCGTTCAGCTGAAAGTGCTCGAAGTTCAGGGCATGAAAGTGTTTACCGAAGTGACCGTCGGCGGCCCGCTGTCCAACAACAAGGGCATCAACAAACTCGGAGGTGGCCTGTCGGCCGAAGCCCTGACCGAAAAAGACAAGGCGGACATCGTGACCGCCGCCAAGATTGGCGTCGACTACCTGGCGGTCTCCTTCCCGCGTACCGGTGAAGACCTTAACTATGCCCGCCGCCTGGCGCGCGATGCGGGCTGCAACGCCAAGATCGTGTCCAAGGTTGAGCGCGCCGAAGCGGTTTGCACCGACGAAGCGATGGACGACATTATTCTGGCCTCCGACGTGGTGATGGTTGCCCGTGGCGACCTGGGCGTCGAAATCGGCGATCCGGAACTGGTCGGCATTCAGAAGAAACTGATCCGCCGCGCCCGCACTCTGAACCGCGCGGTGATCACCGCGACCCAGATGATGGAGTCGATGATCACCAACCCGATGCCGACCCGCGCCGAAGTCATGGACGTGGCGAACGCCGTGCTGGACGGCACCGACGCCGTCATGCTGTCGGCGGAAACCGCCGCTGGCCAATACCCGGCGGAAACCGTGGCGGCGATGGCGCGCGTTTGTCTGGGCGCCGAGAAGATCCCGAGCATCAACGTTTCCAAACACCGCCTGGACGTACAGTTCGACAACATCGAAGAGGCGATAGCCATGTCTTCGA
This sequence comes from Serratia sp. 22278, assembly GCF_052045405.1. Taxonomy (NCBI): domain Bacteria; kingdom Pseudomonadati; phylum Pseudomonadota; class Gammaproteobacteria; order Enterobacterales; family Yersiniaceae; genus Serratia; species Serratia sp. 22278. Next base: position 232,832 of record NZ_JBQEOW010000003.1, on the reverse strand, counting down.
TGTATGCCGCCAACCACCTGAAAGGCGTCACCGCGCTGATCGCCATGACCGAATCCGGCCGCACTGCGCTGATGATGTCGCGCATCAGCTCCGGCCTGCCGATCTTCGCCATGTCGCGCCATGAGCACACGCTGAACCTGACTGCGCTGTATCGCGGCGTGACACCGGTGTATTTCGACAGCCACAAAGACGGCGTGATCGCCGCCAATGAAGCGGTCAATCGCCTGCGCGACAAAGGCTTCCTGGTCTCCGGCGATCTGGTGATCGTCACCCAGGGCGACGTGATGGAAACCGTCGGCACCACCAATACCAGCCGTATTCTGCGCGTCGAGTAATCCACACCGCAGACGACATGCCGGCCGGCTCACGTTGGCCGGCATTTTTTTTGCCCCGGTACCGCCATAAACGACGGAGAACACCATGCTCCACCAACGCAATCCCGCAGCGAGCGGTGATGAGCTCGATCTCGATGGCCACGGCCTGACACAGCTCGACGCGTCACAGTTAGCCGGCCACGCGCTGCGCAAGGTAAGCCTGTATGATAATCAGTTGGCGGCCATCCCCGCCCCCCTCTTCCGGCACCGCAATCTACAGGTGTTGAACATCTCCTGCAATCAGCTCGACCGCCTGCCGCCGGAGATTGGCCAGTTGCAACAGCTTGAGATGTTCGACTTTGGCCACAATCGCGCAAGCGAACTCCCCGAGGAACTGGGGCAGTTGCACCGGTTGAAATACCTCTATCTGAGCGACAACGGCTTTAGCGATCTGCCGCACTCGCTGGCGCAGCTACAGCAGTTGGTTTACCTCAACGCGACCGATAACCAGCTGACCGCCTTGCCGCAGGCAATACCGAGGCTGGCGGCATTGCAGGAGCTGCGTTTATACAACAATCGCATCCGCAGCCTGCCCGACGAAATCGGGCAACTGCGCGCGCTGCGCGAGTTGCATATCATGAAAAATGCCCTGACCACGCTGCCGGCGGAAATGGCTTTGCTCGGCGAGCTTGAGATACTCGACGCGGCCAACAACGCCATCGCCGAACTGCCGGAAGCCTTCTGCCGGCTGCCGCGGTTGAGCGAGCTGAACCTGCGTTTCAATCAGCTGACGCGCCTGCCGAAAAATATCGGTGAGCTGACGGCGCTGAGAAGCCTGGATCTGCGCGCCAACCGCCTGAGCGACCTGCCGGAAAGCCTCGGCGAACTGAGCCGGCTGCGCAAGCTGGATCTGCGCTGGAATGATTTCACCCACACGCCCAACGTCATTGAGATCCTGCGGGCTCGCGGCTGTATGGTGCACATCTGAAGTGACGCCGGCCGGGGTGTAGCCCGACCGGCGTTAGCGGTAGAAAGGATTAACGATACAGATCGTCGCGCGAGTAGGGTTCAATCTCCCCTTCCTTGCGCGTCTTCAGCAGTTTGAGGATCCAGGTGTACTGCTCCGGATTCGGGCCCACCAGGTTTTCCACTTCTTCATTCATACGGCGGGCAATCCGTGGGTCATCAGCGTCGGCCAGATCGTCCATCGGCTCGCGAATATAGATATCCAGCATGCTGGTTTTGCCGTCGTACACCGGGAACAGCGGCACGATCGCCGCACGGCATACCTTCATCAGCCGCCCGACCGCCGGCAACGTCGCCTTATAGGTGGCGAAGAAGTCGACAAACTCACTGTGCTCAGCGCCGTGATCCTGATCGGGCAGATAGTAACCCCAATATCCCTGCCGAACCGAACTGATAAACGGTTTGATGCCGTCATTGCGCGCGTGCATGCGGCCGCCGAATTTACGACGCACGGCATTCCACAGGTAGTCGATCAGCTGATTGCGCTGGTTGTGGAACATCGCCGCCATCGGTTGGCCGCGCGCGGCCATCAACATCGCCGGCACATCTACCGCCCAGCCATGAGGCACCAGAAAAATCACGTTGCGCCCTTCAGCCCGGATCTTGTCCAACACCTCTTCACCGTGCCAACGCACGCGCTTGAGCACTTTCTCGGGCTTGGTACAGGCCAATTCCGCCATCAGCACCATCGACTGCGGCGCGCAGGCAAACATCTGGTCGATGATGTGCTCACGGTCGCTTTCCGGCAATTCCGGCAAGCAATACAGCAGGTTGATGCGGGCACGACGGCGCGCGCCTTTCGCCAGCTTGCCGGCCAGTTTGCCGACCGCCCCCAGCACCGGATCGCGCAGACGCGCAGGCACCAGCGAAACGCCGGCCATCAGGCCGGTTCCCAACCACACGCCCCAGTAGCGCGGGTATAAAAAGGCTTTTTGAAACTGCGGGATGAACTCTACGTTCGATTTCTTCTCGTTTTGCATGCACATGCTCTTGGCTTAGCGATTCGGCTAATCATAATTGCCAGCACCGATTTTGCAATTAACAACCGCGAACCGCCCAGATAAAACAGCATCGGCCCGCAATCAGGCCGATGAAATTAGCGGCGCCGAAGCGCCGGAAAAAGGGGGACGTTAATCCAGTTGCAGCTGAGGAACCACTTCCTTCACCTGCGCCAGATAATCGCTGCGGTCTTTGCCGCCCAGCCCTTCAGAACGCGGCAGCTTGGCCGTCAGCGGGTTCACCGCCTGTTGGCCGGTCCACAGTTCAAAGTGCAGGTGCGGCCCGGTGGAGCGGCCGGTGTTGCCGGAGAGCGCAATGCGATCGCCGCGTTTCACCTTCTGCCCTGGTTTCACCAGCAGTTTTTTCAGGTGCATATAACGCGTGGTGTACTGGCGGCCGTGGCGGATCGCCACATAGTTGCCCGCTGCGCCGCTGCGCTTGGCGATCACCACTTCACCGTCGCCGACCGCCAGCACCGGCGTGCCGACCGGCATGGCGAAATCGACGCCCTTGTGCGGCGCCACGCGGCCGGTCACCGGGTTCACGCGGCGCGGGTTGAAGTTGGAGGAGATGCGGAACTGCTTCATGGTCGGGAAACGCATGAAGCCGCGCGCCAGGCCAGAGCCCTGGCGATCGTAGAATTTGCCGTCTTCGGCGCGGATCGCATAGTAATCCTTGCCGCCGGTGCGCAGACGCACGCCCAACAGCTGGCTTTGCGATTTCTTACCGTCGAAATGCTCACGCGACATCAGCACGGAGAACTGGTCGCCTTTGCGCAGCTTGCGGAAATCGAGCTGCCACTGCAACGCCTTGATCACCGCATTGATTTCGTTACGGCTCAGCCCGGCGTCGCCGGCGCTGCTGACGAAGCTGCCGTTGACCCGGCCGCTGATCACGTTGTTGCGCCATTCGCCCTGCTGCGCCTCTTTAGACTCTTTGAAGCTATTGCCGACGCGGTCATAGGTGCGGGTTTCGCGGCGCGAAACTTCCCAGGTCAACTGCTGCAGATCGCCCGCATCGTTCACGGTCCACGACAGCTGTTGGCCGATCTTCAGATTACGCAGATCGCGGTTTTGCGAAGCCAGCAAGGTGACATCCGACATATCGATGCCGTACTGCGTCAGAATGCTGCCAAGGGTGTCACCGGTGGAAACCACATATTCATGCACGCCGTCGTCGCCGGCATCTTTCTGATCCAGCTCATCCTGCGGGATTTCGTCATCGGGGGTGGGTTGGTCGGCATCTATCGGTTCACTGGCTTCGGGGAGCAATGACCGCATCTGGCTGGATTCTAACTCGACGCTCTTGGCGATGGGGTTGTGTTCTGGGTGGTAAACAAAAGGCCGCCAAACAGCGACGGCCAATGTGACGACTGTCAGCGACCCCAGCATGACGCGGTGGGGCCGTGGCAGGTTGTTATACGCCAGAGCGATAGTTCGGACTATCTGCTGCACTCGATATTATCCTCATAAGCTTTACTTCAGGCAGCTCACGTACTGGTTTGACAGCTGAGCCAGGAATTTCCCGTAGCTGTCCTTCCCCAGCGCGATGCCGGTGCCCAGCGGGTCCAGCGTTCCGGAACGCACTTTGGTACCCTTGGCGACGGCATTGATTACGGCCGGCCTGAATTGTGGCTCAGCAAAAACGCATACCGCTTTCTGCTCAACCAACTGTGTTCGAATTTGGTGTAGGCGCTGTGCTCCAGGCTGAATTTCGGGATTGACGGTGAAATGGCCCAGTGGACTCAAACCGTAGTGTTTCTCAAAGTAGCCGTAAGCATCATGAAAAACAAAATAACCCTTACCTTGCACAGGCGTAAGCATGTTACCAACATTTTTGTCAGTTTGCGTCAGCAGATTCTCGAACTGGCGCAGGTTTGCGTCTAATTTGTCCTTATTTTGCGGCATAAGTTCCAACAATCTGTCGTGAATCGCGATCGCGGTCACTTTTGCTATCTCCGGCGACAGCCAAACGTGCATATTGTACTCGCCGTGATGATGCCCATGATCGTCATCGGCATGGTTATGCGCTTCGCCTGCATGATCATGATCGTCGTCCTCTTCGCCTTTCATCAGCAACGGCTTCACCGCCGGCAGTTCGCTGACAGCCAGCTTTCGGGTCGCCGAGATAGGCACCAGCGCCTTGTGCAGGAACGCTTCCATGTCCGGCCCAACCCATAGCACCAGATCAGCGGAACGCAAGCGTTGGATATCCGAAGGACGCAACGCAAAATCGTGCGGCGAAGCGCCGTCCGGCAGCAACACTTCGGTCGGCGTCACGCCGTCGGCGATGGCCGAAGCGATAAAGCCTAATGGGCGAATCGAGGCCACCACCGCAGCGGAAGCGCTGCTCAGCGGGCCGGCCATCAACAGTGCGCTGGCCAACAGCGTACGCTGCAGCCATTTATTTTTCTTTGCCATCATCAGTAATCCCATCGTTTTCATCAACAAGGCGTGATATTATAACATTCGCTTCGTTCTGCAACCTGTAATCTCGAGATGTCTACACTGATAACGCTAAAAAATATCTCCGTCGCCTTCGGCAGCCGCAAGGTGCTGTCGAACATTTCCCTCAGCCTGCAACCCGGCCGTATTCTCACGCTGCTTGGCCCGAACGGCGCGGGCAAATCCACGCTGGTGCGCGTGGTGCTGGGATTGGTCAAACCGACCGCCGGCACGCTGGAGCGTGAGCCCGATCTGCGCATCGGCTATGTGCCGCAAAAGCTGCACCTCGACGCCACCCTGCCGCTGACCGTCAGCCGTTTTATGCGTCTTAAACCTGGCGTAAAGAAAGCCGACATTTTGCCGGCGCTCAAGCGCGTGCACGCCGCCCACCTGCTCGACCAGCCAATGCAAAAGCTCTCCGGCGGTGAAAACCAGCGCGTGCTGCTGGCGCGAGCGCTGCTGAACAAACCGCAGCTGCTGGTGCTGGACGAACCCACGCAAGGGGTGGACGTCAACGGCCAGCTGGCACTGTACGATCTGATCGATCAGCTGCGTAAAGAGCTGGGCTGCGCCGTGCTGATGGTGTCGCACGATCTGCATCTGGTGATGGCGAAAACCGACGAAGTACTGTGCCTCAATCAGCACATCTGCTGCTCCGGCGCGCCGGAGGTGGTGTCGATGCATCCTGAATTCATCGCCATGTTCGGCAACCGCGGCGCAGAGCAACTGGCGGTGTATCGCCACCATCACAATCACCGCCACGATCTGCAGGGAAGAATTGTCTTGAAGAAAACCGGGAGCCGCGAAGCATGATTGAACTGTTACTTCCCGGCTGGCTGGCCGGCGTGTTGTTGGCTAGCGCCGCCGGGCCGCTGGGTTCCTTCGTGGTCTGGCGCCGCATGTCCTACTTCGGCGACACCCTGGCGCACGCCTCGCTGCTCGGCGTCGCCTTTGGTCTGCTGCTGGACATCAATCCCTTCTATGCGGTGATCGCCATTACGCTGCTGTTGTCTTTGGCCCTGGTGTGGCTGGAACGTCGCCCGCAGCTCTCGGTGGATACGCTGCTCGGCATTCTGGCCCACAGCGCCCTGTCGCTGGGGCTGGTGGTGGTGGCGTTGATGTCCAACGTGCGGGTCGATCTGATGGCCTATCTGTTCGGCGATCTGCTGTCGGTCACGCTGAGCGACATCGTGATGATCGCCGGCGGCGTCGCCGTGGTGCTGTTGGTGCTGTGGTGGCAGTGGCGCGATCTGCTGTCGATGACCATCAGCCCTGAGCTGGCGCACGTCGACGGCGTCAATCTGGCGCGGGCACGCACCGTGCTGATGCTGGTCACCGCCTTGACCATCGGTCTGGCGATGAAATTCGTCGGCGCGCTGATCATCACCTCGCTGCTGATCATTCCGGCGGCCACCGCTCGCCGCTTCGCGCGCACGCCGGAGCAGATGGCGGGCGTCGCGGTGCTGCTCGGGATGGTGGCGGTTACCGGTGGCCTGACCTTCTCGGCGTTTTACGATACGCCTGCCGGCCCTTCGGTGGTGCTCTGCGCCGCCGTGCTGTTCACGCTGAGCCTGTTTAAAAAACAGCAGGCTTGATTAAAGCCGGGATATGACAAGGGCCGCATCTGCGGCCCTTTCTTATTGGCGGATTAAAAATTTACTCTTCGCGTTCGAGACCAAAGTGCCGGTAGGCATGCTGCGTCGCCAGGCGGCCGCGCGGCGTGCGCTGGATAAAGCCCTGCTGGATCAGGAACGGTTCAATCACGTCTTCGATGGTTTCGCGCTCTTCACCGATCGCCGCCGCCAGGTTGTCCAACCCGACCGGGCCGCCGGTAAACTTGTCGATAATCGCCAGCAGCAGTTTGCGATCCATATAGTCGAAGCCTTCGGCATCGACGTTGAGCATATCAAGCGCCTGCGCCGCCACCGAACCGCTGATCACGCCGTTGGCGCGCACTTCAGCGAAATCACGCACCCGGCGCAACAGGCGGTTGGCGATACGCGGCGTGCCGCGCGCGCGGCGGGCCACTTCATGGGCGCCCTCGTCGGACAGCTCCAGCCCCAGGCACCCGGCGCTGCGCGAGACGATGTGCTGCAGATCCGCCACCTGATAAAACTCCAGCCGCTGGACAATGCCGAAGCGATCGCGCAACGGCGAGGTCAGCGAACCGGCACGGGTGGTGGCTCCCACCAACGTGAACGGCGGCAGATCGAGCTTAATCGAACGCGCCGCCGGCCCTTCACCGATCATGATATCCAGCTGATAGTCTTCCATCGCCGGATACAATACTTCTTCCACCACCGGTGACAAACGGTGAATTTCGTCGATGAACAACACGTCGTGCGGTTCGAGGTTGGTCAGCATCGCCGCCAGATCGCCCGCCTTCTCCAGCACCGGGCCGGAAGTGGTGCGCAGATTCACGCCCATTTCGTTGGCCACGATGTTGGCCAGGGTGGTTTTCCCCAGCCCCGGCGGGCCGAAGATCAGCAGGTGGTCGAGCGCGTCGCCGCGCTGCTTGGCCGCCTGGATGAAGATCTCCATCTGCTCGCGTACGTGCGGCTGACCCACGTATTCGGTCAGCAGCTTGGGACGAATGGCGCGATCGAGGACTTCTTCCTCATTGATCGGTTCGGCGGAGATCAGGCGATCGGCTTCAATCATTATCTACCTCTTAGCGGCCTTACAAAGCAGCGCGCAACGCGTCACGGATCAGGGTCTCGCAGTCGGCACCCGGCTTGGCAATTTTGCTGACCATGCGGCTGGCTTCCTGCGGCTTATAGCCCAGCGCTACCAGCGCCGAGACCGCTTCGGCCTCCGCGTCAGCCTCAGGCGCTTTCTCCGCGGCGGACGGCAGGCTGATCTCGCTGCTGCTGTTGAACAGATCGCCGTTCAGCCCTTTGAAGCGGTCTTTCATCTCTACCACCAGGCGCTCGGCGGTTTTCTTGCCTACGCCCGGCAGCTTGACCAGCGCGGTGATCTCTTCGCGCTCCACCGCGCTGACGAACTGCTGCGCGGACATGCCTGACAGGATGGCGAGCGCCAGTTTCGGCCCGACGCCGTTGACCTTGATCAGCTCGCGGAACAGCGCGCGCTCCTGCTTGTCGTTGAAACCGTACAGCAGCTGCGCATCTTCACGCACCACGAAGTGGGTAAACACGATGGCCTCTTGCCCCAGTTCCGGCAGCTCGTAAAAGCAGGTCATCGGCATGTGCACTTCATAACCCACACCGTTCGCCTCCAGTAACACCAGCGGTGGCTGCTTTTCCAGAATATTTCCTCTGAGACGACCTATCATTTACCCTCCTGCAGAATGACCGGGCATGGCGCCCTGCCATGCCGTTGCTGGTAAAGCTTATAACATAAAAAAGGCTGGATGAATATCCAGCCTGAGCAATCATCGCTTCGAGTCAGCGCAAACGCCCGCGCGCCAGGTTCAACCGCCCTTCGCTCATCCGCAGCACGTTCTGGCTGAGATGGCAATGGGTGATGGCGATGGCCAGGGCATCCGCGGCATCCGCCTGCGGGTTGGCCGAGAGTTTGAGCAGCGAACGCACCATGTGCTGCACCTGCGCCTTTTCGGCTGCGCCGGTGCCGACCACGGTTTGTTTGACCTGCCGCGCCGCATATTCGAACACTTCCAGATTCTGATTCACCGCCGCGACAATCGCAACGCCGCGCGCCTGACCGAGCTTGAGCGCCGAATCCGGGTTCTTGGCCATAAATACCTGTTCGATGGCGAAGAAATCGGGCTGAAACTGGGTGATGATCTCGCTGACGCCGGCGTAAATCAGCTTCAGCCGCGTCGGCATGTCGTCCACCACCGTGCGGATGCAGCCGCTGGCGATATAGCTCAACTGACGCCCCTGCTGGCGGATAAGGCCATAGCCGGTGACGCGCGAGCCGGGATCGATACCGAGTATGATCGCCATATCTACATCCACCTTGCATGCACGGCGCCGCCGAACGGCGGCGCCCGTTTTACCGGATTACAGCGTCGCCGCCACTTCGTCGGAGATTTCACCGTTATGGTAAACTTCCTGCACGTCGTCGCAGTCTTCCAGCATATCGATCAGGCGCAGCAGCTTAGGCGCGGTTTCCGCGTCCATGTCGGCCTTGGTCGATGGGATCATCGACACTTCCGCCGCTTCAGCTTCGAAGCCCGCCGCGGTCAGCGCGTCTTTCACCGCGCCCAGGCTTTCCCAGGCGGTGAACACGTCGATGGCGCCATCGTCATAGGTCACGATGTCTTCCGCACCGGCTTCCAGCGCCGCTTCCATTACGCTGTCTTCATCCAGGCCCGGTGCGTAGGTGATCACGCCCTTCTTGGTGAACAGATAAGCCACGGAACCGTCGGTACCCAGGTTACCGCCGCATTTGGTAAAGGCGTGACGCACTTCCGCCACGGTGCGGTTGCGGTTGTCGCTCAGGCATTCGATCATGACGGCGGTGCCGCCAGGGCCGTAACCTTCATAGATGATGGTTTCCATATTGGTATCATCATCGCCGCCCACGCCGCGCGCGATCGCGCGGTTCATGGTGTCGCGCGTCATGTTGTTCGACAGCGCCTTGTCCATCGCCGCGCGCAGACGCGGGTTGGAATCCGGATCGCCGCCGCCCAGCTTCGCGGCGGTGACCAGCTCACGAATAATCTTGGTGAAAATTTTACCGCGCTTGGCGTCCTGCGCCGCTTTACGGTGCTTTGTGTTGGCCCACTTACTATGACCTGCCATAAAAAATCTCCGAAAAAAACTACTGGACTGAATTGATCACGAACTCTTCAATCGCCTGCTGATTGCTCCACGACTTGGTCAACTTCACGGCCTCGGCCGCCTCAAGCCATTGGTAAGCGTGATGCTCGGTAATTACCGGATCGCGCTCCTCGGGCAACGCCAGACAGAACCAGTGCTCTTTATTGCGCGTGGTTCCCGGCGCATAGCGATGTCGCAAATGGACAAAGAGTTCAAACTCCACGCAGCGCTGGCAATCGAACAACGGCAGGTGCTCTGCTTCGATATCGATGCCCACTTCTTCCATGACCTCACGCCGTGCGGCATGCGGCGGCGACTCATCCTGTTCCAGGCTGCCGGTGACCGACTGCCAGAACTCGGTATCGTCGCGCCGCTGTAACATCAGCACCCGACCACTGGATTTCGCGTAAATCACTACCAGGATAGATTCAGGGCGCTTGTAACTCATCACTCGCTCTCTTGTTCCGCACCGGCTTTCTTTACCACACTGATCGCCAGCTCCTGCAGCGACGCCGGGTTGGCGAAGCTCGGTGCGTCGGTCATCAGACAGGCCGCCGCGGTGGTTTTCGGGAAAGCGATGACGTCGCGGATGTTGTCGGTGCCGGTCAGCAGCATCACCAGACGATCCAGGCCGAAGGCCAGGCCGGCGTGCGGCGGCGTGCCGTACTTCAGCGCGTCCAGCAGGAAGCCGAACTTCTCGCGCTGTTCATGTTCGTCGATGCCCAGAATGCTGAATACCGTCTGCTGCATTTCGCTGCGGTGAATACGCACCGAACCGCCGCCCACTTCGTAACCGTTGATCACCATGTCATAAGCGTTGGCGATAGCGTTGACCGGCGCGGCGGCCAGCTCTTCCGGGCTCATGTCGCGCGGCGAGGTGAACGGGTGGTGCATCGCCGCCAGGCCGCCCTCTTCGTCTTCTTCGAACATCGGGAAGTCGACCACCCACAGCGGCGCCCAGCTGTCGAGTTGGGTCAGCTCCAGATCGCGTCCCAGCTTCAGGCGCAGCGCGCCCATCGCATCGGTGACAATCTTGAAACTGTCTGCGCCGAAGAACAGGATGTCGCCGGTCTGCGCGTCGGTGCGCGCCAGGACAGCTTCCAGCACTTCCGCGCTGAGGAATTTGGCGATCGGGCTCTGCACGCCTTCCATGCCGGCGGCGCGGTCGTTGACCTTCAGCCAGGCCAGGCCTTTGGCGCCGTAGATGTTGACGAAAGCGCCGTACTCATCGATCTGCTTGCGGGTCAGCTGTGCGCCGCCCGGTACGCGGATCGCCGCCACGCGGCCTTTGGCGTCGTTGGCCGGGCCGGAGAACACTTTGAACTCGACGTCCTTGACCAGGTCGGCCACGTCCACCAGCTCCAGCGGGTTACGCAGGTCCGGCTTGTCGGAACCAAAGCGACGCATCGCTTCGGCGAAGGTCATGACCGGGAAATCGCCCAGATCCACGCCCTTCACGTCCAGCCACAGTTCACGCGCCAGTTTCTCCATCACTTCACGCACCTGCTCGGCGGTCATGAAGGAGGTTTCGACGTCGATCTGGGTGAATTCAGGCTGACGATCCGCACGCAGATCTTCATCGCGGAAGCATTTGACGATCTGGTAGTAACGATCGAAGCCGGACATCATCAGCAGCTGTTTAAACAGCTGCGGAGACTGCGGCAGCGCGTAGAATTTGCCCTTGTGCACGCGGCTCGGCACCAGGTAATCGCGGGCGCCTTCCGGCGTCGCCTTGGTCAGCATCGGCGTTTCGATGTCGAGGAAGCCGTGGCTGTCCATGAAGCGACGCACGAAGCTGGTGATTTTGGCGCGAGTCTTCAGACGCTCGGCCATTTCCGGGCGACGCAGATCGAGGTAACGGTATTTCAGGCGCGCTTCTTCGCTGTTGACCTGGTTGGAGTCCAGCGGCAGCGGCTCGGAGCGGTTGATGATCTCAAGCGCGTGGGCAAACACTTCCACTTCGCCGGTGGCCATATCTTTATTGATCTGGCTGTCCGGACGCGCACGCACGGTGCCGACGATCTGGATGCAGAACTCATTGCGCAGGTCGTAGGCCTTGTCGAACGCCACTTTCTGGTCCGGATCGAAGAACACCTGCACGATGCCTTCGCGGTCGCGCATATCAATAAAGATCAGGCCGCCCAGATCGCGACGACGATTGACCCAACCACACAGAGTGACTTCCTGGCCCACGTGGGACAGATTCAACTGCCCGCAATATTCAGTACGCATACGCTATCCTTTTACACAGCCGATGCCGCGCCGGGCTACTGCGCCCCTGTCGCGCGGCTGTTATCTGATAAATTCTACTTGTTACCCGGTTTAAAATCCGTCGCATACCAGCCGGTGCCCTTAAGCTGGAAGCCGGAGGATGAGATCAACTTGGTCAACGCGGGCTGCCCACACGCCGGGCAGTCTGCCAGCGGCGCATCGGAAAATTTTTGCAATTTCTCTAACCGATGGTTGCAAGCACCACATGCATATTCATAAATCGGCATAGGTCGTTGGATTAAAGAGTGTTGAAAAAAGGGAGTCATTATAAAGGAAATTCATCCGCCCGATAAGTGCGAACACAGCATTGTTACTGCACTAAATGGCGCGTTTTTGTCCGAATCAACACATCGGTTAACAAATTTCCCATTAACCTGCGACAGTTTTTTCACGTAGCCTGATTCTCCCCCGGTTTTGCGCCGAACGCAGCTCGTCCGACGCGCCGAACAGTTTTTATCCACTTCGCAACGAGATGAAATCCATGCTGAAACTTGACGCCCAAACCACCGCTCTGGTGCTGATCGATTTGCAAAACGGTATTCTGCCCTACGCCGGCGGCCCGCACGGCGCCGACCAGGTGGTGGCGAACGCCGCCCTGCTGGCCGCGCGTTTTCGCATGCTGGGCGCGCCGGTGCTGTTGGTGCGCGTCGGTTGGTCAGACTCCTTCGCCGAGGCGCTGAAACAACCGGTGGATAAACCGGCTCCCGCGCCCGCCGGCGGTTTGCCGGCCACCTGGTGGGAGTTCCCCGCGCCGCTGGCGGTCTGCGATAACGATATTTTGATCACCAAGCGCCAATGGGGCGCCTTCTACGGCACCGATCTGGACTTGCAGCTGCGCCGTCGCGGCATCAAATCCGTAGTCTTGGGCGGCATATCCACCAATATCGGCGTGGAGTCCACCGCCCGCGCCGCCTGGGAACACGGTTATGAGCTGGTGATCGCCGAAGACGTCTGCAGCGCGCAGAACGCGGAAATGCACCGTTTCGCGTTCGAACACATCTTCCCGCGTTTGGCGCGGGTGCGCGACACCGGCGAAATTCTTGCCGCGCTCGACCGGTAACGTTAAGTTGTAGCCTGATAATCCAAGCACAAGTAAAGGAAGACGACGCCGTGATCTACATCGGACTGCCGCAGTGGCAACATGCAGCCTGGAACCGTATCGGGCTGCGTGATTTGGCGGATTACAGCCGCTACTTCAACTGCGTGGAAGGCAACACCACCTTCTACGCGCTGCCGAAACTGGACATCGTGCAGCGCTGGCGCGACATGACCGGCGACGATTTTCGCTTCTGCTTCAAATTCCCGTCGAACATCAGCCACAAGGCCGCCCTGCGCAACTGCGCCGCCGAGCTGCAGGCGTTTTACCACTGTCTGAGCCCGGTGCATCAGCGCATCGGCCAGTTGTGGCTGCAGCTGCCCGCCGCCTTCGGCCCCGATGAGCTGCCGCGCATGTGGCAGTTCTTCGAAAGCCTGCCGCAGGAATTCACCTACGGCGTAGAAGTGCGTCATCCGGCGTTTTTCGCCAAGGGCGAGGAAGAGCGCGCGTTGAATCAGGGGTTGCACCAGCGCGGCATCAATCGGGTGATCCTCGACAGCCGCCCGGTGCATTACGCCGCCCCCAACACCGCTGCCGTACGCGATGCCCAGCAGAAAAAACCGAAGCTGCCGGTACACGCGCTGGTCACCGCCGACCAACCGTTGGTGCGCTTTATCGGCGGTGACCAGTTGGCCGATAACCTGCGCTGGTTCGAAGCCTGGCAGCAAAAACTGCCGCAGTGGCAGCAACAGCATCAGCCCTATCTGTTTATTCATACGCCGGACAACGGCGATTCGCCCCAGCAGGCGCAAAAAATTTGGCAGCAGTTGCGCCTGGCGATCCCTGATTTGCCTGCGCCGCCAGACTGGCCAGAACAAGATGCACTGTTTTGACCTATTAATCTGACCAATAACATCAAATATTTCCCCGCGACAGTGAATACAATGACGGCTATGATGCTGACTGCCAGTTTTGGTTAGGGAACGGAGTTAAAAATGGTAAGCGCGCTTTATGTGGTGCTCGGCGCATTGTTGTTGATCAAACTCTCTTATGACGTAGTCAGATTAAGGATGCAGTACCGCGTAGCCTACGGCGACGGCGGTTTCTACGAATTGCAGACCGCCATACGCGTGCATGGCAACGCCGTTGAATACATTCCTATCGCTGCCGTATTGCTGGTGATCATGGAAATGAACGGCGCGGAAATCTGGATGATTCACCTCTGCGGCCTGATGCTGATGGCCGGGCGGCTGGTGCATTACTACGGTTTACGCAACCGTGAGGTTCGCTGGCGCCGTTCCGGCATGGCCGCGACCTATATCTCTTTGTTGTTGATGGTTCTGGCAAATATCTTCTATCTGCCTTGGGATCTGATTTTCAGCCTGCACTGATCCCGTTTTATCATCAGGCGGCCGCGCCGCCTGCTTCCGCTCCGCTTTTTTGCGCTTTTCTGTTAGACTACGCAGCTTCGAATTCTGAACTGATTTGCCGCTATGCCAAACCGCGATACCCTTTTCTCCGCCCCCATCGCCAAACTGGGCGACTGGACCTTCGACGAACGCGTCGCCGAAGTGTTTCCCGACATGATCCAACGCTCGGTTCCCGGCTATTCCAACATCATCTCGATGATCGGCATGCTGGCCGAACGCTTTGTGCACCCCGACAGCCGGGTGTATGACCTGGGCTGCTCGCTGGGCGCAGCGACGCTGTCAATGCGGCGAAATATCAAGGTGCCCGGTTGCACTATCATCGCCGTCGACAATTCGCCGGCGATGGTGGAACGTTGCCGCCGCCATATTGACGCCTTCCGCGCCGACACGCCGGTTGACGTCATCGAAGCCGACATTCGCGACATCGACATCGAAGACGCCTCGATGGTGGTACTGAACTTTACGCTGCAGTTCCTCGAGCCGGCCGATCGCCTGCGCCTGCTGGAGAAAATCTATCGTGGCCTGCGCCCGGGCGGTGCGCTGGTGTTGTCGGAAAAATTCAGCTTTGAAGACGCCGAAGTCGGCGAGCTGCTGTTCAACATGCACCACGATTTCAAACGCGCCAACGGATACAGCGAGCTGGAGATCAGCCAAAAACGCAGCATGCTGGAAAACGTGATGCTGACCGATTCAGTGGAAGCGCACAAAGCGCGTCTGCAACATGCCGGATTCGAGCATGCTGAGGTGTGGTTCCAGTGCTTCAACTTCGGTTCACTGATCGCCCTGAAAGCGGGGGATGCGCAATGATCGAATTCGGTGATTTCTATCAGCGCATTGCCAAGAGCCCTCTCAGCCACTGGCTGGATACGCTGCCCGCACAGCTGAGCGCCTGGCAACGCGAATCGCTGCACGGCAAATTCAAGCAGTGGTTCAACTCGGTGGAACATTTGCCGACGCTGACCCCCACCCGTCTCGATCTGCTGCACGGCGTGCGCGCTGAGATGGAGCCCGGCCTGTCGCCGGGCCAGCTTGAAGGCGTCGAGAAAATGCTGCGCACCCTGATGCCGTGGCGTAAAGGGCCGTTCTCGCTGTATGGCATCGATATCGATACCGAATGGCATTCCGACTGGAAATGGGATCGCGTGCTGCCGCACATTTCTCCGCTGGCCGGACGCACCATTCTCGATGTCGGCTGCGGTAGCGGTTATCACCTGTGGCGCATGATCGGCGCCGGCGCACATCTCGCCGTAGGCATCGATCCGATGCAACTGTTCCTGTGCCAGTTCGAAGCGGTGCGCAAGCTGTTGGGCGGCGATCAGCGCGCCCACCTGCTGCCGCTCGGCATCGAGCAATTGCCGGATTTGGCGGCGTTCGACACCGTGTTCTCAATGGGGGTGCTGTATCACCGCCGCTCGCCGCTCGATCATCTGTATCAACTGAAAAATCAGCTGGTAGCTGAAGGCGAACTGGTGCTGGAAACGCTGGTGGTGGAAGGCGATCGCCACCAGGTGCTGGTGCCGGGCGATCGTTATGCGCAGATGCGCAACGTGTATTTCATTCCTTCCGCCGAGGCGCTGAAATGCTGGCTGGAGAAGTGCGGTTTCGTCGACGTGAAGATTGCCGATATGTGCGTCACCAGTCTCGAAGAGCAGCGCCGCACCGACTGGATGACCAGCGAATCACTGGCCGAATTCCTCGATCCGAACGATCGCAGCAAAACGGTGGAAGGCTATCCGGCGCCCCTGCGCGCCGTGCTGACTGCAAAAAAACCCTAGCGCTCGCTTAATCGGGCCGGCCTGCGCCGGCCCCCAGTTACCCGTTGCTGGCATCGACAATCCGCAGCTCATAGACCATCGTCGCGTTCGGCGGGATCTGCGGCGCATAGCCCGTTTCACCGTACGCCAACGCCGGCGGCACCACCATCGTCAGCGAACCGTGATTTTTCAGATGACCGATCGCCTCGCGGAACAGCGGTGGATAGGCGGAGAGCGGCTGAGACATCACCTTTCCACTGCGATCCATATCCTGAATCACGCTGCCGTCGGTTAAGCTCTCTTTCACCACGATGTCTACCCGCGCGTTTTCCGCAATGGTTTCATCACCCGTATAATCGATGCGATACCAGAAGCCGGAAGGCGATTTCTGCGTGCCCTTCTTCTTTTTGAACTCGGCAACGAACGCCTCACCCTTGCTGGTCTGCGTCTTCGCCGCCTGGTTTCTGGCGTCACTCACCGCTTTTTCCGACTCCGCCAGCGCGCGGGTCAACTGCGCATCGCTCAACTGGTAATGGCCGTTGAAGGTATCGATCACGCCGGCCAGCAACATGGTTTTATCGGGTGTGATGCCCCAATTTTTACGCTCAGCCAGCATCGTTTGGATATCGCGCCCCAAGGCGACGCCGGCAGCATAGCTCTGTTGCTCCGGTTTTTTCTTCAGCGTTTTCACTTCCGGCAACCATTTGGCCCGCGATCTCAGCCCGCTCAGTTCGTCTTGCAAAGCTTGCTGAGCCTGATGGGCGGCAGCCAGCTCCGCTGCCGTTTTATCCGCCCGTTGCGTCGCTTCATCCCTCTTCTGCGCTGCCTGCGCGCTTTCCGCCGTCACCGCCGCCAGACGTTGTTCCAGCATTTTGGCCTGCTCGGTTTGCGCTTTGTTTTTTTCCTGCAGTTGCGCCAACTGCCGCTGCAGTTCCTCCGTCGCTTTGGCGGCTTCTATCGCCTGCTTTGCCAACGACGCCTGCAGGCTTTTCTCTTGTTGCTCGGCCTGCCGACGTTGGTCATCACGCTCTTTCTGCAGCTGCGCCAGCCGCTGTTGAAGCTCGCCCACCGCCTTGGCGGCTTCGGCTTTTTGTTGTTCCAGCGCCCTCTTCAGGCTTTTCTCTTGTTGCCCCCCCTGCTGTCGTTGGACGCCCTGTTCTTTCTGCAGCTGCGTCAGCTGCCGCTGCAGTTCATCCGTCAACTTGGCGGCCTCGACCTTTTGTCGTTCCAGCTCAGCGGCGGCCGCTTTTTTGTCCTGCTCATAACGCTGACGCGCTTTATCATTGGCGGTTTGCGCCGCCGCCAGCTTCTCCTCCCAAACCTGCTGCCGAACGTTTTCCGCCTGTTTGGGCAAGGCCGCCAGCCGTTGTTCCAGCAAGGCAATGCGCCGATCTCGCTCCGCGGTTTGTTGCTTTTGCCGCGCCAACGCGGCTTGCGCCTCGGCGATCTGCGCCTGAGCCTTGCGCTCCTGCGGCGTCAGGTTCAGCGCCTGTCGCACGCCGCTGGCGAAGTCGCTCAACGCGCTCAGATCGGGAGCCGGTGCCGGTTTATCGGCAACCGTCAGGGATGACGCAACGCGCAGCGCGGTCAGCTCCTGCTGCAGTGATTGAATAGCGGCTTGCTGTTGTTCCAGCCGAGTCTCTTTCTCACGCAGCGCCTTTTGCAACTGCGTCAGTTGCTTTCTCTGCGCAGCCGTTTCACGAAGTTGAACCGGCCGGGACGCCGGCTTTTGGATTTCCCGGGGCGGGGTAACTGCGGCGTCAGCCGCCGGTGCATCCTGTTGCTGGTAGCGCTCGGCAAACTGCAATAATGCAGGCACATCGTCATCCGCCACGACCAGCGTTGGCGCAAGCGCCAGCGATATCATCAGGCTCAGCAGTGCCTTTCTCGCACGAGGGATCATTGGGCGCGTTCTCCGCGCTCAGCCAGACCGGTCATCATGGCAGAACTGATGTCTGCGCACAGACGGCTGGTGCGATAACGATACAGGGCGTCAACGGTTTCCTGCGTGCCCGTATTGATCCGCTGGCGCACGCCGGCATACTGCGCCGCACCGCTCATCAAGGTATCGAACTCGCGTTTGAATTTCTGATATTTCTCGTTATCCATGCCGCGCATGGCATCCAGTTCGCGTTGGCACTGCTGCATGCGCTCGGCCTCACGCTGCCGCTTATCCTGCTCCGCAACTTCTTCTGCGCTGGGCGGCTTACTCAATGTAGAAACGGGCCGCTTGGCGGTCTGGCAGCCGGTCAGGGCCAAGGTCAGTAAAAGCGCAGCGGTCCAACAGTGTGCCGTTCGGGTCATTATCATTATCTCCTTGTTAAGTCCGCCGCCAACGCGCTCTGCAGTCGAGCTGACGGCTCTCCTCATTGATGCTGTGATGTTCCGGCCATCAGCCAAGCCGTGTTCGGACATGAAAATGCAGACGCAGCATTGAGAGGCATGGCGCCAATAATTCACTGCATCAATGCATATCAAAAATCATTTAATATTATGATATTTAAAGGATTTTAATTCACAAACTTATCAGCAGGGCATGACGTTCGCAAGAAGAAATGGGGGGTTGGTCGACCGAGATACCGCGTTGAAACAGGCTAATGGTCTTTACAAAACATAAAAAAAGCCCCGGCAAAACGCCGGGGCCTGGTACTTGCGTGATCGCCGAGGACTCAGTGACACGCAAAGGGGTCTTACGGCCCGGAAACCGGTTGTCAAACGCGGCTAACTGCGTGTTTATGCGCTTTGCGCCAGAGGATCAACCAAGGCCAGCGCGTTTTTCATCGCCTCCACCATTTCGCCATCCACGCAATAATGGCTAAATTCGTCAAACTCGTTATCGGAGCACATGGTGACGCCCGCCTTGCGATAACGCATGGTCGACGGCACCAGATGGCCGGAAGAGCTGTGCAGTTCATGCAGGCCGATATCGACAAACTTATGCAGATTGCTGAGGCGCACGCCGGCACCCGCCATGATCACCGGGCCTTGGCTGGCCTGGCGCAAATCGCGCAGCAACGGCAGGCCAAGTTCGGCGCTCTGCTGCTGGCCGGAGGTCAGAATGCGCGCCACACCCAGCTCGGTCAGTTGCTCCAGCGCCACCATCGGATTCTGGCACATATCGAACGCGCGATGGAACGTCACCGCCATGCCTTCGCACAGCCTCATCACTTCGCGCATGCGCGGCAGATCGATGTGCCCTTCGTCGTCCAGCATGCCAACCACCACACCGGGGAACCCCATCTCGCGAATTTGGCCGATGTCTTGTTTGATCACTTCGAAATCCACCGCGCCGTAACAGAAATCGCCACCGCGCGGGCGAACGATCGGATGCACCGGGATCGAAACCCGCTCACGCGCCAGACGCAGCGTGCCATAGCTCGGCGTCAATCCCCCTTCGCTCTGGCTGGCGCACAACTCGATGCGATCGGCGCCCGCCCGTTCGGCCGTCAGCGCACAGTCGACGCTAAAGCAACAAACTTCCAGTTTTATCATTGTCACCCCCAGATAACGGCCAACATACGGCGGCAATTGTTCATTTCTTCATTTCTCACGTAGGCTCATGCATAGGCATAAACCGGCTCAGGGTTATCACTATGGCATTCAATTTTGATCAATGGGTAGACCGCAGTCACAGTGACAGCGTTAAGTGGGATAAATATCGCGGTAGCGACATCATCCCGCTTTGGGTCGCCGACAGCGATTTCACCTCACCGCCGGCGGTGATCGAAGCCTTGCAGCGCCGCGTAGCACACGGCGTATTCGGCTACACCCACCCATCCCCTGATCTTATTGAGGTTTTTACCCGCCGCATGGTAGAGCGCTACGATTGGCACATCAAGCCTGAATGGATCATTTTCCTGCCTGGCCTGGTGTGCGGCCTGAACCTGTGCGTGCGAGCCTGCACCGAAGAACATCAGAGCACGCTGGCCCCCTCGCTCATTTATCCGCCGTTTCGCAAAGCGGCCAAATTCGCCGGGCGTAAACACCTTTCGGTATCGCTAACAGCGGTCAACCAGCGTTGGGGGCTGGATTTTTCCTCGATGCATGATCGGCTCAACGGCAACGAAAAACTCCTGTTGCTGTGCAACCCGCAGAACCCCGGTGGCACCGTGTATCGCCGAGAGGAGCTGTTGCAGCACCACCGGTTCGCTCGCGAACACGATTTAATCGTCTGTTCGGATGAAATTCACTGCGAACTGCTGCTTGAGCCCGGCGCGCGCCATATCCCCTTCGCCACCCTGAATGAAGACGCGGCCCAACGCAGCGTGACGCTGATGTCACCGTCAAAGACGTTTAATCTCGCCGGGCTCTGCGCCTCGATGGCGATCGTCCCTAATGAGGCGCTGCGACAAAAGCTGAAACGCGCGCGCAGCGGCATCGTGCCGGAGGTCAATCTGCTGGCGCTGGTCGCCGCCCAGGCGGCCTATCAATACGGGCAACCCTGGCTGGACGAGCAGTTGATTTATCTGCGCGCCAATCGCGATCGGGTGACAGAACGCATCAACGCCATGCCGGGATTGAAGTTGTTGCCGATTGAAGCCACCTATTTGGCCTGGATCGACTGCGGCGCGTTGCCGGTGGACAATCCGCATCAGTTCTTCGAGCGCGCGGGCGTTGGATTAAGCGCCGGTTTGGATTTCGGCGATCGGCGCTTTGTGCGGCTTAACTTTGGTTGCCGATGGGCCCTGCTCGATGAAGCGCTCGATCGCATGGCGCGAGCCTGTGCGGCGCTGCCTGGCTAACCTTGTTCGCTGGCGACGATGTCTCGAATGGAATACGGATGAAACTTGATCGTGACCGTTCCGTCGGTGATGGCCAGCGTCGGGTTCGGTAGCCGCTCGCCCTCGCCTTTTGGCGAGCTTTGCTTCAGCTTGATCCCCGGCGCCAACAATGCCTCATCGGCAAGGTGGCTCAACGCCCGAGCGTACAGCGTCTGAGGATCGCCACTGAGCACTAATTCGACGTGTTCCCAGCCTTCGTGCGGATAGCGCTTCTCCCCAGGATACGGCAGCTCGATGCAGTCTATCCGCCACGGCCCTACGGCCAACGGCTGAGACAAATCGAACAGACAGATAGGCCGCCCGTTGATCATCGATTCGGATAGCAGTGTCCCGCACTGCATCAGCCCCTGGCGCCAACGTTCAGCGGTGGCATTCTGGTGACAGCGCAGGGAGATGTGATCGGCGGTGAACGCGGCCAGATCAAGCCGCAATTTGGCGGCAAATTGATACAGCGCCTGCTCGAAACGCGGCAAATCGAGCGTCAGATCGTCAAGCTCGGCAACGGTCTGCAAGGGAGTGGTCATAGAAACCTCAAAACAACGGAGCGCAAAGTTAAACGCCGTAATTTACACGGTGGCGGCAGCGCTCGCCACCGTGGCGACGTTTTTCGGCGGCGGTTCAGAATGATTTTTGGTTGCGGACGGGGAGAATAAAAACCAGTTTCTTATTAAGATGACAGCTTATTAAAGCAACAGAAAAATAAAAAATAAGATTTTTCGCAAGCCATTATACCTTCTCTTCATGACGTTATGATTTAAGTTATTTTGCACAAAACTCTCTGCACTCCATTGGTCAAGTCGATTGAATAGTCTGGTTTAATCAAACCTGATTCACTTATCGAAGTCACATAAAACCATAAGCGCAACCTATTGTAAAAAAAGAAAATAAACCCCATTAATTGATGGGAAGCTAAGGATTATCTTAATTTACCCCCAGACAATTGATTCACCAAGACAACTCCGCTACTTTGGAGGAAATTTAAATTCGAGATGATCATTATGTTATTGCTGACGATATCCTTGGTGTTGATAATTATCGCCGTATACGCCATCTACCGTCATTTCAAATCACGCAGCGTCAACACGCTGGATGCCGGTCGCCGCAATAAAAAACGCTAGCTTCGCAACTCTCCCCTTCGTACATTCTGTTCAGGTCATTCTGCTTTCACCTTCCGGCAATCAACGCGCCGCACCCGACAACTGTTTCATCGCAGCGGCCGCGCCAACTGCTGACGGGCTTCGTCAGATCGGTTACAATTACAGGCTGTTTTGTGGCGGTCGCCCATCGCGCCCGCCACCGTTGAATCCCGCAGGGGCTGGCTTCAGCCCCTCGTTCGTCATTAAGGTAACCCGGTGAATATTCAGGTTCTTCTTTCAGATAAAGTCAGCCAGGCGCTGATCGCCGCTGGCGCGCCAGCCGATTGCGAAGCGCAGGTCCGCCCTTCCGCCAAGGCGCAGTTTGGCGATTACCAGGCCAACGGCGTGATGTCAGTCGCCAAAAAGCTGGGCATGCCGCCCCGTCAGCTGGCGGAAAAAGTGGTGCAACTGCTGGATCTCGGCGACGTCGCCGGTAAAGTGGAAATCGCCGGTCCCGGCTTTATCAACATTTTCCTGAACAGCGATTGGGTCGCCCGCCAGGCCGATCAGGTGCTGAACGCACCGAAGCTGGGCATTGCGCCGGTTGAACCGCAAACCATCGTTATCGACTATTCCGCGCCGAACGTGGCGAAAGAGATGCACGTCGGCCACCTGCGCTCCACCATCATCGGCGACGCCGCGGCGCGTACCCAGGAGTTTTTGGGCCATAAAGTGATTCGCGCCAACCATGTCGGCGACTGGGGCACTCAGTTCGGCATGTTGATTGCCTACCTGGAAAAAATGCAGAACGAAAATGCCAGCGATATGGGTCTGTCCGATTTGGAACAGTTCTATCGCGAAGCCAAGAAACACTACGACGAAGACGCCGAGTTCGCCGAGCGCGCGCGCGCTTACGTCGTGAAGCTGCAGGGCGGCGATCAGTACTGCCTGAAAATGTGGCGCAAGCTGGTCGACATCACCATGGCGCAAAACCAGCTGACCTATAACCGCCTGAACGTCACGCTGACCGAAGACGACGTGATGGGCGAAAGCCTGTATAACGCGATGCTGCCGGGCATCGTCGCCGATCTGAAAGCCAAAGGGCTGGCGGTGGAAAGCGAAGGCGCCACCGTGGTGTTCCTCGACGAATACCAGAACAAGGACGGCGACCCGATGGGCGTCATCATCCAGAAAAAGGATGGCGGCTACCTCTACACCACCACCGATATCGCCTGCGCCAAGTATCGCTACGAAACTCTGGGCGCCAACCGCGTTCTGTATTACATCGACTCCCGCCAGCATCAGCACCTGATGCAGGCCTGGACCATCGTGCGCAAGGCCGGTTACGTGCCGGAGTCCGTCTCGCTGGAGCACCACATGTTCGGCATGATGCTGGGCAAAGACGGTAAGCCGTTCAAAACCCGCTCGGGCGGCACGGTGAAGCTCTCCGATCTGCTGGATGAAGCCATCGAACGCGCCGAACAGCTGATCGCCGGCAAAAACCCGGACATGCCGCAAGATGAAATGAAGACCGTGGCCCGCGTGGTCGGCATCGGCGCGGTGAAATACGCCGATCTGTCGAAAAGCCGCACCACCGACTATGTCTTCGACTGGGACAACATGCTGGCCTTCGAGGGCAATACCGCGCCTTATATGCAATACGCCTATACCCGTGTGGCATCGGTATTCAAGCGCGCCGGGATCGACGAAAGCAGCCTGACACTGCCGCTGACGCTGACCGAAGAGCGTGAAATTGCGCTGGCTACCCGCTTGCTGCAGTTCGAAGAGGTGCTCACCACCGTTGCACGTGAAGGCACGCCTCACGTCATGTGCAGCTACCTGTATGATCTGGCCGGCTTGTTCTCCAGCTTCTACGAGCACTGCCAGATCCTGAACGCCGACAGCGAAGAAACCCGTCAGAGCCGCCTGAAGCTGGCGCTGCTGACCTCTAAAACGCTGAAAACCGGCCTGGATACGCTGGGCATCGAAACCGTCGAACGCATGTAAGCCGCACCGCGCGGAAAGTAAAAAGGTCGCCAAGGCGACCTTTTTTTGTTCTTGCATTCGACTCAGGCGACGCGGCGCGCAAAATCACGCGGGCGGAAGCCCAACCCGGCCAGCACGCCAAAGTAGGCCACCACACCGGCCACCACCACCGCAGCCAAACGCAGCAAACGTTCCAGCATATTGCCCTGATCCCAAGCCGGCATCAGCCACATCACGCCAATCAGCACCGCCGACATCGCCAGCACGGCGATCACCAGCTTAGTGAGGAACAGCGCCCAACCCGGCTGTGGCTGGAAAATCTTCTGCTTGCGCAGCTGCCAATACAGCAGCGAGGCGTTCAGGCAAGCCGCCAAGCCGATCGACAGCGCCAGGCCGGCATGCTTCAGCGGACCAATAAACGCCAGGTTCATCACCTGCGTCATGATCAGCGTGATGATAGCGATCTTGACCGGCGTTTTGATGTCCTGCCGCGAATAGAAGCCCGGCGCCAGCACTTTAACCACGATCAGCCCCATCAGCCCCACCGAGTAAGCCACCAGCGCGCGTTGCGTCATCGCCGCGTCAAAGGCGCTGAACTTGCCGTACTGGAACAGCGAGACGGTCAACGGTTTGGCCAAAATGCCCAGCGCGATGGCGCTCGGCAACGCCAGCAGAAAACACAGGCGCAGCCCCCAATCCATCAGGCGCGAATACTCGTCGTGGTTGCCGCTTGAGAAGCTTTTGGCCAGCGACGGCAGCAGGATGGTGCCTAATGCCACACCCAACACGCCAGAAGGAAATTCCATCAGGCGGTCGGCGTAGTACATCCAGGACACCGAGCCGGATACCAGGAACGATGCGAAGATAGTGTTGATGATCAGCGAGATTTGGCTGACCGACACCCCAAGGATCGCCGGCCCCATCTGACGCATTACCCGCCAGACTCCGGCATCGCCCAATTTGAGGCGCGGCAGCACCAGCATGCCGATCTTGCGCAGGTGCGGCAGTTGGTAGCCCAGTTGCAGCACGCCGCCTACCACCACCGCCCAGGCCAGCGCCAGCACCGGCGGGTGGAAATACGGCGCGGCGAACAGCGCGAAGCCAATCATGCTGACGTTAAGCAGCGTTGGCGCAAAGGCCGGGATCGAGAAGCGGTTCCAGGTATTGAGGATCGCCCCCACCAGCGACGCCAGCGAGATCAACAGAATATAGGGGAATGTGATGCGCAGCAGCGCCGACGTCAGGGCAAACTTGTCGGGCGTATCGGTAAAGCCCGGCGCGGTGAGATAGATAACCCAGGGCGCGGCCAACATCCCCAGTACCGTCACCACCGCCAGCACCAGCGTCAGCAGCCCGGAGACATAGGCGATAAACGTGCGTGTCGCCTCGTCGCCCTGCTGGCTTTTGTATTCGGCCAGGATCGGCACGAAGGCCTGCGAAAACGCGCCTTCGGCAAAGATACGGCGTAACAGATTCGGGAGTTTGAACGCCACGAAGAAGGCGTCCGTTGCCATGCCGGCCCCGAACACCCGCGCGACGATCGCATCGCGGGCAAAGCCCAACACCCGCGAAAACATCGTCATCGAGCTGACGGCAGCCAAGGATTTGAGTAGGTTCATGTGGTTGTCTGATAGGTACCGTAAATATCAACGCCTGCAACAGCAGGCGTCAGTGAAACAATCGGCTCAGTTTACGCATCCGGAAAAGAATAGCTACCGCCATATGTTACATAGAGTTATCCCGTAGCAAACGCTCGACCACCCGCTGGGCAAACAGCGCCTGTTCGCCGCCGGTTTCCGGCGCGCTCTGATTGGCGACGGCATCAAGGAAATGCCGCACCGCACCGTCGAAGCCGCGTTGCACCAGCGTACTTTGCCAGCCCGGCACAGGTTGTTCCAACTCGCCCTGCGCATCTTCACGCAGCCAGTGGCGCATATCGGTCAACTGATACAGCGCGCCGTCGGTCACCGCCTGCACGCTTTCGCGCTGGCTGCCGCCGCGGCGATGCATGCTGGTCGTCACCTGCGTGTCGCCGCAGGCGAAGTGGTGCTCGGCGTACAGCATTTCGCCTGCGGCGTTGGCGCGCACGCTGCCGCTCAGCAGTTGCTCGCCTCCGCCCGCCAGCCACAGCGCCGTGTCCACCACATGCAGGTAATCATCCAACAGGGTAAAACGCAGATCGCGCGGGCCGACGCTGTCCGCCCGATGTTTATCCATGCGAATGGAGGCCGGCTGATTCATTTGCTGCTTGAGCTGCCGGTAAAGCGGTGCGAAACGGCGGTTGAACCCCACCATCAGCGTTTTGCCCCGCCGCTCGGCCAACTCAAGCAACTGCTCGCCCTGCTCCAGCGTCTCCGCCAGCGGTTTATCGACGTAAACGTGCACGCCGCGGTTCAGCAGCTCGCCTATTACCGAAAAATGGCTGGCGGTGCTGCTGTGAACAAAGACCGCGTCGCACTGTTCGGCCAGGCTGTCCAACCGAGAGAAACAGGCCATGCGGTAGCTGTCGCACAGCGGCTGCGCTTTTTGCTGATTGGGCGAAAAACCGCCCACCAGAGTCCAATCCGCCGCCTGACCGAGGATTGGCAGGTAAGCCTTCTGCGCGATACTGCCCAATCCCACCACGCCTACACGCAATTTAGTCATTCGCATCCCTCACCAACAGGTGTTGCAACTGCCGTTTCAGTTCCGCCACTTCGCTTTCCAATGCGCTAACCCTGGCGCTCAGTTCGCCGTCGTCCTCGGGTTCGAACGCCGCGGGCGGCGCTTCATCAATCTGGCCGCTGAACAGATGCATGAATCGGCTTTCGCGCTTGCCCGGCTCACGCGCCAGGCGCACCACGAACGGGCCATCTTCTCGCGTGGCCAGCTGTTGCAACACCTGTTCGACTTCGCTGACATCGCTGAACTCGTGCATCCGATTGGTACGGGTGCGCAGCTCGCCGGGCGTTTGCGCGCCGCGTAGCAGTAAGGTGGCGATCACCGCCAGTTCGGCGGGCGAAAGTTTCAGTTGGCCGAACTCGGAGTTGCAAAACCGCTGTTCGTACTTCACTACCCGGTTGCCGAACCCGCTGAGGGTGCGCAGGAAATGTTTGCGCAGCAACAGATCGAGGAGCTGCTGCACTTCGCTTTCGCTCAGATCCATCACCGGTTCACGGTTGGTTTTTTGGTTACATGCCAGCGTAATGGCATTCAGCGAAAGCGGGTATTGATCCGGGGTCGTGACCTGTTTTTCCAACAGGCAGCCGATAACCCGAGCCTCTCTGGCGTCCAATTCATATTTCATCGTTTGGCCTCAACGTGGGGGGAGCCACTCTTTATTGGTGTATGCCGTCAAAACGTGGTCTTGCCACTGGCCGTCGATCAGCAGGTAATCCTTGGCGTAACCTTCGCGTTCGAATCCCAGACGCGTCAGCAATGCGCCGCTGCGCTGGTTGTGCGGCATATAGTTGGCCATGATGCGGTGCATGCGCTGTTGGCGCAGCATATAGCGGATGGCGGACTGCAAGGCTTCGAACATCAGCCCCTGTCCCTGCCATTTCTCCCCCAGCGAATAACCGAGGAAACAGGCGTGAAACGAACCGCGCAGCACGTTGCTGAAGTTCGCCACGCCGCGCACTTCCTGCTCTTGCGGATCGAGCAGGATAAAATAGTAGGCGCTGCCCTGCTTTTGCATTTCAGCGATCATGCCCAGACGCGCCTGCCAGCCGGAAGGATAACAGTGGCTTTCGTCGCGCACCGGCTCCCAGGGTTTGAGAAAGGCTCGGTTCTCGGCATAATAATCCGCCAGACGATAGGCGTCCCGTTCATGCACTAAACGGACCACCATCCGGTCGGTAGTAAGACGTACTTTTGGCGATGCAGAGCGGTAGCCGAACATCATTTCCCCCGCAGTCAAAACGGTTCGATAAGAAGTATTTATTGGGAAGTCGCATGGTTAATTATCCGGCGCCGATCTAATGCCATGACTTTATTTAGCCAATAGCGCCTCAGAACCGCACTTCCCTGCATTCAATATAACCGTAGCCCGCCCTCGAGGTAAAATCCCGGTCGCTCAGTAAATCACCGAATACGCGTTTTACAGCGTTTTTCCGCCTATTTTGCAGCGCAGGTAACACCTTGACGATAAAAAAATATTATCTACTGCGCCCCTGTCGCCGTCCGGCAATTGGGTAGAGAATGGTGGGGTTGCCTTCCCCCTCTCTCTTAATTGCTCATGGTGATGCATGTCTCTGGTGTCGCAAGCGCGCAGCTTGGGTAAATATTTTCTGTTGCTCGACAACCTGCTGGTGGTTTTAGGCTTCTTTGTCGTGTTCCCGCTTATTTCGATCCGCTTTGTCGATCAATTAGGATGGGCGGCGCTGATCGTCGGCATCGCGCTGGGTTTGCGCCAGCTGCTGCAACAAGGGCTCGGCATCTTTGGCGGCGCCATCGCCGATCGCTTCGGCGCCAAGCCGATGATCGTCACCGGCATGCTGCTGCGCGCCGCCGGTTTCGCTACCATGGCGATGGCGGATGAGCCTTGGATCCTGTGGTTCTCCTGCGCGCTGTCCGCCCTGGGCGGCACGTTATTCGATCCGCCGCGCACCGCTTTGGTAATCAAGTTGACCCGCCCGCATGAACGCGGCCGTTTTTTCTCGCTGCTGATGATGCAGGACAGCGCGGGTGCGGTGGTCGGCGCGCTGCTCGGCAGTTGGCTGCTGCAGTACGATTTCCACTTTGTCTGCTGGATGGGGGCGGCGATCTTCGTGCTCGCCGCTGGCTGGAACGCTTGGCTACTGCCGGCTTACCGCATCTCTACCGTGCGTATACCGATGAAGGAAGGCATGCTGCGGGTCGTGCGCGATCGCCGCTTCCTCACCTATGTCCTGACGCTGACCGGTTATTACATGTTGGCGGTACAGGTGATGCTGATGATGCCGATCGTGGTTAACGAAATCGCCGGCTCACCGGCGGCGGTGAAATGGATGTATGCGATTGAAGCGGCGCTGTCGTTGTCGCTACTCTATCCGCTGGCGCGTTGGGGAGAAAAACACTTCCGGCTTGAGCAGCGCCTGATGGCGGGCCTGTTGCTGATGACGCTCAGCCTGTTGCCGATCGGTCTCGCCACCAGCTTGCAGGGCGTGTTCACGCTGATCTGCTGCTTCTATCTGGGATCGATCATCGCCGAACCGGCGCGCGAGACGCTGAGCGCTTCGCTGGCCGATCCACGTGCGCGTGGCAGCTATATGGGCTTCAGCCGCCTTGGTCTGGCGCTGGGTGGCGCGTTAGGTTACACCGGCGGCGGCTGGATGTACGATACCGGACGGACGATGAACATGCCGGAGTTACCCTGGTTGCTGCTTGGAGCCGTGGGCTTCGTTACGTTGCTAGCGCTGTACTGGCAGTTCAGCCCGCGGCGCAGTGCATCGATGATGCTGCGCGGCGGTTAACGCCATAGAAATCCGGCCGAATCGGCAACAGCTGCTATCCTGTTAGTAAAAACACCCACAGGAGCCCGTCGGCATGAACGAAGAAGCAAAATTACCGCAACTACTCGAACATATGATACTGAACTTGCGCATGATTTATGCGCGTTCCACCCTGGTGGAAAAGGCTCTGGCCCATATCCTCGCCAGCGACGCCGGCCTGAAAAACGATATTATCAAACAGCTGCAGGTCGTCACCGCCACCAACGAACGTGACAAAATCGACTTGGAAGAAGCTCGCATTCACCTGATCGATGTGCTCAACTCGGTACCGGCCAAGAAATAACGCCCCCTAGCCCGCGCCGGTGCGCGGGCAATATCGCAATAACGCACCATCCAACACACGCACGTCAAGACAGCCTCGATAAGCTGTGGTAACTATTGCTGTTAAAACCTGACAACCCGGAGCAAGCATGAAACTGTTCATTTACGATCATTGCCCATTCTGCGTTAAAGCCCGCATGATTTTCGGCCTGAAACGTCTGCCGATTCGCCTGGTCACGTTGCTCAACGACGATGAGACGACCCCGCTCAACCTGATCGGCCAAAAAATGGTGCCTATCCTGGTCAAAGACAACGGCGAAGCGATGCCGGAAAGCCTGGATATCGTACGCTATGTCGATAACCTGGACGGCAAGCCGGTGCTGACCGGCCGCACCAACCCCGCCATTGCCGAGTGGCTGCAGCGGGTCGGCGAGTACAGCGCAAAATTGCTGTTGCCGCGTATTGCGCATGCCGATTTCGAAGAGTTCGCCACCGACAGCGCCCGCCGTTATTTTATCGATAAAAAGCAGGCGTCAATCGGTGATTTCGCCGAGCATCTCGCCAACAGCGCCGATCTGATCGCCCAGCTGGAGGCCGATCTGCAAACCCTGTCACCGCTGATCGTCTCCGCCGAAGCGGTAAACGGCGAGCTGTCCGAGGACGATATCCACCTGTTCCCGCTGCTGCGCTCGTTGTCGATCGTCGCCGGGGTTGCTCTGCCGGACAACGTGGAAACCTACCGCAACCGCATGGCGCAACGCAGCGAAGTGCCGTTGCTGCTGGACATGGAACAATAACGTTTGAATAACCCAAAGGATATGGCGTACTGATGCTGAAAATGGTGCTCGCCACCGCTCGCGATCGGGCGCGGCTGAAGGAAATTACCTCCGTTCTGATTCGTTACGGCCTGCAAGACGTTCTGCGTCTGCTAGGCCTGGGGGCTTTGCTGCGCGGCGCCCGCGCTGAACCCGCCCAATTGGACGCACAAACCCTGCCCGAGCGGCTGCGCGAAGCGCTCGAGGCGCTAGGCCCAACCTTCGTCAAATTCGGCCAGATCCTGGCCACGCGTTCTGACCTGTTGGATCCGGCCTGGACCGACGAACTGGATCGCCTGCACAGCCAGGCGGCGGTGCTGCCATGGGAAACGCTGGCGCCGCAGATCGTTGCCGATCTCGGCGATGATCCCGAGCAACTGTTTGCTGAATTCGATCGCACACCGCTGGCGGCGGCGTCGATGGCGCAAATCTACCGCGCGCGCCTGCACAGCGGCGAACAAGTGGTGGTGAAAGTGCTGCGGCCCGGCCTGGCGAAAACCATTCACGCCGATCTGCGGCTGCTGGCCTCGCTGGCGGAAACCGTAGAGCAGCAGAGTCAGGCGCTGGCGCGCTATCGACCACGGCAGATGGTCAGAGCGCTAGCGACGGCGCTCAATCATGAACTGGATTTGACCCATGAAGGGCATAACTGCGATCGCGTCGCCGGCATGTTCGCGCGTGAACCCGACGTGGTCGTGCCCAAAATCTATTGGCAATGGTCTTCCCCACGTCTGTTAGTGCAGGAGTACTTGCCCGGCACCGCGCCGGAGAACCCCCGGCAGTTGGCGGAAGCGGGCTTTGACGGCCCGCTGCTGGCGCAGCGCGGCGCCCGCGCCTTTATGAGCATGGTGCTGGAGCACCGGCTGTATCACGCCGATCCGCACCCCGGCAACGTGATGGCGCTGAGCGGCGACCGCGTCGGCTTCATCGACTTCGGCATGGTGGGCCAGCTGTCCGAACGGCGGCGCAACCAGCTGCTCCTGCTGCTGCAGGCCATTGCCGAACGTCAGTCCGAAGGCATCGTCAACACGCTGATCGCCTGGTCGGACAGCGAGCCGCTGGATCTGATGGATCTGGAGCTGGCGGCGCAAAACTTTCTCGACAAACAGGCCGCCACCACCCTGACGTTGGGCAAGGCTCTGACCGACCTGCTGGTGATGGCGCGTGAACACCAGTTGGCGCTGCCGCCCGATCTGGTGCTGCTGTTCAAGGCGTTAATCACCGCCGACGGCGTGCTGCACCGATTGGATCCGGCCTTCGACATCGTCGCCACCCTCAAACCGATGCTGCAACAAACGGTGCTGCAACGCTATGCCCCTGACGCCGTGCGCCAGCGGTTGTTGGCCCTGGGCGGGGAAGCGCTCGACGCCGGGGAAGAACTGCCACAAACCCTGCGGCTGTTGGTGCGCCGCCTAAAACGCGGGCAGCTCAATGCCGATATCAACGTCAGTAATCTCGGCCAGTTGAGCAAGGCGTTGGAACGCGCCGCCGTCACCCTGGCTATCGCCATTGTCACCGCCGCTTTTGCCCTGGGCCTGGCGCCTTATCTGATGCACTCCTCACTGCAGCTGTGGGGCATTCCGCTGTTCCCGCTGTTGGGGGCCGCGGCCTGCCTGGCCGGCGTGATCCTCCTGGCGCTGCGATTGCGGCGCTGACGCTTTCGGCGTTATCCGATAGGTGTCGCCCGCT
Organism: Serratia sp. 22278; assembly: GCF_052045405.1. Taxonomy (NCBI): domain Bacteria; kingdom Pseudomonadati; phylum Pseudomonadota; class Gammaproteobacteria; order Enterobacterales; family Yersiniaceae; genus Serratia; species Serratia sp. 22278. The sequence continues at coordinate 200,731 of NZ_JBQEOW010000003.1, read as the reverse complement.
TTTGCGCGCACTATCCTCTGCACATCGCCGCCTGCCGTTTTCACGCGCAGGCGGAACGTTTATAATGATTAATCAATTATCTGCAGCACTTTTCGCCAGCAGTCGCAATGAGGCATTAATGAAGAAGATCCTGATGGGCGCAGCCGCCCTGCTGTTCGCCGGCGTATTGGCCGGTTGCAATCAACTGACCCAGTACACCCTGAGCGAGCAGGAAGTGAATGATTACCTGCAGAAACATAACGACTATCAGAAGCAGATCGGCGTGCCCGGCCTGGTGGACGCCAACATCGTGCTGACTCAGTTGCAAAGCCAAATCGGCCGCAGCGAACCGGGTAAAGTCACCCTTTCCGGTGACGCCAAGGTCAACATCACGTCGATTCTCGGCCCGCAGACCGCGGATCTGAAGCTGACGCTGAAGGCGCAGCCGGTCTACGACCGGGCGCAGGGCGCCATTTTCCTGAAGGACATGGAGCTGACCGATTACAGCGTGCAGCCGGAAAAAATGCAGACGGTAATGAAAGCGCTGACGCCGTATCTGAACCAGTCGCTGAAATCCTACTTCGACCAAAAGCCGGCTTATGTGCTGAATCCTGACAACAGCAAAACCGAAGCGCTGGCGAAAAAACTGGCGAAAGGGTTGGAAGTGAAACCGGGTGAATTGGTGATCCCATTCAGCGACTGACACCGTCTGAGGACATTAAGCCCGCCGCTCGGCGGGCTTTTTATTGCCGGGAAAGCGTTACTGCGGGGCGCTGTAGGCGATTTCACCGGTGTTGCAGTTGAGCGTCACGTTGTAGGTTTTATCTGCCTTGGTGCCACGCACCGTCAACGGCACCTGCCATATCTGATCCTTGCCGCTGATGGCATCCGGGCTAACCCAGGCGATCGGCGTTGCGGTGCCCAGCAGCTTTTTGTCCGACTCCCAGCGCGTAATGCGGTTCTGCAAGAAGTCGCGCTTGACCTGGGCGGCGATATCCGCCGGTTGCAGACCCGCACACTGGCCTACCTTGGCGGCGCGCTGTTCGTGATCCTGCGCCCACACCGCCGTCGATGCTCCCATCATGGCCAACAAGGCGATAGCCAAACCCGTTTTTTTCATATGTCCTCCCGTTGTGATTAGCGCTATCCGGGCGCCCATCCCTGGCTCACAACAGGGCGTCGGCAAAGGGTTACCGTTTGACGAACTCAATGACAAACAGCGCATCCAGGCCCGGATAGATTTCCTTGATCACCTGCTTCAGTTCGCCGAGCGACATGTTCTCCTGCTGCGCGTGGCGTTCGGTCAGCGCATCCAGGCGCACCGGCGTTACCGACAGCACTTCGATAAAGCAGAAAAATACGCCGTCCTCATTGCGACTGACGCGCAATACCTCGCCCGGTTCGAAGTACGACTCACTGGCATCCCGAATGGTGATGGTTTTGCGCCCGGCCAGAATGTCTTGCTCAAAGCGGCTGAAGAAAGTTATTTCACGGCTCATTTTAGATCCTTTTTCATCACAACACCGCAACATAAGTCATTATGCCGCCTGCTTTTCTGACGCAGATCCCTCTTTTGGGTTAGAGGCCGCTTTTTTCGCTTTGCTTTCCGCCGGTTTCTTGAGGGTTTCCGCCGGCGATGCGCCGCGCAGAATCAGACCCAGCGCATCTTTATTTTCCGCCAGGAAGAAGCTCAGCCCTTCGCGCTGTTCGTCATCCAGGTTCAGCGGCGCCTGCAGCAGCCACTCCCCAAGGTTGTCCGCCAGATCCAGCATTTTGTCGTAGGCGTCGGCTTCTTTCTTGCTCGCGAAAGTCATTTTTTCCTCACCGTTTCTCACCACCACATATTTAACTTCAACCGCCATGCGTGCGTCCTCAAATACTCAAATTACTGTAATTATATACAGTATAAATAGATCGTGGCGGGAAGGCAAACCGCTGCCCGCCTTCGGCTTATTTCAGCAGCCGCACCTTGCAGCTTTTGCCTTTGATTTTGCCCTGCTGCAACTGTTGCAGCGCCTTGCGCGCGCTGGCTTTGCGGATCGCGACGTAGGCATGCACCGGGAACATGTCTATCTTGCCCACTTCCGCCGCCGTCAGCCCGGCGTCGCCGGTCAGCGCGCCAAGGATATCGCCGGGACGAATCTTCGCCTTGCGGCCACCGTCGATGCACAGCGTCACCATTTCCGCCTCCAGCGAGCCGTTGGCCGCCCCGCTCAGCTCGGACACCGGCGACCAGTCGACGCTCATCTGCAGATAGTCTTCAATCGCGTGCGCACGCGCCATTTCCTGCGGCGTGCACAGGCTGATCGCCAGCCCGCTCATGCCGGCGCGGCCGGTGCGGCCGATACGGTGCACATGCACTTCGGGATCGAACGCCAGTTCGTAGTTGACCACCAGCTCCAGCTCTTTAATATCCAGCCCGCGTGCGGCGACGTCGGTCGCCACCAATACCCGGCAACTGCGGTTGGCGAAACGCACCAACACCTGGTCGCGGTCGCGCTGTTCCAGATCGCCATGCAGCGCCAGCGCACTGATGCCGCGGGCCTCCAGGGCCTCAAACACCGTCTGACAGTCGCGTTTGGTATTGCAGAACACCACGCAGGACGCAGGTTGATGATAGCGAATGGCCGACACCAGCAGCGCTGGGCGCTGATCGCGCGTAGTCTCATAAAAGCGTTGTTCAATGGAGGTCTGCGCTTCGCCATCGTCCACCTCGACGCTTAGCGGCTGGCGTTGAACGCGCGCGCTGATGCGCTCGATGCCTGCCGGGTACGTGGCGGAAAACAGCAACGTCTGACGTTGCGGCGGCGTATAGCTGATCACATCGTCGATGTCGTCGGCGAACCCCATGTCCAGCATGCGATCGGCCTCATCCAGCACCAGCACCTTCAGCTCGTCCAGCTGCAGCGTTTTCTTGCGCAGGTGTTCCTGGATACGGCCCGGCGTCCCCACCACGATGTGCGGCGCATGCACCAGCGAATCGAGCTGCGGCCCCATCGGTTGGCCGCCGCACAGCGTCAGAATTTTGATGTTTTGCGTGAAACGCGCCAAGCGACGCAGCTCTTTGCTCACCTGATCGGCCAACTCGCGGGTGGGACAGAGCACCAGCGCCTGTGTGGCAACCTGAGTAACGACGATGTTATTCAGCAAGCCAATGCCAAATGCCGCCGTTTTGCCGCTGCCGGTTTTCGCCTTGGCGCGCACGTCTCGCCCTTGCAGGATAGCGGGCAACGCGGCGGCCTGCACCGGCGTCATTTCGGCGTACCCCAGTTCGTTGAGGTTGGCCAACTGTTCGGCTGGCAGCGGCAGGGAAGAAAAAGAAACTGTGCTCACGGCGATAACTCTTATATGACGAATGGAATGGCGGCGCGCCCGCAGGTTGGCGCCGAATCAGCGGTAAATGATAACAGAGATGGACAGCGTTACGGGCTGCGGGCATAAAAAAACCCGCCGGCGGCGGGTTTCTTGGCAACGCAGTCGTTAAATCGCAACGACGTTGGCTGCGGCAGGGCCACGTTGGCTGTCCTGGATGGAGAATTCAACCTGCTGGCCTTCAGCCAGGGTCTTGAAACCATCGCTAACGATAGCGGAAAAATGAACGAAAACGTCTTTAGAACCGTCGGCAGGCGTAATGAAGCCGAAGCCTTTGCTTTCGTTGAACCATTTAACGTGACCAGTGATCTTGCTCATTTGTGTTTCCTTTACTTGATAAACCTGCCTTGACGGCACGAGACGCGAAAACCTTGCTATATATAGGCCTTCTTTCGCCGTCGCTTATTAACGCACAATCGCCCAGGCAGGGCAAATATTTCTGCTTGTTATAAAAACAGTAAGTTAGCAACAAACCTGGCGTGGCGGCTGTGAACGCAATCGTTTTCGTATATACTGCCCGCCGATCATCAATCCGCTTACTTTCACCGATCCAGGTACGAAACTATGTTAACGATTGGAACCGCCCTGCGTCCTTCCGCCACCCGCGTCATGTTGCTCGGCTCCGGGGAGCTGGGTAAAGAAGTCGCCATTGAATGCCAGCGCCTCGGTCTGGAAGTGATCGCCGTCGATCGCTATGCCGACGCCCCCGCCATGCATGTGGCGCACCGCAGTCACGTCATCAATATGCTGGACGGTGACGCGCTGAAAGCCGTTATCGAACAAGAGCGGCCGGACTATATCGTTCCCGAAATCGAAGCGATCGCCACCGCCATGCTGGTCGAACTTGAACGTCAGGGCCACCGCGTGGTGCCCTGCGCCGAAGCCACGCGCCTGACCATGAACCGCGAAGGCATCCGCCGTCTGGCGGCGGAAGAACTTGGCCTGCCCACCTCCAGCTACCGCTTTGCCGACAGCGAAGCGACTTTCCGGCAAGCGGTCGAACACATCGGCTACCCGTGCATCGTCAAACCGGTGATGAGTTCTTCCGGCAAAGGACAAAGCCTGATCCGCACGCCTGAGCAGCTGCAAAGCGCCTGGGATTACGCGCAACAGGGCGGACGCGCCGGCGGCGGCCGGGTGATCGTCGAAGGGTTGGTAAGATTTGATTTTGAAATTACGTTGCTGACCATCAGCGCCGTGGACGGCGTACATTTCTGCGAGCCGATCGGCCATCGTCAGGAAGACGGAGATTATCGCGAATCCTGGCAACCGCAGCGCATGTCAGCCACGGCGTTGAGCCGTGCTCAGGCTATCGCGGAGAAGGTGGTGAAAGCCCTGGGCGGGTTCGGACTGTTCGGCGTGGAGCTGTTCGTCTGCGGCGACGACGTGATCTTCAGCGAAGTGTCTCCGCGGCCGCACGATACCGGCATGGTTACGTTGATCTCACAGGATCTGTCCGAGTTCGCCCTGCACGTTCGCGCGTTTCTCGGGTTGCCGATTGGCGCCATCCGCCAGTTCGGCCCTTCCGCTTCAGCGGTGATCCTGCCGCAGCTCACCAGCAGCGATGTACGTTTCAGCAGCCTGGAAAATGCGCTGCGCGGGCACAACCAGCTGCGCCTGTTCGGCAAACCGGAGATCGCCGGGCAGCGTCGCCTGGGCGTGGCGCTGGCGACGGCGAGCACGACGGAACTGGCGGTGGAGCAAGCGAAACAAGCCGCCGCCGCCGTGGCGGTCAACGGCTGATACTCACGGGGCCGCTTGCGCGGCCCCGATAACGTCAATAGTCTTCGTCTTCTTCAGCATCGTCATCCTGTGACGCCTCCGGTGCGGCCTCATGCTGCTCGTCTTCATCATCGAACAGTACCGCAACCTGAGCGCCCTGATGCTTCTCGCGAATTTCCTGCGCAACGCGAGCAATGGCCTCACCGCTGCTCATGCCCTGCTCCATCAGTTGATGGATGCGATCCGCCGCTTCCTGCTGCTCCGCGTGATTCAGTAATGGCATACCTGCATGCATGTGTCGTTCTCTCCGGCAAAAGGGAGAAGGAGTATACGCGCTAACGCGGCGGATCCCAACGTCTGGTGCCTCAGGCCGGTTGCGAACAGCCGTTATCGTTGCGCCACTGCTTTAGGCGATGCCGCCACAGCATGACATGCCACCCCTGCTTCAGGCCGCGCGCGTTGGCGAACATCGCTCTGTCGATGCCGCGCTGATAGAACTCTTCGGTGATCTGACTCTGAGCGGCCGGTTCCGGCTCACGACGAATGCTGTGGCAAATGCCCAGCGCTTCGCGTGTGATTTGCCAATGGAAAGCCGGACGAATGGCGACAGTGCCCGCATAGCGCTGGTTGAGCCGCTCCAGCATTTCGACGATTTTCATATAGTGGCGTTGATACTCCACGTTCGCCTTACCGATGCGGCGACGGTTACTGATCGACTTGTCGTGCACCCGTTGACGGTACAGCGGCGTACTTAAATATTTGACCCGTTTGGCATTAAACATGACTTCCGTCGTCCAGGGAATATCCTGGTGATGTAATCCCGGCTCGAAATAAAGCCGATGCTGGCGAATAAAGTCGAGGCGATATATTGCCAGCCATACAACGTGAATAAACTTTCGCGATTTCAGCGCACGTTCAAACCACTGCACGCCGGTGATAACGTCGGTGGTGCGCAAACGCGCCTCAGGAAAAATCAGCTGCAATTCATCTTGGCTGGTAAAATAGCGTTCGCCATTACATTGCATCACGTCTAATTGATGTTGTTCCGCCTGTTCCAGCAGCGTGGAATACATCTCCGGCGCCAGCAAGTCGTCGGCATCGGGAAACGCCACATATTTGCCTTGGGCAACGGCAAGCCCGGCATTACGCGCGTTAGAAACACCGGCATTGGCCTGATCGATCACACGAATATGCGGATGTACCGCCGCGTAACGGTGTGCGATCTCTCCCGAACCGTCAGTGGAACCATCATTGACGATGATCACCTCCAACCGTTGCTCACGCTGGGCCAGCAGCGAGGCCAGGAAAGGCTCCAATAACTCCCCCGCATTGTGCATCGGGACGATCACGCTCAGCATTAACGACATAGTCAGCTCTTCAATGATAATGTAACAAAATAATAATTTTATTTTTCTAAAAGACTCATTCGGTCAGCGTACGCTTGGGATAGGCGTGAAACCTGCAAATTCCCGCGGTGACTAATGGGACCGAACCGGCCTTTCTTTCTCAAACCAGCGCCAGAAAAGCGCTGAGTAATTAAGCCATTAATTCCAAAGGGCGGCGACGTTGGCTAAAATCGGGCATAACAACATCCCTCCCGCTTCTAATAACAAGCAGAAATAATAAATTTATGAAATTAACGAATCTTTTTTTATATTTCTCGGGTATTGCGCCCTCGATAAATAGGCTTCCAGTGCATTTGATGTTAAATTTTTAACATATCGAAGTATAATCAATGGCGCAAAAAATGCCTTATTTCAGGTTTATTGAACTGCCGTTTATGTGAACTGTGCTGCATGTCGCGCATGGCAAAACATGCATGACGTGACCGTCTATGGCACACTAGCCGCCAGATATCGCCGTCCTCACAGCCAGGTTTATTGACGTTCATGAGCGTAACCGCCCCAAACATAAAATCTTTGCCCTACAGCCGCCGTGCCCTGATGACGCTTTTCGCCCCGCTTTCATCGCAACCTTGGGCGATGCTGCTGCATTCGGGCTTCGCCGACCATTCGCATAACCGTTTCGATATCCTGGTCGCACAACCGCGCGTTACACTCACCACCCACGGTGCCGGCACGACAATTGAAAGTGACAGCGTCACTATTCAGTCCCAGGAAGATCCGTTCTCCCTGCTGCAGCAGCAACTGGCGGCGCAAGGCTGGCAGCCGGCGTTTAATCCGGACCTGCCGTTTCAGGGCGGAGCTCTGGGGCTGTTCGGCTACGATCTCGGGCGCCGGGTGGAAACCCTGCCGCAGTTGGCCGAAGCCGACCTCGCCTTGCCGGATATGGCAGTGGGCATTTATGACTGGGCAGTGATCGCCGACCACCAATTGCAAACCCTGACGCTGCTCAGCTATGGCGATGTCGAGCAGCGCTGGCGCTGGCTCAATAGCCAAACTGCGCCTACAGAACGCCCTTTCACGCTGCTGAGCGACTGGCGCGCCAATATGAGCCGGCGGCAATACGGCGAGAAGTTCCAACGTATTCAGCACTACCTGCGCAGCGGCGACTGTTACCAAATTAATCTGGCACAACGGTTCTCCGCCGACTATCTGGGGGATGAATGGCAGGCGTTCTGCCGCCTGAGCGCCTGCAACCGCGCGCCATTCTCGGCCTTCCTGCGCTTGCCGCACAACAGCGTACTGAGCGTCTCTCCCGAGCGCTTCCTGTGGCTGGAGCAGCAACGCATCCAAACCCGCCCGATCAAGGGCACGCTGCCGCGGTTGGCGGACGCGGAACAGGACGCCGCGCAGGCTCGCCGTTTGGCCGATTCACCCAAGGATCGCGCTGAAAATCTGATGATCGTCGATCTGCTGCGCAACGATATCGGCCGCGTCGCCCAACCAGGCAGCGTACGGGTGCCGGAACTGTTCGCCGTGGAGCCATTCCCCGCTGTGCATCACCTGGTGAGCACCATCACCGCGACCCTGCCAAACCATACCTCGGCGGCCGAACTGCTGCGCGCCTGCTTCCCCGGCGGTTCGATCACCGGCGCGCCCAAGGTGCGAGCGATGGAAATCATCGAAGAGCTGGAGCCGCAGCGCCGCAACGCCTATTGCGGCAGCATCGGTTACCTGAGCGCCTGCGGCACCATGGACACCAATATCACCATTCGCACGCTCGTCACCGAAAACGGTCGCATCCACTGCTCCGCCGGCGGCGGCATCGTGGCGGACAGCCAGGAGCAGGCGGAATACCAGGAGACCTTCGACAAGGTTGGCCGCATTTTGCCGCAGCTAGGGGAGTATGCCCTGTCGTGATCCCATCGAACTCACCGGCCTCACTGCGCGCCTTTATCAGCCGCTTTCAACTGCAGCTGCCGCAGGCGACGCAGATTTCGCACAATGTGCGCCCGGCGGCGGTGCTGATCCCGATCGTCTGCCGCGCCGAGCCGACGCTGCTGTTGACCCGCCGTGCCGACTCGCTGCGCAAACATGCCGGTCAAGTGGCCTTCCCCGGCGGAAAAACCGACGCCGAAGACGGATCGGCGATCGTCACGGCGCTGCGAGAAGCGCAGGAAGAAGTGGCGATACCGCCGCAAGCGGTGACTGTCCTCGGCCAAATGGCGCCGCTCGACAGCAGCACCGGATTTCAGGTTACCCCTATCGTCGGCCTCATCCCGCCGGACGTGCAGTTCCACGCCAATGAAGGCGAAGTGGCGGATGTGTTCGAGATGCCCCTGCGGGAAGCGCTGACCCTGTCGCGTTACTATCCGCTGGATATTCATCGCGCCGGCCATACCCACCGCATCTACCTCTCCTGGTATCACAGCCAGTTTATCTGGGGGCTGACCGCCGCCATCATTCGGCGCCTGGCGCAACAGGTCAGTATTTAGCCCGCATTACGTGATCTGACTCGCAATCTGGCACGGTTGCCGGCCTCCGCGGCGGGTAAAGCGATCGATATCACTTCATTTGATCGCTTTTTCAACTACCGTTCCGTTTGAATGGTTTTAAAAAAACTGTAAACCCTCTCTTAAACCTTACGAAATACCTGTAAAATACCACCGTCCGAGATAAACCACTGTAGAAACAGGGATTAAGCCGGCGGCGTTCAGCACGGAAAGCTGGCGCGATTACCGTTAATGGAGCTTGGGCGAAAGCGGATACCCCGCACAAGGGTTCGCCCCGGGTAATCAGTAAAAAAAGCGACACCAAGGATTATTTAATTTCATGCGAAAAAGGCAGCTGAACCCGCACGGCCCTTTTACAATATCGCTGTTCCCTGCGCGGTTTTTGACCGCCGCAGCCATAACAATACGTCTCTTTAAGGAGTTTTAGCGTGATTAGCGTTTTCGACATGTTTAAGATCGGCATCGGCCCGTCCAGCTCTCATACGGTTGGACCGATGAAAGCCGGCAAACAGTTTGTCGACGATCTGGTAAATAAAGGCCTGATGCCTTCTATCACGCGTGTTGCCGTAGACGTTTACGGCTCACTCTCATTGACCGGCAAAGGTCACCATACCGATATCGCCATCATTCTCGGCCTGGCCGGCAACATGCCGGACACCGTCGATATCGATAGCATTCCGGGTTTTATTCGCGATGTAGAACAACGTCAACGCCTGATGCTGGCCAACGGCCTGCATGAAGTCGATTTCCCTCGCGACGGCGGCATGGTCTTCCGCAGCGACAACCTGCCGCTGCACGAAAACGGCATGCAGATCCACGCCTTCGCCGGCGATAAAGAAGTGTACAGCAAGACCTATTACTCTATCGGCGGCGGTTTCATCGTCGACGAGGAGAATTTCGGCAAGGCCGCCGAGCAAGAACTGCAAATGCCATATCCGTTCAACTCCGCGCGCGAAATGCTCGACCACTGCCGCGAGACCGGCCTGTCGCTGTCCGGCATGGTGATGCAGAACGAACTGGCGCTGCACAGCAAGCAAGAGATCGAGACCTACTTCGGCAACGTGTGGCAAACCATGCGCGCCTGTATCGATCGCGGTCTGAACACCGAAGGCGTACTGCCGGGGCCGCTGCGCGTACCGCGCCGTGCCTCCGCGCTGCGCCGCATGCTGGTGGCGTCGGACAAACTGTCCAGCGATCCGATGAACGTGATCGACTGGGTCAATATGTTCGCGCTGGCGGTTAACGAAGAAAACGCCGCCGGCGGCCGCGTGGTCACTGCGCCGACCAACGGCGCCTGCGGCATCGTGCCTGCGGTGCTGGCTTACTACGATCACTTCATCGAGTCCGTCAGCCCGGATATCTACATCCGCTACTTTATGGCGGCGGGCGCCATCGGCGCGTTGTACAAGATGAACGCCTCCATTTCCGGCGCCGAAGTCGGTTGCCAGGGTGAAGTCGGCGTTGCCTGCTCCATGGCGGCGGCCGGTCTGGCCGAACTGCTGGGCGGCAGCCCTGAGCAGGTCTGTGTGGCGGCGGAGATCGGCATGGAACACAACCTGGGTCTGACCTGTGACCCGGTCGCCGGCCAGGTGCAGGTGCCGTGCATCGAGCGCAACGCCATCGCCTCGGTCAAGGCGATCAACGCCGCCCGCATGGCCCTGCGCCGCACCAGCGAGCCGCGCGTTTCGCTGGATAAGGTGATCGAGACCATGTACGAAACCGGCAAAGACATGAACGCCAAGTACCGCGAAACGTCACGCGGCGGCCTGGCAATCAAGGTGCAATGCGACTGACAGACAACCCCGCCATCCGGCGGGGTTTTTTATGGGTAATCAATTCATTGGCCGCTTTTTGTGACAATGTCACCAGAAAAAATCCTGCATTTCTCTCATCGATCCGGCGGTTAGCCTGCAAATTGACCTTCTGTTTTGCCAAATCGAAATAATTTACTGAGTTACCATCAATCTTGTATAACCTCAGGCTAGAATTAGCCGAGCGCAACTTAAGGATCTATGACCTGACCGTGACTCGGGGCTGGATTACCGAACAAGGATTTACCGGATGTTGATGACCCACCTCGCCGCGTCCCGATATCGTTATTACCGTTGGCTGCTGGCCGGAGCGGTGGGCGCGGCTATTCTGTTGGTATCGCTGTATACCCGTTATTATCAAGAGGTCAAAAGTATCGAGCTGAGCCAACAGACATTGGCCACCCGCACCGTCGGCAAGCTCAACCAGTTGCTGACACCGGCTCAGCTGCAGGCGGAGCGCAGCATGGACATGCTGGACCAGCCCTGCGAGAACGTTTCGTCGACCCTGCGCTTTCGCGCCGCGCAGAATCAGGCGCTACGCGCCATGTTGCTGGTAAAAAACGGCATTATTTACTGCTCCAGCCTGTTTGGTTCCCGTCATTATCAGCTGGCCGCGGTCATGCCTACCTTCGTCAACAGCAACGCCAGGCTGGCGCTGCGCCCCTCGCTGGCGGTGAGCAAAGGCCTGCCCACGCTGGTGATGTGGACGCCATCCCCACGCGATAAAACCAGTGGCGTGCTGCACGTGTTTAATATCGAGCTGTTGTCTAACTTTTTACTCGAGCCGCAGGAGCCTTACGTTCAGCGCGTGGTGCTGAACGTGGCTGACAGCAGCCTGGAATACGGCCGACGCGAAATCCTGAGCCGCGACACCCTGACCAACGATCTGCGCTACACCGCCGGCTCTGCGCTATACCCGTTCTCGATTTCGCTGTTCGGCCCGCAGATCGGCATGCTGGCGCTTTCCGCACTGCCGCGCCATATCCCGCTGGCGCTGCTGATCAGCCTGTTGGCCGCCTATGTGGTCTATCTGCTCACCGCTAACCGTATGAGCCTGTCTTATCACATCGGCCATGCCATCACCCATCGTGAGTTCCGCGTCTATTGCCAGCCCATCATTCATAGCGACACCGGGCGCTGCGCCGGCGTCGAGATGCTGCTGCGCTGGAAAAAGAAGCGTCAAGGGTGGATCTCCCCCGACGTGTTTATTCCGCTGGCCGAGCAGCATGAGCTGATCATTCCGCTGACCCGTTATCTGATGAACACCGTGACGGAAAATCTGCAGCTGTTCCCGCCGCGACCGTCGTTCTACATCAGCATCAACGTCGCCGCCGAACACTTTAAAACGCTCAACATCATCGACGATATCCGCCGGATTTGGCTGCCGGCGCATCCGATGCCGTCACTGATGCTGGAGCTGACCGAGCGCACCGCGCTGTCGGCGATCCAGCATGACCAGATCCGGACGCTGAAAGACATGGGGATCATGCTGGCCATCGACGATTTCGGCACCGGCCACAGCTCGCTGAGCTACCTGAAGAACCTTAGCCCGGACGTGTTAAAGATCGACCGCGGGTTTACCGCGGCCATCGGCACCGACGCGGTCAACGCCACGGTGACCGATACCATCATTACGCTGGCGCAGCGGCTGAAACTGAAGCTGGTGGCTGAGGGGGTAGAAACGGCGGAACAGGCCGACTATCTGCGCTCACGCGAGGTCAATGCCCTGCAGGGGTATTATTTCGCCAAGCCGATGCCGATCCACGTTTTCCCGCTGTGGTTGCAGCAGTACGAATCGCGCGTCAGGAAAGCGGAAGATCATCCGCCGGAGGCCTGAGCCTCCGGCGGGTGGGTTACGAATGCGCCGGTTCGTCGAAGACGGCGCGGGTGACACGCACCAACTCGATGCGATAGTCGGAGACCTCGACAATATCGAAGCGCAGGTGGTTCAGTTCAATGGTGTCCCCCACCACCGGCATCTGGCCGTAGTGGGCTAACAGCAGCCCCGCCAGAGTGGCGTAGTCTGCGGTTGGGCTGACCAGGTCGTCACAGGCCAGCGCCTGTTCCAGCGAGTGCAGGTCGGTCCCGCCCTTGACCAGCCAGCCGTCGCCTTCCGCCACGATGTCCGGCGTTTCATCTTCGTCCGGAAACTCGCCGGCGATCGCTTCCAGCACGTCCAGCGGCGTCACCAGCCCCTGCACCACGCCGAACTCGTTGGTGACCACCACCAGGCGCCCTTTGGCGCGGCGCAGCACCGCCAGCAGCTTGATGACATCCATGGTTTCCGGCACCACGATCGGCGGCGTGCGCGCGGCAAACTCGGCGATATCTTCCCCTTGCTCCAGCGCCACCAGCAGATCCTTGGCGCGTACCACGCCGACGATCTCATCCACAGAGTCGCGACACACCGGGAACAGGCTGTGCGGCGTATCCAGCAACTGTGCGCGCACCTCCTCACGGGAGCGCTCGCAGTCGACCCAGGAGATATCCGTGCGCGGCGTCATCACGCTGCGCAATGAGCGCGAGGCCAGCGTCAGCACGCCGCTGATCATATAACGCTCTTCCGCCGCAAAGGTTTCATCCCGCGGCAAGGCGACCTCATCGTCCGCCTGCTGCGCGCGCTGCTGCCCCATCAGGCGCATGATCGCTTCCGCGGTGCGCTCGCGCATCGGGCGACGCGCCTGATGCTTGATGAAGTTGCGACGCGCGATCTGATTGAACAATTCAATCAGGATCGAGAAGCCGATCGCGGCGTACAGATAGCCTTTAGGAATATGCAAGCCAAAGCCTTCGGCGATCAGGCTCAGACCGATCATCAACAGGAAGCTCAGGCACAGCACCACAATGGTCGGGTGCGCGTTGACGAAGTTGGTCAACGGTTTGGACGCCAGCAGCATCACCGCCATCGCGATCACCACCGCCGCCATCATCACCGGCAGATCGTTCACCATGCCCACGGCGGTAATCACCGCATCGAGCGAAAACACCGCGTCAAGGATCACGATTTGCACCACCACCGCCCAGAACTTGGCGTAACCGCGGTTGGCGCCATCCTGGTGCGTCTGCCCTTCCAGCCGTTCATGCAGCTCCATGGTGGCCTTGAACAGCAGGAATACCCCGCCGAACAGCAGGATAAGATCGCGGCCGGAGAAGCTGAAATCGCCGACGCTGAACAGCGGCGTGGTCAGGGTTACCATCCAGGAGATCACCGACAGCAGGCCCAAACGCATCAGCAATGCCAGCGACAGGCCGATGACGCGCGCCTTATCGCGCTGCTTAGGCGGCAGTTTGTCGGCCAAAATGGCGATGAACACCAGGTTGTCGATGCCCAACACGATTTCCAGCACCACCAGCGTAAGCAACCCCGCCCAAATAGAGGGGTCCATTAAAAATTCCATATCAGACTCCAGAGAAAAGTGGGAATGAGCGCACGCCGCTCAAACGTGACGATGCCGCCGCTGCATGGGCGCAGTCGACAATAGCAAAGTGACGGGATGGGATTACCGGGAGATGGCCGAAGGGCCGAACAGCATATGCAACGCCAGCAGGTGGCGGGTGAAACCTGGAAAAACAGTTACTTCGGTGACAGTCCATAGGGAGGGCTGAGGCCCTTCACTCCTTAGTGATGAAAGAGGAAATTACTGTATCAGGATTTTTCTGGGGGACAAAGCGGCTTTTTCAACGGCGGTTTAGGGTGACGCCACGCCATATCGTCTGCGACAGCTAAGATTTCTCCGAGCATTCAATAGCGGAGCAGCGTCACAAAAAATATTTTTTCACTCACTAAAATAAATCTCGCGTTCGTGAAGTATCACGCACAGGCATTTGAAACTGCGTGAGAAATGTTAGGCGTGCGTTTCTTTTTTTCTACCATAATGTATCTGAACCGCGGAAGTGACTGCCAAGACGGCGCGGAGAAACGACACAAACCGCGTCTGGAGTTCAACGAGGAGGTAGCGAGTGGCAATAGCTATTATCATCGGCACACACGGGGCTGCAGCGGAACAACTGCTGAAAACGGCGGAGATGCTATTGGGCGAGCAGGACAACGTCGCCTTTATAGACTTCGTTCCCGGTGAGAATGCCGAAACGTTAATCGTCAAGTACAACGAGAAAATCAGTGGATTGGATACCAGCGGCGGCGTGCTGTTCCTGGTGGATACCTGGGGCGGCAGCCCGTTCAACGCCGCCAGCCGCATTGCGGTCGACAAAGAAAACTATGAGGTCGTCACCGGGGTCAACATCCCGATGCTGGTGGAAACCTTCATGGCGCGGGACGACAACCCCGCTTTCGATGAACTGGTGGCGCTGGCGTTGGAAACCGGCCGAGAAGGCGTGAAAGCGCTGAAAAAACCGCAGGAAGAACCCGCAAAACCCGCAGCGCCCGTCGCCAAAGCCGCTGCCCCTCAGGCGCCGTTGGGGCCGAACGACCACATGAAAATCGGCCTGGCGCGCATCGATGATCGCTTAATCCACGGCCAGGTCGCTACCCGCTGGACCAAAGAGACCAACGTCAGCCGTATTATCGTCGTCAGCGATGAAGTCGCCGCCGACCATGTGCGCAAAACCCTGCTGACTCAGGTTGCCCCGCCGGGCGTCACCGCCCACGTGGTGGACGTGGCGAAGGCTATCCGCGTCTGGAACAACCCCAAATACGCCAACGACCGCGTGATGCTGTTGTTTACCAATCCGACCGACGTCTGGCGTCTGGTGGAGGGCGGCGTGGATATTCAATCCGTCAATATCGGCGGCATGGCGTTCCGCCAGGGGAAAACCCAGGTGAACAACGCCGTTTCCGTCGATGAAAAAGATATCGAAGCGTTTAAGAAACTGAACGATCGCGGTATCGAGCTGGAGGTGCGTAAGGTCTCGTCCGACAGCCGGCTAAAAATGATGGACCTGATTAACAAACTCAATTAGTGGCGCCAGCCGCTGATTATTTTACTCAGAGCTTTTTTGGTCATAGGAGAAGTGCAATGGAGATCACCACTCTTCAGATTGTGCTGATATTTATCGTTGCCTGTATCGCCGGGATGGGTTCCGTCCTCGACGAGTTCCAGTTCCACCGTCCGCTGGTCGCCTGTACCCTGATCGGCTTCATTCTCGGCGATATGAAAACCGGCATCATCATCGGCGGTACGCTGGAAATGATCGCGCTCGGCTGGATGAACATCGGCGCGGCGGTCGCGCCGGATGCCGCCCTGGCGTCCATCATCTCGACCATCCTGGTCATTGCCGGTGGGCAAAGCGTCGGCGCCGGTATCGCCCTGGCCATTCCGCTGGCGGCGGCCGGCCAGGTGTTAACCATCATCGTGCGAACCCTCACCGTGGCCTTCCAGCACGCAGCCGACAGCGCGGCGGAGCGCGGCAGCCTGCGCGCCATTAGCTGGATCCATGTCGGTGCCCTGCTGCTGCAGGCGATGCGTATCGCCATCCCGGCGGTCATCGTCGCCATCTCGGTGGGCACCGCCGGGGTGCACG
The DNA here is from genome assembly GCF_052045405.1 of Serratia sp. 22278. Lineage (NCBI taxonomy): Bacteria > Pseudomonadati > Pseudomonadota > Gammaproteobacteria > Enterobacterales > Yersiniaceae > Serratia > Serratia sp. 22278. Next base: position 184,510 of record NZ_JBQEOW010000003.1, on the reverse strand, counting down.
CCCTGCTCAACTCGATCCCGGAAGTGGTCACCAGCGGCCTGAACATCGCCGGCGGCATGATCGTGGTGGTCGGTTACGCAATGGTGATTAACATGATGCGCGCCGGCTACCTGATGCCGTTCTTCTATCTCGGTTTCGTTACCGCCGCCTTCACCAACTTCAACCTGGTGGCGCTCGGCGTCATCGGCGTGGTGATGGCCGTGCTGTATATCCAGCTCAGCCCGAAATACAACAAGTCTCAGGTTGTCCAGGCCGGCCCGGCTAACGCGAACGATCTCGATAACGAACTCGACTAGGAATAGGTGAGAGAAATGGTTGATACAACTGCTCAAAAGAAACTCACGCCGGCCGATATTCGCGGCGTATTCCTGCGTTCGAACCTGTTCCAGGGTTCATGGAACTTCGAACGCATGCAGGCGCTGGGTTTTTGTTTCTCGATGGTGCCGGTGATCCGTCGCCTGTATCCGGAAAACAATGACGATCGCAAACAGGCGATCAAGCGTCACCTGGAGTTCTTCAACACCCACCCTTACGTGGCGGCGCCGGTGCTCGGCGTGACCATGGCGATGGAAGAACAACGCGCCAACGGCGCGCCGATCGACGACGCCGCAATCAACGGCATCAAGGTCGGTTTGATGGGGCCTCTAGCGGGCGTCGGTGACCCGATCTTCTGGGGCACCGTGCGGCCGGTATTCGCCGCGCTTGGGGCGGGCATCGCCATGAGCGGCAGCCTGCTTGGACCGATCCTGTTCTTCGTGCTGTTCAACCTGGTGCGCCTGCTGACCCGCTACTACGGCGTGGCCTACGGTTACCGCAAAGGGGTCGATATCGTCAACGACATGGGCGGCGGCTTCCTGCAGAAACTGACGGAAGGAGCGTCCATTCTCGGCCTGTTTGTCATGGGGGCGCTGGTCAACAAGTGGACGCACGTGAATATCCCGCTGGTGGTGTCCAAGATAACCGACCAGACCGGGCATACCAATGTCACCACGGTGCAGACCATCCTCGACCAGCTGATGCCGGGCCTGGTGCCGTTGCTGCTGACCTTCGCCTGTATGTGGCTGCTGCGCAAGAAAGTCAACGCGCTGTGGATCATTATCGGCTTCTTCGTCATTGGCATCTTTGGCTATTGGATTGGCCTGCTGGGCCTGTAATCGTTCGAAACGGCCGGGGGGCAACCCCCGGCTTTTTTATGTGTGGAGCAAGAGATGTCACTGACCGACGCCGTACTGATGCTGTTTATCGCCCTGCTGTTGCTGTATTCGCTGTATGACGAATTCGGCATGGATCTGCTGAAAGGCAAAACGCGGCTCAAAGTGCCGCTCAAACGCCGTAACCGCCTCGACAGCCTGATTTTCGTCGGCCTGATCGCCATTCTGATTTACCGCAATGTCACCGACAACGGCGCGGTATTAACCACCTATCTGCTTATTTCTTTGGCGCTGCTCGCTATCTATGTTTCTTATATTCGCGCGCCCAAGATGGTGTTTAAAGCGCACGGATTTTTCTTCGCCAATGTGTTTGTCGAATATAACCGCATTAAAGCCATGAATTTATCGGAGGACGGCATTCTGGCCGTCGACCTGGAACATCGCCGGCTGTTGGTTCAGGTGACGCACTTGGACGACCTGGAGAAGATTTACCACTTTTTCATTGATAATCAATAAATAAAGAAAACTCATTTTACTTTCGCTCAAACCTTGCGCTGCTTGTGGATAATTAATCGGCAGCGCCATTTCCTTTCTGACTATTATTTCCGCAACATTGTTACCCGCGTCTACATTATATTCCCACATGAACTCAGATTAATGAAAACGAGTCTCAATTAAGAACAAAAATCACGCCAGAATAAAGTTGTCGGCACCGGAAATAATATGGTATGGTTGCGCCGTCATTGGGGAGTAGCCGGTTTCTGGAGAATAAAAACCAGAAACGCCCGTATCAACATACTCGTTTCGCCGTATGAAACGTGGTGCGGGCAGCCAGGTAAGGTTGGCGAGACCATAGACACGTAACTCCGTCGTTTGGTTGGGGGTGGGTTACGTGTATATGGAGCCACCCGGCCGAGGCTATTTCACATGAACCTTTCAGCAACGCTTATTCTCGCTTTCGGCATGTCCATGGATGCTTTCGCCGCTTCGATCGGCAAAGGTGCCAGTCTGCATCAACCGCGCTTTCGCGAAGCGATCCGCACCGGCCTGATCTTCGGCGTGGTCGAAGCGATCACCCCGCTCATCGGTTGGGCCATCGGCCTGTTCGCCAGCCAGTACATCATGGAATGGGATCACTGGGTCGCCTTCTCGCTGCTGTTTATTCTCGGCATGCGCATGATCGTCGAAGGGGTGCGCAACAGGCCCGACGAAGAAGAGAAGGTCAAACGTCATGGTTTCTGGTTGCTGGTGGCCACCGCCATCGCCACCAGCCTCGACGCCATGGCGATCGGCGTCGGTCTGGCCTTCCTGCAGGTGAACATCGTGCACACCGCGATGGCCATCGGCTGCGCCACCATGATCATGGCGACCCTGGGCATGATGATCGGCCGCTTTATCGGCCCGCTGCTGGGCAAACGCGCCGAAATCCTCGGCGGCGTGGTGTTGATCGGTATCGGCGTCAACATCCTGCTGGAGCACCTCGGCTACCTGGCCTGAGGTGACCGAACTGCAAAAAAACCTGCCGCGGCAGGTTTTTTTGTTTCTGAGTTCAAGGCCCCTTAAGCGCGACGTCGGTACAACGCCAGCACGAAATCCGTCTCGCACACAAACTCGCCGCCCTCGGTCAACCGCTGTTGCACCTCCGGCGTAGCGCGCCAGGCGAACGGCGTCATCTGCAGCAGATTGGCGGCCTGCGCGCCCGGTAGGGTCATCGTATAGGCCAGCGCCTCTTTGCGCTCGCAGTCGAATCCGTCGAACTGTTCATCCTGTTCGGCATGCAGCTGCACCTGCTGGTACACCTGCTCTTTCAGCTGGTACAAATGACGCGGGCCCGGCGACACCGTCAGCACCACGCCGCCCGGCTTCACTACTCGCGCCAGCTCCTCCGCCTTGCAGGGTGCATAAATGCGCAAGACCGCATCCAGCGCCCCGTCGGCGAACGGCAAACGGTGACTGGAGGCAACGCAGAACGAGACCGCCGGATAACGTTTAGCGGCATAGCGGATCGCCACCTTGGCGACATCCAGCCCATAGACCGCCATAGTGCGCTCCTGCGCCAGCCTGGCGGCCACGGCGGCGGTGTAATACCCTTCCCCACAGCCGATGTCCAATAACGTGCCTGCATCGGCCGCCAGCGCCAAATCCAGCCACTCGGCCACCTGCGCTTGCAACGGCTGATAATATCCACCGTCGAGAAACGCGCGCCGCGCCTGCATCATTTCCGCGCTGTCTCCCGGCTGCTTCGATCGTTTGTGCTGCACCGGCAGCAGATTCACGTAGCCTTCTTTGGCTTGATCGAACTGATGATTGCCGTCACAACGCCAGTGTTGTGATGAAAAATACAGCGGTTGATGACACAGAGGGCATTGATAAGACATGAATGGGCTTCCAGAAAGACAGGGCGCGGCTAGTCTAAAGAAGGCGTCGGCTTGATGCAAGGCGCATCCCCGCTCGCTTTCGCCGCCAACAACACCTGGCCAAGCGGGGAAAAAGCTGGCTACACTGAGAGTCTGTTTTCTCACGCAGGTGAACATAACTTATGAGCGATCGTTCCGCGCTGCTCGATGCGGTGCCCCATATTCAGCACGGCTTCGGCAGCAAACTCGCGCTGCTGCCCGGGCACCTGCTGCCCTACAGCGCCACGCTGCCGGAAAAAAAACAGGTGCACGGCACCCGCATCGTCGACGTGCTGCAGCCGGCGCAGGCGTGCGGCGAGGCCGATGGTTTCTACACTCGCCAGCCCGGCATTCTGCTCAGCGTACTGACGGCGGATTGCCTGCCGGTGCTGTTCAGCCGCCGTGACGGCGGCGCCATCGCAGCGGTTCACGCCGGCTGGCGCGGACTGCTTGACGGCATTCTGGAACAGATGGCAGCGCGCATTCGCCAGGACGGCGACACCGCCGATTGGGTCGTCTCCATCGGCCCTGCCGCCGGCCCGTGCTGCTACGAAGTCGATGAAGCGCTGGTGGAGAGTTTTAAACAGCGCCTGCCGCTGCCCGCCACGCTGATCAGCCCGCATTACCGGCATCTGGATCTGGCCGCAATTGCCGAATACAAGCTGGCGGCGCTCGGCTTCGCCGCCGTTGACCGCGCCGGCAGTTGCACCATCTGCACGCCGGACGTCGACCCGCAGCGGCCGCAGCGCTTCAAATACACCAGCTATCGCCGCAACAGCCACCGGCGCGCGCAGGATCCGACGCATCCGGGGATCAAAGGCCGCAACCAGTACGCCGGCATCATCATCGCCGCCGGATGACGGAAACGAAAAAGCCCGCGCGAAGGCGGGCTTTTTGTACAGCTGACGCTGATTAGATAGCAGTAACGTTTACTGCAGATGGGCCTTTCTGGCCATCTTGGATTTCGAACTCAACGTTCTGGCCTTCAGCCAGGGTTTTGAAGCCGTTACCCTGGATTGCAGAGAAGTGTACGAACACGTCTTTGCTGCCGTCAGCCGGGGTGATGAAACCGAAACCTTTAGACTCGTTGAACCACTTAACTTGACCTTTGATCTTTGCCATCTTGAGTATTTCCTTTGGATTGTTTAAACCGCCCGAGGGCGTTACATAGACAAACTAGAGTCGTTACTGCTTGAGGCACTAAGATAAGGATCGGCAGAGAAGCGGTATTCAACGCTAACGTCTTTACTCAGAACTTCTTTACTGAAAATGCCACACATATACAGAACTGTACCTCGTTTTACCCAGATGCGTTATCACATACTCTGTATGCGATGGCAAGCCATTTTTAATCACTGAACGACATGTCGCACATATTTGAAACGGTCGAGCGCCACATTTGCTTAAATAGGCCAAAAGATGTTGAAGCATCGGCTATTTTCTGCTTGCCAAAATCACTGCGCCAGACCCCGCATTCTGCTGGAGTTTTAACAAAACTTTCATCGTATTGACGCCTTTCCGTCTCATCATTTCCGCTTTTTGGCCGCTTATAGCGTTAAAAAATTTGAATCTTTATGGAATTTGATATGCAACATCTGAATATCGATGAACGGGGGCCAATTTATTCATCGCTCCTCCGACCATTTACCGCCGGAAAGCCCATTCATCATCGGCTTTCAGCCCTGCCGCCAAACGGCGCGGGCGACAACGGCGCGCGGGTCGGCGGCGACGTCTCCGCCCTGCGCAACGGATGCATAAGCATGCAAAGCGCCGGCACATATCCCGCTTGCCTGTGGTTCTATCATAAATAATCCGAAGGTCATTATCCCCAATAGCCGGAATAATCTTATGAATAGCAAAAGTGTGGCGTTGAATTAAATCCTGAAGATCGGGTGGTTATTTGAATCACCACCCGATCTTATCAATTTTGCTAATTACTGCCGCGCTTTCAAACCGTTGCTCTTATTCTTTCCTCTGTACCGCAGGGCGAAGAGACAACGCTTGCTGAGCATCCTGCAACGCGATGCGCTCGCCAATCTTCAGCGGGAGGAATTGATGCTGCTCCAACCCCGCCTCGCTCAGGGCCAGGTTCAACTGCTGCGGCGGTTCGTCCAGCGATTCATCCGCCAGTTCGAATACCCCCCAATGGATGGGAATGGCGCGCGGCTGATTCAGCTCGCGATACAGCGCCACCGACTGCTGCGGATCCATATGCTGCTCCTGCATAAACCAGCGCGGCGCATAGGCGCCAATCGGCAGCGCAGCCACGTCGAACGGCCCCAGCCGTTGACCGATCTCCGCCAGCCGTTCCGAATAACCGCTGTCGCCGGAAAAATAAAACCGCAGCGCCGGATGGTGGATCACCCACCCGCACCACAGCGAGCGATTGCGATCCCACAGCGTGCGCATGCTCCAGTGCCGCGCCGGCGTGGCGTAGACCGTCAGCTCGCCCAACGGCAGACTCTGCCACCAGTCCAGCTCATGCGCCTTCAGCCGATAACGGCGGAACCAGCGCTTCAAGCCAAGCGGCACGATGAACTCGGCCTGAGGGAAACGCCGCGCCAATTGCCGCACCGTGCGCCTGTCAAGGTGATCATAATGGTTATGGGAGATCAGCACCGCATCCACCGCCGGCAGCTGCTCCACCGTCAGCGGCGGCGGCGTTCTGCGCTTCGGGCCGTAAAAGCTCAGTGGCGATGCGCGTTCGGACAACACCGGATCGATCAGGATATAACGCCCGCTCAACCGCAGCAGCATCGAGGCATGCCCCAACCACCAAACGCAGTCGTCGCTGCCGCTGAGATCGGCAGGTTGCCACCAGCGTTCGGTAAATTGTGCGTAGCCCTGCTGCGGCGGTCTGGGCAGCCCCTGCCGCTTGCGTTCATCTTGCCAACGCTGAAGATCGCCCTCCTGACGCCGCGAAGGTTCCAGGTTGCGAAATCCCTCCGGCGTATGATGCGCCTTGGCCGCGTCGTAATAACGGTTGATTCTTTTCATCCTGCCTTTTCTCCCGACCACTGCGCCCTGCGCGGGCATGGCTTTCAGTGTAACAAACCCGATGAAGCTCGCACTTTGTCAGCCGTGCGCTGCATCTCGGGACCTTTTGCCGTATGCTGTTGTCTCACTCCGATGGAAAGCCAGGGCCGCCAAGAGCCCGTTAAGACTCTCTTAAGATCTTTGTGATTGACTTGTAGGGCATACAGAAAAGGAGAAGTTATGAGTCGTTCTACATCCCGCAAATCAGGCTCAAGCCTGGGGCGCCGTATTCGCAGCGCGCTGCTGGCGCAGAAGCAATACTGGAAAATGTATTTCGCCATGAAGTTCCGCCGGCTGCGCGTGCCTGCACCGTTGGTGCTGCTGGGCGGTTCGCTGCTTGGATTCTTCATGTTGACTCTGCTGATGCTCAGCGTAGTCGCCATCGACGTGATCAGCACTCTACTGCTGCTGTGCCGGAAACTGCTGGGGCGGGGTCACGGTGAGGGCCGCGCCTTTATGCCGCGCGGCTAACGAGAAAAGGAGCGGAGGCGTGCCATACGCCTCCGCAGCACACGGATTAACGCTTGCCGCCTTTGCGGCGCGTCAGCATAAACCCGCACCACAGCACCGCAACCCACACCGGCATCAGCAACACCGAAATGCGGATCCCCTCGCTGAAATACATGATCACCAGAATCAGGCCGAGGAACGCCAGACACAGGTAGTTGCCGAACGGATACCACAGCGCCTTAAAGCTGGGAATGACGCCCTGGCGGTTCTTGGCGGCGCGGAATTTCAGGTGCGCTAGGCAGATCATCACCCAGTTGATCACCAACGTTGAAACCACCAGCGCCATCAGCAGCTCAAACGCCTTGCCGGGCATCAGGTAGTTGATCAGCACGCCGATCGAAGTAATCAACGCCGACAGCGCGATGGACAGCACCGGCACGCCGCGTTTATTCACGCGCGTCAGCGCCTTCGGCGCATTGCCCTGGCTGGCCAGCCCGAACAGCATGCGGCTGTTGGCATAAACGCCGCTGTTGTAGACCGACAGCGCGGCGGTCAATACCACTACGTTGAGCACCGTTGCCACCAGATTGCTGTTCAGCGCATGGAAGATCAGCACGAACGGGCTGCCGCCCTCCACCACTTGCCCCCACGGATAGAGCGACAGCAGCACGGTCAGCGAGCCGATATAGAAGATCAGGATGCGGTACACCACCTGATTGGTGGCTTTGGGAATGCTGCGACGCGGATCGGCGGCTTCCGCCGCGGTGATGCCGACCATTTCCAGGCCGCCAAACGAGAACATGATCACCGCCATCGCCATCACCAGCCCCGAGAAGCCGTGCGGCATAAAGCCGCCCTGCTGCCACAGGTTGGTGATGCTGGCCTGCGGCCCGCCGTTACCGCTGGCCAACAGCCAGGCGCCGAAGACGATCATGCCGACAATCGCCACCACCTTGATGATGGCGAACCAGAACTCGGTTTCGCCGTACAGGCGCACGTTCACCAGGTTAATCAGATTGATCAGCACGAAAAACAGCGCGGCGGAGGCCCAGGTGGGGATCTCCGGCCACCAGTACTGAATGTAGATGCCGACGGCGGTCAATTCCGCCATGCCGACCAGAATGAACATTGCCCAGTAGTTCCAGCCGGAAAGGAAGCCGGCGAAATCGCCCCAGTATTTATAGGCAAAGTGACTGAAAGAGCCGGCGACCGGCTCCTCCACCACCATTTCGCCCAGCTGGCGCATGATCAAAAATGCGATAAAACCGCCGATGGCGTAGCCCAGCAGCACGGCGGGGCCGGCCATTTTAATGGTTTGCGCAATGCCGAGAAATAAACCGGTACCAATGGCGCCCCCGAGGGCAATAAGCTGTATGTGTCTGTTTTTTAAACCGCGTTTTAGCGGAGTATCCTGATGCTGACCGCCCATCTTATCCTCATATGGCGTATACCCTTGCCGCTATCGGCCAAGATTTCACCAATCAATAAATGTATCTGCGGGCGGCTTTTTAACACTTAACCCCGTGAGCATCAAGGAGAAGCGCCCCGAGACGGCAGGCCGGAGCGCGATTTTTTTACCGCGAGAAAGCGGATAACGGCAGCGTTCAGCCAGGCATACCGCACAGTTTGGTCAGATTGCGCGCGCCGATCATCAGCGTGGCGACATAAGATTGGCTACGCGTGACCACTTCCACCGCCACGCGATCGTTTTGATATTTTATCAGGTAGGTCGAGGGCCAGCCCTGACGGCGCTGGCCGAAGCTTTCGGCATGACGATCGATCGCCGCATGGGCAATCACCAGATGAGACAAGTTTTTATCACCTTTGATAATGCGCTTCATAAACAGCCTCCGCCAACGACAGCTCTGTTATTAGAAAAAGGAGAAACTCTTACCAATCACCGGTATTGTTCGACTCAGTTAACCTGTCGGCTCATCAGGAAGCAGATCATCGCCGCGCGCAGCGGGCTGGCGCTGTCCGCCTGCCATTCACCGCCCTGAGTGCTCATGCGCGCCTGCCACTGCGGGCTGTCGCTTTGGTTGTCGGGGTTCAGACTGATTTTGTTGGCGCAAATGATCGGCCAGGCATCGGAGGGATTCTTGCAGTAATCTTTACCTTTCACACCACCGTAGGGATACCACTTGTCCGGGTTCTCGCCGGTCAGCAGCGCAATGCTGCGGTTCACTTCGGCATCGCTTTCTTCGTACCATTTAATCATCGGCTTCATCCATCTTTCGTAAGGTTCGCGCTACATTACGATGTCTGTACGACAGTTTTATGACAGCGCCGCCGGTTTTCACATTATCTCTACTAATGCTTTGTCCCCTTTATCTTTCCTTAGCGCCTGCGTAAACTTTTCTCCCTGTTCAGCGCCCAGAGAACGCATGCATGTTGACCGGCCTTAACCATCTGACGCTCGCCGTCAGCAATCTCGATCGCAGCTTCGATTTTTATCGTCATCTGTTGGGATTTATCCCGCACGCCCGCTGGCAAGGCGGCGCCTATCTTTCGTTAGGGCCGTTGTGGCTATGCCTGTCGCTGGATGAAACGCGCATGCAACAACGCGAGCGCGATTACACCCATTACGCCTTCAGCGTCGCGCCGGAACACATTGAGCAGGTCAGCGAGCGGTTGCGCCAGGCCGGCGTCGAAGAGTGGAAAAGCAATCGCAGCGAAGGCGAATCACTCTATTTTCTCGATCCCGATGGGCATCAATTGGAGATCCATGCCGGCGATTTGGCCAGCCGCCTGGCGGCATGCCGGAAAAAGCCGTATCAGGGCATGGTGTTTTACTGAGGCGCCCCGGCGACGCAGCCGTCGGCCGGGGCATCATGCTCAACGTTCGGGGATGAAACCTTTGAAATCCAGCGCGGGGTTGAGATCGTCGTCAGCAGCAGCGGCGCCGTCTGCGCCGGCGCGGTGCGCCATACGCTTCAACAGCGCCGTTTGCTGGCGTTGTTGCTCGGCAATCTCCTGCAACAGGCGAATCTGCTCGTTGGCGCGCACGCTGGCGCGGTTCACCAGGAACCAGACCCACAGCCCGGCCAGCAACGCCACGGCGGCGAGGGCCAGCGACAACAGGCCGTTCTGGCCAAAACCTAAATCGTACATGGACAACCCTATCTACTGCGAAATTCAGGCCGCCATCTTAACACTCGCGGCGGCCGTGCGAACATCCCTGCCAAAAATTGCTTACCAGGGCACGAAGCGGGTCACCGAACAGATGCCCAACGCAAAATTTCCACCATCGTCGCAATAGCTGTCCAGCGCCAGCAGGTAGAAAAACAGGCAGGCAGCGACGGCCGTCATTATCACGAGGATTTTTTTTCGCAACAAATTTAGCAGCCTCATTGTTATCTTGGTAATCTATCGCGCATGTTATCACAGCGAAGTTAAACGAAGTTTAACTTTCCGTTTAGATTTCTGGCTATCGCCCGGTTTTCAGACTGTTACCCTTGCCCTCGCATAGGCGCCGTGGCTAGATGAACCCTCAGGGATAACGAGGAAATACGATGAGCAAATTGATTAAGTGGGTATTGGTGTTGGCGGTCATTTACGGCGGCTTTTTGATCTCGGGCTACGGCGTGCTGATCGGCAGCAACAAAAACGTTGGCGGGTTGGGATTGCAGTGCAAATACCTGACGGCGCGCAACGTGGCGATCGCCCAGTACGTGAATGGCGACAACGGTTTCATCGGCGTAGCCGACTGCCCGCTGTTCAAGAAAATCGAAACGGTGGTGGATTAACCGCCACCGCCCGACGCCGCCGCTCTGCGGCGGCCCCGCCTCAGTTGCGGGTAAACTTCATCTCGATCAGCGCAATCGCCTTGTCAATCGCTCGGCGGGTCACCGGATCGGCGCCGGCAGGATGCGTGGAGAAATCGATGCTTTTGAGCTGACCTGCCATCTTGTCGCGCACTTCGGTCGGCGCAATCACGTCGATAACGTCCAGAATCTGTTTGATGACCAGTTGGCAAGCGACCAGATCGGAAGCCAGTTCCTGCTCGTTGCTCAGCATGTCAGACATAATAAATTTCCTTCTTGATTCAAACGCCGCACAGAATAGCATGGCGTCCGCGCCATTGCCCGCTCTCCCCGTCTTTTTCCCCATTCTGCGCACCGGCGGGCAAAAGCCTGCGGCGGATTGGCCTATACTTGCTGCATGGCGGTGGTAAAAACCACTCGCAAGCCACAACCAACAGGAGAAAGTTATGGCGAATCACAATGTGAAATCCTGGGCGACAGTGCGTGAAACTTCGGTGGAAATCGCCGAAGCCATTTTTGAGCTGGCAGGGAACGATGAAGTGTTGGCGCAGAAAATCTGGGAAGAAGGCAGTGATGAAGCGCTGGTGAAGGCCTTTGCCAAAACCACCGCCGACCAGCTTTATTGGGGAGAGGAAACCGTCGAGCGGAAAAACGTTTGAGCGGTTACGCAACAAAAAGCCCGGGTTTCTGACCCAGGCTTTCCCGATTAGCGCTCGCCCCGCTCAGCGGCGTGCATGTCTCTTGCTCTCACGGTTCTTCACCTCCCACACCTTCCGCATTTTTCATGCTCATCACCGGCGTCGCCATAAAAGCGCCGACGCCCACGATTACAACCAGAGTAATAATCACTGTCATTAACATGCGATCACCCCATCAACGTTGAGTTGTTACGGCTGACTCTGTTTTGGCGGTTCTTGCTGCGGCTTTCTTTGCGTCCCCCACCGCGGCGGCGACAGTCCCAGATTAGCCGTTTTTCCTTTCGGCTGACAAGCGGCGGTCAAACGGTTTTTCCGAATAATTGCCCCCCGTCACGGGCGGCATTTTTGTCCACGGCGGCAAGTTGTGTATACTTCACCGCTATGTAGGTCTCACACTGACGCACTGATGATACAAGAACACCACCTCTCGTTGGTCTGCGCCCTCAGCAAATGGGTCGAAACTCACCTCGGACGAGTGATCCATCTCGAAGAGCTGGCCGAGTACTCCGGCTACTCGCTGTGGCACATGCAGAAGCTGTTCAAAGAAGCGACAGGGATTTCGCTCGGTAAATACATTCGCGAACGCCGTCTGGCCGGCGCGGTCTATCAACTGCGCAGCAGTGAAGCGTCGATCTTCGACATCGCCCTGGACTTTGGCTTCGGTTCTCAGTCCCACTTCACCTACATGTTCAGAAAGCGTTTTAATATCACACCCTATGATTTCCGCCAGGATTTGAGCGTTGATCTGCACATCGATCCGCCGCTGCACGTCATTCACCAAAAATCCGCCTGAAGCCCGCCGCAAATCGGCGGGTTAACGCGCCCCCCAGACCGCCAGCATCGCGATCGCGGCCGGCAGCGCCTGCACCCACAGAATTTTGCGGCTGGCGCTCAACCCGCCGAACACCCCGGCCGCCAGCACACACCCGAGAAAGAACAGCTGCAGTGCCATATCCTCACGCCAGTAGCTCCATGCCAACCCCAAGGCCAGAAAGCCGTTGTACAGCCCCTGATTGGCGGCTAACACCCGCGTGGCTGCGGCGAAATCCGCCGTTGTGCCGAATGCGCGCCTGCCGAGTGGCGTACGCCACAGGAACATTTCCAGCACCAGGATATAAAGATGGAGCGCTGCGATGAGCAGCAGCAAAATATCGGCAAAGAACTTCATGGTGGTTCCAGTCGTTTATTGAAGATGTCATCAATTATAAACTCCTTCGCTCACCATCCCATCGGCGGAGATAAAAAAACCCGCCGAAGCGGGTTTATGCAGGAGTCATTTTTTGAGGTTAGTTTAATACGGCGACCAACAATGCCGCGACAGAGACCCAAAACAGCGCCGTGGCAACCACGACATGGGACAATCTTGCACGATAAAGTACTTGGCTCATAATGACCTCACTGACATCTGACTAACGGGAGACAACCTGACTTCCTGAGGATTATCCTAAACTTCTTCCCACTGTCGTTATATGCGCCAGATCACTTTTCCGCCGAGAACCCTTATATTGTCGTAAAGCTGGAGCCGCGATCACATTAATTACGCCTTATTAGAGCGAAATAAGTCGAATAATCGCGGCGATTATATCCTAACGCTATCAAACATCGTTCCAAGGCAGGCGTGGTGCGGCCATGCGCTCACCAGAATAACCGCTAACCGTCGGGAAACGCGGCGCGCCTTGTTCCCAATCATGCTGAGCCCGAGTAATTTCAGCCTTGGTATGGCCAACGAAATTCCACCAGATAAGGATCTCTTCGTTTAATGGCGCCCCACCGATGAGTAATCCCCGGCTCCCCTTCTGTGCATTTAACCCAATAGAGTTATTCTTCATGCCCAAATAGGCGAATTCATCAGGTGAAAAGATTTCACCATTAAGTTCAAATGCACCAATAAGGGGCAAAAAGCCGATTTCATAATCATCGCGCAACGGCAATTCGATTCTTGCCGCTTCTTCCCATTCCAGATCAATGGCGATTAATGGCGAAAGAGTAAACACCGGTGAACGATAAGCGCCAAATTCCCCGACCAACAAACGATGATTCACGCCGTTATTCTGCCATTGCGGCAAGTCAGGATAATGATCGAAGCGTGGCGCCATGTCGGCATGTTCGGCCGGCAGCGCGATCCATAATTGCGCAGCATGCAACCGCCGCTGCTCGCCCACCGACTGTTCCGTATGCGCAATGCCGTGCCCCGCGGTCATCAGGTTAACCTGCCCCGGGCGAATTACCTGCTCACTGCCGAGGCTGTCTCGGTGCAGCACCTCACCCTCTATCATCCAGGTGAACGTTTGCAGCCCGGTGTGCGGATGCGGCCCCACATCCATGCCGAGCGAAGTGCCGTTGAATACCGTCGGCCCGGCGTGATCGAGAAAACACCAGGCGCCGACGGTGCGCCGCTCCCGGGTTGGCAACGCGCGGTTGATCGGAATGCCCCCCACTTCGGCGTTACGCACGGCAATACGTTGTATCTGGCGCACGCCGTCAACGACGGGGCACTCGCGTGAAGGTGAAGAGAGCGTAGGACGTGGCTGACTCATCGCAAAGACCTCCTGAATGGCGCCGATTCGCCAAGGGTAACCGCCCAAGCTTAACACAGGACAGCTCCCCCGCAGAGCGACGACGTGCAGGCACGTCCGCGCGGTTCAGGGTGCTTTGATATAGCAGCTCTTGATGTCTATATCGTCATGCGCGTGCCTGAGATCGGAGAAATAGGTCACGCCAAAGAGAATTGATACCACCAGCAGCACGGACACCAACAGGCCGATGATCGCCAGCAGTTTGGTTTCATCATGGAGATTAGGCTCCATTTTATCTCCCCTAGTTAATCGCGTCAGGTCACCCACAGCGTGACCGCCAGCGTAAAGATAATCAGTGAGCAGGACGCCACCGCCAACACGACGATCGCAAATTGCGCATCACCCAAGGTTTCTCGATAATTTTTATCCGTTGAGGCGTTACGCTGTTGTTTCACTAAATCGGTTTTCACTCGTTCAACTGCTGCATTGCTGTTTGACGGGGCAAAACATCCCCTCAGAATAAGGCGCCAACGTCGCTGACTTGGTCGCTCCGGCCTCAACCGGGGGATGACGCTATCAATTTTCCCCATCAGGGTCAACACCGCGCCTGCCGGCGAGCGAGCAGGTACACAGGGGAGATGTAACTGGAATGGAGATCGCAGGGAAATAAGAGACGCCTATTGCAGAGGACAAAAAAAAGCCCGGTACGTAACCGGGCCTGGGTAGACCGATGCGTTATTGCGGGATACGCAACACCTGCCCCGGATAAATCTTGTCCGGGCTCGACAGCATCGGCTTGTTGGCTTCGAAAATCTTGTTGTACAGATTGGCGTTGCCGTACATCTCTTTAGAGATCGCGCTCAGCGTATCGCCCTTCTTCACGGTATAGAAGCGGCTCTCGGCGTCGGATTGCGCTACCGCCACCTTGTCTTCCACGCCGCTGATCCCCGCCACGTTGCCGATAGCCACCAGGATCTTCTCTTTTAACTCCTGGCTGACGGCGTCGCCGGTCACTACGGCTTTACCATCGACCACCTGCACATCAACTTTGTCGGTGCCCGGCAGGCCGCTCTTATCGAGATGTTCCTTGAGTTTGGCGCTTTGATCTTCGGCGGAGGCATTGCCGGTGACTGTATCCCACAGTTTTTCGCCCGCTTCTTTGACGAAGTTAAACAAGCCCATATTCACTCCTTTTGATGGTTGCAGTAATGCGTTTAAGTAAGGCTTGTTAAGCTTAGCATCGACAAAAGGATATGCCATCCGCTTACGGCGTCAGAAACGGGTAGAGTATTCCGAAAGTGTCGTCAGCGGCGTTTCCATGGCGATTAATCGCGCAATGATGCTGAAAAATCGCGCTTTTCTACCTACACTGTTGCAGACAAGGCAACTCGACGAAGGAGGCGTGCAACGATGTACGCATTGGTGATGTTTGTCTGTTATCTGGATGGCGGCTGCAGTGAAATGGTGGTCGATATATTGCGCGACGAGCCGCAATGCCTGGTCGCGATGAAGGAACAGAACTTGCGACACGCCGGCTGTTATCCCATGGAAGAGTTTATCGACGGCTTCTGGTTGCCAGCCAGCGAATATTCCGATTTTTAACCTCCTCCCCGCGCGATGCTGAGGAATTTCTGATTTCATCGGAAACTTCGTCTTCCTCCGAGGCATAAGGCCGCTGTTTTGCTAAATTGCGGCTCCCGAAGAAGAGAGAGACAGAGAAAGGTCATGCCAGCATCGGCTCATTCCAACGAGCAATATGAAACTCTGCTGCGCGACGTCAGCCTGGCGTTAGGCGACGCAGTGTTGCAGTTAATCAAAAACCATAAAAAGGTATCCGGCGGCAATATTCTTTCACAGCTGGTGACCGAAATAGAGCGGGAGCAGGATCAGCAACGTTTCGCCGCGCTGCGTTCCGCCATTGAGCTGGTCGGGTTGGCGCCAAAAGGCTGAGTTCCCGATAAAACAAAGGCAGGGCTTGCGCCCTGCCTGATTACCAATCCCGACACAGGATGAAGGTAATGAAATTGCAGAATTAGAAACGATACGTCAGGCTGACGGCAACGATATCATCGTTGGCCAGTTTCAGTTTGTTATCGTCGCTCAGTTGGTTGATTTGATAATCGACGTAGGTGTACATATTTTTGTTGAAGTAGTAAGTCGCCCCCACTTCCACGTATTTCACCAGGTCGGCATCACCGATCCCTTCGATATCCTTGCCTTTGGACTGCACGTAAGCCACGGAAGGACGCAGGCCGTTCTCAAATTGATACTGAGCCACCACTTCGAAGTTTTGCGTTTTATTGGCGAAGCCGGAAGTGCCGTTGACGCTGATCGGCGTCATGTTACGGGTTTCGGCATACATCGCGGCCAGGTAAACCTGGTTGGCGTCGTATTTCACCGCGGTGGTCCAGGCGGTAGCGCTGTCACCCTTGCCATACTGCAGCTCTTTTTGCTTGCTGGTGCGGTTGGAATCAGAGAACGCCGCCGCTACGCCGATGCCGGTGCCGCCGATGTCCTGATAGTCCAGAGACAGGCCGTAACCGTCGCCGTTTTGCTTGGTCACGCTGCGGCCGTCACCGTCGTTTTTACCCTGATACTGCACCGCCAGGTTCAGGCCTTCCACCAAACCGAAGAAATCACGGTTGCGGTAGGTGGCCAAACCGTTGGAACGGGCGGTCATAAAGTTATCGGTATAGCTGTAGGAGTCGCCGCCGAATTCCGGCAGCATGTCGGTGTAAGCCTCGGCGTCATACACCACGCCGTAGTTACGGCCGTAGTCGAAAGAACCGTAGTTGCCGAATTTCAGCCCCGCGAAGCCCAGACGCGTTTTGGTGCCGGCGGTGCCTTGCGCTTCGTCGTGATTGGCCTGGACGTTGTATTCCCACTGGCCGTAGCCGGTCAACTGGTCATTGATTTGCGTTTCGCCTTTGAAGCCCAGGCGAACATAGGTCATATCACCGTCGTTGGACTTACTGTCGCTGAAATAATGCTTGGCGTTAACGCGGCCGTACAGGTCGAGTTTATTACCATCCTTATTGTAGATTTCAGCCGCGTTGGCGAAGGAGGTGATCGCCCCGAGGGCGACAGCTAAGGCTAATACACTGCGTTTCATCATTTATTTTCCTAGATATTATAATTAGAACCCTGCCCGTCACGCCCAATTTATAATTTGGGCTGTGATTTTATCTTTTGGTATTTTATGAGCTCCCCTAATGCTGGGGTGATGTGACATTAGCATCATGAATCAAAACTTAAAATCAAAAAGTTCATGAAACAACGAGGAGAAAGCATGTTTATGTGTAACTAAATATTACAAAAAAGAAATCACTCAACTCATTGAATATAAGAATTTTTTATCACATAAGTTATAACCAAAACGGTGCAATGCACTATTATAGTGCAATTCAGTTTCGTTTTGCGTGCTTTCTGCGCGATTCAAAAGTAACAACAAAATTAGCATGGTTATTAAAAACGTTACTTATTTCACATTTTTATCTTAACAAACTCACCAGGCAATTAAGGCTTTCAGATAACGACCTGACACTGCCTTCTATTCATTCGCATAAAGACACGGATTCGTGACGAATAAAACTCGCCTTACGGGAATAAAAATAGCGGGAAATAGCAGATTAAAATAATGAAAGGAATAACGGCGGCGCGCTGACGGCGCCACCGTGGATAAATCAATACAGCGTAGAGCGGGAAACTTCGCTCAACAACATGCCGGCACGCAGGCCCAACGCCACGCTGGGGTTAGGGAACAGTATCCACGCCCCCTCCTGGCCGACGCGATAGTCCTCCTGCGGCTGCTCGCACAGCAACATGCCCGGTTCCAGCTCGGTGAAGTTGGCCGTGTCATCGTCCAGATGCAGTTTGAAATCTTCGCTGTGCTTGATCAACGAGTGCATCACACGGAAAACCCGAATCTCGGCGCCCGCACGCACCGGCAGCGCCCCTTCGCTGACCGCCGCCCGCAGAGCGCGATCGATGGCGGCGAACTGCTGCAGATCGTTGCTGCCGAACGGCCGCGCCTTGCCCAGCTCGAGCGTACAGCTCGCCGCATTGAGATGTTCGCTGGAGTAATGGCTAAACGTCCCGCCCGGCGCACTGTGTACCACCAACGCATCCAGATCGGCGGCATCCAGCAGCTTCAACATCGGCTCACTGTACGGGCGTTTCTGAAAGGGCAGAATGCCGAAATGCGGCAAACGCGATTCGCGGATGGCGGTGTGCAAATCGTAATGGAAACGCGCCGCCTGCTCCCCATCGAAAAAGGCGGCGAGCGCACGCTCCAACTGTTGCGCGCGCACGGTTTCGCCGCTGGCGGCGAAGTTGCGGTAGCGGCCGCCGAACATGCGGTTCATATCGCTGTGCAGATAACGCTTGCCGGCCCGCATCGCCGCCGGGTTGCCCAGCACCACCAACAGTCGCGCCGTCAGCGGCAACCGGCCGGCAAGGAGATCGCCGACCAGTTGATTGAGCAGTTCAATCGGCGCGGTTTCATTGCCGTGCACGCCCGCCGACATCACCATCGCCTGGCGGTAAGGCTGTCGCGGCGTAAGCTCCAGCACCCCTTCCCCCTGCCAGCGCCACCGCAGCTGCGGTGTTTCACCTTGCCATTCGACGGGTTCGTTCCCTTCCAGCGTCAGGGGCAGTAGATCGATCATGCTGCCTCCCTTAGCGTTGGAACGGATAAATGGCGCCGAGACCGAGGATCGACGTCAACGCATCCAGCGCCTCGCGCCCTTCGCGCAGCAGCAGCGGATCGGCCAGGTCATCCTGCGTCAGGCGGTCGCGGTAATGACGATCGACCCACTCGTTCAATGTTGCGAACAGCCGATCGTTCATCATCACGCGCGGATTGACCGCTCTCAACTCTTGTTCGTTGAGCGCCACCCGCAACCGCAGGCAGGCAGGGCCGCCGCCGTTGCGCATGCTTTCACGCAGGTCGAACACGCGGATTTCATCGATCGGGCCGCCGCTGCCGACCATGTCGTTGAGGTAACGCCACACGCCGGCGTGCTGACGCGACTCCTCCGGCACGACGATCATCATCTTGCCGTTCGGTTTGGTAAGAATTTGGCTGTTGAACAGATAGGTCGCCACCGCGTCCGCTACCGAGACGCGCTCTGTCGGCACTTCGATCGCCACCAGCTCGCTGTCCAGCGTCGCCATCTTGCGGCGCACTTCATCCAGCGCCTGTTGCTGGCGGTAGAACGCCTGCTGATGATGGAACAGCACGTTCTGGTTGCTGACCGCAATCACGTCGTTATGGAACACGCCCTGATCGATCACCGCCGGGTTTTGCTGCACGAAGACCGTATGCTGTTCATCCAACTGGTGCAGGCGAGCGATCGCCTCGCCGGCTTCGCGCGTCTGGCGCGCCGGATAACGCGCCGGCGCCGTTTCGCCGCCGAATTCCTGACGACCATAGACGAACACCTGCACGCTGCGCTTGGCGTAATCACCGCCCAAACGGTTATGGTTGGCCGCCCCTTCGTCGCCGAACAACGCCACCTGCGGCAGCGCCTCGTGGTGGGCGAAATGCCGATCGTCGCTGAACATCGCCCGCAATACGGCGGTGGTGGTCTCCGCTTCGATGGCGCGGTGGAATTTGTTGTTCAGGTTGGCGGCGGTGAAGTGCACCTTGCCGTCGGCGCTGTCCGCCGAAGGCGACACGGTGGCCGCATTGGCGGTCCACATGCACGACGCCGAGCTGAGCGCCGACAGCAGGCGCGGCGACTGACGCATCGCCTGCGCCAGCACCGCCTCATCGCTGCCGCTGAAACCCAGGCGACGCAGCATCGGCAAATGCGGCCGCTCCTGCGGCGGCAAGACCCCTTGCTGGAAACCGAGATCGGCCAGCGCCTTCATTTTCAGCAAACCTTGTTTCGCCGCCAGCTTCGGGTTCGATACGCTGTTTTGATGCAGCGTTGACGCCTCGTTGCCGAACGACAGCCCGGCATAGTGGTGCGTCGGCCCCACCAAACCGTCGAAATTGACTTCATATCCTGACATGTTTATCCCCTGGGGATAGCGTGCGGCAGCGCCATCGCGCCGCCGCAGACGATTAACGGAACGACAAGCCCGGCGAGAGCGTGGCCGGCAGCGACAGGCTTTCGCTTTCCAGCGAAGCCATCGGCCAGGCGCAATAGTCCGCCGCATAGAAGGCGCTTGGGCGATGGTTGCCGGAGGCCCCCACGCCACCGAACGGCGCCGCGCTAGACGCCCCGGTCAGCGGCTTGTTCCAGTTGACGATGCCGGCGCGCGCTTCCAGCAACAGCCGCTCGAACAGCTCGCGCTGCGGCGATACCAGCCCCACCGACAGGCCGTAGCGCGTCCGGTTGGCGAGCTGCAGCGCCTCGTCAAAATCGCGATAACGCACGATGGTGGTCAACGGCCCGAAATACTCTTCGTCCGGTACGCCGGCCACGCCGGTCAGATCGACGATGCCCGGGCTGAGCAGCGAACTGCCCGGCTCCAGCAGACGCATGCTCAGCAGCGATTTGCCGCCCAGCGCCAGCAAACGTTGCTGCGCTTTCAGCATGTTTTCCGCCGCGGCCGCCGACACCACCCCGCCCATGAACGGCTGCGGTTCGGCATCCCAACGGCCGACGCGCAGTTCGCCCGCCACCTGAACCAAACGCGCGATAAAAGCGTCGCCTTCCGCCCCTTGCTTCACCAGAATCCGACGCGAACAGGTGCAGCGTTGGCCGGCGGAGATAAACGCCGACTGGATAGCCAGGTTGACCGCCGCGTCGCGATCCTCGAAGCCGTCGACGATCAGCGCATTGTTGCCGCCCATCTCCAGCGCCAGGATCTTCTCCGGCTGCCCCGCCAATTGGCGATGCAGGTGATAGCCGGTGCCGGCGCTGCCGGTGAACAGCAGACCGTCGATATCCGCACTGGCCGCCAACGCTTCGCCGGTTTCGCGGCCGCCTTGCACCAGATTGATCACCCCGTCCGGCAGACCGGCCCGCAGCCACAGTTTCAGGGTCTCCTCGGCGGTCAACGGCGTCAGCTCGCTCGGTTTGAATACCACGCAGTTACCGGCCAACAGCGCCGGCACGATATGGCCGTTCGGCAGATGGCCGGGGAAATTGTAAGGCCCAAACACCGCCAGCACGCCGTGCGGACGGTGGCGCAGCACCGAAGCGCCGTCGGCCATCGCCGTCTGGCTAAAACCGGTGCGCGTCTGATAGGCCTGCAGCGAAATGCCCACTTTGCCGATCATCGCCTGAATTTCAGTCAGCGTTTCCCAACGCGGCTTGCCTGTCTCGCGGCTGATGGTTTCCGCCAGCGACTGCTTGTGTTCTTCCAGCAAGGCGGCGAAGCGTTTCACCAGCTGTTCGCGCTGCTCGAACGGCGTGCGCGCCCAAGCGGGGAACGCGGCGCGCGCGGCTTCGCAGGCGGCGGCGACGTCGTCGGCGTCGGCGGCGTTAGCGCGCCACAGCGGCTGGTTGCCGACCGGATCGGCCTTGCCGAACTCGGCGCCGCGGCCCTGCCGCCAGACGCCGTTAATCAACAGAGCAGGATGGGACATCATGCTTTCTCCTGTGCAATAAGGGGGAGCACCCGCACCGGGCTGCCCTGTTCGACGCCCAGCGCCGCAGCGGTGGCGGCGTTGATATGCAGGCGGTCGTCATACAGATCGGCATTGACCAACAGTGCGCGGTAATTCTGATAGTTGTCGTTGGCCACCAGATGCACCGGCGCATCGGCGCGCATCGGCGTGTCATCCAGCACCACTTTCACCAGGCGGCTCTGCTTGACCGCGCGGATATGGTCGATCTCCGCTTCCAGCGTCGGACCGCCGTCGAAGATATCGACGTAGCCCTGATAGCTCAGGCCTTCCGCCTCCAGCAACCGGCGCGCCGGCAGGGTTTGCGGGTGCACTTCGCCAATCACTTTCTGCGCATCTTCGGCCAGAAAATCGACATACAACGGGTGTTTCGGCATCAGCTCGGCGATAAACGCCTTTTGCCCGGTGCCGCTCAGGTAGTCCGCCTTGGCGAACTCGATGGAGAAGAAACGGTGGCCGACGCTCTCCCAGAACGGCGAACGGCCGTTTTCATCGGAGAAACCGCGCATCTCGGCGATCAGACGGCGGGAGAAGCGTTCACGGAACGCGGCGATAAACAGGAAACGCACCTTCGACAGCAGTTTGCCGTTCTCGCCGTGGCGATAATCCGGATCGAGGAACAGCGTGCACAGTTCCGAATGCCCGGTATGGTCGTTGCTCAGGAACAGCGTCGGCACCGACTTATAGACGTTCAGCTGTTTGGAAGCGTGCACCTGCGTGCCGACGCGGAAGCTGTACCAGGGTTCCGCCAGGCCGACGGCCACTTCGATCGCGCAGACCCCCACCGCCTGCCGGCGCTCGCTGTCTTCCAACACGAACAAATAACACTGGTCACTTTGCGGAAGTTCGCCTTGCCAGGTTTTTAACGCCCGCTCAATGCGTGCCGACAAGGTATCTTCATTCTGCGGCAGTGAAGTGAGACCGATGCCGGATTTACCGGCAAGCGTCAGTAAATCCGCCAGATCGCGACGCTCTATAGGGCGAATAATCATCATAATGCGAACCTCTTCTGAATCAGGCTGCGCCGGTGAAGGCGCAGCCCGCTGATTAGCTGCAAATGCGCGCCACGGCGCGCGCGAATCGCGCCAGCCCCTCTTTCACATCCTGCTCAGGGATGATCAGCGACGGCGTGAAACGCACCACGTCCGGGCCGGCGATCAGCGCGATAACGCCTTCTTCGTTGGCCAGTTGGGTGATCTGCTTCGCTTTGCCGGCATAATCTTTCTTCAATTGGCAGCCGATCAGCAAACCGCCCCCGCGGATCTCGGCGAAGATCGGGTACTGGCGGTTGATGTCGTTCAACCCGTCGATGAACCACTGGTGACGTTGCTTGACGCCTTCCAGCACTTCCGGCGTGTTGATGATGGAGAACACTTCCCCCGCCACCGCCGTCGCCAGCGGGTTGCCGCCGTAGGTGGTGCCGTGGGTGCCGACGCCCAGCGTTTTCGCCAGCGCATCGGTGGTCAGCATCGCGCCGATCGGGAAGCCGCCGCCCAGCGCTTTGGCGGTCGTCAGCACGTCCGGCACCACGCCGTACTGCATGTAGGCATACAGGTGGCCGGTGCGGCCGACGCCGGTCTGCACTTCGTCGAAGATCAGCAGCGCGTTATGACGATCGCACAGTTCACGCAGCCCCTGCAGGAAACTGGCCTCCGCCGGCAGCACGCCGCCCTCGCCCTGGATCGGCTCGACGATCACCGCGCAGGTGCGATCGTTGATAAGCTCGGCCGCTGCGGCCAGATCGTTATACGGCGTATGGGTGATGCCGCCCGGCAGCGGCGCAAAATCCTGCGAATATTTCGGCTGGCCGCCGGCGGAAACGGTGAACAGCGTACGGCCGTGGAACGCGTTGTTGAACGCCACAATCTGATCTTTACCGGCGCCGTGCTGGTCGTGCGCATGCTTGCGCGCCAGTTTCAGCGCCGCTTCGTTGGCTTCTGCACCCGAATTACAGAAAAACACCTTGTCGGCGAACGTGGCGTCGATCAGTTTTTTGGCCAGACGCAGTACCGGTTCGTTGGTATAACCATTGCCCAGATGCCACAGTTTGCCCGCCTGCTCCACCAGCGCCGCCTTGACCGCCGGGTGCGCATGGCCCAACGCGTTAACCGCGATGCCGCCGGCGAAATCGATGTAAGACTTACCCTGCTGATCCCACACCTGCGATCCTTCGCCACGCACCAGAATAAAATCGGCAGGGGCATAAACCGGGACCATCCAGTCGTCGAAAGACTGGCGGGTAACTGCGATTGGCTGTTCCATAGTGACCTCATAATCTCAGCAAAGGCTGAATTTTGACTGTAAGGGCCGCTCAAGCCCGGTTAGACCGCCACAATGCAAAAAAACCGTTGTTCAAAACCGACTTTCGCGGCGGAGAAAATGCTGTCCCTCACCGCTGATTTAGAAACAAATCTGTTACATAAAATCGGTTTTTCACTATTTATGGCGTATATCCGGTCCCTGAGCGGGGAGTAAATGTTAACGAGCAGTTAAAATACATGTCGTTTGATAAAGAGTGTAGAGCAGCTATCGTGCCAAAACGGGATTTTTGCCGGATTTTGCTATTTTTTACGTTAAAACAACGGCTTATAGTGAATATTTATTCATTTTCTATGCATTGGTAATGCATAAATTAAAAAATAAGGCCTAAAATCATCATTGCGTGCGAAATCCTATTCAATTACGAAAAACTTCAGGATTTCTGATCGGGCTCGCAAAAATAATTTCACCCAATTTGCTCGCTATCACACTTTTTGCCCCCATCGGGTGCGGCGGCGCGCCAGCATGGTGCAACGCGGCAGCGACGCCACCCGATAAAGGAGCCGCGTTGACCGCGGTTCCTGCTTTGTACGCCAGCGGCTACACTGTGATCCTGACCGCCCCTTCTCTTCTGCGCACAAGGAGCCACCATGCCCAAGAAAACCGTCGATCTCAGCCAGCCGCACGCCCAACACGACATCCGCGCGTTTCTCGACGCGCTGAATGCCGCCGGCGGTAAACCCATGGAGCAGATGAAGCCCAAAGAGGCGCGCAGGGTTTTGGAGGACGCGCAACGCAGCGTCGAGGTGCCGCTGCGCGAGGTGGAAATCAGCGAGAAAACCATCCACGTTGAGGGCCAGGATATTCTGCTGCATCTGGTGCGACCGGCCAGGGTCAAGGAGGCGTTGCCGGTATTCATGTTCTTTCACGGCGGCGGCTGGGTGCTGGGCGATTTTCCCACCCATGAACGGCTGGTGCGCGATCTGGTTTACAGCTCCGGCGCGGCGGCGGTGTTCGTCAACTACCCCCGTTCCCCGGAAGCGCATTACCCACAGGCGATCAATCTGGCCTATGCCGCCACGGAATGGGTGGCCGAGTACGGCGAAAAAATCAACGTCGATGGGTCACGGCTGGCGGTGGTCGGCAACAGCGTCGGCGGCAATATGGCGGCGGTGGTCAGCCTGATGGCCAAAGAGAAAGGCATACCGGCGCTGCGTTGCCAGATCCTGCTGTGGCCCGTCACGCACGCCCATTTTGATACCGATTCCTATCATCAGTTCGCCGAAGGCCATTTCCTGACCCGCAACATGATGAAGTGGTTTTGGGACAGCTATGCGCCCGATAAGGCGCAGCGCAAAAACATCTACGCCTCGCCGCTCAACGCCACGTCGGAACAGCTGCGGGGCTTGCCGCCGGCGCTGGTGCAAACCGCCGAGCTGGACGTGTTGCGCGATGAAGGGGAAGCTTACGCGCGTCTGCTTGACGCCGCCGGCGTCGAGGTCACCGCCACCCGCTACAACGGCCTGATCCACGATTACGGCCTGTTGAATCCGCTCGCCCACGTCCCGGCGGTGCATTCGGCGATCCACCAGGCCGGGCGCGCGTTGAAGCACTATCTGTCCTGACGCTAGCCAACCACGTGGCAAGCCACCTGATGGCCGGGAGCCACGCTGCGCAGATGCGGCGCCTGTTCACGGCATTGCGCCGTGGCCAGCGGGCAGCGGGGATGGAAACGGCAGCCGCGCGGCGGGTTGGCGGGGTTCGGCGGCTCGCCGCCGGCCGCCCACGCCGGCGAACGTTGCGCATCCAACGTCGGCACCGCCGCCAACAAGGCCTGCGTGTAGGGATGCAGCGGCTGGCGAAACAGCGAATCGCGGTCGGCGCTCTCGACGATCTGCCCCAGATACATCACCGCCACGTCCTGGCACAGATGCTCCACCACGCCGAGATCGTGCGAAATAAACAGCAGCGTCACCCCCTGCCGTTCCTGCAAATCGGAAAACAGATTGATGATCTGCGCCTGGATCGACACGTCGAGCGCCGATATCGGTTCATCGGCGACGATAAATTCCGGTTGCAGGATCAGCGCGCGCGCGATGCCGATGCGCTGCCGCTGGCCGCCGGAAAACTCATGTGGAAACCGCCCGTAATGCTGCGGCGACAGCCCGCAGATCGCCAGGGTATCGAGCACCCGTTCGCGCAGTTCCGCCTTGCTTGCCAGGCCGTGCTGCAACAGCGCTTCGCCGATGGCGTCGCCCACGCGCAGACGCGGGTTCAGCGAGCTGTACGGATCCTGAAACACCAGCTGCATTTTCGGCCGCAGGGCGCGCAGCGCGTCTTTGTTGAGGCTATCCAGCGCCTGCCCTTTGAACAGCACCTCGCCGGCGGTTTTATCGTGCAGGCCGAGCAGCGTGCGGCCGACGGTGGTTTTGCCGCTGCCGGACTCGCCCACCAGTCCGAAAACGCGGCCCTTGCGGATGCTGAAGCTGACGTCGTCCACCGCCTTCAGTTGGCCGGTGGTGCGCCCGAACAGCCCGTCGCGCAGCGGGAAATATTTCTTTAACCCTTTCACTTCCACCAAGGGTTCAGTCGACATGCGGGCGCCCTCCGGCGTTGAGGAAGCAGGCGGATTGGCGCTGCTGAGTCCCGTACAGCGGCGGAATGCCATCGCGGCAGCGCGCGGTGGCCTGCGCGCAGCGCTCGGCAAACGCGCAGTGTTCAGGCAGCCGCGCCAGATCCGGCACCTGGCCGGGAATGGAGTACAAACGGCGACGCCGCTGTCCCGGCACCGGCCGCGAGGCGATCAGCCCTTGAGTATAAGGGTGCCGCGGTTCGGCCAGCACTTCCCGCGTCGTGCCCTGCTCGACGACGCGCCCGGCGTACATCACCGCCAGCCGATCCGCCATTTGTGCGATCACCCCAAGATCGTGGGTGATCAAGATCATCGCCATATTGTGTCGCCGGCTCTGCTCGCGCAGCAACGCCAGGATTTGCGCCTGTACCGTGACGTCGAGCGCCGTGGTCGGTTCATCGGCGATCAGCAGCGCCGGCCGGCACCCTATCGCCATGGCGATCATCACGCGCTGCAGCATGCCGCCGGAAAGCTGGTGCGGGTAGCAGCGCATCAGCGCCTCCGCGCGCGCCAACCCCACCTCCTCCAGCCGTTGCACCGCCTGACGCCAGGCCGCTTTCGGCGACAGAAGCAAGTGCCTGATCAGCGGCTCCACCAGTTGTTCGCCGAGGGTCAACACCGGATTAAGCGCGCTCATCGGCTCTTGAAAAATCATCGCCAGCCGGTTGCCGCGCAGATCCGCCATCTTGGATGCCCGTAGCGACAGCAGGTTTTGCCCTTCAAAGCGAATCTCACCGCCGTCTACCTGCGCCAGCGGCTGCGGCAACAGCCCCATCAGCGCCATGGCGGTCACGCTTTTGCCGCAGCCCGATTCGCCGACGATCCCCAGCGTTTGCCCGGCCTGCAGTTCCAGGCTGACCTGCTGCACCGCCCGCACCGGCCCCTGCTCGCCCTGAAACGACACCGACAGTCGGTCGAACGCCACCAGCGGTTGACTCATCGTTTTACCCCGCTCATTTTCGGATCGAGCGCGTCCCGCAGGCCGTCGCCCAAGATATTGATCGCCACCACGGTGACGAAGATCGCCAGCCCCGGCGGCATCCACAGCCAAGGGCGGCGCTGAAAGTCGATCAGGCTGTTGGCGGCGTCCATCATGTTGCCCCACGACGGCGTCGGCGGCACCACGCCCAGCCCAAGGTAGCTCAACGCCGACTCGCTGAGGATGGCGTTGGCCACCGCCATGGTGGCGACCACCACCAAAATCGGCACGGTATTGGGCAACAGATGGCCGAAGAGGCGCCGCCGGGTGGAGAGCCCCAGCACTTCGGTGGCCAACATGAAATCCCGCTCGCGCAGCGACAGGATCTGGCCGCGCACCAGCCGCGCCAGTGACGGCCAGCCCAGCAGGCTCAGCATGATCATCACCATGTAGATGCGGTAGTCCGGCGACACATCGAGTTCGGTCAGCATCGCGCCCATGATGATCAACAGCGGCAGGCCGGGAATGGTCATCAGCAGATCGGCGAAGCGCATGATCAGCCGATCCGCCACGCCGCCCAGATAACCGGAAAGCGCCCCCAGCACGTAGCCCAGCGTCACCGACAGCAGCATCGACACCAGGCCGATGGTCAGCGATATCCGCCCCGCCAGCAGCAGCCGGGTGCAGATATCGCGGCCGAGAAAGTCGGTGCCCAACCAGTGCGCGCCGCTGGGCGCCTGATTGATATTCAGCACATCGCCGGCATCGTCGCGCCACGGCGACAACGACGGCCCAATCAGGCACAGCAACGCCAACAGCACCAGCAACGCCAGCGAAATCATCGCCGGCCGGTGGCGGCGCAGCCGTCGCCAGGCCTGCGCCGCGGGCGGTGGCGACAGTTGCGCCAGCGCCGGCAGTTGCGCCTGGCGCCAGCGGCGACGGCGGCCGAAAAACAACGTAGCCAACATCGTGTTACCTCAAGCGAATGCGTGGATCGGCGTAGGCGTACAGAATGTCCGCCAGCAGATTGCCGAGAATGGTCAAGGCGGCCAGAAACAGCGTGAACCCCATCAATACCGGGTAATCACGCGCCGCCAGCGAATCGATATGGATATGTCCGGCGCCCGGCCAGTTGAAGATTTTTTCGGTGATCAGCGCGCCGGAGAACAATCCCGGCAGCTCGAACCCCAGCAGGGTGATGATCGGCAACAGCGCATTGCGCAGCGCGTGTTTGAGGATCACCGTTTTCTCCCTGAGCCCTTTGGCGCGCGCGGTGCGAATATAGTCCATGCGGATCACCTCCAGCATGCTGGCGCGGAAATAGCGCGTCAGGCTGCCGGCCTGCAGCATCACCAGCGCCAGCACCGGCAACAGCAGGTGCGCCGCCACCTCCAGCGCCCAGGCCAGCCCGCTCGCCTCGCTACCGGTGCGCAGCATGCCGCCCGCCGGCAGCCAGTGCAGATCGACGGCGAACCATTTGATCAGCAACAGGCACAGGAAGAACGTCGGAAACGACATGGCGGCGAACACCGCCACGGTGATCAGATGATCGAACAGCGAATAGGGTTTCATCGCCGAGATCACCCCCACCGCCAGCGCGATGCCCCAATACAACACCATCGCCACCGCCGCCAGCAGGAACGAGTTCCAGATGTATTGGTTCAGCAGCGTGCTGACCGGGATCTGGTACTGCAGTGAAAAGCCGAGGTCGCCCTGCAGCAGCCGGCCAAGCCAGTGCAGATAGCGGCTGAACAGCGGCTGATCCAGCCCGTACAGCGCCCGCAGCTCGGCGGCGCGTTGCGCGGTCAGGTTGATGTTGCCGTCGATAAAGTCGCCGGGCGCCAGGGCGAAAATGCAAAAAATCAGCAAGGAAGCCAACAGCAGCATCGGGATAGTCTGCAACAGACGGCGCAAGATAAAGTTTCTCATCGCGGGTTCCATCGCCGCCGCCCGGAATAGCGCGGCGGCGTCAGGGCGTTACAGCGCCGGTTTGACGTTCGGCAGGCTGCCGACCAATCCGTTATAGATATCCGGTTTAAAGCCGGTGACGCGCGCGCTGCTGGCGCTCAAAATCTCGCGGTTGCCGAGCAGGATCACCGGCGGATCGTCCGACAGCGCCTGATACAGCTGGTGGTACAGCGGCTTGCGCTGGGCGATATCCAGCGTGGCGTTGGCCCTGGCGATCAGCGCATCCACCTGTGGGTTATGGTAGCCGGTCTCGCTCTCGCGGCTGATGAAATCGCGCACGCCGTCGTGCGGATCGTTCAGCGTACTGGTGCTGAGGGACGCCAGGTCGTAATTGCCCGCCTTGCGCTGCGCCAGCAGCGCGTTGAAATCCAATACCTGCGGTTTCAGCACCACGCCGAGCCGGCGGTAGTTATCCTTGGCGATCGGCACCAGCGCGTCGTTGATCAGCTTTTTGGTCACCAGCAGCGTCAGCTCCAGCTTTTTACCGTCTTTCTGCCGGATACCGTCAGCGCCCACCTGCCAGCCAGCCTCGTCCAACAGCTTTTTGGCCTTATCGAGATCGTAAGCGTAAGGATTGATGCCGTTGGCGTCGTAAGCCCAGGAGATCGGCGAAATCGGCTGGTTGGCGACCTTGCCATACCCTTGGTACACCACGGCGATCAATTTTTGCCGATCCAGGCCGTAAATCAGCGCCTGGCGCACCCGTTTGTCCTGCAGCGCCGGGCGCTTGAGGTTGAAGTCGATGCGGCTGTAATCGCTTGAGCTGTAAAGGTTGATATTGGCGAAGCCGAGCAGCTTGAGCTGTTCGATATCGTCCGGCTTGGCGGTAAAGGCGTCGTAGTCGGTCTCACCGGTCTGGAACAACTGGAAGTTGGTGGCCGGGTTGGTGACGCGGTAGATAAAGCGCGCCATCGGCGGCGGGCCGAGGTAGAAGTTCGGGTTGGCGTGGAAGCGGATCTCCTGCCCCGGCACGTACTTGTCGTAAATATAGGGGCCGTTGCCGAGCGGCTTGCCGTTGAAAGCGCGCACGCTGTCGAGCTTGCCGCGCTGATAGTCTTTGCCGTAGTAAGCCCGCGACAATACCGGCCCGCCAATCAGTTGCAACGTGGTCGCGCCCGGTTGGGTGGTGACGATCTGAATG
Organism: Serratia sp. 22278; assembly: GCF_052045405.1. NCBI lineage: Bacteria > Pseudomonadati > Pseudomonadota > Gammaproteobacteria > Enterobacterales > Yersiniaceae > Serratia > Serratia sp. 22278. The sequence continues at coordinate 153,998 of NZ_JBQEOW010000003.1, read as the reverse complement.
GTGCGATCGTCGATCACCTTCAGCCCGCTGATGCCGGCGGCGGTACCGTTTTTATACTCGGCGCCGCCCTGGATGTGCGCCGGCGTGATATCGGTGTCGCCGTCATAGGCCGGATCGTGCAGCAGCGTCAGGGTAAAGGCGATATCGTCGGCTTTCAGCGGCGAGCCGTCGCTGTAGACCAGATTCGGCCGCAGCTTGATGGTATAGGTCAGATTATCGGGGCTGACCTGCCAGGATTCCGCCAGGCGCCCTTCCGGCTTGCCCTGGCTGTCCAGGCCGATCAGGCGGCTGAAGATCACGTCGGTCACGTTCTCGTCCCAGCCGTTGGTGAACAGATACGGGTTGAAAATCCCCTGCGGTTCCGAGATGCCCGCCACCACGGTGTCTTTGCGCAGCTTGGCGGCGGCCGGCACCCGGCTGACGTCGCTGGCCGGCGTGATGCCTTCGGCCAGCGTTTCCGCCTGCGCGCCGGCGCTCAATCCCAGCGCGCAGATCAACGCCAGCGGCGTCAACCGATAACGCAACAGTTTGTTTAGCTTGTTTTTTATTCTACTCACCCACTGCCCCTCGTCTACCCGTTGATAAAAATGTGACAAAATTTATCGCAGAGTAATGGGCGGCTGGAGGGCTGTCTAACAACGAAACCGGCATTCCATTGCCGAAAAAAGCATTATGAATTTTTCTGGGGCGAAGCGGCGGGGAAAATGCGGTTCAGCCGGCCGCCGCCAGCCCCCGAATAAGTTTGGCTAAGGTTTTTATCGCCTCTTCAAAGCGGTCATTCCATTCAAAAGAGGCGTTGAGACGGAAGCAGTGGTTGAAATGGTCGCCGGTGGTGAACATGCGCCCCGGCGCGATGCTGATGCCCCGGGAAAGGGCCCGCCGGTACAGCTCCATCGACGACAGCGCCGGATCGAGCTCCAGCCACAGGAAGTAACCGCCGTCGGGCTGGCTGACCTTCACCGTCGGCGGGAAATGGTGGGCGATCGCCTGACGCATCGCGCTTTGGCGCTGGGCCAGCAGGCGGCGCAACCGCCGCAGGTGGGTGTCGTAGCCGCCGTGCAGCAGATAATCCGCCAGCGCCATTTGGGTCGGCACGCTGGTGGAAACGGTGCTCATCAGCTGCAAACGCTGGATCTGCTGCGCATAACGCCCCGCCGCCACCCAGCCGACGCGAAAGCCCGGCGCCAGGCATTTGGAAAACGACGAACAGTGCAGAATTTGGCCGCCGCTGTCGAGCGCCTTGGCCGGCAATGGCCGTTCGGCGCTGAAGTACAGCTCGCCGTAGACATCGTCTTCGATCAACGAGATCTGCCGTTCGCGCAGCAGCGCCACCAGACGCTGTTTGTTGGCTTCCGGCAGGGTGGCGCCCTGCGGGTTCTGGAAGTGGGTCATCAACCAGCAGGCTTTGATCGGATACTGTTCCACCGCCTGCTGCAGCGCGTCCAGATCGATGCCGTCCTGCGGATGGGTGGCGATCGCCACCGCCTTCAACCGCAGCCGTTCCAGCGCCTGCAACGCGCCGTAAAACGCCGGCGACTCGATCGCCACATAGTCGCCCGGTTGGGTCACCGCCTGCAGGCTGAGGCTGAGCGACTCCATCGCCCCGGCGGTGATGACAATTTCGTCCGGCGCAACCTGCATGCCGCTCAGCGCATAACGTTGGGCAATGTGCCGCCGCAGCGCGTCGTTGCCCGGCGGCAGGTTGGCCAGCGAACTGTGCGGCGTGAACTTGCGCGCTACGCTGCTCAGCGCCCGCGCCAGCTTCGGCTGGGCGAACAGCGTGGCGTCGGGAAACGCCGAACCGAAAGGCACGATGTCCGGATCCTTGCAGGCCTGCAACACGTCGAAAATAAAGGCGTTGATGTCCACCTGCTCACTCAGCAGCAGTTTCTCGCCGCGCGAAGGCTGAGGCAGCGGCTGCGGACGCGCCGCCACATAGTAGCCCGACTGCGGCCGGGCGACGATCCACCCCTGGCTCTCCAGCAGTTGGTAAGACTGCACCACCGTCATCAGGCTTAATCCGGCGCGTTTGCCGCTCTCGCGCAGCGAAGGCAGCTTGTCGCCCGCCCGCCACACCCGGTTCTGGATCTGTTCTCTAATCTGCTGCGCAAGCTGCTCGTATCGGGTCATAACCATTAACTGTTATATGAAAAAGTAAAATAACTGTCACTATTATAGTCACTGTACTTCGTGATTAACTTAACGCCAAGCTTTTCACATAAAAATGACAGCTATACTCAAGAGGTTAATTTATGTTCAACCCTAGGAGGCGCCATGCTGGGTCTTGATGCACTGGAACTCGCCAGAATACAGTTCGCCTTCACCGTGTCTTTCCATATCATCTTCCCCGCCATCACCATCGGTTTAGCCAGCTATCTGGCGGTGCTGGAAGGGTTATGGTTGAAAACGCACAATGAAGCCTACCGTGAGCTTTACCATTTCTGGTCAAAGATTTTCGCCGTTAACTTCGGCATGGGCGTGGTGTCCGGGCTGGTGATGGCCTATCAGTTCGGCACCAACTGGAGCTTCTTCTCCGAGTTTGCCGGCAGCATTACCGGGCCGCTGCTGACTTATGAAGTGCTGACCGCCTTCTTCCTCGAAGCCGGTTTCCTCGGCGTGATGTTGTTCGGCTGGAACCGCGTCGGCCCAGGGCTGCACTTCTTCGCCACCTGCATGGTCGCGCTCGGCACACTGATCTCCACCTTCTGGATCCTGGCCTCCAACAGCTGGATGCAGACGCCGCAGGGGCATGAAATCATCAATGGCCAGGTGGTGCCGGTCGACTGGCTGAAGGTGATCTTCAACCCGTCCTTTCCGTACCGCCTGTTGCACATGTCCACCGCCGCCTTCCTCTCCTCGGCGTTCTTCGTCGGCGCCTCTGCCGCCTGGCATCTGCTGCGCGGCCGCGATACCCCGGCGATGCGCAAAATGCTGTCGATGGCGATGTGGATGGCGCTGATCGTCGCGCCGGTGCAGGCGATGATCGGCGATGCGCACGGCCTGAATACGCTGAAACATCAGCCGGCGAAGATCGCCGCCATCGAAGGCCACTGGGAAAACCCGCCGGGCGAAGCCACGCCGCTGATCCTGGTCGGTTGGCCGGACATGCAGCGTGAAGAGACCCGCTTCAAGCTGGAGGTGCCCTACCTCGGCAGCCTGATCCTGACGCACAGCCTGACCGAGCAGGTGCCGGCTCTCAAATCGTTCCCGCCGGAGGACCGCCCCAACTCCACCGTGGTGTTCTGGTCGTTCCGCATCATGGTCGGGCTGGGCATGCTGATGATTCTGGCCGGGGTGTGGAGCCTGTGGCTGCGCTGGCGCGGCGGGCTGTATCAGTCGCGCCCGTTCCTGTACTTCATTCTGTGGATGGGTCCATCCGGACTGCTGGCGCTGCTGGCGGGCTGGTTCACCACCGAGATAGGCCGCCAGCCGTGGGTGGTGTATGGCCTGCTGCGCACCAAGGATGCGGTCTCCGCGCACGGCGATCTGCACATGAGCATCAGCCTGCTGGCGTTCATTATCGTCTACTGCTCGGTGTTCGGCGTGGGGTATTCCTACATGATGCGCCTGATCCGCAAAGGGCCGCAGCCGCATGAACACCAAGAAGACAATACCGAGGGCCGCCCGGCGCGTCCGCTGTCCGCGGTCAACGACACTCTGGACGACAGGAGCTGAACATGGGTATCGATCTTCCGCTGATTTGGTTTGTCATCATCGTGTTCAGCACCATGATGTACGTGGTGATGGACGGTTTCGACCTGGGCATCGGCATTCTGTTTCCGTGGGTGAAAGAGAGCGGCGACCGCGATCTGATGATGAACACCGTCGCCCCGGTGTGGGACGGCAATGAGACCTGGCTGGTGCTGGGCGGCGCGGCGCTGTTCGGCGCCTTCCCGCTGGCCTATTCGGTGATCCTCGACGCGCTGGCGATCCCGCTGACGCTGATGCTGATCGGGCTGATTTTCCGCGGCGTAGCCTTCGAGTTTCGCTTCAAGGCGACGCCGGAGAAGCGCCATATCTGGGACAAGGCGTTTATCTGGGGCTCACTGTTCGCCACCTTCAGCCAGGGTGTGGTGGTGGGCGCCGTGATCAACGGCTTCCCGGTCGAAGGCCGCACCTACGCCGGCGGCGCGCTGGACTGGCTGACGCCGTTCGCGCTGTTCTGCGGGCTGGGGCTGGTGGTGACCTACGCCCTGCTCGGTTGCACCTGGCTGGTGATGAAAACCGCCGGTGATCTGCAGGCGCGCATGTATCACCTGGCGACGCCGCTGCTGGCGATCCTGTTGCTGGTACTGGCTGCGGTCAGTGTCTGGACGCCGATCGCCCATCCGGAAATCGCCGCCCGCTGGTTTACGCTGCCGAACCTGTTCTGGCTGCTGCCGGTGCCGCTGCTGGTGCTGCTCAGCGCCTGGGGCATTCACCGCGGGGTGAAACGCGGCGCGCACTACTCGCCGTTCATGCTGACGCTGCTGCTGGTGTTCCTCGGCCTGAGCGGGCTTGGCATCAGCATCTGGCCGCACCTGATCCCGCCGGCCATCAGCCTGTGGGACGCCGCCGCGCCGCCGCAGAGCCTCGGTTTTATGCTGGTGGGCGCGCTGTTCATCATCCCGATCATTCTGGTCTACACCTTCTGGAGCTACTACGTGTTCCGCGGCAAGATCAGCCATGAACACGGCTATCACTGAGGAGGGAGGACGCTATGCAAGATAAAACGGCGGCAACCGCTCCGGCGCCCTGGTGGAAACGCATCGGTTGGCTGGTGATCATCTGGAGCGCCAGCGTGCTGGGGCTGTTCGTGGTCGCCTCGCTGTTCCGCCTGCTGATGACCGCGGCGGGCATGAAGTCGCATTGACGCGGCGCCTTATCTGGACGCGCTGTTGGGAAAGTAAAAAGAGACCACCAGCGTGACCAGCGGCAAGGCGCCGATCTTGACCAGTTCGAACACTTGACCGAGCGCTTCGTTTTTGTCCCAATAGGCGTGGGCGGCGAATACGCCCACGCTGACGGCGAATATCCCGCACAGTACCTGGCGCGCCAGGCGCAGCCGCTCCATTTCGTCGAAGACCAAGACCTGCTCCAGATAAACCTGGCTGGCCTCATCGCGCAGATTACGGCTTTCGATGTTCATGGGAAGATCTCCACGACCCGCCCCACCGCTTCAAGCTGTTCACCATTCTCCCGTACAATGCCAAGAGAAGTGCCATCCTGTTTCATCCAGTACTTATCGGCAATGGCGATCAGTGCAAACGCCATTTTAATTACCTCGGTTTTTTCCATCCCGTGACGCCGGGCAATATCGTTCAGATCATCATCAATTTTATTCGATAACCGAATCGGCAAGCTGCGCATACTCCACCTCCTGTGGTCGTTGATTCACCGAGGGAAAGTCTACTGGAACGCCAAATATCGTTCAATTAGTGAACTGCGTAACGCCTCGCACAATCCGCATGCAACGCTATTGCGGCTTACGCCCCATCGCGCTGAGGAAACGTTGCTGCAGGCGCAGCAGCTCCTCCAGTTCCAGCAGGCGGTAGTCGATGCCGAAACGCGGCGCCACCTCGCCGATGATGCGGCTCAGCGCCGGGTAATGGCGGTGGCTCCAGTGCGGAAACAGATGATGCGTCAAATGCAGGTTCGCCCCGCCGAGCCAGTATCCCAGCCAGCGCGGCCGGGTCAGCCAGTCGAAGGTGGTGGCGAACACGTGGTGATACCAGCCGTGCGGCATCGCGCCCTGCGCCGGCGCCTGATAAAAGTTGGCCTTGGCCCAGTGGGTGCCGATGATCAACATCACGAACAGCAAGGAAGAAAGCATCTGGCTCAGCAAGTAGACCAGCAGAATTTGCCCGATGCCGATAGCCGGCGGCAGCAGCCAGCACGGGATCGCCAGCGCCAGCAGCAGGTGCGCCGCCTTACCCGCCAGAAACGCGCACCAGCCGCGCGCGCCCTGCTGCGCCATGCGCGCCGCCACGCGGGTGCGGCCCGCCCTGTCCAGCCAATCGAACAGCCAGATGTAGTACGGGAACGTCAGCGCCGCCACCAGCGGCCAATAATAACGCTGCGCGCGCATAAAGGGCCGCCAGCGCTGGAACGGCGTTTGCCGCAGCACGCCATTGGCGTCGATGTCGGGATCGTAATGTTCGATGTTGTTATGGGCATGATGGAACAGCACGTGCCGCACGCGCCAGCAGTCGGGATCCAGCCCCAGCGGCACGCTCACCAGGGCATTCAGCCCGCGGTTGGCCCAGGGCCGACGGAAAAACGCGTTGTGCGAGGCGTCGTGCACCACGTTCACCGTCAGGAACATGCCGATAAAGATAAAACCGAAATAGCAGGCGAAAAATGCCCAGCCGTTCTGCTGTTGCAGGCCCAGCCCGTAACACAGGCCACACAGCGCCAGCAGCAGCGCCACCTTCGCCAACATGCCGCCGTCGGCGAAACGGTGATCGCCGTTGGCCGCCAGATAGTGCTGGGCGGCCTGCATCAGCGCGCGGTGCAACCCGCTGTCGTCGCGCCGATAGGCTAACGGACGCAGCGGTTTCACGGCTGCCCCATCCGGCGCAAAAAGCGCTGTTGTTGCGCCAGCAATTCACGATAGCCGATGCAGCGATACGCCATGCCGTGCCGCTGCGCCACCTCCGCCAGCGCCGCGGCCAACGCCGGGTAGTGGCGGTGATTCCAGCCGGGGAACAGGTGATGCGTCAGGTGATAGTTCAGCCCGCCGGTCAGGTGCTCCAGCCAGTGCGGCTCGGGTTGCCAGTCGCAGGCGGTGGCGAAATTGTGCCGGTACCAGCCTTGCGGCATGCTGTCACCCGTCGGCGCCGGGTAAAACTCGGCCTGCGCCCAGTGGGTGCCCAGCAGCAGGAACACCACCAGCAGCGAGGCGCACATCTGGCCGACCGCATAGGCCAGCAACACCCAGCCCCAACCGATGCCGTGCTGGTGGCCCACGATCAGCGGCACCACCAGCACCAGCGCCACATGAAGCAACTTGCTCAGCACGAACAACGCCCAACCGCCGCGTCCCGCCAGCACGCGTTTTTCCCGCAGCGGCGTTTTATCGAGCCGATCGGACCAATCGAAAATCCACGCGATGTAAGGCAAAGAGAGCGCGGCGATCAGCGGCCAGTACAGATGCTGATAGCGCATATGCGGTCGCCAGCGCTGGAACGGCGTCTGGCGGAAAAAGCCATTCTCTTCGGTGTCCAGATCGTAGTGTTCGACGTTGGCGTAGACGTGGTGGTAATCCACGTGCCGCGTGCGCCAATAGTCCGGATCGACGCCCAGCGGCAGCGTCACCAGTCGCCCCACCAGGCGATTCGCCCAGGGCGCGCGCAAGAAGGCGTTATGCGAAGCATCGTGGTTGACGTTGACGTTGAGCAGCATGCCCATGGCCACGAACAGGAAATAGCAGAGGAAAAACGCCCAGGGCTGATGCTGCAGCAGGCTCAGCGCGTAAAACCCGGCACACAGCGCCAGCAACAGCGCAGCCTTGGCCAATCGCGCGGCATCGGCATAGCGATGATCGCCCGCCAGGCAGGCGTGCGCCGCGCGCTTGAGATCGCGGTGGAATGCCTGTTCGCCATCGGCGGGAAAACGCAGCGGCGGCAATGTTTCAGCCATGCGGTTCCTCCACGGCGGCCGGTGCGGCCCCCCGTCCCCAGCCCAGCGCGACGCACAGGGCATGCAACGCCACGGCGGCCATGGCGATATGCCAATAACGCTGCGGCCAGCCGAGGTAGCCGATAAACAGCAGCGGCATGCCCAACGCGACCAGCAACCAGACGGCGCTCGCCCAAGATCGCCCTTCCGTCATGCCGCCCAGCGCCACCGAGCCCAACGCCAGCAGCACCAGCAGCGCCATTTGCGGCCAGCTGATGTCGCCGTAGCCGTAACCGTATTGGTAGACGTAACCGACCACCAGCGAGAACAGCAGCATGGCGCCGCTGAATACGCTGAGCGCCGAACGGCGGTCGCGTAGCCGGCCCGGCGCCGGGCGCCATGCCATACGGAAATAGCGCAGGAACGGCAGATTGCTCGCCCAGAACGGGTTGGCGGATGGCCTGTCGCCGCTGACGCCGTAGCTGAACGGCGTGGTCGGCAATGCCGGGCAGAAGGTGCCGAACAGCTTGTCCCAGAAGATAAAGCTGCCGCCGAAATTCTTATTGGAATACGCCATGTCCTTGACGTGATGCACTCGGTGATGCGCCGGCGTGACCAGGACTTTCTCCAGCACGCCAAGCTTCGGCGTCAGCGCGTTGTGATTGAACAGCTGAATGCTGTAGTGAAAAATCGAGACCGCAACGAACACCGGCAATGGCACGCCCGCCAGCGCCAGCAGCAAAAAGAACGGGATCGACGTCAGTGACGAATACCAGGAGTTGCGCACCCCCAGCGACAGATTGAAATGCTCGCCCTGATGGTGCACCACATGCACCGCCCACAGCAGGCGGAAACGATGATGCAGACGGTGCAGCCAGTAGAAACCGAAGTCCCACGCCAGCAAAGCAAACAGCCACATCAACAGCGGCGGCCAGGCGTCCAGCAGCCCCAGGCTGAAATGCGCGGCCACGTAGCCGTAGCAGGTGATCTCCAGCCCGCGGAACAGCCACAGCATGATATGGCCGGAGTTCAGGTTGAACACCAGATCGTGCCAGTTGACCGGCTCGCGACGCCCCCACTGCAGCGCCACCGCCTCGGCCACCACGATGAACAGCATGAACACTATCGGCAATGCCAGATCGCTCATCCCACTTCTCCTTTAACCGCGCGCCGGCGCAGGGTGTTCATGCGCAGGGCCAGCCAGCCGGCGAACAGCGCCAGCAGCGCACCGCCGGCCAAATCGACAAACAAATGCCGGCGCAGTTGCAGAATCGAGAACGCGATCGCCACGCCCCACAGCATCCACAGCGCCGTGCGCACTTTGCGCTCGCCGTCGCTCAGCGCCCACACCGCCAGCACCGTCAGCGCCATATGCAGCGAAGGCAGGCAGTTCTGCGGCGAGTCCACCTGGGTTAACGCCGCCAGCAGTTGCGCGCTGATCCCGACGCCATCGTTCGGCGGATAAGCCATGGTGGTCGGCCACAGCAGATAAACCGCCCCGGCGCCCAGCGCGGTGAGCTGCATCGCCCGCGTCAGCCATGTGACCCGCTGCAGCGGCGCCAGCAGATAGCCCGCCGGAACGATGAGGAAGAAAGAGAGATAGAGCCAGATGGCCGTGGGGCTGAACGGGATCGCCCGGTCAAGCGCCGACGGCGGCAGCAAGGTTCCCGCTCCCTGCAAGCGATCGGTCAGGCTATACACCACCCCGACCGTGCCCCAGCCGAGCAACATGTGCCCTAGTCTGAACAGCGTATTCTTCATGTTTCCTCCGCCTGGCGAACGATGCGCCGCCGCTTGCGATCGAACTGCGGCAGTACCGTCTGCGCCGTCAGCCGCCATTCGAGGCGCTCAGTGGCGATGCCCTGGCGAGCGAACAGCGCGATCAGCTGCGCCTGACAATGCGCCAACGCCGCCGGGCTGCAATCGGCAATCAATTCCAACCGCCGTTCGCCGCGCTGGATCAGGCGGTAATCGCTGGTCAGCGGCAGCGCATTGGCGATCGTTCGGCTGCAGGCATCGGCGAACACCGCCTGCGGTTGCCGCTGCGCATCGGGCAGCATCAGCTGATCGTCGCGCCGCCCCTCGATACGGGCGATCGCCCGCGTCGGTTGCCCGCACGGGCAGGGTTCCTTGCGCAGCACCAGTACATCGTCCAGCCGATAACGCACGATCGGCTGCGTGCTGCGGGTAAAGTCGGTGATCAACGGCGTAAAACGCCGTTCGTCGATCCACTGCGGTTCGATATGCAAAAACTCTTCGTTCAGATGCAGCGTACCGTGCGCGCAGGTCGCGGCAAGAAATCCTTCGGTGGCCTGATACACTTCGCCGACCGCCGGAAATACCTGCAGCAGCAGGCGGCGGTCCTGCTCTTCCAACACCTCGGCCACCGAGATCGCTTTTTTGACCGGCAATTTCACCTGCCCGGCCAGCACCGCCAGCGCCAAGGCGCGCAGCACCTGCGCCGGGGCCACGATGATGCTGGGCGCCTGCCGTTCCAATGCGGGCAAATGCTCGCTGAACGGCGCAAGCAGATCGTAAAACGCCAGGCTCAGCCAACGGTTGTTCACGCTGTGATAGAGATTATTGTCCGCCCGCAGAAACAGCGCAACGCGCTCGCCGGCCAACAGCCCGTCCGGCAGCATCTTCGCCAGCATGCCGCCGGCCCACACCTGCTGCTCGCGCGGGCTAACGACAAACACGCCGCGCTGCCCGGAGGTGCCGGACGATAATCCGACGCTGTAGCGCCCGATCTTCGGCGTGAAATCGCGATCCGCCTCGCTGCGCTGCGCGCAGGCCAGCACCGCATCGCGCTGCAGCCCGGCGGTGTTCATCCGGTCGAACTGCGCCATCATCAGCGCCTTGTCCATCTGCGGCCATTCGGCGAACGGCCGGCGGCTGAAACGCTGAAAATAGGGGCTCTTGCTCAGCACCCGGCGGGCAAAGCTCTCAAGCTGCCGGGCCTGATGCGCCTCCAGCGCCGCACGATCGCCAAAGCGCAGGCGCCGGGCGCGGAAATAGTGCCAAAGGGTCATGAAAGGGATCACAGATCCCCCTCGTGGCACAGCAAAATGTTGACCTGCCCGCCCGCCCACAGCTGGTTGAGCCGCTCCAGCGTGCGGGTGTACGCCGCCGCATCGTCCATCACCAGATTGGCCAGGCGCGAAGGCCCGCGCAGCGTCTGGTAACTCTGCGGCGACCAGGCCGCGTCGCTGGCCAGCAGCGTCCAGCCGGCATCGGTGAGAATAAAGGCGCCGATATGGCCGGCCGCATGCCCCGGCAGCGGCACCAACACGATCTGCCCTTCGCTGCCCGGCAGCGCGTAACCGCGATCGAACGGCGCCAGCAGCGCGGGCAACGCCACCGAGGGAAAAGCCTCCATAAACTGCAGGCGGCTCTCGAAATCCGCCGGGATCAGGCCGGGAATAAAGGCGCGCTTCAGCGCCGCGAAACCGCGCAATCCACGGGTTTGCCGCCAGCCTTCGCCGGAGCAAATAAAGTCGAGTTGGCTGAAATCCTGCAGCCCGGCGATGTGGTCCGCGTGAAAATGCGAGACGATCAGCGCCTGAATATCGCCCTCGGCGTAACCGGCTTCGCGCAGTTGATGCGCCAGCGACTCGGCGGGATCGAAATAGACCGGCGTCATGCGGCGATAAAGGCTGAACACCCCCGACTGCGTTTGCTGCTGAAAATAACGCGCGTAGCCGGTATCCCACAGCCAGCGGCGCTCCCCCACCTCCAGCAGATAGGCGCGCGCCGGGAATTTGCATACCCGGAACCCGGCGCCGCGCAGCGCCATGCAGCCGATATGCGTGCAATAGCCCACTTCAAAAACGGTGACCTTAGCCATGCTGTCCGCCTCCTTGCCGCCGCAGCCACTCGCCGGTCAGACGAATGCCCTCTTCCATCGAATAACGTGGCCGATAGCCCAACTCTTCGATCGCACGAGTCTGGTTCAGCGTCATGTCAAAATGCACCGCCGCCACGCTGTAGCGCGTCAGCAGCGGTTCCTTGCCGCTCAACGTCGCCCACAGCTCCATGCCGCCGGCCAGCGTATGCAGCAGCGGATAGGGCACGGCCTGCAGCCGGTAACTCAGCCCCAGCTCCTGACGCAGCAGCGCATCCAGCATCTCCGCCAGCCGCTGCGGTTGGTGGTTGGTGATGTTGTACACGGCGCCGGACGGCAATCCGCGCTGCCGACTGGCCAGATCCATCGCGTGCACCACGTTGGGGGCAAAGGTCAGATCCAGCAGCGCTTGTCCGCCGCCGGGCAATCGCAATACGCCGCGATCGCGTTCAAGCTGCTGCAACAGCCGCGGCACGATCACCCGATCGTGTGGGCCAAACAGGCCGCGTGGCCGCAGCATAATGTAGGTGGTTTGCGGATAGATCTTCGCCTGCGCCAACAGGCGTTGTTCGGCGGCGTGCTTGCTGGCGGCATAGTGATTGGCGAAGCGCCGGGCGCGGTAACCCTCGTCAAGATCGTAATGCGGCTGAAAATCGAAGTAGATTGCCGGCGTGGAGATATGCACGAAGCGCCGCACGCCGCTGCGCCCCGCCGCCTCCGCCAGCTTCTCCGTCGCCGCGGCGTTGATGCGGTGAAACTCCGCTTTGCCACCCCAGGGGGAAGACTTGGCCGCGCAGTGCCACACCCACTCGCAGTCGGTCACCAACTGCCGGCACTGCTGCGGCGTCGCCTGCGCCAGATCGAGCGCACAAAACTCGGCGCCCAGCTGACGCAACGCTTCGCCGGCCCGTTCATCGCGGCCGGTGGCGCGCACCTGATGTCCGGCTTCCAGCAGCCACTGCGCCGCGTTGCGCCCCAGCCCGCTGGTCGCCCCGGTGACCAGCACCCTCATGGCAGCAACACCATGCCGGCCAACGCCAGCCCCGCGGCGGTGCCGATCAGCATCACCGGCTGGCCGGGGTTGAAGCGCCCGGTGGTCACGGCGGCATGCAGCGCCGTCGGGATGGACGCCGCCACCTGGTTGCCGTGGTGGCGGTAGATATCTACCAGCGCCTCGCTCGAAACGTGCAGCCGCTTGCGCATGTGTTCGAGCGACAAATGGCTGGCCTGGTGTGGCACCACGGTGGCGATCTGCGCCAGGGTCAAGCCGCTGGCGCTCAGCAGCCGATCGAGGTAGCCCTCAATCAGCGCCGACGCCTGACGGAACAGCGGCTTGCCCTGCATATGAAACAGGAAGTCTTGCTCGCACATGCCGGCGCGCGGGTTGCGGCGCGTGCCGCCGGCGCGGATCTCGCAAAGTTCGCTGCCGCCGGGGTAGGTTTCCACCAGGCTGGCGAGGATGCCGCTGGCGCCGTCGCCGCGCTCTACGATAGCGCAGGCGGCGCCGTCGCCGAAGATCAGCGACGACTCTTCATGCTGCCAGTCGATGCCGCGTGAAGCGAGATCCGCTGAGACGATGGCAATACGCCGATACGTTCCGGCGTTCAGCAGCCCCGCCGCCACCTGCAGCGCAGAGATAAAGCTGACGCAGCTGCTGTTGATGTCGAAGCCTGGCGTGCCCGCCGCCAGCCCCGCCACCTTGAGAATATGCGCGGCGGTGCACGGCAATGCCTGCACCGAAATCGCCGAGGCGGAGATCAGCAGATCGATCGAGTCTGCCGGAATGGCGCGGCGAGCCAGCGCATCTTGCAGCGCAGCGGCGGCGAGCTCGGCCTGGCTGGCGTCGTCGGCGGCGTGATAGCGGTAAACGATGCCCGAGCGTTTTTCAACGTAACCGGCCGGTTTCCCCAGGCGAGCGTCGAGCGTAGAGGAGGCCACACGGTTGGGCGGCAATGCGGCCCCGGTGGCGATGATTTTCAGAGGCAACAGCTCGGGTGAGCGACATTGTGTGGTCATTATTGTTATTGATTAACCTGACTATCCATAAAGCGATTCTCCCGCACGGCACGAAGGCCACGCGGATCATCCCCGGTTTTTATGTCCCAAAATGCCTTTCATCAAGGCGGTATCTCTTGTTATCGACTACCACGGGCCGACGTCCGTCGGCGGAAGCATAAGCGTAACATAACTGAGATAGTGAGTTTACGACAAGGCGGCGAGAATGGGCAGACGGCGGGGGAATTATCGGAATAGCGCCGCCGCTGGCGATCGGCGGCGGCGGGGTCAGGCTCAGCGGCGGTTGCGCACCAGCTGATAACGGCGGGTCAGGTACTCTACCGGCGCGCTCCAGATATGCACCAGGCGGCAGAACGGGAACAGCACGAACAGCGTCATCCCCAGCACCATGTGCAGTTTGAAGATCAGCGCCACCCCTGCCAGGTGCGCAGAGGCGCCGGCGTGGAAGGTCACTACCGCCTGCGCCCAGGCCACCAGCTTCATCATTTCGCTGCCGTCCATATGCTGGGCGGAGAACGGAATGGTCAGCAGCCCCAGACACACCTGCACCACCAACAACGTCAGGATCATGATGTCGGCGAAGCTGCTGGTGACGCGTACCCGCGGGTTGGTCAACCGGCGCTTCAGCAACAGCGCGCCGCCGATCAGCGTCATCAGGCCGCAGGCGCCGCCGGCGATCATCGCCAGCTTCTGCTTCACGTCGATCGGCAGGAAGGCCTCATACATCCAGTGCGGCGTCAGCATGCCGAGGAAGTGGCCCGCGAAGATGCCGATAATGCCGATGTGGAACAGGTTGGACGCCAGCCTCATGCCCTTTTTATCCAGCATCTGGCTGGAGCCGGCGCGCCAGCTGTACTGCCCGTAGTCGTAACGCAGCCAGCTGCCGATCAGGAACACCGCGCCGGCCAGATAAGGGTAGATATCGAAGAAGAACTGATTCAAAAATTGCATGATTAGCGTCCTTTGGTTCCGGTTAACGCATCCGTCAGGTCCAGATACTGTGGCGCCACCGCGCCGGCGAAGCGGCGCTGGTGCGCCGTCTGCTGGGCGGAGGCGCAGCCTTGTTCGCCGAGAAACTTGATCTGCTCCTCTTCCCACACCGCATCCAGCGCCTGCGGCGTATCGTCGCGCGCCTCTTGCGCCACCTGCGTCTCCAGCGCCTGGGCCTGCACCTCGCTGCCGGACAGCGCCAGCAGCAGATCAAACAGCACCGCGTACGGGCTTTCGCGCTGCTGCAAACGCGCGCCCAGCAGCGCCAGGATCGGCGCGATGTCCCGCAGCCCTTCCCGCGCCTGCGCCGCGCTGCGGCTGGCCAAATACTCCAGGTACAGCGGCAGGAAGTCCGGCAGCTCACGGCTGTCGATCTCCAGCCCGGCGGCGTGGTACTGCGCCATCAGGTCAACCATCGCCTGGCCGCGATCGCGCGACTCGCCGTGCACATGCTCAAACAGCAGCAGCGAGGTGGCGCGGCCGCGATCGAACAGTTCGCAATAGTCAGCCTGCGCGTCCAGCAACGGGCGCGCGCACAGGCGGCGGATAAACAGAATCAGCTGCGCGCTGTGGTGCAGATCCAGCTCGCTGGCCGGCTCCAGCGCTTCGATCAGCGCCTGCTGATGGTCAAACAGCGCCTGCTCCGGGTAATCCAGCAGGCGGGCGATCACTTTCAGGCTGATCATGAGGCATCCTCCGGCCGCGCGGTTTTCGCGGTCACGTCGATGGCATCGATACGGCGGCTGTTGAACAGATTGAACTTGCCATCGCTGCCGTGGCAGCCGTCGCCGAAGCTGAAGCCGCACCCCTTGCTTTCCGGGAAGGCTTCGCGCGCCAGCTCACGGTGGCTCGACGGCACCACGAAGCGATCTTCATAGTTGGCGATCGCCAGGTAGCGATACATCTCCTGCGCCTGCGCTTCACTCAGACCGACCTGCTCCAGCGCGCTGGTGTCCACCACGCCGTCGACGGTTTCCGCCCGCTTGTAGTGGCGCATCGCCAGCATGCGTTTCAGCGCCAGCAGCACCGGCTCGGTATCGCCGGCGGTCAATAGGTTCGCCAGATACTGCACCGGGATGCGCAGGCTCTCGACGTCCGGCAATACGCCGCTGTGCGCCAGCTCGCCGGCGTCGGCGGCCGATTGAATCGGTGACAACGGCGGCACGTACCACACCATCGGCAACGTGCGGTATTCCGGGTGCAGCGGCAGCGCCAGCTTCCAGTCCATCGCCATTTTGTACACCGGCGACTGCTGAGCGGCTTCAATGACGCCCTGCGGCACGCCGTCCGCCAGCGCCTGAGCAATCACCTTCGGATCATGCGGATCGAGGAAAATATCGAGCTGACTCTGGTACAGATCCTTGTCGTTCTCCACCGCCGCCGCCTGCTCGATGCGATCGGCGTCGTACAGCAGCACGCCGAGATAGCGGATGCGGCCCACGCAGGTCTCCGAACAAACCGTCGGCTGGCCGGCTTCGATACGCGGGTAACAGAAGATGCACTTCTCGGACTTGCCGCTTTTCCAGTTGAAATAGATTTTCTTGTACGGGCAGCCAGTCAGGCACATGCGCCAGCCGCGGCACTTGTCCTGGTCGATCAGCACGATGCCGTCTTCGCCGCGCTTGTAGATCGCCCCGCTCGGGCAGGTGGCGACGCAGGCCGGGTTGAGGCAGTGTTCGCACAGGCGCGGCAGATACATCATGAAGGTGTTTTCGAACTGGCCGTACATCGCCTTCTGCAGGTTGTCGAAGTTCTTGTCCTGCGAACGTTTTTCGAACTCCCCGCCGAGGATCTCTTCCCAGTTCGGGCCGCTTTCGATCTTGTTCATGCGCTGCCCGGTGATCAGCGAGCGCGGGCGCGCCACCGGCTGGTGCTTGCCCTGTTTGGCGGTGTGCAGATGCTGGTAGTCGTAATCGAACGGCTCGTAGTAGTCGTCCAGCGCCGGCACGTCCGGGTTGGCGAAGATTTTCGACAATACGCCGACGCGGCTGCCCATGCGCGGCTCCAGCTTGCCGTTGATTTTACGGATCCAGCCGCCCTTCCATTTTTCCTGATCTTCCCAGGCGTGCGGATACCCGACGCCGGGCTTGCTTTCCACGTTATTGAACCAGGCGTACTCCATACCCTCGCGGCTGGTCCAGACGTTTTTGCAGGTGACCGAACAGGTGTGGCAACCGATGCACTTGTCCAGATTCAGCACCATGCCGACTTGCGAACGAATTTTCATTTGCTGTTCTCCTGCTGACTGCCCTGCGCGTAGTCGTTGCCTTCGTCGTCCAACCAATCAATGCGGTTCATCTTGCGCACCACCACGAACTCGTCGCGGTTGGAACCGACGGTGCCGTAGTAGTTGAAGCCGTAGGCCAACTGCGCATAGCCGCCGATCATGTGGGTCGGCTTCGGACAGGCGCGGGTCACCGAGTTGTGGATGCCGCCGCGTTGGCAAGTGATCTCCGAGCCCGGCAGATTCACAATGCGCTCCTGTGCGTGGTACATCATGGTCATGCCGGCCGGGATACGCTGGCTCACCACCGCGCGCGCCGTCAGCGCGCCGTTGGCGTTGAAGGCCTCGATCCAGTCGTTGTCCGCAATGCCCAGATCTTTGGCGTCGTCTTCGCTCAGCCAGACGATCGGGCCGCCGCGCGACAGCGTCAGCATCAGCAGGTTGTCGCTGTAGGTGGAGTGAATGCCCCACTTCTGGTGCGGCGTCAGGAAGTTCAGCGCCTTCTCCTTGTTGCCGTTCGGCTTGCTGTTCAGCAGCGGCTGCGCGGCGCGGGTGTCGATCGGCGGCCGGTATACCAGCAGGCTTTCACCGAAGGCACGCATCCACTCATGGTCCTGATACAGCTGTTGACGGCCGCTGAGGGTGCGCCACGGGATCAGCTCGTGCACGTTGGTGTAGCAGGCGTTATAGGAAACGTGTTCGTCCTCCAGACCGGACCAGGTCGGGCTGGAGATGATTTTGCGCGGCTGCGCCTGAATGTCGCGGAAGCGAATTTTCTCGTCTTCCTTGTTCAGCGCCAGATGCCGGTGATCGCGGCCGGTGACGTTGCTCAGGGCTTCCCAGGCTTTCACCGCCACCTGGCCGTTGGTTTCCGGCGCCAGCGACAGGATCACTTCCGCCGCGTCTATCGCGCTCTCGATCTTCGGCCGCCCCGCCGCCGGGCCGTCGGCCTTGACGTAGTTAAGCTGCTTGAGGAAGTCGACCTCGGTTTGGGTGTTCCAACTGATGCCCTTGCCGCCGTTGCCCAGTTTGTCCAGCAGCGGCCCCAGTGAGGTAAAGCGCTCGTAGGTGGCCGGGTAATCACGCTCCACCGCGATGATGTGCGGCGCGGTTTTACCGGGGATCAGATCGCATTCGCCCTTCCTCCAGTCCTGTACGCCGTAAGGCTGCGCCAGCTCGGCGGCGGAGTCGTGCTGGATAGGCAGGGTCACCACGTCGGTTTCCTGGCCCAGATGGCCGACGCACACCTCGGAGAAGGCCTTGGCGATGCCCTTGTAGATTTCCCAGTCGCTCTTCGAGTCCCAGGCCGGATCGACCGCCGCCGACAGCGGATGAATGAACGGGTGCATGTCGGAGGTGTTCATGTCGTCTTTTTCGTACCAGGTGGCGGTCGGCAGCACCACGTCGGAGTACAGGCAGGTGCTCGACATGCGGAAATCGAGCGTCACCACCAGATCCAGCTTGCCTTCGCCGCCCTGCTCGCGCCATTCCACTTCCTGCGGCATCACGCCGCCCTGCTGGCCGAGATCTTTCCCCTGGATGCCATTTTCGGTGCCCAACAGGTATTTGAGCATGTACTCATGGCCCTTGCCGGAGGAGCCCAGCAGGTTGGATCGCCAGACGAACAGGTTACGCGGGAAGTTCTGCGGATTGTCCGGCTGCTCGGCGGCGAAGCCCAGCGAGCCGTTCTTCAGGCTGTCGACGGTAAATTCGACCGGCGATTGGCCGGCCGCGCGTGCCTGCTCCGCCAGGCGCAGCGGGTTAGCGCCCAGCTGCGGCGCAGACGGCAGCCAGCCCATTCGTTCGGCGCGCACGTTAAAGTCGATCAGGCTGCCGCCGAAGCGCGACTTGTCCGCCAGCGGCGACAGCAGCTCGTCGGTGCCGACGGTTTCATAGCGCCATTGACTGGAATGGTTGTAGAAGAACGAGGTGCTGTTCATGTGGCGCGGCGGGCGCTGCCAGTCGAGGCCGAACGCCAGCGGCAGCCAGCCGGTTTGCGGCCGCAGTTTTTCCTGGCCGACGTAGTGCGCCCAGCCGCCGCCGCTCTGGCCGACGCAACCGCAGAAGATCAGCATATTGATCAGGCCGCGGTAGGTCATGTCCATGTGATACCAGTGGTTGACGCCGGCGCCGACGATGATCATCGAACGGCCGTGGGTCTTCTCGGCGTTTTCCGCGAACTCGCGGGCAATGCGGATGATGTTGTGGCGCGATACGCCGGTGATCTGCTCGGCCCAGGCCGGGCTGTAAGCCTTGACCTCGTCATAGTCGGCGGCGCAGTTGGCGTCGCCCAACCCGCGCTCCAGGCCGTAATTGGCCAGCGTCAGATCGTACACGCTGGTCACCAGCGCTTCGCTGCCGTCCGCCAGCCGCAGGCGTTTCACCGGCAGCTTGTGCAGCAGGATCTCGTCCAGCGCCACGCTGTTGAAATGCTCGCTGTCGGCGCCGCCGAAGTACGGGAAACCCACCTCGGCGACGTCGTCATGCATGCCCAACAGGCTGAGCTGCAACTCGACTTCCTGTTGCGCCTTGCCTTCACGCTGTTCCAGGTTCCACTTGCCCTTCTCGCCCCAGCGGAAACCGATGGAGCCCTGCGGCGCCACCAGATCGCCGCTGCGGCTGTCGATAGCGACGGTTTTCCACTCGGGGTTGTTTTCCTGGCCCAATCCGTCCACCAGATCGGCGGCGCGCAGCAGGCGGCCGGCGGCGTAGTGGCCGCCTTCACGCGGCTCCAGCAGCACCAGCATCGGCATGTCGGTATAACGGCGCACATAGTCGCGGAAGTAGCCGACTTCGCGATCGAGATGGAACTCTTTCAGCATCACGTGACCCATCGCCAGCGCCATCGCGCTGTCGGTGCCCTGCTTCGGATTCAGCCAGTGGTCGCACAGCTTGGCGACTTCGGCATAGTCCGGCGTCACCGCCACGGTTTTGGTGCCCTTGTAACGCACTTCGGTAAAGAAGTGGGCGTCCGGGGTGCGCGTCTGCGGCACGTTGGAGCCCCAGGCGATAATGTAAGAGGAGTTGTACCAGTCGGCGGATTCCGGCACGTCGGTCTGCTCGCCCCAGGTCATCGGCGAGGCCGGCGGAAGATCGCAATACCAGTCGTAGAAGCTCAGGCAGGCACCGCCGATCAGCGACAGGTAGCGGGCGCCGGCGGCGTAGGACACCATCGACATCGCCGGGATCGGCGAGAAGCCGATAATGCGGTCAGGGCCGAAGGTTTTGGCGGTATAGACGTTGGCGGCGGCGATCAGTTCATTGACCTCTTGCCAGCTGGAGCGGACGAAACCGCCGCGGCCGCGCGCCACCTTGTAACTTTTGGCTTTTTCCGCATCGCCGACGATAGAGCCCCAGGCCGCGACCGGATCGCTGTGCTGCGCTTTCGCTTCGCGCCACAGTTTGAGCAGACGCTTGCGCATCAGCGGGTATTTCAGCCGGTTAGCGCTGTACAGGTACCAGGAGTAACTGGCGCCGCGCGGGCAGCCGCGCGGTTCATGGTTGGGCAGATCGGGACGGGTGCGCGGATAGTCGGTTTGCTGGGTTTCCCAGGTCACCAGACCATTCTTCACGTAGATTTTCCAACTGCAGGAACCGGTGCAGTTCACGCCGTGGGTGGAACGCACCACTTTGTCGTGCTGCCAACGGCTGCGGTAGCCGTCTTCCCAGTCGCGGTTAGTGTTCAAGGTCTGGCCGTGCTCGCCAGAAAAAGGCTCCGCCAACTGCTTGAAATAGCGGAAACGGTCTAAAAATTTGCTCATCCGGAATGCTCCTGAAGGCTCTTGTCGTTATAAGAAGACATGCTCAATCTGCCGCCAGCCTACTGACGGCCAACCGGCGGCAAATTGATTGCGATCAAGAGAAAGCGGGAGGCGACGCGCGCGTCGGGGGTGAAATACCACCAAAGTATAGGTGCGATAAATTAGGTTAATTAATTGAATTAAAATGAATAAAGGAGAATATCAAGATGAAGGCGGACAGCTGGGAGGCAAGGCGGGGTATTTGGGGGTAGGACGCGGGAGAAACCTCCCGCGTGATGCTGACTCGTCGCTTTCAGCGTTGAAGCCACAGCGTCGCGGTACCCACGGCGGGCAACGTCAGCTTGACCTCCGTGCCCTCTCCCTGCTGCCGCCAACCCGCCGGAAGGCGCAAGCGGGTGCTTCCCTCTCGATAGTAAGGATTGGCTACCAACAGCAAGGCGCGATCGCCCAGAATAAACATCCGCGCCGGCATTTGCGGGTCGCTTCCCGCCAGCGGCGTCGATTTTCCCGTCAGCAGATAAGGGGTGAAGGCGGCGATTTGCTGCGACACGGCAGCCACGCCACGCCAGGTGGCGTCAAACTCCCGTTGGTCGAAGCGGCCGGTTTTACGCTTATAAAACAGATCGGTATAAGAATAAAACAACAGCCCCTTGGCGCCGCCGATCAGCGCCTGCCAGGCCTGATTGCGAATTTCCGCCTCTGACGGCGGATGTGGCTTGCGGCTGGCGTCATAAGCGGCGTGATCCATGATTTGCATCACCACCCAGGCTCCGCGTGCCTGGCGGGCGGCCTGCACCGTCAGTTCGGTATAACGCGTCGTGCGCGTCAGATCGCGATCGTTCCCCACAGGGTAAGGGTCGGTCGCCAAAATGTCGCTGCTGTTAAAGTAGGCGTCCAACTCCCCGGTTTTGTTCAACACCTGGAAGGTGGGATGATCGCCGTCAAGCCGCTTTATTTGCAGGTTTTTTTCCTCGATCTTATCGAGATATTCCGGCCCCAGTTCATCGTTGATGTACCAGGCGAGCAGGTTGGGCTGAGAGCGCAAGCGCTGCACGTACCAGGCCGTCATCGCCGCGTAGTCGCCACCGCGCGCGGCCGGCGCGAAGCGGCTGCCGCGGTACTGATCTTTGACGGAGTAAATGACCAGCAGCCCGCGCTTGCCTGCGTTGCGGAAAAAGGCGTAAGGATCTTTCTTTTCCCCATAATCATAATTCAGCACCGTGTTGAATCCCGCCGAGGCGATGCGCGCCAAATGCTCATCGGTAGCCACGTTGGCGTAAATGCCCAACGGGAAAAGCCGTTGACCATCGCGCAGGGTAAAGCCTTCGCTGTCGATCGCGACTTTGGCCGCAGGCTGCCCGACGCGAAAAGACAGCTCGCTGCCCTGTGCCGGCTGGGATTGCTGACCGGTGACCTGCTGACGCAGGCGGTATTCCCCCTGTGCCAGGCCGGCCGGCGGTTGGTATTCGATACGGCGCTGCCCTTCAACCTGATAACGGTCGCGGCTACGGTGAACAACCTGCCCCTCGGCATTGAGCAATTCGCTGTCGACCTGCAAATGCTGCGGCTGCGCAGTGACGACCAACGTGTCGACCTTTCCCTGCGCCGACGCGCCGAGCTGATACAACGCCGGCATAGACGCGCGAGCACACGCATAGGCGTCGTCAAACCAGGCGGTACCGGTGCTCCCCTTACGCAGATAAACGCCAAAAGTGATTCGCGCCGCCTGCGGCGGCACGGTATAGCTGGCGTTCACCTGCCGCCAGCCGCTGTCGCCGGTCACCCCAGCCGGATAACTGCCTTCCAGAAAGCGCCCCTGCGCATCAAAGCTCTGCAGATAAACCCCAGCCCCGCCGTCGCGGCTTTGCCCGCGCACGCCGCGGGTCTTGAGCCAGACGCCGAAATCTATCGTCTGTCCGGGCTCAACCTGCAGCGCCTGGTTGAAGGTACGGTATCGCGCTATATCTGCATTGTCATAACGCAGACTCCCCCTGCCACTGTGCGTATCGCCGTCGGCCTGCGCGCCCTGCGCTCGCCAGCCGCTGAGCCCCTGCTCAAAGCCGGGGTTGGTCAACAGATTGGGTTGGCAGTTCTGCGCCAGAGCCGCTGCGCCCCACAAGGCGCAACAGCCCAGAGCCGCCCGCTGATACATCCCCCTTATGGTCATTTCCTTTTCACCACGGCATTGAACAGATAGGTGGCGAACAAATAGCAGGATTTCTGGTAAGACAGCCCCAAATGCTGACGGTAAATCCGCCATTGCCAGTCCGCAGCGCGGATTTTGTTGCCCGACAGCGAATGGGTAGACAACCGGTAACAGGCCAGCGGTTCGGGAATGCAGTAGGCCAGGCCGTTACGCGCCTTCTGCAGCACCGCCAGCCACATCAAGTAGTCCTCATGCCCCACTTTTTGCTGATATACCTTACCGATGCGCTTCTGGTTATAGATGCCGGTGAGATTGCCGATCCAGTTGCTTTTCAACATGTCCTGATAGCCGATAAGCTCATCCGCACCACGGGTGTTTTTGATCAATTTCAGGTCGTCTTCGAAGGTGTAATAATGGGAACACACCACGTCATAGCGGCGGGTTTGCAAAATGCTCGCCTGGCGCGACAGCTTGTTGGGGAGCCATACGTCATCACTGTCGCAGAAGGCGATATAGTCCCCGCTCGCCGCCTCAATGCCGATGTTGCGCGTTTCCGCCACGCCCTGGTTATGCTCATTGCGTATATAGGTGAGGCGATCGTGGATAAACGGCCGCACCACCTCGGCGGTGTTGTCGGTGGACGCATCATCGATCACATACAGGTGATAGTCGGTAAATTGCTGATTCAGCACGCCAAGGATCGATTCTTTGATAGAGTTTGCCGCGTTGTAGGCGGGCATTATCACGGATATCTTTTCCATTCTGTCCTCACTCAATGAGCTGTTGCCACTGGGGATAAATACGTTCGGGAGAAAAACGGCGAGACTTATCTAGCGCGGCGACAGAAAAGCGATCGCGCAGGTCCGGGTCGCGCATCAGTTCGAGCACGCCTTCGCTGAAGGCGGCGGCATCGTCATCGGGCACCAGATAGCCGTTGACGCCGTTGTCTATCAGCTCGGCCGGGCCGGTCTTGCAATCGTAGGCCACCAACGGCAGGCCGAAACTCATGGCTTCGATCAGCACCATCGGCAACCCCTCATAGCGCGACGTCATCAAATACAGACTGGCCTGGCGATAATAGGCCGCCACGTCGGCGGTGGCCGGCAGCAGGCTCACCTGCCGCTCCAGCCCGGCGCCTTTAATCTGCCGCCGCAGTGCGTCACGCTCAGGGCCGTCGCCAATAATCAACAGCCGCCAATCCGGCATTTGCGCCGCCACCCCGCGCCACAGCGCGATCAGACGATCGAAGCCTTTCTGATTGCTCAACCGCCCCACCGCCAGCGCCACCTTTTCCTGCAGCGCCGGCGTCGGCGCCTGTGCGCCGAACGGCGAAACGTTCTCGATCACCCGGCATTTCCCGGCGCCCACCCAGCGAGCGATGGCGTCGCGATCTTGCCGCGTCAGGAAAATCACGCGATCGCCCAACCGGTAAACCAACAACTTCAGCCATTTAAATACGCGCGGATACTGGTGAAAGCTGACGTGCTCGCTCAATAACAGCCGGCTGCGGGCACAGAACAAACGTAGAAAAGGCGTCATCACCACCGACAGTTTTCCCATGGAAACGGTAATGATCGCGTCCGCGCGTTCACGCCGCAGTGCGAACGCCAGCCGCCATGGCCAGAACAGCGAATCGCCGCCGCCACAGCGTAGCCGGACGTCGCTCGCCAGCGGAAAGAAGCTCCGCTCGCCACACAGCGAAAACACCGCCACCTCGTAATTCGGCAGACGCGCCAGCGCATTGGCCAAACCGCTGGCGACCCGTTCAGTGCCGCCCTTGCCCGCCATATTTTCGATGACGATGATTACCTTGCGTGCTTGCATATCATCTCCTGAATCCCTGGCGCACATTGCGCAACAGTCGGCCGCCAACCGAGAACAACCCCAGCCGCGTCAGACAATCGCCATACCATTTAATCATCTTGAACTTGCCGCTCAGGCTGTGCCGCACGATGCGCGACGAGTAATAATTGAACGCCTGGGCGTTTTCCGAATACAGCGAGGCCAGCAGGTGCTTGCAGGCGAATCCGCTGATATGGCGATCGCTGGGGCTGAGGAAGGTATTGATAAAGCGGTCGCTGGCCTCCAGATTAAGCTTCGCCGTCATGCGTCCGTAACGCCCCACGTCGAGAAACACCCCGCCACCGGCGTCATACGCCACTTGCGCGCCCAAATTGGTGGCGTTGACCAGAAAGCCCCAATCCTGATGCTTGTTGAGAAACTCGGGAAATAAAAAGCGGCGATCGCTTTTTTTACGCATGCTGATGGTGGATGACCGAATATCGCCCATTTCCAGAAAAAGAAAATCCTCGCCGGAAGAACCGGATTTGTAGTGAAAGTTGAAGTCGCGTACCGAATCGCCGCTCACCTCTGCATAATTACCGAAGATAATATCAATATGGCGATCTTCATGCTTCTTCATGCGGCGAATAATATAGTTGGTAGTAAAGTAATCATCCGAATCGAGAAAAAACACGATCTCCGATTGCGCTAAATTGGCGCCCAGGTTGCGCGATACCGCCGCATTGCTCTTCTGTTTTTTCTCATGTAGCATCACGTTGCTATTAGTCGCCGCCATCTGGCGAATATATTTGATATCATCCTCGTCAGAGCAATCATCAACCAAAATCACCTGATAGTCGAACCCTTGGCAAGCGCTGAAAATCCGCTTCAGAGTTTTAGGCAGGTAACGCGCACTATTATAAATAGGGATCACGATCGAGAAATCCATTTCTTAACCCTCCAACTTAGAATTTATCATTTCTTTTCCACGGCAAAGCAGCAATAACGACACGTTAAATACCGGGACCAAAAAATAGGTTTCCGTAAAAGTTGTCAGCAGAAAAACAACCACCACCCAGCGCATGAATCGACTCAGCCTGCGCATATTACCCAACAGGTGAAAATAACAAAAAAGCATGACAACAGAGGCGATCCCACCAGCCGAATAAAACATGGCGATGAAGAAGAAATCGACCGGCTTATAGGGTTCGATATTCATGCCGAACAGCGGATTGGGTAGCCCCACCGCCTGAAACATCTGCCAGGAGAACCAGATGCGCCCGGTCAACGCTTGGTTCAACAGCGCATCCAATGCCGGATTGCTCCCCCAGCGTATAACGCTGGCGAACTGGAAGCCTACGATGGCCAACGTCAGCGCAATGCAGACTTTTCTATTGGGGGTAAAACGCAACAGCGGCGCCAGCCAAAACAGCAACAACATCAACAGTGCCAACATAAAACAGGTGCGGGAATAGGAATACATCAGCACCGGGATAATTAACGCCGACACCGCCAGTGAGGCGATATTTTTCATTCCACGCGTTAATTTCGCATGGTCGATCAGGCACAGCAGCATAGCGAACAAGGCAAAAGAATAATACGCCAAGGTATTCGGGTTATCGAAACCCAGCGTTAATCTGTTGCCATAGCGCTCATCAAGGTAAACAAATCCATTGGTGTAAAAGGTATAAGGGATAACCATCAACAGCCCGGCAACCACAAAAGCGATAGCGAACATTTCAGCGCCGCGCACCATCTCGATGCGGCGGAATAAAATTATCACCGCAGAGCTGAATACCGCGCCAAAAAGGTAATCGCCATGTCCGGTGGCGATATTAACCAGAAACAGCAGAACCAAAAAACCCGCAACCGCTTTTTCCGCCATCGTAGCGATGAAAAATGCATAGCCGACATAGAGCAACATCAGGGCATTGAGCCCCATCACAGTTTTATTAATCAGCTCGCTGTTGAACGATCCCGAGGTCAGGAAAGTTTTCACGAAAAAGATCAACAGGAAGGTCAATATGATTGATTGATTGACCAAATCCCGCGACTGATTATAACCAACATTGGCATGCATGTGAAAATTGGAGGCGACTCTCTGCATAAGCGTTTACTCAGTAAAATAACTGCCCCATTCCTGCTCGATGTTTTCCGGCTTAAGCTTGCTTAATCCCGCACCAGGCGTAAACGTCAATTCACCGAAATAGACCTTCTCACCGACCTGGTAGAAATCCACGCGGACATAAGAGAACTGCTGCGCAACCTGGCGAGCCAAACGCGTCATTTCTTCCAGCCGCGTAGGTCGCGGCATCGGTTCGTCGGCATTCGGCAAGTTGATGCGGATTTCGGTGCGGTTCCAGTCGAGATCAAAAATATCGCGCCGATGGGTGCCGAAACGCTGGTAATCCACCTGGATAAACATGCGAATTTCATGGTTGTCGTTGAAACAATGAAATTTGATATCGTTCGGCACCTGCTCACCATCCAGCAACATGCGTTCCACCATGATGCAGGGTTCGATGTCCAGATAATGCTTTTCGCGACTCTGCTCGTAAAAGTTGCTGCGCATCCACGAACTGCTGAGATCGTACAATTCCGCGTAGCTAACCTGTTGCTTGTCGAACACCAACCGGTTATAGCCGCTGCCATGGTTG
Organism: Serratia sp. 22278; assembly: GCF_052045405.1. NCBI lineage: Bacteria > Pseudomonadati > Pseudomonadota > Gammaproteobacteria > Enterobacterales > Yersiniaceae > Serratia > Serratia sp. 22278. Next base: position 126,979 of record NZ_JBQEOW010000003.1, on the reverse strand, counting down.
GCCTTCAGCACGAAGGCGTCTGGCAACTGCCTGAACGTGTCGTAGCTGAGTTCAGTGCCATGCGCATACAGCTCCACCAGATACTCTTCGCCCCACAGGCCGGCAATAAATTCGCGGACCTTGTATTTGTCCGACAAGGTGGTGTAGATGCTGCGCGGATAAATTTTGCGGCGCATGATCTTTTCGCTGAAGCCGGTCGGTTTTGACAGGTGCGGCAATTTTTTGAAATAGAGCGCGTATTTAACCTGATGGTGCCAGGCATCGGGCAGGCGCTTGGAAATGCTTTTAACCAGGGTGTTTAACATGCTCTCTCCTTAATTTGCTGACAAGACGCGGCAGGCAGTAAAAACAGGTCAGCTGCAGTCGGGTAATTTTCCCGCCACGGAATAAACTGTTCAGAACGAAGAACGAAATGAATTCCGCCAGTAGCGTAGACACCGCAGCGCCGGTCAGGCCGTAACGCGGGATCAGCAGCAGATTCATCGCCACGTTCAGCAGAGCCACCAACGGCATCTTGATGGCGATAAAGCGATAACCGGCGAACAGCACGATGCTGCGATACGAAACCGTCCCCATCACTGAGAACAGCGAGGTCAGCGTACAAATAGCCAGGATGTCGGCGGCCGGTTGAAAAGCGGCGCCATACAGCAGCGCAATAGCCGGGTGGGCGAACCACCACAGACCCAGCAGCACCGGCAACGACAGGCCCAATACCACCAGATAAAGCACCCGGATGCGGTACTCCTGCTCCAACGGGTCGCGACAGTTGGCAATACCCGGCATCAACGAGGTGATCAGCGCCATCGGCACAAAAACCCACCCCTGGCTGAGGGTGGTCGCGGCGCTGAACCAGCCCACCGCCTGCTCGCCGACCAGATTGCCCAGCATGATTTGATCGATGCGGGTATAAATCACTATCGCCAGACTGGAGATGGCCAACGGCAGGCCCACTCTCAGCAAATAACGGCCATAGCGCCCGGCCTGGCGCGGCGTAACCCGCGGCGAGGCCGCAGCTTCCCCACAAAATAGCCAGAGGCGCACCAGATAAGGTACGGCGCTGCTGAGGATGTAGGGTACCGCGAACCACACCAGCGGCAGCGCGGCGCTCACCAGCGCCAGCCGCAGTCCGATCGACAACAGCAGCGCCAGGTTGTTGATCAGCGTATTGCGTTTCGACTGCAGGCGGGCATCGTAATAAATTTTGTACACGTCCTGAATCGAGAAATAGGCGCTGATAAGCAGCAACAGCGTCATCAGTTGACCGGCTGGCGGCTGGCTGAAATAGCTCCATATCAGCATCGGCAGCGCCACCACCAGGAACAGCCGGCGGCGCAAACGCATCGAAGCCAACATCAGGCGAATGCCGCTCGGCGGGCGGCGGGCGACGCGGTTGAAAATGATGCTGTCGGCGCCCAGCTGCACCAGCGGCACCACGATGGCGATCGTCGCCAACAGATAGTTGAGAGCGCCAAACTGGGCGGGCCCCAGATAGCGCGCAACGTAAATGGAGACGAAGATGCCGGACAGGCTAAGCGAAACGCGTTCCAGCATCAGCCACAGGGCATTGGTGATAATGGCCTTCACCCGCTTATTCCTCTGCCTGCCGCTGATCTTCCCGATGGCTTGGATAGGCGAAGTTGTAATAGCTCATGTCGGTCGCCGCCCTTTTCACGATGCCGTTGAGGATTACGCCTCTGATCGCCACGCCATTCTGTTCGAAACGGCGCATGCTGGTTTCGATCTGCTTGACGGTGTTCACCTCAAAACGCACCACCAACAGTGACGTACCGGCGTGATTGCCGACGATGGCCGCGTCCGTCACCGCCAGAATCGGCGGCGTATCGATCAGCACCAGATCGTAGTTTTGCCCGGCCCAGCGCAGGAAATCGGCGAAACGGCGATGCATCAGCAGCTCGGACGGGTTCGGCGGCACCTGACCACGTGGCACGAAGTCCAGATTGGCGATGGCGGTTTTCCGCACCGCCTGTTCCGTCATCACTTTGCCCACCAGCATGTCGGACAGCCCTTGATGAGCGTCGTCCGATAACCAACGATGCAAAAATCCTTTACGCATATCCGCGTCGATCAACAGCACCCGCTGCCCGGCCTGCGCCACCACCACCGCCAGGTTGGTGCTGGTAAAACTCTTGCCGCTTTCCGGACTGGCACCGGAGACCATCAAAATGTTGTTTTTGGCCTCCAGCATGGCGAAATGCAGGCTGGTGCGCAGGCTGCGAATGGCCTCCACCGACAGATCCGCCGGCTCGACCACCGCCAGGATCGGCAGGCGACGACCGCCGGATTTGGGCAACAGCAGGCGTTGTTCGCGATTGCGTTTCGCCTGCCATGGCGACAGCGGCACGGTGGCGTAGACGTTGATGCCTCGCTTCTCCAGCGTATCGATATCATTGATGCCGCGATGGAAGGCCGTGCGCAGCAGCACCACGGCCGCGGTGCCCGCAGCGCCCAGTATCAACGCCAACAACACGATTAGCATCTTTTGCGGCTGAATCGGTCGGATAGCGGTTTCCGCCTCGTCGACGATGCGAATATTGCCCACCGTGCCGGCCTTGCTGATGCTCAGCTCCTGCTGTTTGTTCATCAGTTGCATGTAAACCTGCTGATCCACCTGCACGTCGCGGGTGAGACGCAGGATCTCCTGCTGCATTTTCGGCAGCGTCTGTACCTGTTTGCCGAGCCGCGCCTTTTCCGCCTCCAGCGTGGCGCGCTTTTCCATCAGCGCCCGGTAAGCCGGGTGCACGCGGGTATAAAGCTTGGAAATCTCCGCCTCCTTGAAGGTCAGCTCGTTGAGCTGGGCTTCGAGCTGCACCTGAGTGTCCAGCACCGACTTGGCTTCCAGCGACAGATCCACCGAATCGTTTTGCTGGCGGAACTGGTTGAGCTGGTTTTCGGCGTTGTTCAACGAGGTTTGCGTTTGCGGCAGCTGCTCCTGCAGGAAGGCCAGCATTCTCTGCGCCTCTTCCGTTTTGCGATCCACGTTCTGCTGCAGATAGTTATCGGTGATGTTCTTCAGCACCGCCTCGGCACGCTGCGGATCTTCACTCGGCAGCGTAAACGTCATGATGCCGCTGTCCTTGCCGCTCGGCACTACGCCCAGGTATTTACGCAGATCGTCCACCGCTTCTTGACGCGCGACTTTAACCACGGTGAAACTGGTGCCCGGCGCCGCATCCAGCGCCGAAACGGTCATGCTCCACTCGCCCTGCGCCACCGGTTGCCCAACCACGCCGCTGAACAATTTGGCGCCGTCATGGCTCAGCTCGTAATGTTGCCCATCGCGCACCGTCAGCGTCAGCGCTTCGCCCTGCATGTCCGCCGGCGTTGTCAGCGTACCGATGTCCAATACCGGCGTCTTTTCACCGCTCAGTCGGGCGAAACCTTTACCGAACACCGGGAAATAGTCCGGTTCGACGCGCACCGTCAGGCCGAGGGCATCCACCGTTTTGCCGAGCACGTAGCGCGACTTGACCAGCGTCACCTCATCCTGCGTCGTCGAATTTTGCCCCAGCGAACTGTCCAGCGTTTCACGCAGCAGCGAATCGCCGGACAGCTGATTCTCCACCTGCACCACCGCCGTGGCCTGATACACCGGGGTAGCCAACAGGGCGTAGGCGACGCCCAGCGCACCGGCCACGCCGGTCACGACGGCGATCCGCCAGCGGTTATCCCACAGCGGCCCTACCAGACGCTCCCACTCCAGCTTTTCATCTTGTTCGGCCACCATCACGGACAGCGCATTGTTTTTCATCTTCTGTTCCTTATTCACCCTGCGGAGTTACCAGTTGCGCACGCGCAAGGTAGCCTCGCTGAGATCGTTAAAACTGCTGATGGTCGGCACCAGCTGGCTGATCAAACGGTTCCAGCGCGCGATAGGCGCCGCGGTGACGTACACGACGTCGTAAGGGTGCAGCTGAAATTCAGCGCCCATCGCCAGCGCGCTGGCGTCGGAGAGATCGAACTGATACAGCGTCGCCAGCCGCTGCGGGGGGTTGCCGCCGCTCGGCCGGATCACAAACACCCCGGTCGCATCCGCCACCGTCTGGCTGATCCCTTCGGAAGATCCGAGGGCTTCGGTCAGGGTCATGCCGCTGCGATCCATCTTCAGCGTCGCTTGCTTGCCCACCTCGCCCATCACGAACACTTTCAAGTTGTCATTGCGCGGAATGTAGAGGATGTCGCCCGGCTGCAGCAGCGCGTTCTGGCTGATGTCGCCACGCTGCATCAGCGCCTGCAGCGAGATGGCCCGCTCTTTGCCCTGATGCGTCAGCACCACGTTGCGCCAGTCGGCATTGTCCGTCAGGCCGCCGGCGGCGTTGATCGCATCCAGAATGGTCAGCGGTACGTTGGTGATCGCCTGCTGACCGGAGGTTTTCACCTCACCGGTCACATAAGCCTTCTGCGAGCGGAACGCGGCGATGCTGACATCCACCTGCGGGCTTTCCACATACTGCGCCAGACGGCCGGCGATCAGGCTGCGCACTTCGGTGACGGTTTTACCCACCACCGCCACGCGCCCGATATAGGGGTAAAAGATCGTGCCATCCGCATGCACCCAGTTACCGGTGTCGCTGGCGCTGCGATATTGCCCGGCCGGCGTGGTCAACTCGGGGTGATCCCAGACGGTGACGTTCAACACGTCGCCGACGCCGATACGGTATTGGTAGCTCTGCAACCGCTGGTCCAGCGCCGGATTCGGCTGGGCGACCGGTTCAACGCGCCGCATTTTCTGCAGCAGCATCGGTGACATGCGGTAGACCTGTACCTGGCTGTTCAAATCGAAATCGTCGTCTTGTTGCACGACGATGGCTTTTCCGCTGGTCGGTAAATGTGAGCCGGGAACCACCGTACAACCGCTCAATAACGCGGAGGTGAAGGCCAACGGCATCAAAAGAGGCAAATGAAAATTCATGGAAGTACCGTGATAAACGGGCTGCTGCCGCAGCCCGTGAGAGGATTAACGCCCGACGGTTGGATTATCGCTGAGCATCGTCGCCTGACGCGGTTCGCGCAACATGGCGAAATAACCGCAAAAACAGAACAGAAACGCCACCAGCATCAGGCTTTCCTGCAGTTGCAACACTTCACTGCAAATGCCGATGCAGGCCAGCGTCACCGCCAGCATGGTGCTCATCGCCAGTGCCTGGCGCGCATTGAGTCCGCGACGCATCAGAATATGGTGCAAATGATCGCGGCCCGCTTTGAAGGGGCTTTGGCGGCGCAACAGGCGGCGCACCATCACGGTCACCATGTCCATCAGCGGAATGGCGATCAGCCACAGCGCGGTGACCGGGCGCATTACCGCCTGCTGCCCCTGCGTCGCCAGTAACACCAGCCACAGCACGCTGAAGCCGATCACCATGCTGCCGGCGTCCCCCATAAAGATTTTGTTACGCGCGCCGAACAGGCTCAGGTTGAACAGCAGATAAGCCGCCAGCGCGACGATCACGCCCAGGCACCACAGCGCCAGATCTCCCCGGCCACCCAGTCCGAACACGATGGCCAGCGCAACGAAGGTCACGCAGGACAAGGCGCCCAGTTGCCCGTCGATGCCATCCACCATGTTGTAGGCGTTGATCGCCCCCCATACCGCCAGCGGCGTGAGCAGCAACGCGCCATAACCGAGCATCACTTCCTGATGGCCCCAGGCATGGCCCAATGAGGAAAGCTGCATCCCTGCCGCCAGCATCATCGCCAGCGCGATCCCTCCCTGCACCATGACGCGCGGCGCCACGGGCAGATCAAAGCGGTCATCCAGCACGCCCAACACCACCAGCGCCGTAATGCACAGCAGATAGACGGTGCTGTCGGGCAGCCAGGCGGGTTGCCACAGCGCCATCAGCATCAGCGTCAGGTACACGGCGATGCCGCCGACCAACGGAATATGTCCCAGATGTTGCTTGCGCGCATTGGGCTTATCCACTAATCCCACCGTCAAGGCGACCCGGCGGGCAATAAGGATCCACGCGACCGCCAGCACAAATATCACGCTCAGTTGATATAACATCGTTCCTCCAGCGAATAAGCACGCTACCGCCCTTGAGTTACAGCTCCCAATGCGCTATTAACAAAAACAAAATTGATCCTGCCAGGATATAAGTCAGCATGAATTAATCCTGAAAAATACAGATTTATCCGCTTGTCGGCGGAAATAAGTAAATAACGTCAGCGTGCGGTTAAGTTATCTATCAGAAAACTCATGTTTAATGGTTCTTTCGATTGCCGAATCAAGTTCAACAGGCGCCACGAAATTATTTTGCACATTACTTTTAAACTGCGTTCTGGCGCAGAATTTCTGTACTCTGACGCGGCTTATTGGGAATTTCTTTCGACTTATTTTACTCACAACATCCAATGCGGTTGCGCCGCATATGCCTACGGCATAAGGAATGCGAATTGTCTTATTTTTTCTCCCCAATGAAGAGGAAATGACGTCGACCAATTGATTCATCGTAAAATCCGGTTTATCGACGTAGTTGCTGACCTGATAACTTGACTGTTGATCCAGCGCATGTTCCAGCCGCGCGGCAATATTTTCAACGTAGGCCATCGACTTCATATTATTGCCGCTGCCAATCATCACGAAACGTCCGCTGGCGATCTGACGGAACAGGTTATACACGTTGCCGCGGTTGCCTTCGCCGAATACCACCGTTGGACGAATGATAGTCAACCGATTTTCCACATCGGCCTTGCGCCAGGCTTCATAAACGTATTCCGCCTCGAGCTTGGACTTGCCGTAATGGTTGAAAGGCTCGAAACTTCCTTCTTCGCCGGTTTCCTGTTTAACGAAGCCGTAAACAGCGACGGAGGAGGTGAAAATGATTTGGCGGATATTCAGAGCGGAGGCGGTCATGCAGACATGCCGCGCGCCTTCGACATTGACCTGATAATAGAGCGAAATGGGATCGACGTTGTCCTGATGTTCCGCCGCCAGATTAATGATGGCGTCGCAGCCCGTCAGCGGTTCTTGCAAAGTCTGAGGTTGCGTCACATCGCCATACTGATAGAGCGCGGGAAAATGTGCGCTGGGTTGCTTATCCACGATGACCAACGTCAGATCATCGCGCGCACTGAGACGTTTCGCCAGGCGTGTTCCGATAAAACCGGAACCCCCGATAATAGCTACTTTACGCTTATCCATAATTTGTCACTCAGCAGGTTCTCATTATTCCTGTCGCCCCATTGGGACAGGACGCTAATACGCGTTAGGTAATGAGTTCCAGACTGGACAAATCGAACCTGGCTTTCAAATAACAAATAATGAAATAAAAGATTTCATCAAATGTAAAATTATCGCTAAAGATAAAACCTCATTCAGCGCTAATTTTTAACATCGTAAGCAACTTGATATTGCAAGGTTTTATTCGGCAATATGAGATTAATCCGACCTTTGCCGGGCGTCGAAGAGGTCTCATATTTTACCGGCAATTTAAGCTGCCCTTGCTTAGGATCGACACATTCGATGGTGGCTTGATCCATGTTCTCTCCCTGGTAAAGGCAGAGCAGAGTTTGCGGGCTGTTGGTATGGGGGTTATTCAGCGTCAGCGTCAACACCACGCGCGTGTTGTTCTGAATATCATTGATCACCGGGGGGCGGGTTTGGTTGCCGAGCACATATGAAAAATGTGAAATAACCAGCAAAGAGGCGAATACCGTCAGGTATTTCACTACACGGCTGGCGGGTATGCTGAAAAAGCGACGCACCGCCGCCGACTTTTTTTCACGCACCGGTTCTTTGGATGACTCCACCGTTGCAACAGGCGCAGCAACCAGCGTCGATTTATGCGGCTTATCTATTTTTTCATCGTTTGTTTCAGACGACTCACTTTCACTTTCAGAAAGTTCCGCTTGAATATCAACACCAATATCTTCACCGCCATTTAATATATCATCATCAGCGTAGTCTTCATCCTCGGATATAAAGTGAAAAGCCGCTTGATTTTCCACCTTGTAACCCAAACGAGGAATGGTTCTGATAAGCGTGTGTTCCGTGTCGCTAATCTTTTGGCGAATAGATTTAATTGTTTGATTTATCGTTGAATCTGAGCAATAGGTTCCTTTCCAGATATTTTCTATAATTTCCGTTCGGGTAACCAGTTCTGGTGATCTGGCGACAAGCAGCGAAAGAATTTGATACTCCTTCCAACGCAGACGAAATTTCTCCCCGGCAGGAGTCAGAACATCGAGATTCCTAATCTTTATTCTTTTATCAAGATTCACTTTTAATTTCCTTAGCGTGCCTGTCCTGCACACTTTGTATAGAAATATCAAAAAATGTTCAAGAAATTAAATGTAAACTCAACAGGTTGCATTCATCGGATATTGGCCTTTATAAAAATTTTCTGATTTCATTTTTTACATTAGGCCATATTAAGGATGTTCCGTTTATCCAAATGACTCTTTTTCCCTGCTGGCAACATGGATTTCTTTCATGGTCACCGTAAAATTCAAATGAACACCTCATTGATTTAAAAAGGAAAAACTAACCATGTTGTTCGATTGTTAATCGAATGAAATTGTGAAATTTCATTCCTATCCGTGAATTCATTGTGTTTTCCCACCTAATCTGATTGTCAGATAGACTACAAAAAGCCGAAAAAAACAGAATGAGAGTTATCTGATTTAACCCCGTCACACATTCCACTCGGCGTGTGCAGCATCTAAGACAAAACCCTATTACTGATTTTATAACAATCGCACTAATTATGCCTTCCCCTCCCGGAAATTTCATTTAATCTGCGAAAAGACATTAACGCCTTAATGTAAGAATACTCTCAATAAAACGAAAAAAACGTGCAAATAATATAATCCGTTTTGGCGAAAATATTCCCACATTGAGAGATAGTGCTATAAAAAAAGAAAAAAACGGCAAGCGAAGATGAGAATTTTACCTAAAGGCAGAAAATTTCACTGAGGAGGCGAGGAGAGATGACTCGGAATGAGAGAAATATCCCTCCCCTGTCGGGAGGGATTGAGAAAGCGGTTTGATACTCAGGCCTTTTTCTTGCGGCCATACACCGCCCAGGTGATGACCACACACAAGATATAGAACACCAAGAATACTTTCATTGCCCCCGCCGGCGAACCGGTCAGCGCCAGCGAGGTGCCGAATGCCTGGGGAATAAAGAAACCGCCTGCGGCGCCGATCGCCGAGATAAAGCCCAATGCGGCGGCGGAGTCCGTCACCGCTTCACGCTGTGCGCTCTCGTCACTGCCGCCGGCCGCTTTCACGCGATCGACAGTGATTTTACGGAAAATGACGGCGATCATTTGGAAAGTCGATCCGCTGCCCAGCCCCGCCGTGAGGAACAACACCATAAAGATGCCGTAGAAGGCGATAAACGAACCGCCCTCGCCCGCTGCCGGCAAGGTCAGGAACAACAGCGCGGCGAACACGGCCATCACCACAAAGTTGATCAACGTCACCCGCACGCCGCCGAAACGGTCAGACAGCGCGCCGCCGACCGGCCGTGCCAGCGCACCGAGGAACGGCCCGAAGAAAGCGTAATGCAGGATCACGACCTCCGGAAATTGCGTCTTCGACAGCATGGCGAAACCGGCGGAGAAACCGATGAAAGAACCGAAGGTCGCGAGGTACAGCAAACTCAGCATCCACAAATGCCCACGTTTGAGCACTGGCAGTTGCTGGCGCAGCGATGCCTTGGCCGCCGCCAGATCGTTCATGCCGAACCAGGCCGCCAAGGTGGCGACCAGCAGGAACGGTACCCAGATCCAGGCGGCATTTTCCAGCCACAGCTGTCCCCCTTCTGCCTGATCTTGCGCCGTGCCGCCAAACAGACCAAACAGGCTGAAAGAGATCGCCAACGGCGCGACCAGTTGCATGACGCTGACGCCCAGATTCCCCAACCCGCCGTTGAGACCCAACGCGCCACCCTGACGCGCTTTCGGGAAGAAGAAGCTGATATTGGCCATGCTGGAGGCAAAGTTGGCGCCCGCAAAACCGCATAGCAGGGAAATGATGACGAATACACTGTACGGCGTGCTGCTGTCCTGCACCGCGAATCCCAGCCACAGGCACGGCACCAGCAGGAAGCAGGTGCTGATAGCGGTCCAGCGGCGGCCGCCAAACAGCGGGATCACGAAGGAATACGGCACGCGTAAAATAGCGCCCGAGACCGACGGCAGCGCTGTCAACAGGAACAATTGGTCAGTGGAAAAGTTGAAGCCAACCTTGTTCAGGTTGACCGCCACGGCGCTGAACAGCATCCAGACGCAGAAGGCCAGCAGCAGACAGGGAATGGAAATCCACAGGTTGCGGGTGGCGATGCGATGGCCACGCTGCAGCCAAAAGGCGCTGTCTTCAGGATGCCAATCCTGAATCAGCGCACCGGTTTTCTTTGATGAAGGCGTTGCAAGTTGCGACATAAAAACCTCAGACACGGGGGATTATTCCGACACCCTAGGGGGCGGCTCCGGCGGCAAAGTTGATGTATATCAACCCGAATGCAAGTAGTTGGCGGCACAAATAGCGCCTTCATCCCCTTAGGGGTACGTTCTGGATAAAAATTAAATCATTTACAATCAATGAATTAGAATAAAGCACTTCGTCATCCTCACCGCTTCGCCGCCCCCTTGGAAACTAATGGGTACTTCATTCGAGGTATGGGGTTATGCTCAGGGATAATCAAAAATACGGCTGAATCGTTACTTGTTTACCCCGTCGCCGCCTTCGCCCCTGAGCTTCAGCGGCGCCAAATGCCAGGAACCCGCGCTTATGAAACGCCTGTTGGCCCCGCTTTCGATCGTGAATCAGGTCGCCCTGCTGATGTTGCTGTCGGGCATTCTGGGCGTGGCCGGCATGGGGATTTCCGCCTGGATGTCGCAAAGCATTCAGGGCAACGCGCATGCCATCAACAAGGCCGGCTCGCTGCGTATGCAAAGCTACCGTCTGCTGGCGCAGGTGCCGCTGGATGAACGGCATGAAGCGTTGATCCGCGAACTGGAGCGCGACGAAAACAGCCCCGACCTGCAGCGTTCGGTGGAACAGGAAGGGTTGACGCAACCTTTCGACGCCTTGCGCGACTACTGGCAACAGACCCTGCAACCTCGCCTGCGTAGCGCGCAGCGCCCGGCCGACGCCGCGCCGCAGGTGGCGCACTTCGTGCAGCTGTTGGATAAGCTGGTCTCGGATATCGACAGGCAAACCGAGCGCCGCCTGCTGATGGTGACGCTGGTGCAGGCCGGCTTTATCGCGCTGACCCTGCTGCTGCTGATCGGCACCACCTGCTACCTGCGCCGCCGGTTGCTGCATCCGTGGCGGCAGCTGGTGGAAATGGCGTTGGCGGTGGGCCGCGGCGACTTTAGCCGCCGCTTCGCGCAGCGCGGCCATCAGGATGAAATGGCGTCGCTCGGCGGCGCGTTGAACACCATGTCCGACGAACTGTCGGCCACCTACAGCGGGCTGGAGCAGCGCGTAGCCGAGAAGACCGCGGACCTGCAGCAAAAAAATCAGATGCTGAGCTTCCTCTATCGCGCCAGCCGCCTGCTGCACGCCAGCGAGCCATTGTGCAGCCGCCTGACGCCGCTGCTCAACCAACTGCAAATCCTGACGCCGCTGCGCGCCATTCAGGTGCGGCTGTATGAAAACGACAGCCGGGAGCCGCTGCTGCAGCTGAGCGGCAACCAGCCGTTGCGGCCGGAGCATTGCCATAATCCGGTGTGCAGCGCCTGCCTGCACGACAGCGACCGCCAGCATCCTGACAACCCGTCGCTGAGCTGGAGCCTGAGCGACAAGCTTGGCGACTACGGCGTGATCGTGGCGCAACATGCGCCGCAACAGCCGCTGAACGATGAGCACCGCCAGCTGGTCAACACTCTGGTGGAGCAACTGACCAGCGTGCTGGCCATCGAACGTCAGGTAGACCACCAGCAGCAGCTGATGCTGATGGAAGAACGGGCGGCGATCGCCCGCGAGCTGCACGACTCCATCGCCCAATCGCTCTCCTGCCTGAAAATGCAGATCGCCTGCCTGCAGATGCAAGGCGAAACGCTCTCGTCCGCCAGCAAGGCGCTGGTGCAGCAGATGCGCGAAGAGCTGAACGGCGCCTATCGCCAGCTGCGCGAGCTGCTGACCACCTTCCGCCTGCAGCTGACCGAACCGGGCCTGCTGGCGGCGCTGCAATCGACGGTAGCGGAGTTCAATCCCAAACTGGGCCTGAACATCAGCCTCGATTACCAACTGGGGCCGCGCACGGTGCCCGCCTACCAGGCCATTCATCTGCTGCAGATCGCCCGCGAGGCGCTCAGCAACATCCTTAAGCATGCCGCCGCCAGCGAGGTGAGCATTCAGGTCATCAACAAACGGGGCGAAGTGACCCTGAGCGTATGCGACAACGGACGCGGCCTGCCGGCCGAAACATCCCGCCCCGACCATTACGGCTTGATCATCATGCGCGATCGCGCCAAGAGCCTGCACGGCTGTTGCGACATTTTACCGCGCAGCGGCGGCGGCACCGAGGTGCGAGTCAGCTTCACGCCGGATAACCACGCCATCGACTAACGGAGACACCATGACGACAGAAACCGCCGCCACCATCTTACTGATCGACGACCACCCGATGCTGCGCAACGGCGTAAAACAGCTGATTGGCATGGACGCTCGCCTGCAGGTCATCGCCGAAGCCAGCAACGGAGAACAAGGGGTCGCGCTGGCGGAGCAGCACGATCCGGATCTGATCCTGCTCGACCTCAACATGCCTGGCATCAACGGGCTGGAAACGCTGGATCGCCTGCGCCAGACCGACCTGTCGGGGCGCGTTGTAGTGTTCAGCGTGTCCAACCATGAAGACGACGTCGTCAGCGCGCTCAAACGCGGCGCCGACGGTTATTTGTTGAAAGACATGGAGCCGGAGGATCTGCTGAAGGCGCTGCATCAGGCGGCGGCCGGGCAGATGGTGCTCAGCGAAACGCTGACGCCGATCCTCGCCGCCAGCCTGCGGGAAAACCGCCCCAGCGCCGATCGCGATATTCAGCAATTGACGCCGCGCGAACGGGATATTCTGAAGCTGATCGCCCAGGGGCTGCCGAACAAGCTGATCGCCCGCCGCCTGACCATCACCGAAAGCACCGTCAAGGTACACGTCAAACACCTGCTGAAAAAGATGAAGCTAAAATCCCGCGTCGAGGCCGCCGTGTGGGTGCTGCAGGGTAAAAACGGTTAGTCGCCGCCGTACAGCGGCCCGGTTTGCGCCGGGATCGGCGGCGGCGTCAGGGTTTTGATCGGCGGCAGGCCCGCGTCATCACCGGCGGTCGCCGTCAGCGGCGGCGCCACTTTCAGCTCTATCCAGTTGGACGTCACGCGCTGCTGTTTATCGTCCTCCAGCGTGACCGATAGCCGGTAGCTGTTGGCGGCGCCCGGCGCATCGTCCCACGGCGGCACGATCGCCGTCCAGCCCTGCGGATCGTTGGCGTTGTGCGGCGGCGTCAGGCTCAGCGCCTGGGTATCCCCCTGCCAACTGACGTGAGCGATGCCGTTGAGCGCCTTGATTTCCAGCACCAGCGGCACGGTTTCCCCCGCCTGCAGGCTCCACGGCGGCGTGGCCAGGAACACCTGCAGCGTTTTGCGCTGGCGGAACTCCAGCACCGGCACGTTCTTGCGTTCGATAGGATCGTAGCGGCTGCCGCGCAGCGACTTGGCCTGCGCCACATACTCCGGCGAAATCTGCTTCACCAACGGCACCCCGAGCCGATAGCTCAGCGCCAGCTCGATCTGATCCTGGCTCTGCCCGCCCGCGCCAATCTTATGCAGCGCCTTCATCGTCACCAGCGGCACCGGGGTGTAATTGAGCCCCAGCTGCATCGCGCGCGGATCGTTTTGTTTTTTGCCGCTGCCGAACAGATCGACATTATCGCCGAGATACTGCTCATAGCTGAGCGAACCGCCGATCTGGCGATAAAACGGCAGATAGCCTTGCGTCGTAATGTCGTAACCGCGCGCCGGGCGGCTGAAAAACACGCCATCGCCAGGCTGTTGCGCCAGCGCCGACAGCGGGTAGTAATAGTTGGTGGAGAAACGCAGGTAGTCTCCCCAGGCCTCCGCGCCGACGCTGCCGCGATTGCGCTGCCGGGCGAAATCGCTGTCGAGCGCCGTGTTGTACCCCAGCAGCCAGTCACCGGCGATCCAGCGCTGCCCCAGCGCGAAATTACCGAGCGCCCCGGCGCTTTGCTGTAGCCAGCCGATCTGGCTGTAGGTCAGCAATCCGTCGACGTCGTACAGCGGGCTGAATAACTGCCCGTTGCTGCCGGTAAAGTCCCCCTCACCGGTCATCTCCAGCGATAATCGGGCGGTGCCCAGCGGCGACAACAGTTCCTGCGCCTGCTGTTGCAGCGCGCCGGTCGCCTGGCCCAGCAGATAATCCTCGGCGCGGCTGCGCATCTGCTGACGGGAAACGTTATTCAGATCTTTTTCGCCGAACTGCTTGGCCATCTCGGCCCACTGCTTCTCGCGCGCGGCGTCATCGGGCGCGCCGCCCAGTTCGGGCAAATTCGCGGCCGGATCTGCGACGGCCTGTGCGGAAGAGACAACGCTCTCCGGCGCCGGCGGGGATTCGGCGCAGGCGGGCGCCGCGCCGGCCAGCCACACCAGCGCCCCGGCCAGCCACACCGCCTGGCGGCTGTGCCAGCGTCGTTTTTTGGTTTTGATGAGTCCCGCCTGAATTTCGTCTTTCATGGCACCGTTGGCCCCCCTCCCTCCTGGAGCGGGCCAACCCACTGCTTTGCTGTCGCCTTTCCCGCGGCAGATCTGGAAACCCTACGCCCCGTCCAGGCCGGGGCGCCTCTCCCTTAAAGTCTAACGGCTTGACGAACAGAAACAATAGGATAAACCCCAATCACTCCCAAGTGACGCCGTCACTTACGCCCTTTACCGATCCATTCCGGCCGCCAGGTGAATTCACACCATTTCAGCACCGGTTTTGCCGATAAAAAGCGCAACACCCCACTGCTGCGCGCCTCCGCGCATGACATTGCCTCACTCTGCAATACGTGAAGTGGCGATGCGTACAACTGCGCATTCCTCACAGCCCACCGCATTTCACCCCGATGAAATACGCATTTTGCCGTTATTTTAAACATCTATTTCACGACTGACGGAGCCCCGATGTTTCTTTCCTTACTGTGGCCTGCGCTGTTTTTCACCGCGCTGCTGTCGGCAGGTGCGGTCGCCTTCACGCTCATCACCCGATTGGAGCGAACGGCGGCCGTGCGCGCCAGCCCACCGAAATTGCGCCGCCGTAGCCTGCTGCTGACGGCCTTCGGTTTGGCGTTGACGGCGCTACCCTTCGACCTGCCGGCAGCACACCGGCTGTGGTTGCCGCCGGCCGCGGCGCTGCTGATCGCCCTGGCCTGGCTAGACTGGCGCCACCGGTGGTTGCCGGACCGGTTAACCCAGCCGCTGCTGTGGGGCGGGATGCTGTGCAATCTTGACGCTCGCTGGGCGACGCTGGGCGACGCGGTTATCGGCGCCGCCGCCGGCTACGGGGGGTTGTGGCTGCTCAACGCGCTTTATCGGCAGGTGCGGCGGCGTAACGGCATCGGCCAGGGTGATTTCAAACTGCTGGCGGCGCTGGGCGCCTGGCTCGGTTGGACGATGCTGCCGCTGCTGGTCTGTCTGGCGGCCATGTTCGGATTAGGCATGGCATTGACGCGCGGCCGCCGCAACCGCCGCGCCTGGCGAACGCGGCAACCTTTCGGCATCGCCTTGGCGGCCGCCGGCTGGCTGTTGCTCTTGATGGACGCCGGCCAAAACGCGCCGGCGTTATTCGGTTAGTTCTTCAGTGTCTCGATCAGCCGATTGAGCAATCCTGCCACTTCCGCAGTGCTGGCCGTTGTCGGATTGGCCAGTGGCTGGATCACGGCGAGCCTGGTGGTGGATAACACCTCATCGCTGCGGATTTCCAACGCATCGGCGGGTGGCGTGCTCAATGAAACGCCGTCCGGCCGCCAGTAGCTGCCGCGCGTAGTCTGCACCTGATAACTGCCAAAGCCGAAATCTTTCTCGACGCGGTAATATATTTCGCAGCTTAACGGCCCGGTGCGCCGCAACATAAAGGCGCCTTTCGCACTATAGCTGCCTTTATTGACGACAAAGGCGGTTGCCTGCGAAGACAGATCGAACGTGATATATAAATCGCACGCCAGCACCTTGGTGCTTACGCCCTGTTGAAGAGTAATGCGCGTTGTAGGTTGCCGATCCGGCGCGGTCAGGGTGCCTAAAAAAGTCCACGATTGCTGTTTCGAGATATTGCGCGGCAAATGGTTGCTGGTGGCGGAAGGGGCAATTCCCCGCTCGCCCAGACTGTACATCGCTTCGACCCCGCTTAAAAACGACGTAACGTCGACGGTGCTTTTGCCGGCCACCGGAACGCCGCCGTTGTATACGTTACTGAAGGTTACCTCGGTATTGTTGCTGCAGGCGGCGATCGCCGCCGGGAACGGCGTCTTAGAACCGCTGTAAAGAGTCAACTGACCGATGTCCCAACGAGATTCGTTGATGAATCGGCACAACACGCCCCCGCTCTCCACATTCTGCGCGTCCTGGATATTGATATTGCCTATCGTGCCTTGGGCAAAGTTGGTGGACAACACG
Organism: Serratia sp. 22278; assembly: GCF_052045405.1. Classification (NCBI taxonomy): domain Bacteria; kingdom Pseudomonadati; phylum Pseudomonadota; class Gammaproteobacteria; order Enterobacterales; family Yersiniaceae; genus Serratia; species Serratia sp. 22278. The sequence goes on along the minus strand of NZ_JBQEOW010000003.1, from coordinate 110,352 downwards.
CTGACATTGGCGGCGCGTTGCGTATTGCGGTTCTCGCAACCCAACGAATTGATCGTGCCGTTAAAATCTTTGAACGAGTAGATATCGCCGATACAGTCATCCGCAGCCAACGAGCCGATAGTAGAGTAAAACCCTGAAATTCTGCACGCAGTCCCCTTGGCGCGAGCGGCGTAGAGGCCGTCTATAAAATTGGTGGTGCCGGACTTGTCCATCCACAGCACCCCATCGCCCGGCCGATTGGCGTTTGCCTCCATCTGCACATTCACCAGCCAGTTAATGAACATATCGCCCGAGACAAACAGCGAATAACCGCCGACCTTGGTGTAGATGTCGCGAATATCAAACTTCGTCATATTGCGATCGCTGAACCACACGCCGTGAGTGTCGTCTACGCCGGTATCATCCCGCAACGTCAAGCCGTGCAGCGTCAGATTGGCGAAGCCTTTCACCACGATCACCGCTTTCTTCGTTTCGCCCTGTTCGTTGGTGTAACTGCTGTCCGTCGTCTTGACAATTTTGGTCGCCCGTCCCAATCCGACCACCCGCAACCCGATGCCGCCGTAGATGTCCGTTGTCGTCTGAATGACTACGTGTCCGGCGACCGTATACACCCGCTTCCCAAGGGACAGCGTACCGCCGGCTTGCAGCGCCGCTGCCGCCGCTTTGTTGATCGCCGGCCCCCAGTTGCTTCCGTCGCTGTCCTGATAAAACTGTTCCGGCGTAACAACCTCACCGGTGGCGAGCAAGGTTGCTGCGCGCGCTCCTGAAGCGTTTTCGTTATTGTCCATAATATCTCCTGACGTGATGTGTCCGCATCATTGCGGACGGCCGCGGTGAAAGGCGTAAACAACGCCGCCTTTCAGTGCCAATCTATCACCGTCATATGAGCGCGTTATGAAATTTCATTTTATTTCACCCTGACACAACATCTCGCGATTCGAGGTGGCAACAGCCAGCGATTTCACTCGCTGTTGGCCTTTGGTGCGACAGAAAGCTCGGCCTGGCGCGCGGCGTTGCCGCTACTTGCTGACCCGATCCAGATACAGCATGCTGTTGGCGATATCCAGCCGGGCACCTTCGACGTTGTCCCGCAATGCCACCAGCGTTTGCCCCTGCAGCGCCACCACATAGGGCGAGCTGGCCTGCAATTCCCGTTGCAACGTGACGTAACGTGCGCTGCGCGCGGCGCTGTTCCCCTCCGCAGCCGCGGCGCGCGTTTCCGCGCTGATGGCGGGAATGCCCCACTGGGTGCGCCAGGCCAGGGTTTTCGGCCCACCGGGCACGTTATAGGCAAAGGCGCTGGCGTTGGTGTTCGGATCCAGGTAGTCGGCGCCCCAGTAGGTGAAGATCGCCTGAAAATCGCGGCCGCGCATCTTGCCCCACAGATCGCTTTCTACCACCGGATGGATATCCAACCGCAGCCCGGCCTGCGCAAAACTGGCCTGCAGCGCCTGCGCGATGTCGGTATACGGCGGTTGGTTGATGACGATAAGATCGATGCGCGTACCTTCAGCGATGCCGGCATCGCGCAGGATCTGTTTGGCTTTGTCCACGTCGAGCTTAAACGGCCGATCGTCGAGTGCCCCGTCCAATCCCTGTGGCAAGAAGGCCTGATGCACGCGATATTGCCCTTTCAGCAGTTGCTCGGCGATGCTCTGATAATCGACCAGCCAGCGCGCCGCCTGCCACAACGCCGGATTGCCCAGCGCCGGATTGTCTTTGCTGCCGGTGTTGAAACCGAGGTAATAGATCCGGGGCGCATCGGCCTGCTCGATGCGCACGCCAGACGCGTTGCGCAGTGAGTCGAACTGGTCGGCGCCCAGATCGTAGGCCACGTCGGCATCGCCTTTCAGCAACAGCAAACGGCGGGTGCCGGCGTCGCTGACGTTCTTGAACAACACCGTTTTCAACCTTGCCGGCGACGGGGCGTACTCATTGCGGCCAAACAGCAGCGCTTCATGCGGCACATAGTTATTCACCCGATACGGGCCGCCGCCGGCGGAATGGCTGCGCAGCCAGGCGTTACCGTAGTCCCCCTGCTGCGCGTGCTCGTTCAACAGCTTTTCATCCACGATCGAAGCCACATTCGCCGTCAGCAGCCGCAGCGCCAATTCGCTGCCGATGTTGGCGGGCCAACTGAGTTGCACCTGGTTATCTCCCACCTTCTTCAACTGCTGCTCAACGTTATCCGGCGTCCAGCCAAACTCGCCGAGAATAAACGACGGCGCCTTGTTCAGCTTCACCGCGCGAACCAGCGAAAAAATCACATCTTCTGGCCGCAGCGGATTGCCGGAAGCGAAACGTTGCTGCGGTTTCAGGGTAAAGGTCAGGCTGCGGCCATCGGCGCCCGCTTGCCAACTGCCTGCGGCGTCCGGCGCCAGCTTTTGCGGCGCGGCGCGATCCGGCGCCACCAGGCGCTGATAGAGGTTGACCAGATTGGCCGAGCTGACGGTTTCAAAGCTCTCCGCCGGATCGAGGCTGATAATGCCCTCCAACGAACTGACCACCACCAAGGTATCCTGCGGGGTGGCAGCCTGCGCACCGAAAGCGGCCGCCAGCGCGCCATACAATAAGGTTGGGATTAACCGTTTCATCGATACACTCTCCACAATCACGCGGTTGCGTTGTTTTTCGAGTGTAGGGGGTAAGAATTAACAGAAGAACGACGATAAATTGCTTTATTTATTACCAAGATGGATATGCCCGCCGCATTGACGGGCATTGGGTCAAACGATGATGCGGCCGTGCGCCATTGCCACCGAACGATCGCACATGTGGTCAATCACGTCCGCATCGTGGCTGACCAGCACCATAGTCAGATCGCCCGCCTGTTTCAGCTCGTTGAGCAGATTGAGGATCTCCGCCTGCACCGACATGTCCAACGCCGAAGTCGGTTCATCCAGCAGCAGCAACTTCGGCCGCAGCAACAATGCGCGCACGATCGCCACGCGCTGCCGCTGGCCGCCCGACAGCTGATGCGGGTAGCGATCCAGCAGGCGCGGATCCAACCCCACCTGGCGAAAGCCCGCGCTGATCTTGCGTTCGATGTCGCTTTCCTGCATCAATTTGAGCGGTTCCGACAGCGTACGCAACAGCCGGTGCTTGGGGTGTAGCGAAGCATAGGGATCCTGAAACACCATCTGCACCTCGCGCCGCAGCTCGCCGGTAAATGCCTGCCCCGGTTGCAGCCGCCGCCCCAGCAGCTCAAAACCGCCCTGCCAGCTGCCATTCAGCCCGGCCAGCACCCACAGCAAGGAGGACTTGCCGCAGCCGGAAGGCCCCACCAGCCCGAAACACTCACCCGGTTCGATGTGCAGGTTAACCTCATGCACCACGGTGCGCAGCTCGTAGCCCTGGCGGTGACTGACGCTCAGGTTCTCCAGTGCAATTACGCTCATTTCAACGTCTCCAACAGCGCGCGGTCCAGCACCGGCAGCGGTTTGCCGCGCGTCTCGCGGCTCGGCCGGCACGCCCACAGCGTACGAGTATAAGGATGCGTGGCCTGCGCCAGCTCTGCTGCCGGCAGTTGATCCAACAGCTCGCCTTTGTACATCACCAGCACCCGCTCGCAGTGGTGCGCCACCTGCTGCAAATCGTGGCTGATCAGGATCAGCCCCATGTTGCGTTGCGCCACCAGATTGTCTATCAGTTGCAGCACCTGATCGCGCATTTGGTGATCCAGCGCCGAAGTCGGTTCATCGGCAATCAACAGCTGCGGATCGTTGATCAACGCAATGGCCAGCATCACCCGCTGCCCCATGCCGCCGGAGAGCTGATGCGGATAACGGCCGCACAGCGCCGCCGGATCGGGCAATCCCACCGCCGCCAGCATCTCCAGCACTTTTTCACGCCGCTCGGCGCGGCTCAGCTTGGCATGCAACACCAGCGGTTCCTCCACCTGACGGCCGATCGGCTGATTGGGATTCAACGCATGCTTGGGATCTTGCATCACCATCGCCACCCGGTCGCCGCGCAGGCGGCTCCACTGGCGCTCGCTCAGGCGCGTCAAGTCTTCGTCGCCCAGCGTCAGGCGCTGCGCCTGCAGCTGCAACGGCGGCGGCAATAGCCCCATCAGCGCGCGCGCGGTCAACGATTTGCCGGAGCCGGACTCGCCGACCAGCGCCAGCCGCTCCCGCCCCATGCTGAACGAGATATTCTTCACCAGCGCCGCCGGCTGCGGCCCCGGCACGCCGATCGCCAGCCGTTCAACGGTCAATAACGTGTTATCAGTGCCCATGACGAGGATCCATTTTGTCGCGCAGGCCATCGCCCAGCAGGTTAAACGCCAGGCTGGCGAACAGGATCGCCCCGCCTGGTGCGGCGGCGACCCACCATTGGTCGAAAATCACTTTACTGCCTTCGGCCACCATCGACCCCCATTCGGCGGTCGGCGGCGCGACGCCCATGCCGAGGAACCCCAGACCGGCGGCGGACAGGATGATGCCGCCCAGGCTCAGCGCCGCACGCACCACCGCGCTCGGCAGGCATAAAGGCAAAATGTGGCCGACCATCAGCCGCAACCCGTTGATGCCCTGCATGCGCGCCGCCGCCAGGTAGTCACTGCGGCGCAGCGCCAGGGTTTCGGCCCGCGCCTGGCGGGCAAAGGCCGGCCAGCTGGTCAATGCCAGCGCCAGCGCGCCGTTCATCAGCCCCGGTCCCATGACCGCCACGAACGCCAGCGCGATCACCAGACTCGGCAGCGACAGGAAAATGTCGGTCAGACGCATCAAAATGCGCTCGACCCAGCCGCCGAGGTAACCGGCGCAAATGCCGACCAGCAGGCCGATGGGAATGGTCAACACCAGAATCAGCGACACCAGGATCAGCGTCGGCCGCGCGCCGTAAATCACGCGGGAGAGCAAATCGCGGCCAAAGCCGTCGGTGCCCAGCCAATGTGCAGCCGAAGGCGGCAGTAACCGCAGCTCGATATGCTGCAGATTGGGATCGAAAGGCGCCAGCCACGGAGCCAGCAGCGCGGTGACGATCAGGATCGCCACCAGCGCCGCGCCCAGCGTCAGCGTGGTCAGACGTCGACCGCGGCGGTAACCGACGGCCGGCTCGCTTTGCGGTTCGTGTTCAGAGAGATATTGGCTCATCGGGTTCGCGGATCCACTAAATAGGTCAAGGCGTCGGCCAGCGCATTCAACAGCACGAAACAGGTGCCGATCAGCAGCGTGGCGCCGAGGATCGCCGGCGTGTCGGCGGCAAACAGCGCCGAGGTCAGGTAACGCCCGACGCCGGGCCAGGCGAACACCGTTTCGGTCAATACCGCGCCCTCCAGCAGGCTGGCGTAGGAGAGAGACAGTACGGTGATCAGCGTGCCCAACACGTTGGGGAACACATGGCGCAGCAGAATGCGCAGGCGGCCGGCGCCCTTGGAACGCGCCAGCGTCACGTATTCCTTGTTGCACTCTTCCAGCATCGCCGCCCGCAGCAGCCGGGTGATGCCCGCCATCGACAGCAGCGCCAACGCCACCACCGGCAGCCACAGGTGGCCGATGGCGTTGTAGAACATTTCACGATCGCCGGACAGCCAGCTGTCGATCAACACGAAACCGCTGCGCGGCTCCATGCTGTACAAGTAAATGTCGTCCAGCCGCCCCGGCCCCGCCGACCAATGCAGCGTGGCGTAGAACAGCAACAGCCCGAGCAGGCTCAGCCAGAAAATCGGCACCGAATAACCGATCAGCGACAGCAGACGCGCCGCGTTATCCAGCCAGCTGCCCGGTTTGAGCACCGCCAGAAACGCCAGCGTAATGCCGCCGAGGGCGCCGAGGATAATGGCGCAGGTGGCCAGCTCCACCGTCGCCGGGAAGGTGCGCAACAGATCGCTCAACACCGGCTGCGCGGTAATACGCGAAATGCCCAAATCGCCGTGCGCCAGGTGCACCAGGTAACGCCAAAATTGCACCGGCAGCGGCTGATCCAACCCCAGCTCGTGCCGCACCTGCGCATAGGTGGCTTCGCTGGCGTGATCGCCCGCCACCTGCAGCGCCGGATCGATCGGCGCCAGGTGCGACAGCATGAAGGTGAACAGCAGCAAGCCAAGCAACGTCAGCGCCAGAGACAGCGCGCCGCCGAGCAGCCGCCCGCCCCAGCGCCAATACCGCCGGGCCGCCCCGGCGCCGGCGGACAGGTCAGCGGCCATTACTTGCTGACCTTGCTGTAGAACACCATGTCAGGGTTGATGCCCTGCACATAGCCCTTGAGGTTGTCACGCACCGCAATCAGGCTGCGCGCCTGCAGGCCGATGACAAACGGCGAGCTTTGCTGCACCTGTTTTTGCAGTTGCTGGTAGTCTGCCACCCGTTTGGCGGTGTCATTTTCCGCGGTGGCGGCCAGCGTCAGCTTGCTCAGCGCCGGGATCTGCCAGTTGGCGCGCCAGGCCAGCGTCTTGCTGCCGTCTTCCGGGTTGTAGGCGAAGGCGGCGGCGTTGGTGTTAGGGTCGAAGTAATCCGGCCCCCAGGAGGTCAGCGTCGCATCGTAGTTAAGCGCTTTCACCTTGGTGGAGACCTGCGAACTGATGCCCGGCACCAGTTCGACCTTCACGCCGCCCTGGGCAAAACTGGCCTGCAGCGCCTGGGCGATATCCAGATACGGCGGCTGGTTGTTGACGTCCAGGCGGAAACTGACGTTGCTCAGCCCCGCTTTGGCCAGTATTTCTTTGGCTTTCTGCGGATTGAAGCTGTACGGCTGATCCTTGAGCGCGCCCAGATAACCGTCCGGCAGGAATGCCTGATGGCTCTGGAATTGCCCTTTCAGCAGATCGTCGGCGATGCCTTGGTAATCGAACAGCCAGCGCGCCGCCTCCCAGAACGCCGGATTGCCGAGCGCCGGCGACGCCTTGGCGTTGAACTGCAGGAAATAAAGCGAGGCGTAAGGAATGGCCAACGGTTTGACGCCCGGCTTGCCCTTCAGGGCCGCCATCTGGTCCGCCCCCAGGTTGCGGGCGATATCGGCATCGCCCTGCTCGATCAGCAAACGCCGCGCCGCCGGATCGGGCACGTTTTTGATCAGGATGGTTTTCAGCGTCGGCGCCCCTTCCGGCGAGCCGGGATTGGCGTCCAGCACCACCACTTCATGCGGCACATAGGTGCGGATTTTGTAAGGGCCGCTGCCGGCGGAGTGGCTGTTCAACCATTGATGCCCCAGATCGTCGCCCTGCTGGTGCGCCAGCGCCTCTTTGGCGTCGACGATCGAGGATACCGGCGCCGACAGCAGGCTGAGCACGAAGGCCGGGCTGACGTTCTCACTCCAGCTGATTTTTACCGTGTGCTCGTCCACCTTGCTCAGGTGTTGCTCCACGTTCTTCGCGTTCCAGCCCAGCTGCGTCAGGATAAACGACGGTTCGAGATTGAGTTTAACCACCCGTGAAAGCGAGAAGATCACGTCTTCCGGCCGCAGCGGATTGCCGCTGGCGAACGTGGCGTCCGGGCGCAGGCTGAAAGTCAGGCTGCGGTCGTCGGCGCCGGCCTGCCAGCTGCTGGCCAGGGTTGGTTTAAGATCGATGGGATTGTGCGGATCTGACTGGATCAGACGTTGATACAGGCTGTTGAACGACTGCACCGTGGTTAACTCAAATCCCTGGGCCGGGTCAAAGCTGACCACGTCATCGATAGATTGCGCGATCACCAGCGTGTTGGCCGGCGTCGCCGCCTGTGCGTTTACGCTGGCCGCCACGGCCAAAAACAGCAAAGAAGGAACGAGCGCTTTCATCTGAAACTCTCCAAGCGGATGGAATTTATAATAATTTTGCGAGTGTATGCGAGCACGATCGGCAGCTGAAGGTACTTAAATCACTATAGATATTCTTTTTATGTATATAGATGGGATTTTGATTATTAGGCAGGCGATGCAGCATGTGCGGCAGGCATTGCCTGCCGCTATCGATTAAATCTGGTAGTCAATCACCGCATCCAGCTGCGACGAGAAGACCTTGTCTTTGATTTCGGTCAGCGACAACGTCGGGTTGCACAGCTGAATAAAGCGCCAGGCATAGTTGCGCTGCAGCTGGCTGCGTTTCAGGCCCAGCCAGACCGTATTGGGTTCAAACAAATGCTCGGCGTTGAGGCTGACCAACCCGCGATCACGCTCTTTTTCATACGACATGTCCGCCAGCACGCCCACGCCCAACCCCAGCTCGACATAGGTTTTAATCACGTCGGAATCTTGCGCGCTGAGCGCGATGTCCGGCGTCAGGCCCGCCGATTTGAACGCCGCATCCAGCTTCGCGCGGCCGGTAATGCCCTGGCGGTAAGTGATCAGCGGCAAGGTGCTGAGCATCTCCAGCGTCACCTGCGGCTGCCGCGTCAACTCGTGCCCTTCCGGCACCAGAATGGTGTGATGCCAGCGGTAGTAAGGGAACGCCGCCAGCGACTCGTCGCTCATCAGCCGTTCGCTGGCAATGCCGATATCGGCTTCACCGGCGGCCAGCATCGAGACGATCTCCTCCGGGCTACCCTGATTGAGCACCACCCGCACCCGTGGGTAAAGCGCGCGAAACTCTTTGATCACCCCCGGCAGGCTATAGCGCGCCTGGGTATGCGTCGTCGCGATATGCAGCTGCCCCGAATCGTTGCTGCTGAAGACATCCGCCAGGCGACGGATGTTGTTCGCGTCGTTAAGAATGCGCTCCGCCACCACCAGCAGCTCTTTGCCGGGCTCGGTCATGCCCAGCAGCCGTTTGCCGCGGCGAATGAATATTTCGATGCCCAGCTCTTCTTCCAGCTCGCGAATATGCCGGCTAACGCCGGACTGCGAAGTAAATAAGGTATTGGCGACCTCGGTCAGGTTGTAGTTGCAGCGCGCCGATTCGCGAATAATTTTTAATTGTTGAAAGTTCATCCCCGTCTCCCTGTTTCTTGCAGTAGCGTCTGCCATATTGATACGGAGTCCTGCGGGGCTGAACAAATAAGAAATAACCTTTACTTATGCAATTTAATACTAAGTGAATTATTTATCGTGGCTCTCGGGGGATGAGGACGGGGGAAAATGATGAATGGCTTTAAAAATAAAGAGATAAATAACCACACAAATAAAGCAACTTAAGTCATCATGCAGAATAAAGTTATTAAATAGAGGCATTAGATATAAAAAAGGGCCCAGCATGCTGAGCCCCTCACCGTTCGCATTCCCACAGCAGCCTCAGGCGGTGGCCTCGCTGCCGATGCCGCCGGTGCGGTTCTGCTGCAACCATTGCTGTACATAGCGCACCAGATCGCCGATGCAATCATCCTGCATGCCGTGGTGCTTCAGCTCGTTATCCAGCGCAAACAGGTATTGCGCGTTGGTGCCCAGCGGGCCGCTGGCGCTGGCGATCAATGGCGCGATCACCTGGTGGCTGGTGTCTGCTTCAAACAGCGGGTGCTGCGCGTTCATCACGAACACCAGCGCCGTGACGGTCTCTCCGCCATCCAACTGCAGTTCACACCAGGTCGGCACGTAGCAATCGGTCACCATTTCGCGCTTCCAAAGCAGCTCCAGCTCTTCTCGCAGCTTGCCTTCCGGCAGACGAAACGCCAATCCGGTGGTCTGGCCGCCCTCTTTCAGCGCCAGCATGCGCCCCGGCTGATGCAGCGTGCCGCGCCCGGCGGTCAAACGCATGCAGAACGCCCGATGCCAGCCCTGCAGCATGGCGGGCCGCACTTCTTCAGATTCGAAAACCGGATTCCACATCAGCGAACCGTAACCGAATACCCATACCGGGCTGTGATCCGGCCGGCGCGATAGCGTGCATTCCAACGAGGCTGCGCGCTGTTCAGGCGTCAGCAACAGCGACTCCTCAATAGCGCCAAAGGCGGTTTTGCAATCCGCTTTTTGCAGAAAATCTCGCGTTAACACTGTTACAACCTCCCGGGAATACGATTTCTCGTCCTCCCTCGCCACTACTGAACCTTTGCAATTTTATTTTTTGGTGCGGAATTTTATTAATTCAATAACCGCGCCGATTAATAATGACCATATTCTTTTCCCGCCGCGCAATCAAGTTGCAAAGCGGCGTTAACGTGGAAAAGTATTTGTACTGAGCAGCAACAATATTAATTGCCGAGGTCAGCATAACGTCTGCGCGATTCTTACCGGGGCATAGAGGCGTTACTTTTTATGCCAGCGTTCGTCGTCGCCCTTGCGATAGCTTTGCTTGACCGCCGCCCAGGCCACTTTGTGCGCCGTCTCCTCCCGGCTGTCGTCACCACGCCGATCGTCGGGATCCCGGTATTGTTGCCAGGCGCTGTTAAACGCTTCTTTATAGATCGCCTGCGCATGTTCCGGCAGCACATGCTTCACATTGTCCGGCAAGTCGTTCGTGTCTTGGTATGGCATCACATCCTCCCGTGCGTATTGCGTGAACCTTAAGCCTAGCCCACACGCGGTTACGCCTCAATGAGCAAACAATTCTCATTATCAAACGGCATGGTATACTCACCGCCAAACGACCTATAAGGAGATCCCCGTGACTACCGAAGCCCCTCGCTCACGCGCCCCCTACCTGATCGCCGTCAGCGCCGTACAGGACATTACGCCGCACCTGCGCCGCATCACCTTTACCGCGCCCGATCTGCGCTACTACCCGGCCAACGCCGCCGCCGCGCACATCAAGGTCTTTTTGCCGCTCGCCGGCCAAACGCAGCCGGATCTGCCGACGCTGACCGAAAACGGCCCGCGCTGGGCTGCCGATGCCGTGCGCCCGATCGTGCGCACCTATTCCATTCGCGCCGTGCGCCCGGAACAGGCGGAAGTGGACATCGAATTCGCCATTCACGATCACCAGGGACCGGCGGTCGACTTCGCGCGCCAGGCGAAAATCGGCGATAAAATCGGCATCAGCAATCCAGGCGGCCCCAAACCGATGCTGCCGGCCGCCGACTTCTACTGCCTGGCGGGCGATCCTTCTTCGCTGCCGGCGTTGGCCGCGCTGCTGGAAAACCTGCCGCCGCACGGCGCCGGGCGCGCTTTCGTCCGCGTCGATAGCACTGCCGACGTGATTGACCTGAAAAAGCCTGCCGGCGTTGAGGTGAATTGGGTCGTCGGCGGCACAGAGAAAACCGACGAATTGGTCGCTCGGTTCCGCGCGCAGTCCGTGCCGCAGGGTGAAGCGCATTTCTGGCTCGCCGGTGAAGATCGCCTGGTAGTAGAGTTGCGCCGTTACCTGCGGCGCGAACGTCAATGCGATCGTAATCGTCTTTATGCCGTGCCTTACTGGCGTGAGGGGCTAAATGAAGAGGGTTACCACAATAAACGGCATGAAATCATGGATAATATTGACGACTGACCGTCTCATTCTCCTTGATTAACCGAGCAGTAAACAAGTAAACACGACTTTTCTCAAACCTAACGTTAAAAATTAGCGTTATTGCGTAAAAGTAAGTAAATAAAACCGCACCCCGTGCGGTTTTTTTGTTACCCTGATCACATAAAGCAAGCAATTGCTTTCTCAGATAAAAACAACATCACACCGGCGCCGCGGGTGTATCCTAATATAAAATACCTACTGGAAACGCAGAGTTGCCGCATCACGGCGACCGGCGCTGACGGGCTACGCTGTTTGAGAAGGAGTGCCACCCTCATGAAGTCGCAACACGATCCTGGCCGATCCACCAAGTCTCGCCACACCGAATACTCGCTGATCTTCCCCATCGCCGCGCTGGTGGTGTTGAATTTATGGGGCAGCACCGCTAACTTTCCGCTGATTGTCGGCATCAATATTCTCGCGCTGGTGGGGATCCTCAGCAGCGCCTTCAGCGTGGTGCGCCACGCCGACGTGCTGGCCCACCGATTGGGCGAACCCTACGGCTCGCTGATCCTCAGCCTGTCGGTGGTGATCCTCGAAGTCAGCCTGATCTCGGCGTTGATGGCCACCGGCGACGCCGCGCCGGCGCTGATGCGCGACACGCTGTACTCCATCATCATGATCGTTTCCGCCGGCCTGGTCGGCTTCGCGCTGCTGCTCGGCGGGCGCAAGTTCGCCACCCAGTACGTCAACCTGGGCGGCATCAAACAGTATCTGATGGCGATTTTCCCGCTGGCGGTGATCGTGCTGGTGTTCCCGAGCGCGCTGCCAGGCGGCAACTTCAGCACCGGGCAAGCACTGCTGGTGGCGCTGATTTCCGCCGCCATGTATGGCGTGTTCCTGGTGATCCAGACCAAAACCCACCAGAGCCTGTTCGTGTACGAGCATGAAGACGACGATGGCGACCCGCACCACGGCAAGCCTTCTTCGCACAGCAGCGCCTGGCACGCCGCCTGGCTCATCGTGCACCTGATCGCGGTTATCGCCGTCACCAAGTTCAATGCCAATCCGCTGGAAGGCCTGCTGACCAAGATGAATGCGCCGGCGCAGTTCACCGGCTTCCTGGTGGCGCTGCTGATCCTGTCGCCGGAAGGCCTGGGCGCGCTGCGCGCCGTGTTGAACAACCAGGTGCAACGCGCCATGAACCTGTTCTTCGGTTCGGTGCTGGCGACCATCTCCCTGACGGTGCCGGCGGTCACCATCATCGCTACCCTGACCGGGCAGACGCTGATCTTCGGCCTGCAAACGCCGCATATCGTGGTGATGCTGACGGTGTTGCTGCTGTGCCAGCTGTCGTTCTCGACCGGCCGCACCAACGTGCTGAACGGCACCGCTCACCTGGCGCTGTTCGCCGCCTACATGATGACGATCTTCGCCTGATCAAAAAGGGGCGCACTCTGTGCGCCCCTGCCTGCGTTATACCGAGAAGAATATCGCCGCGGCGATCCCCCCGAACAAAATCCACTTGATGATGTAATAGCCGGTGCGATTCCAGGCCTTCAGGCGTTTCCCCACCCGGCGTATCGCATAGATGTATTTGAACATCTTGTTGACGCCGCCGGTGCGATCGCCCTCTTCGTTCGGCGCGGTGGCGGCGCTCATCAGATTGCGCCCCAGCCAGTGGTTAACCGCCTGCGCCCAGCGGTAGCGCATCGGCCGTTCGATGTCGCAGAACAGGATCAGACGATTCTGCCCGCTCTGATTTTCCGCGTAGTGCAGATAGGTTTCATCGAACATCACGCCTTCACCATCACGCCAGCTGTAGCGCTCACCGTCCACCTCAATGAAGCAGCGGTCATCATTGGGGGTAATCAGCCCCAGGTGATAACGCAGCGAACCGGCGTAAGGGTCACGGTGGCGCGGCAACCGGCTGCCGTCCGGCAGTTCGGCGAACATCGCCGCCTTGACCGAAGGCAAGCTGCGCAGCAGTTCCGTGGTCTGCGGGCACAGGGTCATGGCGGAGGGATGGCTGTCCTCATACCATTTCAGATAAAAGCGTTTCCAACCGGTCTTGAAAAACGAGTTGAAGCCGGCGTCGTTGAATTGATCGGACGCCTTGATCTGCTGGATCTCCATCAGCTTCTGTCCTTCGTCGCGGATGGTTTCCCAGTTCTCCCGCAGTACCGCCAGCTCAGGAAACTGCTCCGGCTTCAGGTACGGCGTGGTTGGCACACGGGAAAACAGATACATGAAGACGTTCAGCGGTGCGGTAAAGGTGGAATGGTCAGACAGCTGACGCCACACGTTGTAGCGCACCCGCCCGCGGTAATGCACATAGACGACGCATAAAATAAGCAAAAGCAGAATGATGTATTTCATGTTTGAATCGCATCAAGGAACCCACACGCTATGCGCCGCGCGGCGCACACCCCAGAGAATGTCCTTTTGGCGGCACAGGCAAATTGCGCGCCAATCTGGAACCCATTAATCATTAACGCTAACTCAACGAAAATCTATACAGAAAACCACAATAATTTACACAAAGGTTAAACGAGAGGGGAAATTGCGGAGATAAAAAAGGCCGCCGAAGCGGCCTTTCCATTAGCGGATAGGTTAACTGTAAGCGTTGAGCGTGCGCTGGCACAGAGCGGAACGCACGCAGTCCTGTTTTTCAAAGCGGATAACGCCGATCATCTCGTCCTCTTCGAAGCGTTCCAGGGCATCGCTGAGGCCGGATTTCACGCCGCGCGGCAGGTCGCACTGGGTCACGTCGCCGTTAACGATAACCGTCACGTTTTCCCCCAGGCGGGTCAGGAACATTTTCATCTGGCTGGCGGTCACGTTCTGGGCTTCATCCAGGATAACGACCGCATTTTCGAAGGTGCGCCCGCGCATATAAGCGAACGGCGCAATCTCTACCTTGCCGATTTCCGGGCGCAGGCAGTACTGCATAAAGGAAGATCCTAAACGGCGCACCAGAATGTCATACACCGGGCGGAAATAAGGCGCGAACTTCTCGGAGATATCCCCCGGCAAGAAACCGAGGTCTTCATCCGCCTGCAAAACAGGACGGGTAACGATAATCCGATCCACCTCTTTATGGATCAGCGCCTCCGCCGCCTTGGCGGCGCTGATAAATGTTTTGCCGCAGCCGGCTTCGCCAGTGGCGAAGATCAGCTGCTTATTCTCTATGGCTGATAAGTAATGACCCTGAGCTTCGGTTCTAGCCTCGATGGGTGAGCTATCGCGCTTGTCTCGCGCCATGCCGATAGACTCGACTCCCCCCATTTGCACCAGCGAGGTCACAGACTCTTCTTCCAGCTGGCGATGACTACGAGCGTCACGACGAATAACGCGTTTCGCTTCACGACGTGCTTTGATCACTGCTTTCTGTCTACCCATAGTGGCACCTTACAGTTTGTTTCACCTACCGCAACGGCCAGGCCGCGCGATTATGTTTCACACACGTATTAGGTTTTGGCCTCCTCCGAGCCAATAAGAGCCAAGGGACAAAGTGAATCGACGGCAACGCTTAAGCGCCGTGTCTTCACGGGACAACGCGGACTGCATCAATAAACGTGGAGTAAAAAGCGATGAGATTCGGTAGCGATAAGAGTGCGGAGTTGCCGGTAAAAGAGAGTCGGAGAGAGAACCCTCGTTACAACGAGAAATCAGGGGAGATATGTTATTTTTTCTTTCCAGCCCAACCAAGGACTTTACCATTAGCGATCCCCGCAGTGATATTTACAGCTTCAAGCTGTGCACCGTGTGAAAACTACCGCCAGATGATTACAGTATAATGACATTCAATCCCACGGCGTTACTAAAATGTAAAAAAATTTAATATTTTTTGTTTTCAGTTAACGCAAAAACACTATATCACGCCCAAGACGTCATTCCATAGAAAATTATAATCAATAAATATCAATGCATTACAATTAAAACCCGCGAATGACACTTTGGTTTCCCGATTAAATTTTGCGCAATCAAAAACAGCATGACTGCGTGTTTTTTAATCTGCCGGCAAAGCATTGAATTGCGTTTCATCGTTCACTGCCCCCTGCAGCGGGTAAGACAAACGTAAAACGAGGCGGAAGATCCCGCCTCGTCATTCCTGCTTCAGGCCTTGAGCAGGCCGCTGGCCAGATAATCGCCGCCCTCTTTCACGCCCGGCAACACGAAGAAATACCCGCCGCCAATCGGCTTGATGTATTCCTCCAGCGCTTCGCCGTTCAGCCTTTTTTGCACCGTCAGGAAGCCTTTCTCCAGATCGGCCTGATAGCAGACGAACAGCAGCCCCATTTCCAGCTGCCCGGCATTGGAGACGCCAAGGGAATAACTGTAGCCGCGCCGCAGCATCAGGTTGCTTTGGCTTTCCGGCGTGCGAGGGTTAGCCAGCCGGATGTGCGCATCCATCGGGATCACCTTGCCGTCGGGATCGTTCGCGTAGTCCGGCTCGTCATGTTCATGCTTCATGCCCAGCGGCGCCCCGCTGTGCTTCTCGCGGCCGAAGATGGTTTCCTGCTCCTGCAGCGGCGTGCGATCCCAAAACTCGACGCGAAAACGAATAATGCGCGCCGCCTGATAGCTGCCGCCGGCCGTCCACGCCGGCTCGCCGACGTTGTCGCCGACCCACACCACCTTATCCATCAGCGGTTTGTCGTCGGTTTTCGGGTTGGCGGTGCCGTCTTTGAAACCCAACAGGTTGATCGGCGTCTCTTTGCCTTTGCTGCGCGCCGCGTGCGCGGAGATGAACCCCTCCCGCTTCCAGCGCACGCTGAGCAGATCCGGCGAATGCTTAATGATGTCGCGCAGCGCGTGAATCACCGTTTCGTTGGTGTTGGCGCAGATCTGCAACAGCAGGTCGCCGTGGCAAAGCGCGGCGTCCAACGCATCGTTGGGGAAGCGGGTCATTTTCTGCAACCGCAGCGGTTTTTGCGCCTGCAGACCAAAGCGTTCATCGAACAGCGATGCGCCGACCGAGACGGTGATGGTCAGGTTGTCCGGGTAAATCTCCGGCCCCATGATGCCGGAATCGAGCGGCGGCAGCTTGGCGTCCACCTCCGGCGCCTTGCCACCGTGAGTCAGGAAGGCGATGCGATCGGTCAGCAGCCGGAACAGGCGCTCCAGCCCCGCTTTGTCGGTCGCCAGCACATCGAACGCCACCAGCATCATCGCCGCCTGTTGCGGCGTCAGCACCCCAGCCTGATGGCGGCCATAAAACGGCTGTTTCTGCCAGCGCTCATCCTGCGGCGTCGCCAACGGCTCCGCCGCGTTGCCCGCCGCCTGCGCCAGGCGGCTGCCGCCCAGCGCCAGCGCGCCCAGCCCCAGCCCTTGCAGCAAACGGCGTCGCGAAGGCGATGCCGCCCCCTGCGATTGCGGATGCGGCCCGTTATGCGGGCCTGCCTTGTTGCTCATAACCGTATGCCTCAGTCCAGACCCAATACGCCGCGCAGCTGGGAAAGATCTTCCGCCAGCGTGGTGATCGGCCCTTTCAACGCATTGCGATCGGCATCGGTCAGCTTCTCATAGGACTCATAACCCTCTTTGGTTTGGTACTTCGCCAAAATGGTGTCCACGGTTTTGAAGTTGGCGTCGATCTTGTCCAGCAGCGGCTTATTGGCCTTAACCAGCAGCGGGCGCAGCAGATTGATTATCTTTTGCGCGCCGTCGACGTTGGCCTGGAAGTCCCACAAATCGGTGCGGCTGTAACGGTCTTCTTCACCGCTGATCTTGCTGGCCGCCACTTCTTCGATCAGCCCGGCTGCGCCGCCCACCACCTTGCTCGGCGGGAAGGTCAGTTCACTCACGCGTTTTTGCAGCTCAACGGTGTCGTGATACAGACGATCGACATATTTGCCCATGTCTTTGGTCGAGTTGTCGGCAAACAGCGCCTTCTCCAGACGGTGGAAGCCGGTGAAGTTCGGGTCCGCCGCTTTCTTCTCGTAGTCGTCTTCGCGGGCGTCGATGCTGCCGTCCAGATCGGAGAACAGCTCGGCGATCGGCTCGATGCGCTCATAGTGCTGGCGGGTCGGCGCATACAGCTTGCGCGCCTGCTCCACGTTGCCGGCCTTCACCGCGTCGGTAAACAGCTTGGTCTGTTTCACCAACCCATCGACTTCTTTGGTGACGTAAACCTTGTATTCGGCGATCGGGCCAACCAAGTCCAGCGCGTTCGGCTTGCCGTCGGTGGCGCCGTTGGCCGCTGCGGTGACGATCAGTTTGCCTTTCGGATTGCTCAGCAGCCCGCAGGTCATGTCATATTCGCCCGCTTCCAGCGTGGCGGTCATTTTCTGGGTAAAGCCCGGCGCGATGTTCTCGCGCTCTTCCACCACCATCACCCCTTTCAGGATTTCCCATTCGACGTTTTTCTGGCTGGTGTTGTGCACCACAAACTGCGTCTTGCCGGCCGGGACCGTCAGGTGCATCGGTTCGCACTGCTTGTCGTTAACCGTAACCTTGACCTGCGGCACGTCCGCCGCCAAGGCGTCGAGGCTCAGCGCAAACGCCGGGATAGCCAGTAATGCTGCGTGCAACGCCTTGCGGCGAAATAACGGAGTAGACATACGAGATTCCCTATTAAACATTAATGATTGATTTTACGTTGCGCCGGGGCCGCTGCCGGCTCCGCGCGCTGCGGCAGGAAAAAGAAAATCAGCGCCGGGATCAGATACAGGAAGTAGACCGCCACTTCGCTGACCGTCGGCGCTTCCTGGTAACCGAGAATGCCTTCCAGCAGGGTGCCGAACAGCGAATGGGTCGACAGGGTGCTGCTGAAATCGAAGGCGATGTCCTGGAAGTGGTTCCATAGACCGGCTTCGTGGAAGGCGCGGATCGCCCCGGCGGCCAGGCCGGCGGCGACGAACAGAATGAACAGGCTGGTCCATTTGAAGAATTTGGCCAGGTGCAGCTTCACCCCGCCCCAGTAAATCATCATGCCCAGCACGATGGCGGCCACCAGGCCGAGCACCGCGCCGATCGGCGCCGCGGCGCCCACGTCTTGCTGAAACGCCGCCAGCAGGAAGAACACCGACTCCAGCCCTTCGCGCGCCACGGCGAAGAACACCATCGCCACCAGCGCCCATCCCTGCCCTTTACCGGCGCTGAGCGCCTGATCGATAGCCCCTTCCAGATGCACCTTGACCGATTTGGACACCTTACGCATCCAGAACACCATATAGGTGAGGATCAGCACCGCCACCACCGCCACGATGCCTTCGAACAGCTCCTGCTGCTTCTGCGGGAACTCGCCGGTGGTTTCATTGATGAAGATGCCGAGCGCCAGACACAGCGCCGCAGCGACAATTACGCCGATCCACACCGCGCCCAGCCATTGGCTGCGCTGCGTGCGCTTCAGGTAGCTGGCGATCAGGCTGACGATCAGCGCGGCCTCCAACCCCTCACGGAACATGATAAGAAAGGGAACGAACATAACTAATCACCCCTGAAAAGACCGCGGCGGCAGAGCAAACCGGCTCGAAATGAGCCGCGGCGAGTATGTAAAGAAACGTAAAATACAACGAGAGTGATTATCATTCTGGCAAAAAGAAATACAAGAGGCGCAAGCGTGATTTTTTCTAATCAAATGTCGCCAGGTGTTACAGCCGAATGACGGGCAAACAGGCAAAAAGAAGGGGCGCTCTGCGCGCCCCTTGCCGACTGACATCGAACGGCGTTATACCGTTTTGTATTCGGCTTCCGCCTGATCGAAACGTTCGGTCATGGTTGAGGATGGCTGGCGGCCCATCAGGCTCACCACCACGATAGCCAGGCAACCCAGGATGAAGCCAGGGATGATTTCGTACAGGCCCAACCATTCGTACTGTTTCCAGACGATCACCGTCACCGCACCGACCAGCATACCGGCCAACGCGCCGTTGCGGGTCATGCGCGACCACATTACCGAGATCAGCACAACCGGGCCGAAGGCGGCGCCGAAACCGGCCCAGGCATAGCTCACCAGGCCCAGTACGCGGTTCTCCGGGTTGGCCGCCAAGGCGATGGCGATCAACGCCACCACCAGCACCATCACGCGGCCGACCCACACCAGCTCACGCTGGCTGGCGCCCTTGCGCAGGAACGCCTTGTACAGGTCTTCGGTGATCGCGCTGGAGCACACCAGCAGTTGGCAGCTCAGGGTGCTCATGACCGCCGCCAGAATCGCCGACAGCAGCACGCCCGCCACCCATGGGTTGAACAGCAACATCGCCAGTTCGATGAACACGCGCTCGCCGTTCTGCGATACGTTGCCGGCCTGATCCGGGTTATTGGCGAAGTAAGCGATGCCGAAGAAACCGACGGCGATGGTCCCGGCCAGACACAGGATCATCCAGGTCATGCTGATGCGGCGCGCGCTGCGGATGGTGCGGTGAGAATCCGCCGCCATGAAGCGCGCCAGGATGTGCGGCTGGCCGAAGTAGCCCAGGCCCCAACCCAGCAGCGACAGGATGGCGACGAAGTTCAGCCCCTTCAGCATATCGAGGTTGGCCGGGTTCTTCGCCTGGATCACCAGCATCGACGTATCGATGCCGCCGACGGCGAAGATCACGATCACCGGCGTCAGGATCAGCGCGAAAATCATCAGGCTGGCCTGTACGGTGTCGGTCCAGCTCACCGCCAGGAAACCGCCGATAAAGGTATACAGGATGGTCGCCGCGGCGCCGGCCCACAGGGCGGTTTCGTAGCTCATGCCGAAGGTGCTTTCGAACAGGCGCGCGCCGGCCACGATGCCGGAGGCGCAGTAAATGGTGAAGAACACCAGAATGACGATGGCCGAGATCACCCGCAGCAGCTTGCTGTTGTCTTCAAAACGGCTGGTGAAATAGTCCGGCAGCGTCAGGGCGTTATTGTTGGCTTCGGTATGCACGCGCAGCCTTCCTGCCACCAGCTTCCAGTTCAGGTAAGCGCCGATGGTCAGGCCGATGGCGATCCAGCTTTCAGAGATGCCGGAGAGGAAGATGGCGCCCGGAAGGCCCATCAGCAACCAGCCGCTCATGTCGGAAGCGCCGGCGGACAGCGCGGTCACCACGCTGCCCAAACTGCGGCCGCCGAGAATATAGTCATCAAAGTTATTGGTTGCCCGGTAGGCAAGCAGGCCGATCAGCACCATCCCGAAAATGTACACCAGGAAGGTCACCAGCATAGGTGTGCTCATTGTCATTTAATTCTCCACTTTCATTATTATTCGCGTTTCGCTCCGGCCATGCCGGCGCCGGTAAACCCACGCGCAATGCATTTCACTGGCCGCCGCGCCGGAACGTGGCGCAGCCTGCTAGCGAGTGCAGGTAAAATAGTTTCTGCCCGTAATTGTTGACCGTCGGTTATCCTAGATGAGCCTTTCATCAACCAACAAGATATTTAACAACAAAGTTACACAAAGTTTACCCTGCGTCACATTTACCGGGCTCAAAGGTTGCACTCACGACAAGCAAAATGAGTTGCACCTTGCTATTACCCTTATATACCGCAAGGTAAAGCGCCTGCGGCATCATAAACCCCGCCGCATTCGCTCAATAACGCAACATTCATGCCAACTGCCCGTGTTAAAAAATCGATGAAACTCACACTTCGCTCATCAGCCTGATTTAACAAGGTTGCACAAAGTTGCAACATGCAGGATATTGTCTGCATTCTTAACCCACACATCTCACGAACCTATCCCAACAGGCTTTCCGGCCTGCTGTTTGTCTAGCCTGATGGGATAGGTTCTAAACACAGGAGTTGGACAGGCATGGGCACTACCACAATGGGCGTGAAACTCGACGAGGCAACACGCGACCGGATCAAGAGCGCCGCGCAGCGCATCGATCGCACGCCGCACTGGCTCATCAAGCAGGCCATCTTTAATTACCTCGAGCGTCTCGAGAGCGGTACCGATATTCCTGAAATTCCAGCGCTGGCCGCAGCGGGCCAGCCTGAAGCGGACGACATTATGCCGCAAGCGCAGGAAGAGTCACACCAGCCATTCCTCGATTTCGCCGAACAAATTCTGCCTCAGTCGGTGACCCGCGCCGCCATCACCGCCGCCTATCGCCGCCCAGAGACCGAAGCGGTGCCGATGTTGCTCGAACAGGCGCGATTACCCGCCGATCTTGCGCAGGCCACTCACAAAATGGCCTATGGCATCGCCGAGAAATTGCGTAACCAAAAAAGTGCAAACGGCCGCGCCGGCATGGTGCAAGGCCTGCTGCAAGAGTTCTCCCTCTCCTCGCAGGAAGGCGTGGCGCTGATGTGCCTGGCGGAAGCGCTGCTGCGCATTCCGGACAAACCGACCCGCGATGCCCTGATCCGCGACAAGATCAGCAACGGCAACTGGCATTCGCACCTGGGGCGCAGCCCGTCGCTGTTCGTCAACGCCGCGACCTGGGGTCTGCTGTTTACCGGCAAGCTGGTGTCCACGCATAACGAAGCCAATCTGTCCCGTTCGCTGAACCGCATTATCAGCAAGAGCGGCGAACCGCTGATCCGCAAAGGCGTGGACATGGCGATGCGCCTGATGGGTGAGCAGTTCGTGACCGGCGAAACCATCGCCGAAGCGCTGGCCAACGCGCGCAAGCTGGAAGAAAAAGGGTTCCGCTATTCCTACGACATGCTGGGCGAAGCCGCCCTGACCGAAGCCGACGCGCAGGCCTACCTGGTTTCCTACCAGCAGGCGATCCACGCCATCGGCAAAGCCTCCAACGGCCGCGGCATCTATGAAGGCCCCGGCATCTCCATCAAGCTGTCCGCCCTGCACCCGCGCTACAGCCGCGCGCAGTACGAACGCGTGATGGAAGAGCTTTATCCGCGCCTGCTGTCGCTGACCCTGCAAGCACGCCAGTATGATATCGGCATCAACATCGACGCCGAAGAGGCCGACCGCCTGGAAATCTCGCTCGATCTGCTGGAGAAGCTGTGCTTCGAGCCGCAGTTGGCCGGCTGGAACGGCATCGGCTTCGTGATCCAGGCCTATCAGAAACGTTGCCCGTTCGCCATCGACGCGGTGATCGACATGGCGCAACGCAGCCGCCGCCGCCTGATGATCCGTCTGGTGAAAGGCGCCTACTGGGACAGCGAAATCAAACGCGCCCAGATGGACGGCCTGGAAGGTTATCCGGTTTACACCCGCAAGGTGTACACCGACGTTTCCTACCTGGCCTGCGCCCGCAAACTGCTGTCGGTGCCGAACCTGATCTATCCGCAGTTCGCGACCCACAACGCCCATACCCTGAGCGCCATCTATCACCTGGCCGGCAACAACTACTACCCTGGCCAGTATGAATTCCAGTGCCTGCACGGCATGGGTGAGCCGTTGTACGAACAGGTGGTGGGTAAAGTGGCCGACGGCAAACTGAACCGCCCTTGCCGCATCTACGCACCGGTCGGCACCCATGAAACGCTGCTGGCTTACCTGGTGCGCCGCCTGCTGGAAAACGGCGCCAACACCTCGTTCGTCAACCGCATCGCCGACGCCACCCTGCCGCTCGACGAACTGGTGGCCGATCCGGTCAGCGCCGTGGAAGCGCTGGCGGCCAACGAAGGCCAGATTGGCCTGCCGCATCCGCGCATCCCGCTGCCGCGCGAGCTGTACGGCGAGAAACGCGTTAACTCCAGCGGTCTGGATCTGTCCAACGAACAGCGTCTGGCCTCGCTCTCCAGCGCCCTGCTCACCAGCGCCAGCCATCCGTGGCGCGCGGAACCGATTATCGACGCCGAATTGGATCAGGGCGTGGAGCAGCCGGTGATCAACCCGGCCGAGCCGGGCGATGTGGTCGGCTACGTGCGTGAAGCCACCGAAGGCGAAGTCAGCCGCGCGCTCGACGCCGCCGCGGCCGCCGGCCCAATTTGGTTCGCTACGCCGCCGACGGAACGCGCCGCGATCCTCGAACGCGCCGCCGAACTGATGGAAAGCCAGCTGCAAAGCCTGCTGGGCATTCTGGTGCGTGAAGCGGGTAAAACCTTCAACAACGCCATCGCCGAAGTGCGTGAAGCGGTCGACTTCCTGCACTACTACGCCGGCCAGGTGCGCGACGACTTCGCCAACGACAGCCACCGCCCGCTGGGCCCGGTGGTCTGCATCAGCCCGTGGAACTTCCCGCTGGCGATCTTCACCGGCCAAATCGCCGCCGCGCTGGCGGCGGGCAACAGCGTGCTGGCCAAACCGGCCGAGCAAACGCCGCTGGTGGCCGCGCAGGCGGTGCGCATCCTGCTGGAGGCCGGCATTCCGCAAGGCGTGCTGCAGCTGCTGCCGGGCCAGGGTGAAACCGTCGGCTCGACGCTGGTCAACGACGCCCGCGTCCGCGGCGTGATGTTCACCGGCTCCACCGACGTCGCCGGCATTCTGCAGCGCAGCATCGCCGGTCGTCTCGATCCGCAAGGCCGGCCGACGCCGCTGATCGCCGAAACCGGCGGCCTGAACGCCATGATCGTCGACTCTTCCGCCCTGACCGAACAGGTGGTGACCGATGTGGTGGCTTCCGCCTTCGACAGCGCCGGGCAGCGTTGCTCCGCGCTGCGTATCCTGTGCATTCAGGAAGACGTGGCCGAGCACACGCTGCAAATGCTGCGCGGCGCGATGGCCGAATGCCGCATGGGCAACCCGGAGCGCCTGTCCACCGACGTGGGCCCGGTGATCGACGCCGAAGCCAAAACCGGCATCGAACGCCACATCCAGGCAATGCGCGCCAAAGGCCGCAAGGTGTACCAGGCCGCCAAAGGCAGCGCGCAGGATGAAAAAGAGTGGGCGCGCGGCACCTTCATCAAGCCGACGCTGATCGAGCTCGACAGCTTCGACGAGCTGCAGAAAGAGATCTTCGGGCCGGTGCTGCACGTGGTGCGCTTCCAGCGCAACAATCTGGACGCGCTGGTCGATCAGATCAACGCCGCCGGTTACGGCCTGACGCTGGGCATTCACACCCGTATCGATGAAACCATCGCCCGGGTGACCGAACGCGCCAAGGTCGGCAACCTGTACGTCAACCGCAACATGGTCGGCGCAGTGGTCGGCGTGCAGCCGTTCGGCGGCGAAGGCCTGTCGGGCACCGGCCCGAAAGCCGGCGGCCCGCTGTACCTGTACCGTCTGCTGGCCAACCGTCCGGACGACGCGCTGCAACGTACGCTGCACCGCCAGGACGAAGAGCGCCCGATGGAAGCCACCGCGCGGCCGCAGCTGCTGGGCGCGTTGCAATCGCTGGAGAAGTGGGCGGTCACCAGCCAGCACGGCGAACTGGCGGCATTGGCGCAACGTTATGCGGAACTGGGCCAGGGCGGCACCGTACGTCCGCTGCCGGGCCCGACCGGCGAGCGCAACACCTATGCCCTGCTGCCGCGTGAACGCGTGCTGTGCCTGGCGGATAACGAAACCGACGCGCTGATCCAGCTGGCCGCCGTGCTGGCGGTTGGCAGCTGCGCGCTGTGGCCGGAAGCGGAACTGCAACGCAATCTGTTCCGCCGCTTGCCGAACGATGTGCAGGCGCGCATCGCCTTCAGCAAAGACTGGCAGCAGGACAAGGTCGAGTTCGACGCCGCCATCTACCACGGCGATGCCGACCAGTTGCGCACCCTGTGCGAGCAGATCGCGCAGCGCGGCGGCGCCATCGTCTCGGTGCAGGGCTTCGCCCACGGTGAAACCAACATCCTGTTGGAACGCCTGCTGATCGAACGTTCGCTGAGCGTCAACACCGCCGCCGCCGGCGGTAACGCCAGCCTGATGACCATCGGTTAACGCATCCTCAAGGCGGCAATCCATTGCCGCCTGATTTGCTCGCCGCTACGCAAACCCTGCACGAGTGCAGGGTTTTTTTATTGTCCGCAGGCCGACCTGCCGTTAGCGCCTTATTATCCTTACAGGGTGGGGCGTCGCTCATGGACGATGACATCATAGACGGATTACTCTGCTTGAAAGCCGCGTCAGAGCGCTACGAGACGCATTGACTTTCGGGTTCGGTAATATCCGGGATACGGCAGCCGCAGCGGATTTCTCGCCGCCGCCGCGCGCAATGAATTGTTGAAAGCGCAGTGAATGCGGTCGGGGGAAACGCCCCCGACGCCTTATTGATTCCGGAACTTATCGAGGAATTGCTGGGTACGCTGATGCTGCGGATTGGCGAACAGCGCTTTGGCCGGGCCCTGTTCGACGATGCGGCCGTGATCCATAAAGATAACCCGATCGGCCACGTCGCGAGCGAAGCTCATCTCATGGGTGACGATCACCATGGTGCGTTTCTCTTCCGCCAGTGAACGCATGGTATTGAGCACTTCCCCCACCAGCTCGGGATCGAGCGCCGACGTCGGCTCATCGAACAAAATCACCTCCGGCTGCATCGCCAGCGCGCGCGCGATCGCCACCCGCTGCTGCTGCCCGCCGGACAGCCGACGCGGATAAGCCGCCTCTTTGCCGCTCAGCCCCACCTTGGCCAGCAACGCACGAGCGCGCTGTTCGGCGCTGGCTTTCGCCTCGCCTTTAACGATAACCGGCCCTTCGATGATGTTTTCCAGCACCGAACGGTGCGGAAACAGGTTGAAGTTCTGGAACACGAAACCGACCTGCTGGCGCAGCGCGCGCACCTGACTTTTCTGTTTGCTCAGCGGCTTGCTGCCGTCGATCAGGATATCGCCAACGCGAATGGTGCCGGAATCCGGCTCCTCCAGCAGGTTGATGCAGCGCAACAAGGTGGTTTTCCCGGAACCGCTCGGGCCGATGATCGCCACCACTTCACCGGCGTCCACCGCCAGATCGATCCCATGCAGCACCGTCTGACCTTTGAACTGCTTGGTCAATTGCTTAACTTCAATGGCACTCATGCGTTACTCCTGATCCTGGCGATTAACGTGGGCTTCCAGACGGTTTTGCAGTGCGGAAAGCAGGGTCGCCATCACCCAGTAAATCAGCGATGCCGCCAGGTACATGGTGAACACTTCCAGCGTGCGCGAGGTGATGAGCTGCGCCTGGCGGAACAGTTCCGGCACCTGAATGGTGGCGGCCAGCGAGGTGTCCTTCACCAGGCCGATAAAACTGTTGCCCAGCGGCGGCAAGGCGGTGCGCGCCGCCTGCGGCAGGATCACCCGGCGCAGGGTTTGCCAACGGGTCATGCCGATGCTGGCGGCGGCTTCCCACTGCCCTTTGTCGATCGACGAAATCGCCGCGCGCAGCGTTTCTGAGGTGTAGGCGGCGGTATTGAGCGACAGGCCAATCAGCGCCGCCGGGAAGGGATCGAATTCAACGCCAAACTGCGGCAGACCGTAGTAGATCATAAACAGCTGGGCGATCAACGGCGTGCCGCGGAACAGCGACACGTAAATGCGCGACAGCCACGACAGCGGCCACAGCGGCGAAAGGCGCATCAGCGCCAACAGAAAACCGAGCAACAAGCCTAGCGCCATACCGCCCAGGCTAAGCTGCAGCGTCAGTATGGCGCCCCTCAATAAAAATGGCGCTGAATCCAGCGCCAGTTGAATACTTTCGTGCATTATTTAGTTACGTCCGCGCCAAACCATTTTTCGGAGATCTTCGCCAGCGTGCCGTCTTTTTGCATCTCGGCGATCGCCTGGTCAATCGCGGCCAGCAGTTCTGGGTTATTTTTGCGCAGCGCCACACCGGACTCCTGGCGGGAGAATGCCGGGCCGGCCACCGCCAGCGTATCGCCGGTTTTCTTCACCAGATCCAACGCCGCCAGGCGATCCACCAGGATGGCGTTGATGCGGCCGACGCGCAGATCCTGATACTTTGTCGGGTCGTCGTCGTAGGTACGCACGTCCACGCCCTGCACATTCTCGCGCAGCCATTGCTCATAGTTGGTGCCCAGGCCAACGCCGACCTTTTTGCCCTTCAGGTCTTCCGGCTTGGTAATGGTGCCTTCGTTGCCTTTTTTCACCAGCGCCTGAATACCGGAAACGGTGTAAGGGGTGGAGAAGTCATATTTCTTCTTGCGCTCATCGGAGAGCGTCACCTGATTGATGACCACGTCGATGCGCTTCGAATCCAGCGAAGCCAGCATACCGTCCCACTTGGTCGGGTTCAGCTTGGCTTTCACGCCCAGATGTTCCGCCAGCGCGTTGGCGAAATCCACTTCGAAACCGGTCAATTTACCGTCTTCCCCCTGGAAACTGAACGGCGGATAGGTGCCTTCCAGCCCGACGATCAGCGTGCCGCGCTGCTTCACCTGCTGCAGCAGATTGTCGGCGGCGTAGGTTTGAGTCGTCAAACCGGCGGCCAACGCAACGCCCACCACGCCCAACAACCATTGGCGACGAACTTTTGCAAACATCATAAACACCCCTGTATGTTGTTTATCTTTTTTGATATCAGCACTTTAACAGTGCAACCGCCCGCATAAAGGAATATAACCTTATAAATATAGTTCAAAATGGAATAACAAGCGGTATTTACACCTGCGGATGGTAGGCGAACAGCGCCGGCGCACCGCCGGTGTGAACGAACAGGATGGGCCCTTCGTCGCGGAAACGCCGCTGGGCAATGCCGTCGATCAAACCGGCCATCGCTTTGCCGGTGTATACCGGATCCAGCAACACGCCCTCCTGCTGCGCCAGCAGTTGCACCGCCGCCATGCCCTCTTCGTTCGGCATGCCGTACTGCGGCGCGAAATAATCGTCCCACAGCGCGATCGGCGCCAGTTCGTCGATATTCAGCGAACAGGCTAGGGCTTTCTGGATCTGCTCCACCTTCGGCAGTTGATCGATCACGGTGCGCGAGACCGTCACGCCAATCAGCTCGGTTTCCGGCAGCAGCTGTTGCAGCCCCACCGCCAGCCCAGCGTGAGTGCCGGCGCTGCCGGACGCCACCACCACCGAACTGAACGCCACGTTGCTGCGCCGGCTCTGTTCGGCGATTTCCAATGCGCACTGCACGTATCCCAGCGCGCCCAGGGCATTGGAGCCGCCCACCGGCACCACGTAAGGCCGGAAGCCCTGCGCCTCGAGGCGCGTCGCCAGTTCCGCCAGTTGCTGCTGCGGATCGTGCAGCGCTTCGCACATCACCACCTCGGCGTTGAACAGGCCGAGCAACAGGCGGTTGCCGTTGGTCAGGTAGTTTTCCGCACGGGTATCGATGGGGTTTTCCAGCAGCGCGACGCAGTGCAGGCCCAGTTTCGCCGCCACCGCCGCCGTCTGGCGCACGTGGTTGGATTGAATGGCGCCGGCGGTGACCAGCGTATCGGCGCCTTGTCGCAGCGCATCGGCGGCCAAAAACTCAAGCTTTCTCAGCTTGTTGCCGCCCATCGCCATAGGCGTGACATCGTCACGTTTAAGGTAAATTTCACGGCCGAGGTAATCGGAGAGACGGGACAGTTTTTCCAGCGGTGTGGCGACGCCAACCAGATCCAGACGCGGAAATTGCGCCAGTTGTTGTTGCAGGTTCACTACTTCCCCCCAGGGAATCGAATATCAACATCTGATAACCGATAGATTTAGCAGATGTGAACTGAATAATCATCCTTTATCACGGGGGGATACGGCAGACCCCGGCCCAGCGGCCGGGGAAAATCTCAGTAGCTGCGCTGCCAGGCGAGATACTGATCGTACTTGCGCAGCGCAATGCGGTAGTTGTTGTGCGCCGCGGTAGGCAGATCGTCGATGATGCGCTGATGACTGGCGCTGTTGGCGAATTTGTCCGCCGGGTAATTCCGCGCCACCAGCATTTCATCCAGCCGGCGCAACCGCACCACGTACTCGCGAATGGTGCTGTGGCTCATCTCGGTCTGTTCGAACAGATACTGCTTGAACGCCATAATGTCGAAATAACTCGGGTGGCTGTTGCAGGAAATCTCACTGCAAAAGCGGCACAGCGCGGTCAGTTCGTGCTGCACGTTTTGCCAGACCGCATCGTCGATCGGCTGATCCATGCGCGCGATGGCTTCTTTATTGATTATCTTGCCGCGAAACACCAGCGCCATGCGGTCCAACAGTTTGCCGCACTGGGAGCAATGGGTCTGGCTGTGCTTGTAATCTTTCAGGTAACGGCTAAGCGGCCGTTTCTTCAACAGTATTCCTGGCATAAGGGGCAGTCCGATTGTCGCATGAGTCATCGAGTTGGGGGCGGCGCTCCGCCGTCAGGTATCGTTCGCCAGCCGCGCACGCAGCCGTTTGATCGCCTGACTGTGCAGTTGGCTGACGCGGGATTCCCCGACGTCCAGCACGGCGCCGATCTCTTTGAGATTCAACTCTTCCTGGTAATACAGCGTCAGCACCATTTTTTCGCGCTCCGGCAACGCCTCGATGGCGTCGATCACCCGCTGGCGCAGGCTGCCTTCCAACAGGTGATGCAGCGGGTTGGCCTCCTCATGCCCTTCCAGCATCGGTTCCGCGCTCTCGCCATGCTCCTCGCGCCATTCGTCGTAGGAGAAAAGCTGGCTGTTATTGGTGTCCAACAGAATTTGACGGTACTCATCCAGCGAGATGTTCAGCGTCTGCGCCACTTCCGTTTCGCTCGCCGGGCGGCCGTAACGCTGTTCCAGTTGCCGCATCACCTGCGCGACCTCGCGCGCGTGGCGCCGCACGCTGCGCGGCACCCAGTCGCGGCTGCGCAACTCGTCGAGCATCGCGCCGCGAATGCGCTGCACCGCATAGGTGGTAAAGGCGGTTCCCTGTAGGGCGTCATAACGCTCAACGGCGTTTAATAGCCCGATTCCCCCGGCCTGCAGCAGGTCGTCAAGCTCCACGCTGGCGGGCAGCCTGACCTGCAGGCGCAACGCCTCGTGGCGCACTAACGGCACGTAGCGCAACCAGAGAGAATTTTTGTCCATCACGCCTTCGGCGGTATACAGATCGCTCACTATGTCTTAAACCTGCGGATAAGAGAGTCAGCGCTATTATGCGTAGGGGGCGAAATGCCAATCGGCAGAACAGTCGCACAAAACGGGCTTTATTTGCGCCATGTAATAACCGCGCGGTGCGCGAGCATAAAAAAACCCCGCCGAAGCGGGGTTTCTTTGCGACAGTTAATCGGGAGAGACGATTAACGCAGCAGGGACAGAACGTTCTGAGTAGACTGGTTAGCCTGTGCCAGAACAGAGGTGCCAGCCTGTTGCAGGATGTTGGCACGGCTCATGTTGGACACTTCGGTCGCGTAGTCAGCATCCTGGATACGGGACTGAGAAGCGGACAGGTTGTTCACGGTGCTGTTCAGGTTGTTGATAACAGAATCGAAACGGTTCTGTACCGCACCCAGGGAAGAACGCAGGCCGTCAACCTGTGCCAGCGCTTTGTCCAGAGTGTCCAGTGGCGTTTGTTTCAGATCGGCATCTGCACCAGCAGTCACTTTACCATCATCAGCGATGGTTGCGGCTTTATAAGTTTTAGCACCATCTGAAGCGGTGGTTTGGACATAGAAAGCTTCCTTGCCGTCTTTATCTTTGGCAGTTACTAAAGCTTCGCCATCTTTCAGACCCGATGTTTTAGAATCGTAAGTGATGTCTTTAGTACCGTTATTGATTGTAGCGCCGTCAGCGATAGCCACTGGTTTTGCAGTTACATCAAATTTTTCCAGACCCAGTTGCTTAGCGTCGATTTTTTTCAGGTCGATATCGATGGTTTCACCGTCGTTAGCGCCAACCTGAATGGTCAGTTTCTGATCGCTGCTCAGCACTTTCACGCCGTTGAAGTCAGTTTGTTCGGAGATACGGTTGATCTCTTTCAGGCGCTGAGTGATTTCGTCCTGGATGGAGTTCAGGTCGCTGGTGGAGTTAGAACCGTTCTGCGCCTGTACGGTCAGACGACGGATGTTCTGCAGGTTGTCGTTAACTTCGTTCAGTGCGCCTTCAGTGGTCTGCGCCAGAGAGATACCGTCGTTGGCGTTGCGGGAAGCCTGAGTCAGGCCTTTGATGTTAGCGGTGAAACGGTTGGAGATCGCCTGACCCGCAGCATCGTCTTTCGCGCTGTTGATACGCAGACCGGAAGACAGACGCTCAATCGCAGTGCCCAGAGAAGACTGAGATTTGTTCAGGTTGTTCTGCGCCATCAGAGACAGGCTGTTAGTGTTGATTACTTGTGCCATTGTTTGCTTTCCTTACGAGTCAGTTGCGTTCTTCGCAACACGGTTAAAAGGTTCGGGCTTGTTTGCCCACGGCGTCAACCACCGTCCCCTCAGGTATCGGCCCTCCCCTAACAACCTTTAGCAATTTTTTAAAATTTTTTGCGCCCGCTGCAATGGCGGAAATAACGCGGTTTTTCCCTCCTCTATTGCGCCATCGTTTTTTTGTTTTTTTCGGTAAACTTTTTCACCACTGGGCCGATAACGCGTAAAGCGAATAAAGTCATCATCAAGGAGAATTACTCATGGCAACGATCAGTTCATTAGGTCTCGGCTCAGGGCTTGACCTCAATGGCTTGCTGGATAAGCTGACCAAAGCGGAACAACAGCGTCTGACCCCTTACACCACCAAGCAATCCAGCTACAACGCCCAGCTGACCGGTTACGGCACGTTGAAAGGCGCGCTGGAAAAATTCGACAATCTCAGCAAAGAGATGGCGAAAGAAGATTTCTTCAAGGCCACCACCGCCACCGAACACGACGCCTTCAAGATCACCACCAACGCCAAGGCGGTGCCGGGCAACTACGTGGTGGAAGTGAAAAACCTGGCGCAGGCGCAAACGCTGACCACGCAGGCGAAAGTCAGCGATCAAGGCGCTAAATTAGGCGCTGAAGGCGTCACCGACCGCTCCCTGACCATCACCGCCGGCAACCCGCCGAAAGAAACCAAAATCCCGCTCAGCGACGATCAAACCTCACTGGTTGAGCTGCGTGACGCCATCAACGGCGCCAAAGCCGGCGTCACCGCCAGCATCATGCGCGTTGGCGACAACGATTATCAATTGGCGGTCAGTTCCTCCACCACCGGCGAAAACAACAAGATTTCCCTCCAGGTCGACAATGACGACAAACTGGGCGATATCCTGAACTACAACGCCACGCGCGGCACCTCCACCGCCATGAAGCAGACGGTCGCGCCGCAGGATGCGGAGCTGATGGTGAACGGCACCGCTATCAAACGCAGCACCAACTCGATCAGCGATGCCCTGCAGGGCGTCACCATCGATTTGAAAACCAAAACCAAAACCGATGAACCGCAGCATCTGGTAATCAGCACCAACACCGCCGGCACCACCGACAAGATCAAAGAGTGGGTCGACAGCTATAACTCCCTGCTGGACACCTTCAACGCATTGTCCAAGTTCACCCCGGTTAAAACCGGCGAAGCGCCAAATCCCAGCAACGGTCCGCTGCTGGGCGACAACACCCTGCGCGGCGTTCAGTCGTCGATCAAAAGCGCGCTGAGCGCAGCCCAGGACAACCCGGAGTTGAAAGGCCTGGGCAACCTCGGCATTTCCACCAACACCAAAACCGGCAAGTTGGAAATCGACAGCGCCAAGCTGAAGAAAGCGATGGATGAGAAGCCAGATCAAGTCAGCAACTTCTTCGTCGGTAACGGCAAAGACACCGGCATGGCCACCGAGATCCACAACGAGATCCAGAGCTACATCAAATCCGGCGGCATCATCGAAAACTCGACCAAAAGCATCAACACCAACCTCGATCGCCTGAACAGCCAGATCACGACGGTCACCGCCAGCATTCAGAACACTATCGATCGTTATAAACAACAGTTCGTTCAGCTGGATACCATGATGTCGAAAATGAACGGCACCAGTAACTATTTGGCTCAACAGTTCAAGTAACCCTTTAACAAGGTAAAGAAAACAGCATGTATAACCGTAGCGGCACTCAGGCCTATGCACAGGTCAGTCTGGAAAGCGGCGCCATGAGCGCCAGCCCGCACCAGTTAATCGTGATGTTGTTCGACGGGGCGCTCAGCGCCCTGCTTCGCGCACGCATCCTGATGAACCAGGGCGATATCGCCGGCAAAGGCATGGCGCTGTCCAAAGCCATCAATATCATCGACAACGGCCTGAAAAGCGGCCTCGACCCTCAACAGGGCGGCGAGATCGCCGAAAATCTGGCGGCATTGTACGACTACATGAAGCGTCGGCTGATGCAGGCCAATCTGCACAACGACGAAGCGGCGATCGCCGAAGTGGTTAAACTGCTGGAAAACATCGCCGACGCCTGGCGCCAGATCGGCCCTAACTACCAACCTTCGCAGGACGCCGTGTAATGGAACGTCAACAGCAGCTGTTAGCCGCTTATCAACAAATTTACAGCCTGAGCAGCCAGATGATCGCGCTGGCGCAAACCGGGCGCTGGGAGGAGCTCGTCGAGCTCGAATTCGCTTACGTGACGGCGGTGGAAAAAACCGCCGCCTTTACCGGGCAAGCCGGCCCGTCCATGGCGCTGCAGGAGATGTTGCGCAATAAGCTGCAACAGATCCTCGACAACGAAACCGAACTCAAACGTCTGTTACAGCAGCGTATGGATGAGCTGAAAATGTTGATCGAACAGTCCACGCGCCAGAACGTGGTCAACAATGCCTACGGCCAGTTTCATGATCGTGCGCTGTTGCTGGGGGAACCACAGGTCCGATAAGATCGACAATACTGACGAAAATGGATTAAATAGCACTATGCGCTATTACTCTCGGGTTACGTTAGGATATTAATCTATGGCATTTGAATTATTCAGCTTATGGGTAATTGGTAAAATGCGCGCTTCGAGCCTGGCTCTCACTTTAATGGATAAACATCATCCCGACACGGACGTTTTCTGTTCAGCAGGAAATTGATTTTTGATAGATAAAACTCGCCGCTGTGTTTCACGGCCCATGGAAAAATGTTGCTCCAGCGCGGATCAAAGCGTAAAGATATTCCCAGATAATGGCTGCGAAATGAATATCGATGGAACGTACAATTAATCTCTGTCCTGGAATTGGCGCCTCAGCGCACATCATTCAGTATACTGAATTATTATTCCCTTCAGTCTATTTTGAGCAACCACATCTGTATCTGATACAACAAGGCCATAAGCGCGTACGCTGGCAACAACACGAAGTGGTCGCTCATCCCGGCGAGCTGTTGATTATCGACGGCGGGCAAACGGTGGACATTATTAACGGCCCGTCCGAAGACGGCGTATTCAGTTGCCAGCTGCTAACCTGCGATCCCCTGTTGCTCACCGTCCAACCTCCGGCCGAGGAAACGCCGGCGCCGATGCCGTTCGATGCCGTCCTGGCGCTGCGCAACCTGCCCTGCGCCCTAAAGCACAGTTTTGAAACCACCGGCCTGGCGCTGACGCTGCGGCAACGCTTTCCCACCATCATCGTGCGGCACAAAATGCTGGAAATTCTGTTGTGGCTGGCCCAATTCGGCATTCGCTTTATTCACAACGAAGCCAAGGATCTGACGCAGCGCGTGCGCCGCTGCCTGGCGACCGATCCGCACAGCATTTGGACGGCGGCCAAAGTCGCGGAGAGCCTGTCGATGAGTGAAGTGATGTTGCGCCGCAAACTGTCGATGGAAAACACCGCGTTGCGCAACCTGATGATTGACGTGCGCATGAGCAGCGCGCTGGCCCTGCTGCAGTCGACCGACTGGCCGATCTCCGCCATCGCGCAACATGTGGGTTATGAAAGCGCCTCGCGTTTCGCCGAACGTTTTCGCAAACGCTTCGGTTTCGCCCCTACCGCCATTCGCGGTCATCAGAGAATAATGGAACCTGCCTTTGAACAGCATTACGGTTCCGGCTAATCAATGGCGGCAAACACGGCAATTTAGCCCGGATAAACGATGGCATCGCAATGATGTGGGCGTGCCGAGCAACCTATCTTGACGTATCCGCCAGCGACCGCTGGCACCTTTTCCTGGTTGTTCTCTTCCTGCCGCTGGCTATTTATCCCGCACAACCCACTGCTCGGTTCTCCACCAAAGCATTAAGTATTTTCCTATTTTGACCGACGCCTAAAATTTGCTTGCTATACTGCTTTTCTATCTGACTGTCTAAAGCGAGAACGTAAAAATGCGGCAAAGAAACAACGTTAAAGCCAAGCTTAAGCAAGCTGGTGAAAAGCTGGTGCTTGCCAGCTGTCTCTTGTTGCTGCTTTATTACGCATTGCAATGGTCGTTGCTCCTCGGTGATTTTTAATTAATTTTATTTATTTATTTTATTGCTGAATTAATTGCACCGGTGGCCTGTTTCCTGCTGCCACGGCAAATTCCGAGGGCCAATCGTCACTATCCCAAACGCAAAACCCGCGCGACTTAATTAGCTCGTTAATTATAAGAATGGCATATACTTGCAGTCTAATTCTATAACCCCATGAATATACTACCCTTGCAGCTAGACCATCCCACCTTCTTATTGTATGATAGCGCGCGGAAATGCGCTGGTTTTTTATAACTACTTTAATCTGAAGCCAGACGATGCCATATAGGATAAGTAACTTAGGGAATATAATGTGAATATATTAAGTTTTGTTTGGCTAGCTCTCGCTTTCGCCACTTTTTTCCTACACCACAGAACCATTTTCGCCCTGTTGATTCTCGCATCCATCTTTCAATCAAGCGCTATTATTAACACAGGGAGTAATAGCCTACCTATATTTTACTTTATCGAGCTGGTTTTAATAACCCGGTTTTTTTTCACTTCAAAAAACAGCACATCCGTCTGGAACTTAAAACACCGGGTATTTCTGCAATCGCTGGTAATAATTGTTCTTTTTTGGTTCTTCACCTATGCGTTAACCCACCTATTTGAAGGGGTAAGAGTTTATTCACCGGCTTATAGCTTTGAAAATAATTACGCCAAAAAAGGTATCTCGCTTGTGTGGGGCAATAACAACATCAAGCAACTGATTCTAATCACGCTGAACCTGATAACGCTGTATGTCATTTACGTCAAGCGGCGTGAAATCACGCCTGAATATGCACTGAAAACCATCATTTTCACGACGCTGGTTTTCTCCGCTTACTGTCTGATTTGGCTCCTTGCCAGGCCGCTGGCGAATGCGATTCAGATTTTGATGTATAACAGCATGCATAACGCCAATGCCATTTTTGAATCCAGACTGAGCGGTACCTTCGGTGAACCGTCATTCGCCGGTATCTTTATTGGCGCAACCATCGTGCCTCTTTTGGTTGCCAAGGGGTTGCGACTGAAGCTAGTGGCCCTATTGATGGTGCTGCTCTTGGTTAAAAACGGCTCTACATCGGGCTATTTCACCCTGCTTACGTCGCTGTGCGGCACATTCATTTTCAGTACGCGTTTTAGCCTGATACAGAAAGCTCTATTTTCTCTGGCTTTGGTCATCGTATCAAAGCTCACATTTATCTTTTTCCTGGAGAAAATAACCGATTACGCGGATAAAAAAGCGCAAACGATCTCTCACCTCGTGCGCTCCGCCTCCAACTACAATGCCCTTGAAATTATGTATAATACCTTTGGCTTGGGCGTCGGTATCGGTAGCGCAAGAATATCTTCTCTGCCTCTGTCCCTACTTGCTAACTTCGGAATATTGGGGACGATACTGTTAGTCGGTTTTATCGTATCCAAGCTTATTCGTTCGCAATATAACGTCGCCGGCAACGAAGCCCATTCCATGCTTAAATTTATGCTTTTCTCCGCATTTTTGGGCTCCTGCGCCGCCAACCCCGATTACTCTTACGGGTTCATTTGGGTTCTTATTTTCAGTTGCCTGTTGACAGGGAAAACACAGCCGTCACTGCCACGATCAACGCAACAGCGCGCGCTCTGACATCGGCAAGCGTCCCTTGGACCGCTTGCCACCACATACACGCTCAGGCCGACGCGAACCGCGTCAGCCTGCCAGGCAGCTCCGCCACCAGTTTGTCTACCGCCAGCCGCACCTTGAGCGGCTGGTAAGGCATATAGGGCCACACGACGTTCACCGGGAAACTGAGGCTGGACCCACCGCGCATGATCTCCACCAACGTCCCCGCCATCAAGCGCTCGCGCACCAGCCACTCTGGCAGCCAGGCAATACCGGCGCCGGCGGACACCGCATCGACAATCCCCTGCATGTCATCCATCATCATCTTGGCCGGTGGCCTGAACGGCTGCAGCTCGCCGTTTTCGCCGCGAAGCTGCCAGGGCAGCACGGCGCCGGCGTGCAGATACCCCACCGCCTGATGTCGGCTTAACGTCTCTACCGTTCTCGGCTCGCCGCAGCGCTGCAGATAATCGGGCGAGGCGCACAGCAGCATGCCGTGTTCGCCCAAGCGCCGGGCAACCAGGCTGCCGCTGTCCGCCAGCTCGCCAATGCGAACCGCCAGATCGAACCCCTCGTCGATCAGATCGATCCTGCGGTCGCTGAATGAAATTTCCAGCGTCAGCAAGGGATGTTCATTCGCCAGCGCCGTCAACACGGGCGCAATGCACAAATGGCCGAACAGCACCGGCACCGAGACTCTGAGCCGGCCGCTGACCTGCATCTTGCCGCTGTCGAGCTGGTTTTCCGCCGCCTGAACGTTTGCCAACGCCTGCCGGCAGTGCTCATAGTACAGCGCCCCTTCATCCGTCAGGCTCAGGCTGCGCGTGGTGCGCATAAACAACATCACGCCAAGCCGAGCCTCGAGACGCGATACGATTTTGCTGACCGCAGAGCGCGTCAGATGCAGTTTCTCTGCGGCGGCGGCGAAACTGCCGCCTTCCGCCACGGCGACAAACGCCGGCAGTGCGCTGAGATCGCTTTTCATCTTAATGCTTCCAAATTGGAATCAATTTAGTGAAAACCTATCACCACTGGTGAACATCAAGCAATGATAACCTGCAGTCATTCCGAATCCCCGGTGAAAACCACAGATGACCGTCAGAGGACAACAGCATGAAAAAAATACTGGTACTCAAATCCAGCATTATGGGAAATGACTCGCAGACCAATAACCTGATTGACCGCTATCTGGCGGCGCGTAAGGCGAAAGGACACGAAGATCGGATCGTCGAACACGATCTGACGGCGTTGGATCTGCCGGTATTGGACGGCGAGCTGTTCGGTGCGCTGCGCGGCGCGGAAAACATCAGCCCACGCGCCAAAGCGGCGGTGGCGCTCTCCGACCGGCTGATTGCCGAACTGAAAGAGAGCGATCTGCTGCTGCTCGGCGCGCCAATGTACAACCTCAACGTCCCGACCCAGCTGAAAAACTGGTTCGATCTGGTGGCCCGCGCCCGGATGACCTTCAACTATACCGCCACCTACCCGGTGGGGCTGGTGGAAGGCGTCAATGCGCTGGTATTCAGTTCACGCGGCGGCATGCACGCCGGGCATCCGACCGATGCCGTAACGCCCTACCTGCGTTCGGTGCTGGGGTTGATGGGGATCGGCGACGTGCAATTTATCTATGCCGAAGGGCTGGATATGAGACCGCACGGCCTCGCGCAGGGGCTGGCGAATGCCCACCAGCGGATCGTGGAGTTAGTGGGCTGACGCAAAAATATCAATAGAAGGAAAGGCAGTCCATTGCCTAATTTATTTTTCTAAGCGCCATCAATGCGTATTTGTATATTCCCACCGGCGCTGCTTGAAAGTGTTAAGCGGCCGCCAGTGGGCCACGTAAGATTTAAAACATCATCACCATCTTGATAGTAAACATCTTTAACGACAGTGACAGGTTCACTATCTTTCAATTTATATAATGTAAATATCGCAACCGTGGTGTCAGTTTTTAAATAAACTCTGGCTACTCCACTTGTTTTCCCCCACACTGAACGTTGAAGCATCGTAGGCGTGTTCGCTTGAAGCAACATCGTTGTTGCCATACTACCCACCTGTGACTTTAATAAAGGCGGCTCTCTCAATTCAGACGAGTAGTTAAATACCGGTGAAGGTATCAACGACACACTATGCATCCGCAATGCGCCGCCCGATATCGATGGCGCTGCACAGCAGATATCCCAAATAGAATAAAGAGGGGTGCTTTCAATGGTAATACGCGCCACATAATAGCCACCTTCAATCGTCCACGGGATTTTCTTCTCTATTTTTGTCGCCTCAGTATAGTTATCATCGGTTGCCGTCACCCGGATACCCGGAGAATCGCCGATAGCAGTTGCATAAGCCATAACGGTCATCGTACCGGTCTGGTTGACATCAAAGGTCCTATTTAATAATCCGGAATAATAGGACGTCGCAGTATTACTGCTTGTCACCTCTTGCGCAACAACCTTAACACCGTTACCGGAAATATTAAAACCCACAGGCATCCCGTTATTCTGGTCAACAGTCAGCAAGCGGGAGTTGGGAATATAATTACCATAGGTTCTTTCAAGGTTAATCCGCCGACTTCCGATGGTAATGTCACCATTCATCATATTGCTTTTTAATGGGTTATTTAATTCTAATGTTCCCTTTGATGGCAAAATCGCTGAGTTCAGAATCAAGCTGCAACCCGCAGGGTCAGCAAAGTAAAAGAAGGTGTCAGTGCTTTCCCCCAGTAAGGGAGAACCCAGTTGGAATTTCCATCCATTGAGATAATATTGCGCTATCTGTGTTTGGGTCGAGTTACTTAGCGTCATCATGCCCTTTAAGCGTGCATAGTCATGAATGAATGTTCCGCCAAAGAAGTCCACAATTCTTGCACCAGAAGCATTCGAATTCACGAGAGTGCCACATTTATCAAAAAGAAAATTGCTACCTGACAGGGTCATTAGCCGCGTGGTCCCTTTTTGATCATTATTGAACACAACTCCTTTACCAAAACCATGAATATTGCTCAGCATCATGCCGTCATGCTCTGAAAAATCAAACATAATGCTTGTTTCCAGCTTAGCCGCTGCGGTGATAGTACTAAAATTAGGCCGAACAACATTCGGATTGCAATGTATATTATCAAAAACCCCTACATCGGCGCACTTCTCCACATGAAAATCGATGCCATAAGCAAAACCATAAATGTTTTGGCAGAACGGCGCCTCACCTTGCTGCGAGAAAAAATTCCAGGCACCAGCATATAGAATGTTAGTAACTGAACATGAACGCCCTACGGTGTGAAAAGTATAACCATACTGAATAAACATTGCCGGATCGGTGATATTCTTTGGCTGTTCATCGTAATAGATCACGAAGCCATCAAATGAAGGACTGATTGTACATTCGAATAGATTAGTTCCTGGTTCCCCCTGTGTTGCTGGCTTTGTACGCACTAACAACACCGAAGGTTCATCTTTAGGATTAAAACCAGCTGTCATTATGCTTTGATTTCGCCCAGTTCGATAACCTCTGACGGTGACCCCAACAGGCACTTTTAACGAAACATCGCCGGTAATAAGAAAGGTTCCATCGATCCAGACGGTTTTATGCTGCGTTGTCGCCGCATAATCCAATGCCTGCTGAAATATTTCACGACAATCGGTATTGCCCGTAGGATCGGCTCCGAATCGCGATAGCGTCACGCCAAGTTGCGCATGCACATTGGTATAGCCATTATTAATGCTGCCTAATTGCGAAGTTACATCAGTATCATTAATTACGGTGGCAGCGGCACTTAAATTATTCATTAACACCTCGGTGTAGATTCAGAAGAATGGAAATAACGAGCGCAGACTACGGCAGCGTGCCGTATTATGAACGTATCAAGAATTCTCAGAGTCACAGAGTTATAACCGCTGTTTCAGGTACTACAGGACCGCTGCCAAACGGGGAAATCCGCTATTGACCGAATAATGGGTGTTTACGATAAAAATGGGGAGCGCTATATCGCTATATACAGAGAGGTGTAAGCACAGATAAGAAAGGGTTAAAGCCATAAAGCGGCCTACCACCTCCCAGGCAGGCCGCTTTCAGCAGGTGAAACCACGCTGATGTCGCGTAGTATCACACCGGCATATTCATAATATCCTGGTAGGCCGCCACCAGCTTGTTGCGCACCTGCACGCCCAGCTGCAAAGACACCGACGATTTCTGCAGATCGACCATCACATCGTTCAGGCTGATGCCTGGCGCGCCCAGCTCGAAATCCTGCGCCTGCTTGCGCGCCGTTTGCTGGGTCTCGCTGATCTTGCCGAGCGCCGCAGTCAGTTCGCTGGCGAAGCTGACGCCCTGAGGCGCCGCATTCTGCCCCATCTTGCCGGCCTGAACCGCCATGGTCTGCATCTGCTGCAGCACCCCTTCAATGCCCTGAATCGCCATCTGGTCCTCAATCATCTCGTCTCGCCGGGTGACGTTTTCACCCTGCACTTCTCCAATGATGCACACCCTAGCACAGCGTTTTCGGACCTAAAGCGGTTAATTAACTGCAAAAAACCCGGCTTATCGGGCAATCGGAATTGTCTGATAAGGCGAATAATGGCCTGCCCAGAAATGGGAGCGCCGCTATTTAGAAGATATGTGTATCAGGGAGTCTGTTTTGTCACACAACGCTAACCATACCGTTCATCAGCCTGGCAGGGAGCTGCTCAGCGGCCCGTACGGGATCGTGAGCGCCATTGAAGGACGAGACCTAAAATGAGTGCTTCGATAACCGCCGGCGAAAGCCGCGACAACGGCCTGCAAGCCATCTGGAACCGTCTGCGCGCCAACCCGAAAATTCCGTTGCTGGTCGCTGCTTCCGCCGCGATCGCGATCGTCGTCGCGCTGCTGTTGTGGGTGAAAAGCCCCGACTACCGCGTGCTGTACAGCAATCTGAACGACCGCGACGGCGGCGCCATCGTCACCCAACTGACGCAGATGAACATCCCTTACCGCTTTGCCGAGAATGGCGCGGCGCTGCTGATCCCGGCGGAAAAGGTGCATGAAACCCGTCTGCGTCTGGCGCAGCAAGGGCTGCCGAAAGGCGGCGCCGTCGGCTTCGA
Organism: Serratia sp. 22278; assembly: GCF_052045405.1. Classification (NCBI taxonomy): domain Bacteria; kingdom Pseudomonadati; phylum Pseudomonadota; class Gammaproteobacteria; order Enterobacterales; family Yersiniaceae; genus Serratia; species Serratia sp. 22278. Next base: position 68,440 of record NZ_JBQEOW010000003.1, on the reverse strand, counting down.
ACTGCTGGACCAGGAAAAATTCGGCATCAGCCAGTTCAGCGAGCAGATTAACTATCAGCGCGCCCTCGAGGGCGAGCTGTCGCGCACCATCGAATCGCTGGGGCCGGTGCAAAACGCCCGCGTTCACTTGGCGCTGCCTAAACCTTCGCTGTTCGTGCGCGAACAGAAATCCCCTTCCGCCTCGGTAACGCTCACCCTGCAACCCGGCCGTGCGCTGGACGACGGCCAGATCAACGCCATCGTTTATATGGTGTCGAGCAGCGTCGCCGGCCTGCCGCCGGGCAACGTGACCGTGGTCGATCAGGCCGGCCGCCTGCTGACCCAGTCCGACGGCACCGGGCGTGATCTTAACGCTTCGCAGCTGAAATACGCCAACGAAGTGGAAAACGGCTTCCAGCGCCGCATCGAAGCGATCCTCGCTCCGGTGGTCGGCAGCGCCAACGTGCGTGCGCAGGTCACAGCGCAGATCGACTTCGCCACGCGCGAGCAAACCGATGAACAATACCAGCCGAACCAGCAGCCGGACAAAGCCGCTATCCGCTCCCAGCAAACCAGCCTGAGCGAACAGATCGGCGGGCCGCAGGTGGGTGGCGTGCCAGGCGCGCTGTCCAACCAACCGAGCGCGCCGGCCACCGCGCCGATTGAAACCGCCAAGCCCGCGGCAGGCAACAATGCCAATGCCAACGCCACCGCGCAAAACGCCGCAACCACCCGCAGCGCGGCGGCCAGCGGCGTGCCGCAAAATACCCGACGCGACGCGACCACCAACTACGAGCTCGATCGCACCATCCGCCATACCCAGCACAAAGCCGGCACCGTGCAGCGTCTGTCGGTCGCCGTGGTGGTCAACTACCTGGGCACCGGTAAAGACGGCAAACCGCAGCCGATGGGCAAAGAGCAGTTGGCGCAGATCGAAGCGCTGGTGCGTGAAGCGATGGGCTACTCCAGCAGCCGTGGCGATACCCTGAACGTGGTCAATACGCCGTTTACCGACACTCAGGTGACCGGTGGCGAACTGCCGTTCTGGCAAAGCCAGTCGTTTATCGATCGCCTGATCGACGCGGGCCGCTATCTGCTGGTGCTGCTGGTGGCCTGGCTGCTGTGGCGCAAACTGGTGCGGCCGCAGCTGCAACAGCGCCAGGCTGCGCAACAGGCCGCCATCGCCGCCGCCAACGCCCCTGCCGCCAAAGCGGTCGACAGCAACAAACCGAGCAACGAGGAGCTGGCGCAGCGTCGCAAATCGCAGCAGCGCGTCAGCGCAGAAGTCCAGAGCCAGCGGATCCGCGATCTGGCTGACAAAGACCCGCGCGTGGTCGCTCTGGTAATCCGCCAATGGATGAGTAACGAGATATGAGCCTGACCGGAACCGACAAAAGCGCCATCTTGCTGATGACGCTGGGTGAAGATCGCGCGGCGGAGGTGTTCAAACACCTCTCCTCGCGCGAAGTACAGCTGCTGAGCGGCACCATGGCCGGCATGAGCCAGGTTTCACACAAACAGCTCGGCGAAATACTGACCGAGTTTGAAGACGACGCCGAGCAATACGCGGCGCTGAGCGTCAACGCCAGCGACTACCTGCGCTCGGTGCTGGTCAAGGCGCTGGGCGAAGAGCGCGCCGCCAGCCTGCTGGAAGACATTCTCGAATCGCGCGAGACCACCACCGGCATGGAAACGCTCAACTTTATGGAGCCGCAGAGCGCCGCCGATCTGATCCGCGACGAACACCCGCAGATCATCGCCACTATTTTGGTGCACCTCAAACGCGGCCAGGCGGCGGACATCCTGGCCCTGTTCGACGAACGCCTGCGCAACGACGTGATGCTGCGTATCGCCACCTTCGGCGGCGTGCAGCCGGCGGCGTTGGCGGAGCTGACCGAAGTGCTGAACAACCTGCTCGACGGCCAGAACCTCAAGCGCAGCAAAATGGGCGGGGTGCGCACCGCCGCCGAGATCATCAACCTGATGAAAACCCAGCAGGAAGAAGCGGTCATCGACGCGATGCGCGAATACGACGGCGAGCTGGCGCAGAAGATCATCGACGAGATGTTCCTGTTCGAAAACCTGGTGGAAGTCGACGATCGCAGCATCCAGCGCCTGCTGCAGGAAGTGGAAGGCGAGTCGCTGCTGATCGCGTTGAAAGGCGCCGAACAGCCGCTGCGCGAGAAGTTCCTCAAGAACATGTCGCAACGCGCCGCCGACATCCTGCGCGACGATCTGGCCAACCGTGGGCCGGTGCGCATGTCGCAGGTGGAGAACGAGCAGAAAGCCATCCTGTTGGTGGTAAGACGTCTGGCGGAAACCGGCGAAATGATCATCGGCGGCGGCGAGGACACCTATGTCTGATCGCATTAACACCCTGCCCTGGCAGCCCTGGTCGCTCAACGATTTGGGCGAACAGAAACCGGCGTTCGAACTGCCGCCGCTGCCGGATCTCGAACAAAGCGATCCGTCGCCGGACGCGCAGGCCGAATTGCAGCAGCAGTTGGCGACGCTGCGGCTGCAGGCCGAGCAACAGGGCCAGCAGTTGGGCTATGCCGACGGCCAGCAAAAAGGCTATGAAGCCGGTTTTCAGTCCGGTCTGGAAGAAGGCCGTCAGCAAGGGCTGCTGGAAGCGCAGCAGCAGCAACAGCCGCTGACCGCCCACTGGCAGCAGTTGGTTACCGAATTCCAGCACACGCTGGACGCGCTCGACAGCGTGATCGCTTCGCGGCTGATGCAACTGGCGTTGACCGCCGCCAAACAGGTGCTGGGCCAGCCGCCGGTGTGCGACGGCACCGCCCTGCTCGCGCAGATCCAACAGCTGATTCAACAGGAGCCGATGTTCAACGGCAAGCCGCAGCTGCGGGTCCACCCGGACGACTATCCACGCGTCGAGCAGCAGTTGGGGGTTACCCTCAGCCTGCACGGCTGGCGCCTGTTGGCGGACGGCGAACTGCATCCGGGCGGCTGCAAGGTCAGCGCCGAGGAAGGCGATCTCGACGCCAGCCTGGCGACGCGCTGGCATGAACTGTGCCGCCTGGCGGCACCGGGAGAAGTCTGATGACCGCGCGTCTCGGCCGCTGGCTGAGTTCTCTGGATACGCTGGAAAAACGCATCGCCCGCGCGCCGACGGTGCGCCGCTACGGTCGCCTGACCCGCGCCACCGGGTTGGTGCTGGAGGCTACCGGCCTGCAGCTGCCGCTCGGGGCGACCTGCCTCATCGAACGGCACGACGCCGGTGAGGTGCAGGAAGTGGAAAGCGAAGTAGTCGGCTTCAACGGCCAACGGCTGTTCCTGATGCCGCTGGAAGAAGTCGAAGGCATCGTGCCGGGCGCGCGGGTTTACGCCCGCATCGCGCCGGAAGGCCAAAGCGCCGGCAAACAGCTGCCGCTCGGCCCGGCGCTGCTGGGGCGCGTGCTGGACGGCAGCGCCAAACCGCTCGACGGCCTGCCTTCGCCGGAAACCGGTTACCGCGCGCCGCTGATCACCGCGCCGTTCAACCCCTTGCAGCGCACGCCGATCGAGCAGGTGCTGGACGTGGGGGTGCGCACCATCAACGGTCTGCTGACCGTCGGTCGCGGCCAGCGCATGGGCCTGTTCGCCGGCTCCGGCGTCGGCAAGAGCGTGTTGCTCGGCATGATGGCCCGTTATACCCAGGCGGATGTGATCGTCGTTGGCCTGATCGGCGAGCGCGGCCGCGAGGTCAAAGACTTTATCGAGAACATTCTCGGCGCCGAAGGCCGGGCGCGCTCGGTGGTGATCGCTGCGCCGGCGGACGTGTCGCCGCTGCTGCGCATGCAGGGGGCGGCCTACGCCACCCGCATCGCCGAAGATTTCCGCGATCGCGGGCAGCACGTGTTGCTGATCATGGACTCCCTTACCCGCTACGCCATGGCGCAGCGTGAGATCGCCCTGGCCATCGGCGAACCGCCGGCGACCAAAGGCTATCCGCCTTCAGTCTTCGCCAAGCTGCCTGCGCTGGTGGAACGCGCGGGCAACGGCATCAGCGGCGGCGGCTCCATCACCGCCTTCTACACCGTGTTGACCGAAGGGGACGATCAGCAAGATCCGATCGCCGACTCGGCGCGCGCCATCCTCGACGGCCACGTGGTGCTGTCGCGGCGGCTGGCGGAGGCCGGCCACTACCCGGCGATCGACATCGAAGCGTCAATCAGCCGCGCCATGACATCGCTGATCGACGAAGAGCATTACCGCCGGGTACGCACCTTCAAGCAGATGCTGGCCAGCTATCAGCGCAACCGCGATCTGATCAGCGTCGGCGCCTACGCGGCGGGCAGCGATCCGTTGCTGGACAAAGCGATGACGCTGTACCCGCAGATGGAAGCGTACCTGCAACAGGGCATCTTTGAACGCAGCGGCTACGATGAAGCCTGTCAACAGCTGCAGCAGTTGATTGTTTAACGTCACCAGAGGCGTACAGCGATGAAATCACAATCCCCCCTGATTACCCTGCGCGATCTGGCGCAGGATGCGGTGGAACAGGCCGCGCAACAGCTTGGCCAGGTGCGGCAGGCGCAGCAGGCGGCGGAGCAACAGCTGTCGATGCTGCTCAACTATCAGGACGAATATCGCCAGAAGCTGAATCATACGCTTTGCGACGGCATGGACAGCTCTCGCTGGCAAAACTACCAGCAGTTTATCGGCACGCTGGAACAGGCCATCGACCAGCACCGCCAGCAGCTGCTGCAGTGGGGGCAGAAAGTGGATCATGCGGTGAAGCAATGGCAAGACAAACAACAGCGGCTGAATGCTTTCGAGACTCTGCATACCCGCGCCATAAATGCGGAGCAGCAGCAGGAGAATAAACGGGATCAAAAACTGATGGATGAGTTCGCTCAACGCAGTGCACAAAGGAATATCAACCCATGAATCTGAACGCCCTGCCCGGCCTGGCCTTACCCGGCGATGCCGGCGGTCTGGCCGAACTGACGTCGGCGCTGGATGAGAGCCAGCTGTCATCCGCTTTCGCCCAACTGCTCGGCGCACGTTTTGCGCCCGCCGCCGACGGCAAACAGCCGCCGGTCGCGCTGAGCGCGGACGATGAACGCGCCCCGGCCCTGAGCCGCAATCAGCTCAATCAACTGCTGGCCACCTTCGGCGAGCGCGGCGGCCTGCTGCCGGGTCTGGCAACCCCAGCCGACGCGCTTTCACCTGAAGGCGCCGAGAGCGAAACGCTCGTGGCCGGCGATAAACCGGCGCAGCCGCCGATCGCCGCCGCCAAAGAGCTGGATGCCGCGACGCTGCAGGCGCTGTATGCCATGCTGCCGGCCGCGATCGTCGCCCAGCCTCAGCCAGCCGATGGCCAACGGCCGCTGCCGGTGGAAAACGCTGACGATGCGGCCGCGCTGCAGACCGGCAATGGCCTGCTGAACATTGCGGCGGCCGGTGATAACACCGCCGCGCGTTCATCGGCATCCCCTGCTCCGACAGGAACAGGCACGAAAACGCCTGCAGCCGATGGCGATAATGCCACGGCGGCGCTCCCGCAATCGACCAGCGGCGAGCGCGCAAGTGCCGCACAGCCGCTGCCGGCGGGCGATACCCAGCAGCAGCCGACGCTCAATCACGCCGTCGCCCTGGCCGCCGCCAGCCCAACGCAAACGGCCGCCCCGGCCGGCTCACTGGTGACGGCGCCGCCTACGCCGCAGTTAAACGCGCAGTTGGGTAGCCCGGAATGGCAGCAGGCGTTGAACCAACAGGTGCTGATGTTCCATCGCAACGGCCAGCAAAGCGCCGAGCTGCGTCTGCATCCGCAGGAGCTGGGCGCCTTGCAGATCACGTTGAAACTGGACGATCAGCAGGCGCAACTGCACATCGCCTCCGCTCACGGCCAGGTGCGCGCGGCGGTGGAAGCGGCGATGCCGCAGCTGCGCCACGCGCTGGCGGAGAGCGGCATCAACCTGGGGCAGAGCAGCGTGGGCGGCGAGTCCACGCCACAATGGCAACAGGCGCAGCAGCAGGCCTCCAACAGCCAGGGGCGTTCCAGCTATGCTGAACACCCTGGCGATGAGGCTGCGGCCGCCGATGGCGTCAGCGCGCCGATGGCGCTGCAGCGCATGGCCAGCGCGGTCAACGGCGTCGATATTTTCGCCTGAGCCGCCGCAAACGCCCAAGCTGGCACCCATTTGCGCGTCTATTCAGGCTATTGCACGCCGCGATAGACGCGATAATACCTTTACATGTCATGCGTGCGGCTTTGCCGCGCGCCATGCCCGCCGCCTCGCCGGCCGCGGGTGGAACAACAGGAATTAGATTTGGCTATGTCTCAGAACACCCTTCCGGCAGCACCGAAACGCTCCCTTCTGGTCATCCTGCTGGTGTTGATCAGCGTCGTCGCCTGTGGCGCCGCGGGCTACAGCTGGTGGCTGCTGCAACAGCATAAAAACGGCGCCGAACCGGCCGCCGCCAAACAGCAACCGCCGGCCGCGCCGGTGTTCATGCCGCTCGACACCTTTACCGTCAACCTGGTGACGCCGGACAACAACCCGGATCGCGTGCTGTACATCGGCCTCACGCTGCGTCTGCCGGACGAAAGTACCCGCCGTCAGCTGAACGATTTTCTGCCGGAAGTGCGCAGCCGCTTGCTGATGCTGCTCTCCCGCCAGGAAGCGAGCCAGTTGGCCAATGAACAAGGGAAGCAACAGCTGGTGGCGCAGATTAAGGACGTGCTCAGCCCGCCGCTGGTTAAGGGACAACCGAAGCAGGTGGTCAGCGACGTGCTGTTCACCGCCTTCATACTGCGGTAATCACTATGGGCGATAGCATTCTTTCACAGGCAGAGATCGACGCCTTGCTCAACGGCGACAGCGCGGGTGATGAACCCGAGGCGGTGGTCGGCAAAGAGAGCGAGGTCAAGCCTTACGATCCGAACACCCAGCGCCGCGTGGTGCGCGAGCGTCTGCACGCGCTGGAAATCATCAACGAACGTTTTGCCCGGCAGTTCCGCATGGGGTTGTTCAACCTGCTGCGCCGCAGCCCGGACATTACCGTCGGCCCGATCAAAATCCAGCCGTATCACGAGTTCGCCCGCAACCTGCCGGTGCCGACCAACCTGAACCTGGTGCATCTGAATCCGCTGCGCGGCACTGCCCTGTTCGTGTTCGCGCCGAGTCTGGTGTTCATCGCCGTCGACAACCTGTTCGGCGGCGACGGCCGCTTCCCGACCAAGGTCGAAGGCCGCGAATTCACTCCGACCGAACAGCGGGTGATCAAACGCATGCTGCGCCTGGCGCTGGACGCCTATGGCGACGCCTGGAGCGCCATCTACAAAATCGACGTGGAATACGTGCGCGCCGAAATGCAGGTGAAGTTCACCAACATCACCACCTCGCCGAACGACATCGTGGTCACCACGCCGTTCCAGGTGGAGATCGGCGCGCTGACCGGCGAGTTCAACATCTGCATTCCGTTCGCGATGATCGAACCGCTGCGCGAGCTGTTGACCAACCCGCCGCTGGAAAACTCGCGGCAGGAAGACAGCCACTGGCGCGAAACCCTGGTGAAGCAGGTGCAGCATTCCGAACTGGAACTGATCGCCAACTTCGTCGATATCCCGATGCGGCTGTCGAAAGTCCTGAAGCTGCAACCGGGCGATGTATTACCGATAGACAAGCCGGAACGCCTGATCGCCCATGTGGACGGCGTACCGGTTCTGACCAGCCAATACGGCACGTTGAACGGGCAATACGCCCTGCGTGTTGAACATTTGATTAACCCTATTTTGAATGCTCTGAGTGAGGAACAGCCCAATGAGTGATCCTAAGCAACCGTCTGGCGAAGGAAAGGAATCCGTAGACGATCTGTGGGCTGATGCGTTTAACGAGCAGCAGTCTTCAGAGAAATCCGGCGCGAGCACCGAAGGGGTGTTCAAGTCGCTGGAAGCTCAGGATGCGCTCGGCAGCCTGCAGGATATCGACCTGATCCTGGATATTCCGGTCAAGCTGACCGTGGAACTGGGGCGCACCAAGATGACCATCAAAGAGCTGCTGCGCCTGTCGCAAGGCTCGGTGGTGGCGCTGGACGGCCTGGCCGGCGAACCGCTGGATATCCTGATCAACGGTTACCTGATCGCGCAAGGTGAAGTGGTGGTGGTGGCCGACAAGTTCGGCGTGCGCATCACCGACATCATCACCCCCTCCGAACGCATGCGTCGACTGAGCCGCTGATGACCGCCGCGGCGCCCGTTACCGTCCAAAGCACCCAACCCCCCGCCGCGCCGGCCTTGCCGGCCGGTTCGGTGTTGATGCAGGTCAGCAGCGCGCTCGGCGGCATTCTGCTGCTGATCCTGCTGGCCGGTTGGCTGTTCCGTCGACTGGGTTTCGCCCCGCAGGCGCGCAACAACAAACTGCTCAACCTGCGCGCCAGTTGCCAGGTCGGGCAGCGCGAACGCGTGGTGGTGGTGGAAGTCGACGACACCTTGCTGGTATTGGGCGTCACCGCCCAGCAGATCACCCCGCTGCACACCCTGCCCGCCCCGCCGAAAGACGAGGGCGCGGCCGACGCGGCGACACCGGCGGACTTCCGTCAACTGATGCAAAAAGTTATGAAACGCCCGGAAAAATCGGCATGACCTCGACTCTTCATACCCTCGTCCGCCGCCCGGCGGTTTGGCTCCCCGCCGCCCTGCTGCTGATCAGCCCGGCGGCTTTTGCACAACTGCCGGGGCTGATCAGCCAACCGCTGGCCAATGGCGGCCAAAGCTGGTCGCTGCCGGTGCAGACGCTGGTGCTGTTGACTTCACTGACCTTCCTGCCGGCCATGCTGCTGATGATGACCAGCTTCACCCGCATCATCATCGTGCTCGGCCTGCTGCGCAACGCGCTGGGCACGCCTTCGGCGCCGCCGAACCAGGTGATGCTGGGGCTGGCGCTGTTCCTGACCTTCTTCATCATGTCGCCGGTGTTCGACAAGGTTTATCAGGACGCCTATCTGCCGTTCAGCCAGGACAAGATCGGGCTGGAGGTCGCACTGGATAAAGGCGCGCAGCCGCTGCGCGAATTCATGTTGCGGCAAACGCGCGAAACCGATCTCGCGCTGTACGCCAGACTGGCCAATCAGCCGCCGCTGGCCGGCCCGGAAGCGGTGCCGATGCGCATCCTGCTGCCCGCCTACGTCACCAGTGAACTGAAAACCGCCTTCCAGATCGGCTTTACGGTGTTTATTCCGTTCTTGATCATCGACCTGGTGGTCGCCAGCGTGCTGATGGCGCTGGGGATGATGATGGTGCCGCCCGCCACCATCTCGCTGCCGTTCAAGCTGATGCTGTTCGTGCTGGTCGATGGCTGGCAGCTGCTGCTCGGCTCGCTGGCGCAGAGCTTCTATTCGTAACCCCTGACCGGAGAAAGCGAGATGACACCTGAATCGGTTATGGCGCTCGGCACCGAGGCGATGAAAGTCGCGCTGGCGCTGGCCGCCCCGCTGCTGCTGGCGGCGCTGATCAGCGGCCTGGTCGTCAGCCTGCTGCAGGCCGCCACCCAGATCAACGAAATGACGCTGTCGTTCATCCCTAAAATTCTGGCGGTGGTGGCCACCATCATCATCGCCGGCCCCTGGATGTTGAACCTGCTGCTGGACTACATGCGCACCCTGTTCAGCAACCTGCCAACCCTGATCGGCTGACCGTGCTCGCCTTCGACAGCGCCCAACTCACCGTTTGGCTCAGCCACTATTTTTGGCCGCTGCTGCGCATTCTGGCGCTGATCGGCACCGCGCCGATATTCAGCGAAAAGCAGATCAGCAAAAAGGTCAAAATCGGCCTTGGCGGGCTGATCGTCATCCTGATCGCGCCGACGCTGCCCGCCAGCAATATCCCTATCTTCTCCGCCGCCGGCCTGTGGCTGGCGATCCAACAGATTCTGATCGGCGTGGCGCTGGGATTGACCATGCAGTTCGCCTTCGCGGCGGTGCGCCTGGCGGGCGAAGTGATCGGCATGCAGATGGGCCTGTCGTTCGCCACCTTCTTCGATCCCAGCGGCGGCCCGAACATGCCGGTGCTGGCGCGCCTGCTCAACCTGCTGGCGATGCTGCTGTTCCTCAGCTTTGACGGCCATCTGTGGCTGATTTCGCTGCTGGCGGACAGCTTCCACACCCTACCTATCCAAACGCAGCCGCTGAACGGCAACGGCTTCCTGGTGCTGACTCAGGTCGGCTCGCTGATCTTCATCAACGGCATGATGCTGGCGCTGCCGCTGATCTGCCTGCTGCTGACGCTCAACATGGCGCTCGGCCTGCTCAACCGCATGACGCCGCAGCTGTCGGTCTTCGTGATCGGCTTCCCGGTCACCATGACCTTCGGCATCATGACGCTGGGCATGATGATGCCGATGCTGGCGCCGTTCTGCGAACACCTGTTCGGCGAAGTGTTCGATCGATTGGCGGCGGTGATCGGCGGCATGACCTTCTGAATCCGGCGGTCCCTTCCTTCCCCCTCTTCCGCCTAAGACAAAATGGCAATAAAAACGCTTTCTTGGGACAAAAGCCTGAGAAACGGCTTTTATCCGGATTAAGGTTCAAATGTCTCCGGCGGCTTGAATAAATAAAACCCCGACCTAGAATAGACCCGGCAACAGAAATATCGCTTGTACCACGCTAGCCATCAGCGGCGATAAAAACGTTGACTCCCAAGTGAAAATAAAAAATAACGCAGTCACGCAGGGTTAAATGCGCGACAGATAACTTACACCCTGAATAAATGCGTCCGGCGCCCGCCGGCTGCAGGGCGCAGCATCGACCTTTGCTAACCACAGGAGCGAATTCATGATTAAAGCGAAAAGCAACCGAAAAGCACGCCGGTTATTCGGTTTGACCCACTGGAAAAGCAACAAGTTTAGAGTTTCGTTTACCGAGACGGCCGACGGCGGAAAATGGAAAGTGGAGAAGAAAAAGAAATAGCAGCGCTATTTATCGTCAGGGAAATAATATCTATCGCGATTTTTCCGCCACTGATTTCAATAATGCCGTTACGCATTAAACAGGGGTGACAATCTTATTATTACTTTCCTGATGAAAAAAAGGCGCGTCACTCAGTCAGTAGTGGGAGAACGAGTGACGCGCCAAACGAGTGCGCCCGGTTTCAAGAAGCCTCCCTCCCCGCGGGGCGGAGAAGGCGTTTTCTAAGCGCACTAAAGGGAAACCCGTCGCGGTCAGGCAACGGGGTATTGCTCTCAACGATTCATCTGGAACAGCGACATGCCCTGCATATCGCTGAAGGTTTTATACGACGCCTGCAGCGCCGCCTGCTGCATGAAATAAGACGAGATAGACTCGGCCAGGTCGGCATCCGTCAACGCGCTCATCTGGATCTGGTTGGTCATGTCACGCTCTTTACCGATGCTGTCCAGCTGATCCATCTCCTGCAGCTGGCTGCCCAGCTCGGCGCGCACGCTCAGCACGTTGTTGTAGGAGTTGTCCAGGCCGCGGTTGGCTTTCGCCAGCGCATCGTTCACCTGCTGCTTGGTGGCCTCGTCGGCGCCCTGCAGCGGAGTTTTCAGCGCGTTCAGCGCGATATCGATGCTCTCGAATACGTTGCTGACCGGCGCGCTGCCGTCCGGCTCGGGCTTAGGGTTGCTGGTCAACGACATGAACACCGCGTTGCCGGTATGGCCGATGGTCATGGTGCGGTTGGCGTCCACTTTCTGCTGAACCGTCTTGTCGCCGCCCTGATAGCTGACGGTGCCGCCGTTATCGACGAACGGCGCCTTGTCGTTCACATACCCGCCGAACATATAGCGGCCGTTGCCGTCGGTGCTGTTGGCCTGATTCAGCAGCTGATCTTTCAGCCCCTGCAGCTGGGTGGCCAGCGACTGGCGATCGTTATCGCTTTCGGTGCCGCCAGCGTTGACGATCAGCGCCTTCATGTCCGCGATGGTGGAGGTCGCGCCGGCCAATACCGTTTCTTCCATCGACACGTTCTGACGAGCGAAGGTGCGCGCCAGCGTGTACTGGCTGTTTTCCGCCTGCGATTGCGACAACATCACCGCGCGCGACGCCGCCAGCGGATCGTCGGACGGGTTGATCACCCGCTTGCCCGAAGAAAGCTGCTCGGCCGCCTTCATGAACAGCGACTGGTTGCCCGTGATGCCGTTCATGTTCTGTTGGTACATCATGCTGGTGCTCATGCGCATGCTGTGGGTTCCTTACTCTGAGCGACCGGCGCCGTTATCGGCGCCGATTAACAATGAAATCAACGAATATTCAGCAGCGCGTCGAACAGCGAGCTGGCGGTCTGAATCACCTGCGCGTTGGCCATGTAGTACTGCTGGAAACGCAGCAGCTCGCCATACTCTTCGTCAAGGTTGACGCCGGACATCGACTGCTGTTGCGCGCCCAGTTGCGTGACGATCTTGGCCTGCGACGTGGCGATGGCCTTGGCGGCAGCGGTCTGGTTGCCGACGCCGCTGACGATGCCGGCGTAAGCGCCGCTCAGGGTCGCCTTGCCGTCCACCAGGTTTTTGGTCTGCAGATCCAGCAGCTTCTTGGCGTTTTCATTATCGCCGCGCCCGCTGTCGTCTTTACCGGCGGCGGCGATCTTGGACGAATCGGTGATGGCCACTTTCAGGTTGCCCGCCACGTCGCTGACCGGCTTCACGGTGAAGCTGTCTTTGGCTTGCGCATTGCCGTCGATGCTCACTTCCAACCCGTCGAAGTTCAGCGTCGGTTTGCCGTCAGCGCTGGTGCCCGGCGTCGCGTTGACTTTCACGTTGTCCGGCAGGCGGCTGACCTGCCAGTTGCTGCCGTCGAACTCGACGCGATAATCGTTGGCTTTCACCTTGCCGGTATCGGTGTAAGCGACCGACAGCGACGCGTCGCCGGTGTTGCGGGTGTTATCCACCACCCGGCCGCCGCTGAAGCTGAAGAAGTCGCCGCCCGCATCGCCGTTCAGATCGAAGCCGGCGCGATGCTGTTGGTTAAAGCTGTCCGCCATCGCCAGCGCCAACTGGCCCAGTTGATTGCGCACGCCGTCCAGCGTTTCGCTGCGGAATTTCAGCACGCCGCTCAGCGTGCCGCTGGTGATCTGGCCTTCCGGCACTTCGCTGGCGCCGTTGCCGCGGTTATAGCCGATGGTCAGACGGGAAGGATCGCTGCTGGAAGGCACGGCTTCCACCTGATAGGTGTTGCTGCCCTGCACCAGCGTCAAGCCGTTGGCGAAGGAGACGGTATAAGCGTCGCCGTCCTGCTGCGTGACCTGTACGCCCACCAGCTGGTTCAATTCTGTGACCAGCTGATCGCGCTGATCCAGCAACGCATTCGGCTCGCCGGCGGCGCTGCCGCGCAAACGGGTGATCTCGTCGTTCAGCTTGGCGATCTGTTGGCCGTAGCTGTTGATCTGCTGCGCCGTATCGCTGATCTGCTGATTAACGCCGTTATCCATATCGCGCAGGAATTTATCGGTGTTGTTGAACTGGTTCACCAGGCCGTTAGCCTTGCCCAGCACCGTCTGGCGCGCGGCGTCGTCACCGGCGTTGCTCACCAGGTTCTGCAGGTTGGTGAAGAAGTCCTGCATGTTGGTCGACAGCGGGTTGGTCTTGCTCGCCAACAGGTTGTCGATCTGCGAAATCTTCTCGTAATAGGCGTTTTGCGCCCCGAACGCGCTTTGCGCGCCGCGCAGCTGGTTGGTGATGAACTGGTTGTATTCGCGGTTGACGCTGGTGACGGTCACGCCGTTGCCGATAAAGCCGCTCATGGTGGCCATGCCGCCGTTCTGCGCCAGGATCGCGGTCTGACGGTTGTAGCCCGCCACGTTGTAGTTGGAGATGTTGTTGCTGACGGTACTGAGCGCCACCTGAGCCGCATTCAGCCCGCTCATCGCGGTATTGATTAAGCTATTGGACATCGGAATTCCTTATGCTGCGGCGCCGGTGGCCCACAGGGTTCTTAATTGAGCTGCTGAGCCTGTTCGCTCAGCCTGTTTCGGTTATCGGCAAAAATGAGAAGAACTTGAGGAAAAAAAGCGGCAATGCGGTCAGCATCCAGCGAGCCTCCATTACCGCCTATCCCCTAAATAATTGGCGCCGCAGCAAGACGACAAGCAAGGGAGACCCCGGGAGCTTGATTAAGCCAAGTGACCGGGGCGAGCTTGTGCAATCAACGCCGCTGCAGCATCAAGAATGACGGGGGATTTAGAACAAATCGTTCAGATCGTGGGTATAGGCTTTCACCGCCTGCTCCCCCGCGTTCTTCATCTGCTGAATCACGCTGACCAGTTTGCTGGCGTACTGCGGGTCGGTGGCGTACCCGGCGCGTTGCAGCGCATGCGCCGCCTGCTCCGGGCTGCGCGCAGCGGCCACATCGGCGTAGCGCGGGTTGTTGGTCAACAGCTTGACGTAATCGGCGATCGCTTCCACATAGGAACCGTAGACGCGGAACTTCGCCTTCACCTTCTTCGCCGCACCCTGTTCGAACTCGGTGGTGGTGATCTCCGTCACCGGTCCGCTCCAGCTGCCGCCGGCCTTGATGCCGAACAGGTTGTAGCTCGGCGTGCCGTCTGATGTCGGGATCTCGCGCTGCCCCCAACCGGACTCCAGCGCCGCCTGCGCGACGATCAGCTGATGCGGAATGCCGCTCTGCTGGCTGGCGACCTTCGCCGGTATCGACAGGCGAGCGACGAAGTTGCCGTTGTTGAGCGACAGCGGCGCGGCGGCCGGCGGGGCCTTCGGCATCGCCCGGCGCACCATTTGCTCCAGCGCCTGGTTCGGCAGCGTTTGCAGCACCTCGTTGTCCAGCGCCATCGGCGACAGGCCCGCCGTTTCGCTCGGCACCGCGTTGGCGTTGCTCATCTGCTTGACCATCATGTCGGCCAGCCCCAGCCCTTTTTGCGACATCTGCTGGGCGATTTGCTGGTCGTACATCGAGGTATACAGCCGCGTTTGGTCGCTGCTCAACACCCCGTCCTGCGGCAAGGCGGAACGCATGCTTTTCAGCATCATCTGCACGAACATGCCTTCTACCTGCTGCGCCACCTGCTTGAGGTTGCCCTGCGGGTCGGCCGCCGCGTCGCGCTTCAGGCCGTTCAGCGCCTGGGCGTCATAGGCCGCGCCCGACATCGCCATCAGATCGCCGGCCATCAGATGATTTCCAGCTTGGCGCGCAGGCAGCCGGCGCTCTGCATCGCCTGCAAGATCGACATCAGATCGATCGGCGTGGCGCCCAGCGCGTTCAGCGCCCGGATCACGTTGTTCAGGTTGGCGCTGGCGTTCACTTTCTGCAGCGATCCGCCCTGCTGTTGCACCGAGATCTGGGTGTTAGGCGTCACCACCGTCTGGCCGCCGCCGAACGGCGTCGTCGGTTGGCTGACGGTGTTCTGCCGATCGACCACCACCGACAGGTTGCCCTGGGCGACGGCGCAAGAATCGAGGATCACATCGCGGTTCATCACGACCGACCCGGTGCGCGAGTTGATGATCACTTTGGCGTCCATCGCCCCGACGTTGACGGTGATGTTTTGAATCTCCGCCAGGAAGCGCACCTGAGAGCTGTTGCCCTGCGGCACCAGCACCTGGATCGTGCGGGCGTCGAGCGGCGTCGCGGTGCCGCCGCCGCGTTGGCGGTTGATGGCGTCGCTGATCTGCTGCGCCAGCGTGAAATCCTCGTCGTTCAGCTGAAGGTTGAGAACGCCGCCGCTGCCGAAGGTGGTCGGCAGCTCGCGTTCGATGGTGGCGCCGTTGCTGATGCGCCCGCCCGCCAGCTGGTTGACCTGCACGCTGCTGCCGCCGGCCGCCGCGCCCGCGCCGCCGACCAGCACGTTGCCCTGCGCCAGGGCATAGACCTGATTATCCACGCCTTTGAGCGGCGTCATCAGCAAAGTGCCGCCGCGCAGGCTCTTGGCGTTGCCCATCGAAGAAACCACCACGTCGATATTCTGCCCGGCGCGTGAGAACGGCGGCAGTTTGGCGGTCACCATCACCGCCGCCACGTTTTTCAGCTGCATGTTGGTGCCCGGCGGCACGGTGATGCCCAGCTGCGACAGCATGTTGCTCAAGCTTTGGGTGGTGAACGGCGTCTGCATGGTCTGGTCGCCGGAGCCGTCCAGCCCCACCACCAGGCCGTAGCCGATCAGGGCGTTGTCTCGCACGCCCTGCACCGTCACCAGATCGCGGATGCGCTCCGCCGCCGCCGGCAAGCACACCAGCCCGACGCACAGCGCGATAAACCATTTTTTCAGCATCAGTCAATCCTTAGAACGGTGAAACATTTAAGAAGAAGCGCTGCAGCCAGCCCATGGTCTGCGCTTCGTTGATATAGCCATTGCCGACGTATTCGATACGCGCGTCCGCCACCTGCGTCGAGGTCACCGAGTTGTTGCCGCTGATGGTGCGCGGGTTGACGACGCCGGAGAAGCGGATGAATTCGGTGCCCTGGTTGATGGCGATCTGCTTTTCCCCCACCACGTGCAGGTTGCCGTTGGCCAGCACCTGGTTGACCGTCACCGTGATGGTGCCGTTGAAGGTGTTGTTGGCGTTGGCGCCGCCCTTGCCGCCGAAGGTGCTGTCGCCGGAAATGTCCATATCGGCACGCGCATTGCCCAACAGGCCGTCAAGGTAACGCGGCGAGGTGGCGACGCCGAACTTGCTGGCGCCGTTGCGGCTGGCATTGGCGGAGGAGCTCTTGCTGGCGCTGACGTTTTCCTGCAGCACGATGGTCAGGGTGTCGCCGACGTTGCGCGGACGGCGGTCTTCGAACAGCGGCTGATAGCCGTAGTTCATCGGCTGCACCGTCTGGAAGATCGAGCCGTTCGGCATCGGCGCGCTGGCCGGCGCGGGCTGCGCCGTGGTCGCACCGTCCACCAGCGGTTTATGCGGAATATAAGCGCAGCCGCTCAGCGTCAGCATCACCATTCCCGCCAGCCAGCGTTGTCCCTGCCGCGGCAGGATTGCCATCGAATATGTGGTTACCACGGGTATCGCCTTTGTTTCACGAAAGAGAATGACGGGCGCGGCAAGCCGGGCCCGTCAATGACAGATTACAGTTGCGTCAGCTTTTGCAGCATCTGATCGGAAGTCGATACCGCTTTGCTGTTGATCTCGTAAGCGCGCTGAGTCTGGATCATGTTGACCAGCTCTTCCGCCACGTTAACGTTGGAGGTCTCCACGTAGCCCTGATACAGCAGACCGGCGCCGTTCAGCCCCGGCGTGCTCTCGTTCGGCGCGCCCGAGCTTTCGGTTTCCTGATACAGGTTCTCGCCCACGCTCTCCAGACCGCTGTCGTTGACAAAGGTCGTCAGCGTCAGTTGACCCACCTGCTGGGCGGCGGTTTGCCCCTGCTGGGTGACGCTGACGATGCCGTCGCGGCCGACGGTGATGGACAGCGCGTTAGCCGGAATGGTGATCGCCGGCTGCACCTGGAAACCGCTGGAAGTGACCAACTGGCCGTTCTGATCGATCTGGAACGAGCCGTCGCGCGTGTAGGCCTGGGTGCCGTCCGGCAACATCACCTGGAAGAACCCCTGCCCCTTGATGGCGACGTCTTTGCTGTTATTGGTCTGCGACAGGTTGCCCTGGCTGTGCAGCCGCTCGGTCGCCACCGGACGCACGCCGGTGCCGATCTGCAGACCGGAAGGCAGCGTGGTCTGCTCGGAGGACTGCGCCCCCGGCTGACGCATGGTCTGGTACAGCAGATCTTCAAATACCGCACGCTGGCGCTTGAAGCCGTTAGTGCTGACGTTCGCCAGGTTGTTGGCGATCACGTCCATGTTGGTCTGCTGCGCGTCCAGACCGGTTTTGGCAATCCATAAGGATGGAATCATCGGTTATTTCCTTGCTGCTTAGCTCACTGAGAGCAGTGAGTTGGCACGCTGTTCGTTTTCATCCACGCTGTGGATGACCTTCATTTGCATTTCAAAACGGCGGGCGTTGGCGATCATGTCGACCATGGTCTCCATCGGCTTGACGTTGCTGCCTTCCAGCACCCCGGGCATCACCCGCACCTGCGGATCGTTTTGCAACTGATTGCCGCGCTGCTGTTGGGTTTCCGGCGTCAGGCGGAACAGCCCGTCGTCACCGCGCATCACTTCGCGTGCATCGGCCTTCACCAGCTTCAGGCGGCCGATCTGCGCGATGGTGTTCGGCGGATCGCCGGCGTTCAGCGCCGAAATGGTGCCGTCGGCCGCGATGGTGATCTCCGCCGACGGCGGCACCTCGATTGGGCCGCCGTCGCCCATCACCGGCATCCCCTGCACCGTCAACTGCCCGGTGGAGGAAATCTGAATGTTGCCGTTGCGGGTATAGGCCTCACCGCCGCCCGGCAGGCTCACCGCCAGGAAACCGTCCTGCTGCAGCGCCACGTCCAGCGGGCGCGCCGTGTAGTTCAGCGCCCCCTGGCTCATGTCGGCGCCCGGCGTCGAGGCAGTCACCAAGGTGCGGGTCGCCATACTCGGCCCGTCGACCGGCACCGCGCGCAACGCGGCAAGCTGGGCGCGAAAGCCCGGCGTCGACGCGTTGGCCAGGTTGTTGGCGGTAATGGATTGCTGTTCCAGCGTTTGGCGCGCCGCGCCCATCGCGGTATAAATCGCGTGATCCATAACTCGGCCCTATCAGCGCAGGCTAACCAGCGTCTGCAGGATGGAGTCCTGCGTCTTGATGGTCTGGGCGTTGGACTGGTAGTTACGCTGCGCGACGATCATGTTCACCAGCTCCTGGCTCAGATCGACGTTGGAAGATTCCAGCGCGCCGCTGGTCAGCTTACCGAAGCCGCCACCGCCCGACAGACCGACGCGCGGCTGGCCGGACGCGCCGGTTTCCTGCCACACGTTATCACCCTGCGACGCCAGCCCTTCCGGGTTGGAGAAGTTGGCCATGACGATCTGGCCCAGCACCTGGGTCTGTTGGTTGGAGTAGATGCCCACCACCGTGCCGTCGTTGTTGATCTGGAAGTTGGTGTATTCGCCGGCGGCATAGCCGTCCTGCGCCACTTTGCTCACCGAGTCGCTGCCCACGTTCTGCTGCATGCTGCCGGCGAAGCTCAGGGTGAAGTTTTGCGCCGGCGCGCCGTCTTTGGCGGCCATCGGGATCACCATGCTGAACTCGCCCGGCGCGCCGTTGGTGCTGGTGGTTTTCACCAGGTTGCCGCTGGTGCTGAACTCCATGGTGCCGGCATCCACCGGAGCTGCGCTGCCGTCCTGGGTGTACACCTGCCACTTGTTGTCTTCTGTCTTGACGAAGTAGGCGTTGATATTGTGCGCGTTGCCCAGCGAGTCGTAAGCGGTGATGGTGTTGACGTAGTTGTAGCTGTCCTGCTTGGCCGGATCGAACTTATGATCATCCGGCACCTTATGGGTGGACTTCAGGTTGGCCACCATCTCGCCGGAGGTGGACGCCTTGGCGTTCATCATGCCTTCGGGAATGCTCAGCGGCACCGGGTTGGCGCCCTGCTGGATGGTCGGCGGGGAACCGGCCGCCGGGTAGCCGGTCAGCTGCAGGCCCTGCATGTTGGTCAGGTTGCGGTTCTCGTCCAGCTTGAACTGGCCATTGCGGGTATAGAAGATGCCGCCATCTTTATCCTGCATGCGGAAAAAGCCGTTGCCGTTGATGGCCACATCCAGCGCGCGGCTGGTGCCGGTGGTGGTGCCGCCCTTGAAGTTCTGGGTGATGCCGGACACTTTGACGCCCAGCCCGACCTGCGAACCGGCGAACATGTCGGCGAAGGAGACGCTGCCGGATTTGAAGCCCGCAGTCGCGGAGTTGGCGATGTTGTTACCGATCACGTCCAGGTTGGTTGCTGCCGCGTTCAAGCCGCTGACTGCCTGAGAAAAGGCCATGTTATTCTCCGAATAGTGGTCAGGCTATCGTCCGATTGAGCCTGATGCTTGGGGTTATAAGATCTGTCGCACGTCTTCCAGGGTGGCGTTGCCCGCCAGGCCGAGATCCAGCTTGGCGCCGTTGCCGTCGCGGATCACGCCGTTCACCAGCCCGAAGTGCAGGCTGCGCGCCACCAGTTGCTCGCCGTTGCCTTTGGCGTTAATCGCCACTTTGTAGGCGCCGTCGGGCGCGGTGGAGCCGTCATCCAGCGAGCCGTCCCAGGTGAAGGCGTGCACGCCGGCGGTCAGGCCGCCGATTTCAATGGTGCGCACCACCTGCCCGCTGGCGTTGGTGATGGTGGCGGTCACCTGATCGGCGGCGCGCTCCAGTTCCACGCCGAACGGCGTGGTGCTGACCTTGCCATCCTTGCTGCCGACCAGAATGTTGTTGCCTGGCACCATCACGCCATGACCGATCAGCGCGGTGGCCTGCAGCGACTGGTTGCTGTTGATCTGGCCGGAGATCGACCCCAGCGTGGTGTTAAGCTTTTCGATACCCTGAACGGTGTTGATCTGCGCCAGCTGCGACGTCAGCTCGTTGTTCTGCATCGGATTGGTCGGATCCTGGTTTTTCAACTGCGCCACCAGCAGCGTCAGGAAGCTGTTGTGCAGATCCTGGCTGTTGGTATTTTTGCTGTTGTTACCGATGACGGTGTTATCCAACGACTCGTTGGTGGTTGCGGCAATAGCCATGGGAAGCTCCGGTTACTGACCCAGCGTCAGGGTCTTCATCATCATCGACTTGGTGGTGTTGAGCACCTCGACGTTGGCCTGGTAGCTGCGGGAAGCGGAGATGGTGTTGACCATTTCCCCTACCACGTCGACATTCGGCATGCGCACATACCCCTTGGCGTCCGCCAGCGGGTTGCCCGGCTGATACACCAGACGCTCGGGCGCCGGATCGTCCACCACTTGGGCGACGCGCACGCCGCCGGTCGGTTGCCCCGGCGCCGCCGCGACCTGGAACACCACCTGCTTGGCGCGGTAAGGTTCGCCGTCCGGGCCGGTCACGCTGTCGGCATTGGCCATGTTGCTGGCGCTGACGTTCATGCGCTGGGATTGCGCCGATAACGCCGAGCCGGAGATATCAAAAATATTCAGTAAAGACATGCGCCTTATCCTTGTTGCAGCACGGACATCATCCCTTTGATCTGCCCATTGAGCAGCGTCAGGTCGGTCTGATATTTCAGGCTGTTATCGGCAAAGTTGGTGCGTTCGCGATCCATGTCCACCGTGTTGCCGTCCATCGACGGCTGGTCCGGCACTCGGAACAGCAGATCGAGCTGTGGCGGCTGCAGGGTCTGCGCCGGGATGTGGCGCGCCGCCGTCAGGTTGAGCGCCATGCCGTTGCCGCTGACGCGCCCCTGCTCCAGCACCTTGTTCAATTGGCTGGCGAAATCGATATCCCGCGCCTGATAACCCGGCGTGTCTGCGTTGGCGATGTTGGCGGCCAGAATTTCCTGCCGCTGGGCGCGCAAGTTCAGCGCCTCTTGGCCAAAGCGCAGAGCCGCGTCCAGTTTGTCGAGCATGCTCCCTCCGCGAGGTTAGAATTTGGAGTCGACAGCATAAACGCCCCCTGCGCCACCCTATCGCGGGAATAAACGCAAAATGGGGCGCTATTTATCTGCTTAGCCTGCGCGCGCTGCGGGTACACTTACGCGTATCCCGATGAAGCTTGAGAAGATGACGATGAAAGGTAAAATGCTGCTGCTTATCGGCCTGCTGTGCAGTCTGAACGCGCGCGCCGACGATCTGGCGACGCAAATCGAAAGCTTCATCCAGGGCAAGTTCAGCGGTGAACCGGTACAGGTAAAAGTGCGGGTGCGCACGCCGCCGAACCAATGGCCCGCTTGCGAACTGCCGCAGCTGTCGCTGCCACCCAACGCGCGGATCGGCGGCAACGTCAGCATTTCGGCGCGCTGTGGCCAGGAGCGGCGTTTTATCCAGACGCAGGTGCAGGTGTTCGGCCGCTATCTCGTTTCGGCGCGCGGCATCAGCGCCGGCAGCCGGTTGACGGCGGCGGATCTGGCGTTGAAAGCAGGCCGGCTCGATACCCTGCCGCCGCGCGCGCTGACCGAAGCGGGCAAAGCGGTGGGCGCCGTCAGCCTGCGCAACATCAGCCCCGGTCAGCCGCTGACCCTCGCCATGCTGCGCCGCGCCTGGATTATCAAGGCAGGGCAACCGGTGCAGGTCAACGCACAGGGCGAAGGATTCAGCATCAGCGGTGCGGGCAAGGCGATGAACAACGCCGCCGCCGAAGACAGCGTGCGGGTGCGCATGGCCTCCGGGCAGATCGTCAGCGGCGTGGTCGGGGACGACGGCGCGATCCGCATTACGTTATAAAAAAGTAAAGGTTCCGCAAACCTTGCCGATAAGACAAATCAAGCAGCATTTTATTGGCCACCAGGGCCGCAAAACTTTCATTGCAGCGTCGTCGCCCGCGAGCGGTCACGGCGTAAACGGAGATGGACCATGAGTATCGATCGCACCCAGCGGTTACAGCCGGTTTCCACTGTGCAACCGCGAGAAACCCCGGCCGACAACCCGCTCCAATCGCGCAAGGCCGCCGTGGCGGAAACCGCCGTCAGCGGCACGCAGGTCAAACTGAGCGAGGCGCAGGCGCGCCTGATGCAGCCGGGCACCCAGGATATCGATATGGGTCGGGTCGAGGCCATCAAGCAGGCGATCCGCAACGGCGAACTGAAGATGGACGCCGGCAAAATCGCCGATGCGCTGCTGCAAGACGCGCAGAGCGATGTTCAATGGATCGCCGGACGCGACTGACAGCGCGCGGCGAGTAGCGGTAAAGGATAAGTCATTACTATGGAAAACCTGGCACAACTGCTGGACAAACTGTTGGAAACGCTGCAGGCGCTCAACGGCGTGCTGGAGGAAGAGCACGACTTGCTGTGTTCCGGCCAGTTGCCGGGCGTGGCCTTGCAGCGCGTCACCGATGCCAAAAGCCAACTGCTGGCGACGGTCGCTTACCTCGAGCAACAGCGCCTGGGGCAGGAAAAAACCTGCGGGCAACGCGCCCCCTATGCCAGCCAAGCGCCCCTGGCCGATCGTTGGCAGCGCGTTCAGTTGCTGAGCCAAACGCTGCGCGAAAAGAACCAGCACAACGGTCTGCTGCTCAATCAGCAGATCGACCATAACGCGCAGGCGCTGGCCATCCTCAGCAAAAACAACAAATCGCTGTATGGCCCAGATGGCCAGTCGCACGCCGGCAGCCTGCTCGGCAGAAAAATCGGCGTCTGACCTGACTCATTTGCCCGGTGAGCCTATCACCGGGCATGCGTTAACCGGCTTCTGCGCATCCCGTCGCATTTTCTCCCTATCACTCTTTGAATTCACTTAAGACTTTGCGCCAGGCTGCGCATGGCGTGAATTTGGCTGTTTCTTTCCCTTTGGCCGCTTGTCACCCTGTGGTTATTTTTAAACCACTTGAAATATACCCTTAACGGGTATAGATTCGCAGGGAGAGCGAATGGTCGACATTTATCTCACCAAAACCTTTCAGGGTTTTGCCGCACGCGAGCGCATTAGCGACGCCAGGATAGTGAAAGCGGCGCGAGAGATGCAACATCAGCTGTACGACGCCAATCTTGGCGGTTGCGTATACAAAAAGCGCATCGCTCGGGCTGGTGCGGGCAAACGTGGCGGCTATCGGGTACTGATCGTTTTTCGCGATGAAGAACGCCTGTTTTTTATGCGCGACTTTGCCAAAAGTGAGAGAGAAAACATCAGTACGGATGAGTTACAGGGATTGAAACATCTGGCTGCGCTGTATCTGGATTATTCGCCATTCAGACTCTACCAGCTGGTCAACAACAGGGAGTTACGGAGGCTAAGCGATGAGTAAAATTCTTGCCGAGATCCACCAGGAAGTTCAGGGCCTGCACCGCGCCGGTTTCGTCGACGACGTGACCATGCGCACCTTCGACATGCTGTGCCTGCGGCCGGTGAAGCAGTTCGGGCCGGCCGAGATCCGCGCGCTGCGCGAACGGGAAAACGTCAGTCAGCCGGTGTTTGCGCTGTATCTCAACGTCAGCAAAAAGGCGGTGCAGAAATGGGAGCGCGGCGAAGCGCAACCGAACTCCGCCGCGATGAAACTGCTGACGCTGGTGGAACGCAACGGCCTGCAAATTCTGGCCTGATGTTACTGATAATTGACGATCACCTGATTGCCAATCACCCGCAGCGGCGGGTTCAACCCGCCTTGCGACTGCACGTAATAGATAAAGCGCAATTCCGCATTGGCCGGCTCGCCCTGCAGACCGTCACTGCTGCCGCTGCCGCCGCCCAGTGGAATGCAGCGGTTCACCGTGCAGAGCTGCGCCTGCAGCCCCACTGGCTCCGGCCCCAGCAAACGGTAGCGCCAGCTGACGCGGGTGATGCGCGCA
Source organism: Serratia sp. 22278 (assembly GCF_052045405.1). NCBI lineage: Bacteria > Pseudomonadati > Pseudomonadota > Gammaproteobacteria > Enterobacterales > Yersiniaceae > Serratia > Serratia sp. 22278. Next base: position 44,248 of record NZ_JBQEOW010000003.1, on the reverse strand, counting down.
TGGGCATCCGGCAGCGCGTTCGGCGGCCGCAAAGCGGCGGATTCATCACGCATGCCGCCCTGTTCCAGCGTCACGCCCGCCCCTTCGGCCACCCAGGAGCCGGACACCGCATAGGCGGCGAGCGGCGCCAGCAAACAAAATACGAACAGACAGCGTTTCATCAGGCGGCTCCAATGGTCGAGGTCATGCGAATCTGGCGATCGTCGTTAATCTCCAGGTTGGACAGCACCACGAGCTGCGGCAGGCTGCGACGCAGGAAGCGCGCCAGTAAAGGACGCAACGCATGGTTAACCAACAGCACCGGTGGCGCGCTGAGCATCTCTTGCCGCTGCAGCGCCTGGCGCGCCTGATCCAGCAAGCGATCGGCCAGCCCCGGCTCCAGGCCGCCGCCGCCCTGCAACGCCTGCAACAACAAGCGCTCCAACTGGGTATCCAGCCCGATAACCTGAATCTCGCCGTTGCCCGGGAACCACTGCTGCGTGATCGCCCGGCCCAGCGCCACCCGCACCACGGTCGTCAGCTCATAAGGATCGCTCTGCGCCGGGGCATGTTCCGCCAGCGTTTCGACGATGGTGCGCATATCGCGGATGGACACGCGCTCGGCGAGCAGATTTTGCAGCACCTTGTGCAGCGTCGTCAGTGACACCACGCCCGGCACGAAGTCTTCGGTCAGTTTAGGCATCTCCTGCGACACGCGATCCAGCAACTGCTGGGTCTCCTGGCGGCCGAACAGCTCGCTGGCGAACTGGCCGATCAGGTGATTGAGGTGCGTCGCCACCACGGTGCTGGCCTCCACCACGGTAAAGCCCTGGATCTGCGCCTGCTCGCGCAAGGCGCTGTCGATCCACACCGCCTCGAGCCCAAAGGCCGGATCGACGGTTTTGTCTCCCGCCAGCTCCCCAACGGCATTGCCGGGGTTGATCGCCAGCCAGCGGCCCGGCTGCGCTTCACCGCTGCCGATCTCGACGCCTTTCATCAGGATGCGATAGCTGGCTGGCGGCAGTTCCAGGTTGTCGCGAATGTGCACCACCGGCGGCAGATAACCCATGTCCTGGGCGAATTTCTTGCGGATCCCACGGATACGCCCCAGCAGCTCGCCGTTCTGTTGAAAGTCGACCATCGGAATCAACCGGTAGCCCACTTCCATCCCCAGCGGATCTTCCAACTGCACGTCGGCCCAGCTGGCCTCGGCGGCCTGCGGATTCTCAGGCATCACCGGATCCTCCACCGTTTTCGGCGCCTGCTGTTCACGGCCGCGCAGCCACCAGGCGAGGCCCAGCAGAGCCGCGGTAAACAGCAGGAACACCAGGTTCGGCATGCCCGGCACCAGGCCCAGCAGGCCCAGCACCCCGGCGCTCAGCAGCATCACGCGCGGATTGTTGAACAGCTGGCCCACCATCTGCTCGCCGACATCCTGATCGGTCGCGACGCGGGTGACGATGACACCGGCGGCGGTGGAGATCACCAATGCCGGGATCTGCGCCACCAGGCCGTCACCAATGGTCAGCAGCGTATAGCTTTCCGCCGCCGCCCCCAGTTCCATGCCGTGTTGCACCACGCCGACCAACAGGCCGCCGACCACGTTCAGCACCATGATCATCAGGCCGGCGATGGCGTCGCCGCGCACGAATTTACTGGCACCGTCCATCGAGCCGTAAAAATCGGCCTCCTGGGTCACTTCGGCGCGGCGTTTCTTCGCTTCGTCTTCGCCAATCAATCCGGCGTTCAAATCGGCGTCGATCGCCATCTGTTTACCCGGCATGCCGTCCAGCACGAAGCGCGCGCCCACTTCGGCGATACGCCCCGCCCCCTTGGTGATCACCATGAAGTTGATTAACACCAGGATGATGAACACCACGATGCCGATGGCGAAGTTGCCGCCCACCAGGAAGTGGCCGAAGGCTTCCACCACGCGGCCGGCGGCGGCGGAACCGGTATGCCCCTCCAGCAAGATGATGCGCGTCGACGCGACGTTGAGCGACAAACGCAACAACGTGGAGAACAGCAGGATGGTCGGGAAAGCGGCGAATTCGAGCGTGCGCTGGGTGAACATCGCCACCAGCAGCACCATGATCGACAGCGCAATGTTGAAGGTAAACAGCAGGTCGAGGATAAACGCCGGCAACGGCAACACCATCATCGACAGAATCAGCAGGATCAGCACCGGGCCGGCCAGCACCTGCCACTGCGTATCTTTAAAATTGCCCGGCAAACGAAGCAGGGAGGCCAAATTAGCCATCAGAGTCACTCTCTCTTGCAAAATCCAGTGCTTCCGGCACCGGTAAACGTTCAGGTTTTTTCGGGATCAGGCCGCCCTCGCGCCGCCAGCGGCGCAGCTGGTATACCCAGGCCAACACTTCGGCGACCGCGGCATACAGGGTGGCCGGAATATGCTGGCCGATCTCGCTGTGCCGATACAGCGCACGCGCCAGCGGCGGCGCTTCCAGCATCGGGATGCGGTGCTCCGCACCGAGCTCACGAATGCGCAAGGCGATTTCGCCGGCCCCCTTGGCCAGCACCTTCGGCGCACTCATTTTCTTGTCGTTGTACTGCAACGCGACGGCGTAGTGCGTCGGGTTGGTGACGATCACGTCCGCCTTGGGCACGTCGGCCATCATGCGGCGCCGGGCGATCGCCCGCTGCTGCTGGCGAATGCGTCCCTTGACGTGCGGGTCCCCTTCCTGATCCTTGAATTCGTCGCGGATATCCTGCTTGGTCATCTTCAGCTTTTTGAAGTGGCTCCACAGCTGATAGAACACGTCGAACGCCACCATCGGCGTCAGCCCCAGCACCACCAGAAAACCGCAGAACAGGATCATCTGCAGCGCATTGCCCAACGCATCGAGCGGCTGCTGGGTCATCAGATGCAGCATCACCGCCCAGTTGTGCCACAGATAGAGGCCGGTCACCCAGCCGACCAACGTCGCTTTCAGGATCCCTTTCAGCAGCTCGGCCAACACCTGGCTGGAAAAGATGCGCTTCAACCCGGACAGCGGGTTCAGCCGCTTCACGTCGAATTTAATCGACTTGCCGCTGAACAGAATGCCCCCCAACAGCATTGGCGCGGCGAGCGCCACCAGCACCAGCCCCGCCATGATCGGCAGCAGCGCCAGCACCGCCTGTCGCAACAGCATGCCGAGCTGGCGAAGCATCTGCTTGTCGTTACTGACCATGCCGTGGTCAAAGTTCAGCCCTTGCGTGAGCATCGCCGCCAGCTGTTGCGCCATGTTGCTGCCGGACATCAGGATAATCGCAAGGCCCGAGAGCAGCATCAGTACCGAGGTCAGCTCGCGGGAGCGCGGGATCTGGCCGTCTTCACGCGCCTTCTCCAGCCTGTGGGGCGTGGGGGCCTCGCTTTTTTCCAGATCGCTGTCTTCAGCCACGAAACGCCGTTCCTGTATCGGGAGGGTAAAGAATGGCGGTCAGCATGCCAAAAAATTGGCGATGTCATTGGCGGAACAACGGGGAAAAAGGCGGGTTATTTAGGGGATGAGACGAAAACTGCGTGGCTTGTTGTCGGGGCGCGCCGTCGCGCGCCCCGAAAGGCCTCAGAAACCGAGGCTGTCGAGCAGATCGTCGACCTGCGCCTGGTTGGCGATCACGCCGACGCCGTTCTGGTCGAGCTGCGGGCCGTTCAGCAGGCTGTCGTTCGGCCGTTTTTCCTTCACCGGCTGCTCCGGCATGTTTTCCATCAGCACCATCAGCAGCTGCTTTTCGATCTCCTGCACCACGTCCATCATGCGCTTGATCACCTGACCGGTCAGATCCTGGAAGTCCTGCGCCATCATGATTTCCAGCAGCTGGGCGTTGGTGAAGGCCGTATGGCCCGGCACCTGATCCAGATACTGACGCGTGTCGTTGACCAGAGAACGCGCGTCGTCCAGTTCGATGGGATTGGCGAACCACTCGTCCCAGCGCCCTTTCAACGCGTTGGCGCCGGATTCCAGCTCCGCCTGGCGCGGTTGCGCCGCCTCCACGCAGTTCAACGCCCGTTCCGCCGCCTGCGCCGTCATGGTTACGACATAGTCAAGACGGTCGCGCGCATCCGGGATCGCCTCTGCCGCCTGGGCGATCGCCTGATCGAGCCCCAGTTCGCGCATGCTGTCGCGCAGCATTCGGGTCAGTTGGCCGATGCGGGAGATGATCTCTCCCGCGGTCGCTGCATCGCTGGCAGGCATTGGAATGTCTCTCATCGCCCTCTCCTTACATGCCCAATTTTTCAAAAATCTTGTTGAGCTTTTCTTCCAGCGTCGCCGCCGTAAATGGTTTCACTACATAACCGCTGGCGCCGGCCTGCGCCGCCGCGATGATATTTTCTTTCTTGGCTTCCGCCGTCACCATCAGTACCGGCATCGCGGCCAGCGCGCTGTCGGCGCGGATGGTTTGCAACAGCTCAAGTCCGTCCATGTTCGGCATGTTCCAATCGGACACCACGAAGTCGAAACCGCCGGCGCGCAGCTTGTTCAGCGCATCCGCGCCGTCTTCAGCCTCTTCGACGTTGTTGAAGCCCAACTCTTTGAGCAGATTTCTGACGATGCGGCGCATGGTGGAGAAGTCGTCCACAACCAGAAATCTGAGGTTTTTGTCTGCCATTATTACTCCTGAAATAGTTAACCGTTTAATGATGCAACACCGCAGGCCACCGCGCGGCGAACCTGGGTCATATCGCCGCCGGGTAGACCCTGCGGACTAAAATCAAATGCGCAATGCCTGGCCGCCGGCGATCTGCGCCAGCATGCGCTGGCTCATTCTGTCCAGCTCGACCACTTCGCTGACGCCGCCGCTGGCGATCGCCTCGCGCGGCATGCCGAACACCACGCAGCTCGCCTCGTTCTGCGCCAGGGTATAGGCCCCGGCGCGGTGCATCTCCAGCATCCCCGCCGCCCCGTCGTTGCCCATGCCGGTGAGGATCACCCCCACCGCATTGCGGCCGGCGTATTGCGCCACCGAGCGGAACAGCACGTCGACCGACGGGCGATGACGGTTGACCGCCGGGCCGTCATGCAGCTTCACCTGATAGTTGGCGCCGCTGCGCGTCAGCTCCAGGTGGCGATCCCCCGGTGCGATGTAGGCGTGGCCCGGCAGCACGCGCTCGCCGTCCTCCGCTTCTTTCACCGTGATCTGGCACAGCTTGTTCAGCCGCTCGGCGAACGAACGGGTGAATCCCGGCGGCATGTGTTGAGTGATCAACAGCGCCGGGCTGGTGGCCGGCAGCGGCTGCAGCACTTGGCGAATCGCTTCGGTGCCGCCGGTGGAAGCGCCGATGGCGATCAGTTTTTCACTGCTCAGCAGCGGCGCATGGCTGAGGATCGCCGGCGCCGGGCTGCTGGAGCGCTGCGGCAGGCGCGCTCTGGCGGCGGTGCGGATCTTCTCGGCAATCAGCTCGCTGTAGGCCAACATGCCCTCGCGAATGCCGAGCTGCGGTTTGGTGACGAAGTCCACCGCGCCCAGCTCCAGCGCGCGCAGCGTGATTTCCGAGCCTTTGCCGGTCAGCGAAGAGACCATCACCACCGGCATCGGCCGCAGGCGCATCAGCTTCTCGAGGAAATCCAGCCCATCCATGCGCGGCATCTCGACGTCCAGCGTCAGCACCTGAGGATTAAATTTTTTGATCAGATCGCGCGCCACCAGCGGATCCGGCGCGGTCGCCACCATTTCCATGTCGGCATGGCCGTTCACGATTTCCGTCATCAGCTGGCGCATCAGTGCCGAATCGTCTACGCATAACACTCTGATTTTACTCATTACCTCTCCTTGGTCAGCCCATACACGGTCTGCCCACGCAAGTAGAAATCCCGGCTGATCTGGCTGAAATTCTCGGAGTGGCCGGCGAACATCAGCCCCCCCGGCTTAAGCAAGGGAACGAAGCGGCGCAGGATGCGCTCCTGCGTCGCCTTATCGAAATAGATCATGACGTTGCGGCAAAAAATGGCGTCGAATTGCCCCGGCAGCGCCCACTCCGGCGCCAGCAGATTCAGCGGCTGAAAGTTCACTCGCGCCGCCAACTCCGGCCGCACGCGCACCAACCCCTGATGCGGCCCGGTGCCGCGCAGAAAATAGCGCTGCATTTGGGTCGGCGTCAGGGTGCGCAGATCTTCCTGGCGGTAAACGCCCGCCTCCGCTTTTTCCAGCACCTGCGTATCGATGTCGCTGGCCCAGACCTGGCAACTGCCGGCGCGTTGCCCCAGGGCATCGCTCAGCGTGATGGCGATCGAATACGGCTCTTCGCCGGTCGAGGCCGCGGTGCTCCATACGCTGTAGCCGTTCGGCCGCGCGCGCGCATGTTCCGCCAGGATCGGGAAGTGATGCGCCTCGCGGAAAAATGCCGTCAGGTTGGTGGTCAGCGCGTTGATGAACGCCTGCCATTCCGCGCTGTTCGGATCGCTTTCCAGCAGCGCCAGGTAGTCGCCGAAATCGTGCAATCCCAACAGCCGCAGCCGGCGCACCAGGCGGTTGTAAACCATCTCGCGCTTATGCTCCGCCAGCACGATGCCGGCGCGTTGATAAATCAACTGGCTGATACGGCGAAAATGCACGTCCGACAGCGGCAGACGCTGCACCATTTGCGTCAACATCGACGCTGTATCCCGGTTAGAAGTTGACGGCGCCTGTTTCATGCCACCTCACCGGAGAAAAACGTGCTGCTTATGCGGTTTAACAATCTTGGGCTTCCTTTACCACGGGTGAAACTGCGTTGCTGCTGTTACCTGACGCGACGACGTTATCGTCCGCCAGACGGAATACCGCGACCGCGTCGGCCAGGGTAATGGCCTGCTCTTCCAGCGCGGTGGCGGCAGAAGCGGATTCTTCCACCAGCGCGGCGTTCTGCTGGGTGACCTGATCCATCTGGGTCACCGCCTGCGTCACCTGCTCGATGCCGCGGCTCTGTTCATCCGATGCCGAGGCGATCTCGCCCATGATGTCGGTTACGCGCGTCACCGAACGCACGATGTCCTGCATGGTGGCGCCGGAATTTTCCACCAGCACCGAGCCGTGTTTGACGCGGCTGACCGATTCGTCGATCAGCACCTTGATCTCTTTCGCCGCCTGCGCGCTGCGGCTCGCCAGGTTGCGCACCTCGCCGGCGACCACGGCGAAACCCCGCCCCTGTTCGCCGGCGCGCGCCGCTTCCACCGCCGCATTGAGCGCCAGAATGTTGGTCTGGAAGGCGATGCCGTCGATCACGCTGGTGATGGCGCCGATTTTCTGCGAACTGTTGGCGATATCGTGCATGGTGGTGACCACGTCCCCGGCCAGTTCGCCGCCCTTGGCCGCGGTGGCCGAAGCGTCGCGCGCCAGCTGAGAGGCCTGCCGCGCATTGTCGGCGTTCTGCTTCACCGTCGCGGTCAGCTGTTCCATGCTGGCGGCGGTTTCTTCCAGCGAAGCGGCCTGCTGCTCGGTACGGGAAGAGAGATCGTTATTGCCTTCGGCGATCTCCTGCAGGCCGATCAGAATCGACTCCGCACCGTCGCGCACCGCGCCGACGGTACCGATCAGCGACTGCTGCGTGCGTTGCAGGCTGGCGAACAACATGCTGATTTCATTGCGGCCATACACTTGAATCGGCGTCGCCAAATCGCCGGCGGCGATGCGTTCAAAGTGGCTGCGGATTTGATTCAGCGGCTGTACCAACATGGTGCGCAACCACCACATGGCGCTACCGGTCACCACGATCAGCATCAAGACCGCCCCCGCCAGCATCAGGCCCGCCAGCGTGAAGGAGAATTGGTTGGCGTCTCGAGCCTCGCTGATGTCGCCATTGACCAACTGCAAATACTGCACGAAGTCAGCCTCAAACAGGTCCTGGGTTTTCTGCGTCGGCTGATCCATAAACGCCTGCAGCTCGCCCTTTTCCAGGAAACCGATCAGTTCACGCAGCGCGCCGCGCAGCCGCTCGTAGCTGGCCTTGGTGGTGGCCGTCTGCTGGTTCTGCTGTTCACTGCTGCGTTCAACCGCCATGAACTGATTGAAATAGAGGTCGGCCTTCTGCAGCGAACTGCGGGCGCTGCTCATCAATTCGTTCACCTGCTCCTGCGGCAGTTTCAGCGCCGCGCGGGTGCCGGCGCGGTTCAGCGTATTGCGGGCCTGCAACAGCGACACCCAGCTCAGGCTGAGCGAATCGCGCTGCTGGCTGCCGAGGGTGATGATGTCGAGGTTGTGGTTATCGGAGCGAAACGCGGAATACGACAGGCCGCTGCTGGCCAACTGCAGAACGCAGAAGGTCATCAACAACAGGAACAAGCTGGTAGAGATACGGATTCGGTTAAACACTGTGAACCTCCTTGCAGCCGGCCGGCGACCGGCCTACGTAGGGAAAAGGGCCTCTGCGAGAGAGGCCCGATACCGGTCAGAACGTTTCCCAGTTATCCTGCAGATCGCTGGCGTTCATTTTCTTATGATTGATTACCGGTGTTACCGGCGCCTTGCTGGTGACAGGCGCCTTAAACTCTTCCTGGCCTTCCGACCTCAAACGGAATACCGCTACCGACTGGGTCAGCATGCTGGCCTGTTCTTCCAGCGCCGCCGCCGCCGAGGCGGATTCTTCCACCAACGAGGCGTTCTGCTGGGTGACGCGGTCCATTTCCGCTACCGCCTGGCCAACCTGATCGATGCCGCGGCTCTGCTCGTCCGAAGCCGAGGCGATTTCGCCCATGATATCGGTCACGCGGGTGACGGCGTTGACGATGTCGCCCATGGTTTCCCCGGCGCTTTCCACCAGCACGGAGCCCATATCGACGCGGCTGACCGAGTCTTCGATCAGGCCTTTGATCTCTTTCGCCGCCTGTGCGCTGCGCTGCGCCAGGTTGCGCACTTCACCGGCCACCACCGCGAAGCCGCGGCCCTGTTCGCCGGCGCGCGCCGCTTCCACTGCGGCGTTCAACGCCAGGATGTTGGTCTGGAAGGCGATGCCGTCGATCACGCCGGTAATATCGGCGATCTTCTGCGAACTGCCGGCGATGTCGTGCATGGTCTGCACCACGTTGGCCACCACCTTGCCGCCTTTCTGCGCGGTTTCGGAGGCGCTCAGCGCCAGCTGTGAAGCCTGACGGGCGTTTTCGGCGTTCTGTTTCACCGTCGCGGTCAGCTGTTCCATGCTGGCGGCGGTCTCTTCCAACGACGCGGCCTGCTGCTCGGTGCGGGAGGAGAGATCGTTGTTGCCCGCGGCGATTTCTGACGCGCCGCTGTAGATGGCGTCCGCGCCCTGACGCACGCCGCTGACGGTTTCGATCAGTTCGCTTTGCATATGTTTCAGGCTGGCCGCCAGCACGCCCATTTCGTTGCGGCTGTTGACGACGATCTGCTGAGTCAGGTCGCCGGCGGCGATCTGTTTGATGTGATCGATCATGCGGTTCAGCGGGCGCACCAGGATGTGATGGATACCGGTCCAGACCAGTACGATCACCGCCAGCACCACCACCAGCACCACGATCAGCGTCCAAATGGCCGAGTTGTAGGAGCTGTTGCTGCCGTCGACCGCGATTTGGTACAGCTTGCCGTTTTGCTCCAGATAAACGTTGTAGCTCTGCTCAAAGTTGTCCTGGTAACTCTGCGTAGGCTGATCGAAGAAAGCGTTGATTTTGCCTTCGCCCAGCAGTTGGATCAGCTCGGAGAGCGCGCCGTACAGCACATCGTACTGCTGCTTGAGGCGTTCCGCCGACTGAGGATCCTGGCGCGGGTCCTGAGGAATTTTCTCGTACGCGGCGTAGTGTCTTTCCGCTTCACCCAGCTCTTCCTTCGCTTTGGCCAGCAGTTCATCAATGGTGGCGCCGCTGCCGATCTTGTTGGTATCCATCATGTAGCGAATACCGGCGCGGTTCAGGGAGTTACGCGCCTGCAGCAGGTCAACGCGGCTTTCACTCAGCTGCAGCTGCTGCTGGCGGATCGTTTGCAGGACGGTAAAGTTTTCCTTATCGCTTTTCAGCGAGGAGAAAAAGAGTCCGCCCGAAATCAACTGCAAGGCGCCAAACAGCACCAACACCAGCAACAGGCTGGTGACCACCTTCATACGATTTAACATGATTTCCCTTGTTGAAGCCCGCGCAGACAGGCTCTGATGACGTTGAATGTGAGAGTTATCGGCGCCGTGCGGCAAAACTTTATGCGGGAAAGTAACTATTTTTAGTGGGGGTTCCGGGCGCGGCTGAGGCCATCGCGACAGATCAGGGAAAGTGAAGGTTAAAGGGGGCGGCGCCCCGCCCCTTGAGTCTGAAATCAGACGCTTTTCGCCACGCTGTCGACCAGCGACATCTCTTCGCTGCTCAGCAGCTTTTCGATATCCACCAGGATCAGCATGCGCTCGCCCAGCGAACCGAGGCCGGTGAGATATTCGGTCGCCAGCGTCACCGCGAACTCCGGCGCCGGACGGATCTGATCGGCGGTGAGCGACAGCACGTCGGAGACGCCGTCAACCACGATGCCCACCACGCGCTGGCCAAAGTTCAACACGATCACCACGGTGTTCTCATCGTAGGAAACACTCTGCTGCGAAAACTTCACCCGCAGATCGATGATGGGAACAATCACGCCGCGCAGGTTGGTGACGCCCTTGATGAACGCCGGGGTGTTGGCGATGCGGGTCACCTGATCGTAGCCGCGAATTTCCTGCACCTTGAGGATATCGATGCCATACTCCTCGTTGCCCAGGGTAAAAATCAGAAACTCTTGCCCTACCGTTTCGCCAGCCAATTTGCTGACGGCTGCCAATCCTGCCATATCATTCACCTTTTAAATCAATAAACTCATTATTATGCGGCGGCGTCCGTCAGACGCTTTTCACGGTTCAAGGTTTGCAACGCCGAGACATCGACGATCAAGGCCACGCTGCCGTCGCCCAGAATGGTCGCGGCGGAGATGCCCGGCACTTTGCGGTAGTTGCTTTCCAGATTCTTCACCACCACCTGATGCTGGCCAATCAGTTGATCTACCAGCAACGCATAGCGGCGGCCGGCGCTTTGCAGGATCACCACGATGCCCTGCGTGGCGTCGGTTTTGGCGCCGTCCACTTCGAATACCCGATACAGCTCCACCAGCGGCAGGTATTCGCCGCGCACCTGCAGCACGCGTTCGCCCCCGGCCAACGGATGCAGATCTTCCGCCTGCGGCTGCAGCGATTCCATCACCGCGTTCAGCGGCAGGATAAAGACTTCGTCGTTCACCTTGACCGACATGCCGTCGAGGATCGCCAGCGTCAGCGGCAACAGGATGCGGATGGTGGTGCCTTTACCGGCCTGCGAACGGATCTCGACGTGGCCCCCCATCTCCTGAATATTCCTTTTCACCACGTCCATGCCGACGCCGCGGCCGGAAACGTCGGTCACCTGTTCGGCGGTAGAGAAGCCCGGCGCAAAGATCAGCATGCCGACCTCTTCGTCGCTCATGCTGTCGCTGACCGCCAGCCCTTGCGAAGCCGCCTTGGCGAGAATTTTTTCGCGGTTCAGGCCGGCGCCGTCGTCGATGACTTCAATACAAATGTTGCCGCCCTGGTGTTCGGCCGACAGCACCAGATTGCCCACCGCCGACTTGCCGGCGGCGATGCGGGTGGCCGGCTCTTCGATGCCGTGATCGAGGCTGTTGCGCACCAGGTGGGTCAACGGATCGATAATGCGTTCGATCAGGCTCTTGTCCAGTTCGGTGGAACTGCCTTGCAGCGTCAACTCCACCTGCTTGTTCAGCTTGCCGGCCAGATCGCGCACCAGGCGCGGATAGCGGCTGAAGACGTATTCCATCGGCATCATGCGGATCGACATCACCGACTCCTGAAGATCGCGCGCGTTACGCTCCAGCTGGCTCATGCTGTTCAGCAGATCGCCGTGGTTCACCGGATCGAGCGTGCCGGAGCGTTGCGCCAGCATCGACTGGGTGATCACCAGCTCGCCCACCAGGTTGATCAGCTGATCCACCTTTTCCACCGCCACGCGAATGCTGGTGGACTCGCTCGCCTTGGCGCGCGCTTTTGGCGCTTCGGCCGCTGCGGCGGCCGGTTTGGCGGCAGGCGGCGCGGCGTTCGCGACCGCCGCAGGCGCAGGCTCCGGCACGTCGACCGCTTCCGGTAAGCTCGCTTCTGCGATGGCCGGTTCGCTCTGGGGCGGCGTCGAGAAGCTGATTTGTTCCGGTTCCAGCACGAAGCACAACACGGCGCTGATGTCGTCTTCGCTGGCGGAGGTGAGCAACGTCACGTCCAGACTGTGTTCCGTTTGATGCGGATCTTTAACCTCGCCGAGGTTGCCCAGCTCTTCCAACATCAAGGGGATTTCACTGGCTTTCAGCCCGTTCAGGCTGATGCGCATGCCGCCCTCGATCGCCGCCGGCGCGGCCGATGGCTTAACGACAGGCTGCTGAACGGCCGGTTGAGCCGCAGGCGCCCCCTGCTGCTGTTGCGCTTCCAACGCCAGCTGGCGCAGCGCCTGACAAATGTATTCAAAGCTTTCAGCGTCAGGCTGTTGCGAGGTTTTATAGGCGTCCAGTTGCTCCTGCATAATGTCTTTGGTTTCCAGAAACAGGTTGATAATCTCGGTGCTCAGGCTCATTTCCTGGCGTCTTGCACCGTCCAGCAGGTTCTCCAGCAGGTGGGTGGTTTCCTGCAGCACCGAAAAACCAAAGGTCGCCGCGCCGCCCTTGATCGAATGCGCCGCGCGGAAGATGGCGTTCAACGGCTCGATATCGGGGGCCAGCGGATCCAGCTCCAGCAGGTGTTGCTCCATGTCGGCCAGCAACTCGTCTGCCTCATCAAAGAAGGTCTGATAAAAATCGCTAATGTCCATGCTCACGGGGTCACCTCTGGCTGTGAGTCGCGGTTAGTCGGTGCGGGTGCGGAAGCCGGTTGTTCCGGCGCCTGATCGGCCGGTGCTATCGCCGGGGATGCCTGCGGTGGAGCGCTTGGCGTTGGCGCCACCGGTTCCGGGGCTGTCGCCGAGGGTTCCGGCGTTTGGCTGGCCGGTGCGGTCGCCGACGGCGCCAGCTGCTTCAGACTGTCCGGTTGGGCGATATCCAGCGCGTTGCTTTCGGCATTTTCGTGCTCAATGCCCTCTTGCGTTTGCTTGTTCAGCACCAACACGGTGATGCGTCGGTTAATCGCGTCATCGGCGCCATGCTGTTTCAGGCTCATGGTGGCCGCCATGCCCACCACCCGCAGCACCTTGCCTTCCGCCAGGCCGCCGGCGATCAGCTCGCGTCGGGAGGCGTTGGCGCGATCGGCCGACAGTTCCCAGTTGCTGTAGCCGCGCTCGCCGGTGGCGTAAGGGATATCATCGGTGTGGCCGGACAGGCTGATCTTGTTCGGCAAGTCGTTGAGGATCGGCGCTATCGCCCGCAGAATATCGCGCATATAGCTCTCGACCTGCGCGCTGCCGGTTTTGAACATCGGCCGGTTTTGGCTATCGATAATCTGAATGCGCAACCCCTCGTCCATCATGTTGATCAGCAGATGCGGGCGCAGCGCCTTCAGGCGCGGATCGGACTCAATCAACTCATCCAGCTTTTCGCGCAGCTTGTTCAGGCGCAGCTCTTCGGCGCGCGCGTCCGGCGAATCGACCTGTTTTCTCACCAGGCCGTGCTGCTGCGTGGGATCGTCGCCGCCGCCCGGGATTGGGCTGCTCTCGGAGCTGCTCTTGTCGCCGCTGGTCAGGGCGACCTTGAGCGGCGTACGGAAATATTCGGCGATTTGCGTCAGCTCCTGCGGGCTGGCGATCGCCAGCAGCCACATCACCAGGAAGAACGCCATCATCGCCGTCATAAAGTCGGCATAAGCGATCTTCCAGGAGCCGCCGTGATGAGCGGCATGATGCGATTTGCGCTTTCTGACCAGAACGACCGGATGATTCTGTTTCATGCTTCTTCTTCTTCCGTCGCCTGCTGCGCCGGCGCTTTCACGCGGCGCACGTGTTCTTCCAGCTCAACGAAAGAAGGACGTTCGGTGGTATACAGCGTTTTGCGGCCAAACTCGACTGCGATCTGCGGCGCGTAACCGTTCAGACTCGACAACAGCGTGACCTTGATGCATTGCATCATCTTGACGTTTTCGGCGCTCTTCTGGCGCAGCAACGTCGCCAGCGGCGAGATGAAGCCGTAGGCCAACAAAATGCCGAGGAAAGTACCGACCATGGCGTTAGCGATCAGCGCGCCCAGTTCAGCGGCCGGACGGTCAGCCGAAGCCAGGGCGTGCACCACCCCCATCACCGCCGCGACGATGCCGAACGCCGGCAAGGAGTCGCCCACCATCGCCAGACTGCCGGCGGGCACTTCGCTTTCCTGCTCGTAGGTTTCGATCTCTTCGTCCATCAGCGCTTCGATCTCGAACGCATTCATATTGCCGCTCACCATCAGCCGTAAATAGTCGGTAATGAACTCCACCAGGGTGTTATCGGCAAGGATGCGCGGATAATTAGAGAAAATTTCACTTTCTTGCGGATTATCGATATCGAACTCGAGTGACAGCATGCCCTGCTGACGCGATTTGGCCAGCAGACGGAACAGCAACGCCATCAGATCCATATACAGATCTTTGTTGTATTTGGAACGGCGCATCAGGCGCGGCAGGGCGCGCAGCGTGGCTTTGATCGCTTTGCCGTTGTTGCCGACGATGAAAGCGCCGACCCCCGCCCCGCCGATAATCAGAAACTCCGCCGGCTGATAGAGCGCACCGAGATGACCGCCCACGATCAGGTAGCCGCCAAACACCGCGCCCAATACCACGAGATAACCCAAAATAACTAGCACACGCATTCCTTAAATTAACAATGTGGATGGAAGGTGGGGCAAACGCGCCCTGGCGCGACAGACCAGGCTGCATGTCTGGGGGCGGCATGCCGCCCCTGCGTATCACACGTCGGTATTCATTGCCGAGAGCCGGCAATGTGGCGGCTCAAATGGCGCGTTTGACCTGCTCGTCCAGCAGTTGAGGAATAATATCGGCCAGTTGCGGCGAAAGTTTACGTCTTTTTACGGCGCGGGATGGGGGTTGGCATAAACTGCAGATGAAACCATTCAGCGGCTGGTGCGCGTGGGTGATAAATGCGCCGCCGCAGCAGCTGCAGGCGGAAAGCTGCAACATGCCGCTATCGACGAAGCGCACCAGCGTCCAGGCACGGGTCAGCGCCAGCAACGGCGCCTCGCCGGCCTGCTGCGGACACTGCTCGAGATAGAGGCGATAGGCTTTGATCACCGCCTCCACTCCGCTGCACTGCCCGCTTTTCATCAAAAACAGGTAAGCGTTGTAAAACATCGACGAGTGAATATTTTGTTCCCAGGTCATAAACCAGTCGGTTGAGAACGGTAACATTCCTTTTGGCGGCGGGCTGCCGCGTAACTCCTTGTAAAGTTTAATCAAGCGCCCGCGGCTAAGCTGGGTTTCACTCTCCAGCATCTGCAATCGGGCTCCCAGCGAAATCAGCTCCATGGCGAGCTGAATGTCCTTGGCTTCTTGAACGATACTTTTCTCAACCATCATCAGGCTCTTTTCTTCGTCGGGCTAGCGTCTTTACTCGATAGCTCTTGCAGTAAATGGCTTGATAGCAAAATGCCGGTATGGATTTGTTGCAGATCGTCGACGCGCGACTCTTTGGTCAGGCGCTCGATGGTCTGGCTTTCGTTAAAGCGGAAGTGGCAAACCAGCTGGTTGGTCTCGGCCAGTTTAACCATTTGCGGCAAAGTCAGCTGCGCCAGCGCATCGGCCATGGTTTCATCAATACCCAGGCGAAACATTGCGGACGCTTTTTCATCGTTGATCAAACGCTGTGCTAAAAGTAAATATGACAGATTGATGTCATAAATATGCTTAAGTAATTCAGACGTACCCATATTCCCCATCCCGACAGACTATGTTTAAAAACATACGCTGGGTGATAAATTTTATCGCCCGTGACTTGGGTTGTTTCCCAAAGTTGGCAAATTAATCTCTCAAAAACGACTGCTATAATTTTCGACAATCGCTAAATTCGACCACTGTTCAGTATTTGCTACGAGCGTAAACCAACGTGTATGGATGTACAGCATTCTGCTTCGATAGTGTTTAGTCACCATGAAACTATTTTTACAAATTTAATAAGATTATTCCTAAAGCAGCGCAACTCTACCCCTGAACCATTAGCACACACAATGTAAGTGAGAGGCAATTTTAAATACAATGTGACATAGATCACAAAAATAAAAAATAATTAAGCCAAATACACCCAAATACGTTCACTTATTGACCGCCAATTTGCTCATAAAACAGCCATAGGTAAAAAAACGTCTTAAAAACAATGTTTATCCGCCAAAAAATTATCTTTTTTAGATCAATTCGAACAAAAGCATCACCAAACCAAAATAACAGAACAAAAATCTGCATATAGGCAACAAACTCAGTATAAATAACCATTTGAGTTACTAAAAAATATCCAAGCTGAAAAATAACCAATGTAAACTATAAGGTTATTAGCTATCGGATTTGACTTAAGCCCTCCGCCTGAGGCTGTTCTAATTTTCAACATCAGGTGATTATGGCTTATCAATGATTCGCAGGCGTAGTGAACAAGCTAACAGACGTAACGATATGTTTCCGTATTAGCACGATGCAAGAATGCTTTTTTTGAGTTAAATTTCCCCAAAACGTTATATCGGCGGCGATTCATAAAACTTTAATGCTTTTTATTTCTTTCTCTGACGCCGAGATAATTCCCCCTCACCCCACAGATTATTTACATGGCTTTGGCTTTCATCACTTCATTGTCATAAAATAAAACGCAGTTTTGTTTTACTGTTGATATTTCGTCATCGAAAAAACGGTTTTTCAACGCAGGCAGCGGCGACAAACACCGCCCAATGCCGCGACGGCGCCACGGCCGGGTGAAAAAATCACCGCAAAAGAGGCCGGCACGGCACCGCGCGCTGGTGCACAGCACGAATGACGACGCGTCGGCCGTCAACCGCCCTGAGACTTTCCCTATTTCTCCATTAATCAGCAGGCTGAGATTGCTGACGGCGCACTGGCATATTATGATTTATCAAAGCGCCGCTACGGGCGGCGTGACATCATTACCCAGTGCAATTTATCTAATTGAAATGATTTTTGTCAGGTCGTACATCGCTGCCTCGACGGCGTCGCCGTGAGTCGCCATGTGTTATTCACCCGGCTTTAACTATTAACAGGCTATATTTTAATCATGACCGATACGCTCGAATATCTGCTGACATTTCGTAAATGCTCCTCTTTGGACAGCCTGGAGAAGGTGTACGACAAACTGAACTACTCCATTGAAAACGATACGGAAATGAGCAATATGTACCGTGCCGCCGACCACCGTCGCGCCGAGCTGGTTGCCGGTAAATTGTTCGATCTGGGCAAGGTGCCGAAAACGCTGTGGGCACAGGTGCTTTAATTCAGTGAAATTACGTGCGGCAACGGTTTTATCTTTTATTGCTATATAACCGGGGCAAATTCAGCTTTTATTGCCGCGCGTGATATGAAACACATTTATTAGGCTCACCAGGTTCTACCCTTTATCCGACGCAGTGCTTCCACCAAGGCCGCCGATGCGGCAGCCTGAAACACGATGGATACAACAAGGAGTCGGATATGGGGTATCAAAACGTTCTGGTCACCGTCGCCGTTGCCCCTGACAGCCACCGCCTGGTGGAAAAGGCCGTCTCCATCGTTCGCCCTTACGGCGGCAGCATCACCCTGTTAAGCACCCTCGCCAATCCGGAAATGTACAATAATTTCGCCGGGCCGATGCTGGGCGATTTGCGCTCGCTGATGGAAGAGGAAACCCGGCTGTTTATGGAAGAACTGCGCCAACGCGCCGGCTACCCTATCGCCGATACGCTGATCGTGCATGGCGAGCTGGGTGACAGCCTGGCATTCGCCAGCCGCCGTCAGCCGTTCGACCTGCTGCTCTGCGGCAATCACCGCGACAGCATGATGAACAAAGTCTCCTGTTCCGCCGCCCGCTTTATCAATATCAGTCATATCGACGTGCTGATCGTTCCGCTCTGAGCTAAGCACATTCGGTCACGTCCCCTTAGCGCCCCTGGACTAGGCTTAACGGACCTTGTTTGCCGCAACACAAAGGAGCTTTCGATGTCCCCTTCTCAACAGAACCGCCGCTTCCTGCTGGCCGCGCGTCCGCACGGCGAACCGACGGCGGCGAACTTCCGTCTCGATACCGTCCCCGCACCGCAACCCGGTGCCGGCCAACTGCTGCTGCGCACCGTCTATCTGTCGTTGGATCCTTATATGCGCGGACGCATGAGCGATGCCCCCTCCTATGCGCCACCGGTGGAGATCGGTCAGGTGATGGTGGGCGGTACGGTATCGCGCGTGGCGGCCTCACAGCATCCCGATTTCAACGTCGGCGATTGGGTGTTGGGATATGACGGCTGGCAGGAATATGCGCTGTCCGACGGCAGCGGCCTGCGCAACCTCGGCCCGCATTTGCCGCACCCTTCCCGCCTGCTGGGCGTGCTCGGCATGCCAGGATTTACCGCATACATGGGGCTGCTCGACATCGGCCAACCGCAGTCGGGTGAAACGCTGGTGGTGGCCGCCGCCAGCGGTGCGGTTGGTTCGGTGGTCGGCCAAATCGGCAAACTGAAAGGCTGCCGCGTCGTCGGCGTCGCCGGCGGTGCGGAAAAATGCCGCTATGTGGTGGAAGAGTTGGGTTTCGACGCCTGTATCGATCACCGCGCCCCAGACTTTGCCGAACGGTTGGCCGCTGTCTGCCCACAGGGTATCGACATCTATTACGAGAATGTCGGCGGGGCGGTGTTCGACGCCGTACTGCCGCTGTTGAACACCAAAGCGCGCATTCCGGTATGCGGCATCATCGCCCATTACAATGCCACCGGATTACCCGCGGGGCCGGACCGCTTGCCGCTGCTGGAGGGACTGATCCTGCGCAAACGCATCCGCATGCAGGGCTTTATCATCTTTGACGACTACGGCGCTCGCTTTGACGAGTTCTTGCAACAAATGAGCAGTTGGGTCGAACAGGGGAAAATCAAGTTCCGCGAAGACATCGTCGACGGGCTGGAGCAGGCGCCGCAGGCGTTTATCGGCCTGCTACAGGGCAAAAATTTCGGCAAACTGGTGATCCGCGTCGCCGACGAATAACCCGCAGCAGGGCGTGGTACGCCACGCCCTGCTTTTAATGTACGGCTAATGTACGGCGCCATCGCCGAATCGCACATCTTCCTCTACCGTCAGCGTCACCTGCACGACAGTGCGCACCGCTTCCACCATCGTCGCCAGCGCCATGCTCGGCTTGCCCGGGTGCGCTGCCGCCAGTTCATGGCTGTACGGAATATGCACGAACCCGCCCCTGACCCGCGAATGATGCGTCTCCAGATAGTGACGCAGACCATAAAAAATATGGTTGCAGTTGTAGGTGCCTGCCGTATAAGAGACCGCCGCGGGGATCCCCTGCCGGCGCAGTTGCTGCACCGCGGCCTTGACGGGCAGCGTACTGAAATAGCCCACCGGCCCGCCGGCCACCACCGGCACGTCAATCGGCTGTTTACCGGCATTGTCGGGAATGCGGGCATCGATCAGATTGATGGCCACCCGTTCCAGGGATATCTCGGCCCGGCCGCCGGCCAGCCCCAGACAAATCACCGCCAGCGGCTGCAATGCCTCAATCGCCGCGATCAACTGCTGATTGGCCACGCCCAATACGCAGGGCAGCTCGAGCACCACGATCTCCGCGCCGGCAATATGTTCACCGGCCAACGCCTGCGCAATCTGCCAGGAAGGATTCACCGCATCACCATCGAACGGCTCAATGCCGGTGATCAAGACTTTGTTCATCATTTCCCCTGATTGAAGGCTAAATTCGTGTACTTCCAGCCTAAAGAACGCAGTATGATTCTGGAAATGGATTATCTTTATATATGGTATTCATGAAATGAATTTATCCAGCGTCGATCTCAACTTGCTGGTGGTGTTTGAGGCGTTGTATCAGACGCGCAACGTCACCGCCGCAGGCCGGCGTCTTAACCGCGCGCAACCTTCCGTCAGCAATGCATTGGCGCGGCTGCGCATTCTTCTGAACGATCCGCTGTTTATTCGCAGCGGCGGCGCCATGGCGCCCACGCCGCGCGCCCACCAGCTGATGCCGCAAATACAGCGGGTGCTTGAACAGATCCATCTGGCGTTGGCGCCCCCTGCCCGTTTCGACCCGGCCACCGCCGGGCAGCGGCGTTTTACGCTGGCGGCCGGCGACTATGCCGATATCTTGCTGCTGCCCGCCATCATCAGTCGATTGCGTCAGACTGCACCCGGCATCGATATTCGCGTTTCGCGCCTGGATCGCCACAATATTTACCGGCAGCTGGATCGCGGCGAGGTGGATATCGCGCTGGGAGGGCACCTTTCCGGTGCGGAAAGCCACTATGTGCGCACGTTGTTTGAAGAACATCTGGTGTGTATCGCCAGCCGTTCACACCCACAGCTGGCGGACGGCCGCTGGGATCTGGCGCGCTACCTCAGCCTGCCGCATGGGCTGTACGCACCGGCAGACGACGGCTCTGCCAGAGGATTGGTCGACCGGCGTCTGGCGGAAATCGGCGGTCAACGGCGCGTTGCCGTGACCTTTTCACACATTGCCGCTCTGCCGGCCGTGGTCGCCGACAGCGATCTGATCGCCACGCTGGCCGCCAGCGCGGCCCGGCATTTTTCCGATCCGCAACGCGTACGCATTCTCCCGCTGCCTGACGAGTTGGCCATCGCGCCTTTCCCCATTGAGCTGATCGCCGGCCGGCAGGCGCAACGCGACCCGGCTTTAATCTGGCTCTGCGAGCTGATCGGTCAACTCTCCTTCGCCTCCTCTCCACGCTAACGGCGGCATTCGCTGCATTTTCAACCGTTCAAACGCATGTTCCCAGGCCCGTCGGCGGGCCCTGGGACGCCCACCAAATAGGAATCATCCGAATTAACATTCGCCAAATTTATATATTTGATCATCTTTAACTGGCAAATGGTAAGGATAAAAAACAGTCAGTGACTTTTTTTACGTAAAAAAAGAGTTGTTTTATAAGCACGTTGACTTATGTGTTACACATTTATTTTTTGGTATGACCAATTACCCAATAATTTGAGATAAAAAATGATCTACCCGCATCCATATGTTTTAAATGATAAAAAACAAGATCGTGAGCAAGTTAACGAATTGAGCATTGATCCACAAGGCTATTTTGCAAATGCAGTGCTCTATTGTAGACTGCACAAATCGTGCCTTTGTGTAAACTTTGTTAAATCTTTCGTCAGTTCCTGTCTCCATTCGTGACAGATACGCCATCGGGATCGCGCGTCAATTCTCGTGCGGTAGCTATGCCTAAACCGGGGAATAGTATGGATCGTCTTATCATTGCGCACACGCCTTTGCCCGCCCATCAGCTGTTGTTCAGAAGCCTTTCCGGTGAGGAAAAACTGGCCGGCCTGTTCGAATTCGACGTCGAGCTGCTCAGCCCCGACAATCGGCTCGATCTGAAAGCGCTGCTGGGACAAAAAATCACGCTGGAGCTGCGGGGCAATCCGTTGGCGCCGCGTTATCTCAACGGCAATATCACGCGCATGACCCTCTCTGGACGAGAAGCCGGCGGCAACCGTTACTATATCTACCGCGCCGTGCTGCGCCCCACGCTGTGGTATCTGACGCAAAACCGCGATTTTCGCATCTACCAGGAAAAGACCGTTCCCGACATCCTGACTCAGGTGCTGGGGCAGTATCAGGTGAAAATCGATAACCGCCTGAGTTACGACTACCGCATCTGGGGGTACTGCGTGCAGTACCAGGAGAGCGATTTCGATTTCATCAGCCGTCTGATGGAACACGAAGGCATCTATTACTATTTCACGCACCAGCAAGACGGCCATACGCTGGTGCTGGCTGACGCGCCGGCGGCGCATCAGGAACTCGCCGGCTACGCCAGCATTCCCTATCAGCTCGCGGAAGGCGGCCTGGTGGAAAACAAAGACAGCATCAATAGCTGGAGCGTTTCTGACGCCATCACGCCCAGCCTGTATAGCCTGGATGACTACGATTTTCGCAAGCCGCGCGCGCGGTTGCTGGAAGCCCGGCAAAATCCCGCCTCGTTCGCGCAGGACAAAGCCGAGGTGTTCGACTGGCCCGGCCGTTATACCGATCACGCCCATGGCCAGTTTTACGTCAAGGTTCGCCAACAGGAGTTCGAAGCGCAGCATGAGCAGATGAGCGGCGAAGGCAATTCGCAGGGCATTGCGCCCGGCTACCGTTTTCAACTGACCCAGGCGCCGCGTATGGAAGACAACCGCGCCTACCTGGTGGTCAGCGCGCATTACTTCATGCAGGAAAACAGCTACGCCAGCAACGATAACGACGTCGGCGAGCAGCGAACCGAATTTCAGGTCGTTCCGGCGGACATCAATTGGCGCCCGGCGCGCACCACGCCCTGGCCGAAAACCCATGGCCCGCAAACTGCCGAAGTGGTGGGCCCGGAAGGCGAAAGCATCTGGACCGATAAATATGGCCGGGTGAAACTCAAGTTCCGTTGGGATCGCCACGGCAGCGGCAACGAAACCAGCTCCTGCTGGGTGCGCGTCTCCAGCGCCTGGGCCGGCTGGAAATACGGCGGGATCCAGATCCCGCGCGTCGGTGAAGAAGTGGTGGTCGACTTTATCAACGGCGATCCGGATCGCCCCATCATCACCGGCCGCGTTTACAACGAAGACAGCATGCCGCCGTGGGATCTGCCCGGCGACGCCACCAAAATGGGCTTTATGAGCCGCAGTAAAGGCGGCGGCGCCGACAATGCCAGCTTCCTGTTCCTGGAAGATGCGCCCGGCAACGAATCTTTCGACATGCACGCCGAACGCAACATGAACATGACGGTGGAAAACGACAAGAACGTCAATATTGACGGCAGTCGCACCACCATCATCGGTCGCCAGCAGGACGACACCGTCACCGGCGACGCCACGTTCCTGTACAAAGCGAAACGCACCACGACGGTCAATGGGCTGGAAACCGCTAACCTGAACGCTCATCAGACGGTGAACATCAAAGGCGGCCGCGACCTGACGATTATCGACGGCGGCGATAAAATCGACATCACCGGCAATCAGTCCTTCAAGCTCGACGGCGCGCAGACGCAAAACATTACGCAAACCCAGCATGTCACGGTCAAAGGCAACCAGACCCTCGACATTACCGAGGGGCAACAAACCAGCACCATCAAACAAGGGCAAACGGTCAACATCACTTCCGGCGGGCAGCACACCACCATCTCCGCCGGCGGGCAGGAATTGACGATTAAAGGCGGCGGCCAAACCGCCACCGTAACCGGGAATGTCACCGAGACCTACAAAAACGATCAGAGCACAACGATCACCGGCACGCTGACCATCAAAGCGAAAACGATCAATATCACCAGCAGCGACGGCGTATCGGTGCAAACACCGAGCTGGAAAGACAACTGCCACGGCTTGAAATGGGTGGCGACCGGGGCCAACTTCGCCTTTTACGGTTCAAATCTTGCGTTGACAGGGGCCAGCCTGAAACACACGATGCTCGATATTTCGCACAACCCGCTGTCGATCAGCAAAACCAATTTCAAGCTCAGTAATGATCCCATGACGTTCACACAGCTTGGCGCGCTGGTGACCAACGGTGCCTTACGATTGAGCACCAAGGCGCTGGCGATCTTCTTGTAAAGGGACACCCATGTCGAAGGCCAAAAATGTTTTCACCGTTATCGGTTTGATTTTATTGGCTCCCATTCTCAGCCTGGTGGGCTTTTTCAAATTCATCACGGTCGATATCTGGGGTTATTTCAAACATATCGGTTCTTCCCTCAGCGTGATGGAGAACGGTATTTCCGCCTCAGGGCAAATCGTCAGCATTCGCCAGACCAACCTGTGGGACGGGAATCGGCCGGTCTGCGAAGTCGAAGTCAAGTACATCGCCCAAGACGGGAAAAACCGTACGGCCGTGGCGAAAGGCCCGATCAGCGTCGTGGATCTGCCGCGTTATCAGCCGGGCCATTTCATCGCGATAAAGTACGATCCGAAGAATCCCAAAAAAGCGGTGATCGAAGAGCTTTCCCGGCTTTGAGCGAAAAGCATCCCTTCAATCACGCGATCCGAAACGGCTTATCGTTCATCAGTTCGCGAAATCACCTTGCATAAGGAAGTGTCACGATGGGCACGTTCATTGCCTTTTCGACGCAGGACAGCCTCTGGGGACAAATCCTGTTTACCTTCTTTGGCATCCTGGTTGGCTGCGTATTGCTCGCTGCGATCGGCAAAACCTTCTTGTCGGCCAACCGAGCGGTCACGTTGCCTTTGCGGCTGCTGATCTTTGTCGCGCTGATGCTGGCGCTCCTGAAATACAACCAGCAGGTGATGTCTGCGGTGAATGCCCCCGCAGAACTGATCGGATTGCTGATTTTTCCCGGCTTTTTGATGAGTTACCTGGGTGCGGCGCCCACCGGCCGCCTGGCGCTGGCGATAGAGCTGCCCTGTTTTGCGGCGCTCGCCGCGCTGCTGATCCTGGGCACCGCCGACGTCGGCTTCTTTGCGCCCTATCACCTGGAGAGCGCCGGCCAATTGATCGCCAAGGCGATCGCCGCGGCGTTGTCCGTGGCGGCCGTGCTGCTGGCTCGTGGAATAAGCGGAAAGGACAACGCACTGTCCTCTTGATCATCCATTTCGAAGCGGGGCGCTCCCCGCATTGGCGATCGGCTCTGAACGCCGTATCGTTTTCTTCATCTGTTGTGACATAGCCTGATATCTATTAAACCGAAAAACGGATTGTTTTTGAGCAAGCAGCCTGGCTGCCGGCTGATATCCACAGGAAGCTTTACACACACAATGAAAGTCGTAAAACCTCTGCGCCTCAGCGCGCTTCATCGACCCTTCTCTTGGCAAGGGCAAAACCATCTGGGCGTTTCCGTTTTGGCCTTGGCCGACATGGGGGCAGCCCCGCGCCTGCGTCCCGAACCGGAGTTGTGGCAGTTGGCCGCCGACGAACTCACGTTGAGCGGCGGCGTGCTCGATTTGGCTATCCCAAAAGCCTGCGCGGAGTTTCTCGCCACCGGCAACGCCTACACCCATCATCAACAAGACAAAACCGCTTGCGCCGTGAAGATCCAGCTTGATTCGCTGGAAAAAACGCTGGTGGTTTTCGGCGATCGCCATTGGATCAACGATCGCCCCTCTACTCCCCTCCCTTTTGCAGAGATGCGTCTGGACTGGCGCCGGGCTTACGGCGGCGCACAGTTCGCCGATAATCCGCACGGCATCGGCGCCACCCCAGAAACATTTCCGCAAGGCCGCATCCATCGCCTACCCAATGTTGAACCCCTGCAGGGGCGCCTTGCGTCTTCTCGGCAAAGCGCGCAACCGGCAAGCTTTGACGCGTTGGATATCACCTGGCCGCGCCGCTTCTCCCGCATCGGCAAAAACTACGACGCCGACTGGTTGAAAAACGGCTTTCCCGGCTTCGCCAACGATATCGACTGGCGCCTGTTCAACATGGCGGAAAGCGATCAGCAGTTTCCTCAACGCGACAGCTTGCCGCCCCGGGCCGCCTATCGGATTTGGAACATGCACCCTTCAGAACCGGTGCAGCAAGGGCATTTGCCGCCGTGGCGCGCGCGCTGCTTCATCAACCGGCTGCGCGGCGGCGAAACGCATTTCGAAGAGATCGCGATGCGCCACACCACCGTCTGGTTCTTCCCACATCGGGAACAGATGCTGCTGATTTATCAGGGCAGCACACGCATCAATGAAGACGATGCCGCCGACGTGATGCAGCTGATGCCGGCCCTGGAAACCGAAGGCGAGCCCCGCTCCGCCGCGCATTATCGGCAGGTGTTGGCCCAGCGGCTGGATAAAGAACGGGGTGCTCTGCACGCTTTTCGTGAACAAGAGTTGCTGCCGGAGGCGTGCATCGGCGCCTGGCTGGATACGGAAACGCCGACGCAGCAAAGCCCGATGGCGGAAAATATCGCCGCCTACGAGCACCAGCAACGCGAAGAGCATCGCCAGCGTCTGCTGCGCGAGGGGCAAGACATCGATGAACTTTTCCCGCGCCCGTCGCAAGAGGCGCCGCCGAAGCTTGACCAGCTCGCCGAATTCGTCGAGCGTCTGGAAAACCAGGCCGAGGCGCAGTATCAGGACATGCTCAAGCTGACGCAAGCCGAGGGCATCGACCCGCTCAACCCCGGTGGGGATCACGTGCCGCCATCCGGTGCGGAAAGCTACCAGCAGCAACGCGATCTGCTGTTCCAGGAGGCGCGCCGCCATCCCGACGCGTTTAGCGCTAAACAGCGTGGGGAAAGCGAGCGCGCGCTGCATCAAATGTATTTAATGTCGGCGCAGGCGCAAAGCCCTGCACTGCGTTTGCGTGGCGATCTGGCGCAAATCATTCGCCAACGCGTCGCCGCCGCCATGCTGCGCGATAAAGATCTCAGCGGTCTTGATCTCACCGGCGCCGATCTGTCCGGCATGGAGCTCTGCCAGGCTAACTTGCGCGGCGCTTTGCTGGAAAACGCCGATCTGCGCCAAACCCAATTGGTGGGTTGCGATCTTCGCGAGGCGATGTTGGCGCGCGCCGATCTCAGCGGCGCCGTCTTACAGCAGGCCGATTTGAGCCACGCCTCCTTGGCCCTGGCGAAATGCGAAGCGACGGATTTCGGCGGCGCGCGGTTGCACGAAACCAACATTCAGCAAACGTTGTTTCAACGCTGCGATTTCACGATGGCGTCGTTACGCGACTTGCTGGGATACGAAACCCTGCTCGGGCAGTGTGACTTCAACCGCGCCACGCTGGCCAACATTACGCTGATGGAGCTGCAACTGGAGCAGCTGACATTCAGCCACGCCCGGCTCGACAAAGTCAGCTTCGTCAAATGCCGGCTGCTGGCGGTGAACTTCGATCGGGCGCGGCTAGAGAGCTGCGCCTGGGTTGATACCGAGACGCAAAGCCTCAGCTTCCGCGCCGCACGCCTCACCGCCTGCGCCTTCGCGGCCAAGACGCTGTTGCCGCAGGCGGATTTCAGCGACGCGACGCTGAACCAGTGCAATTTGCGCCAGATGCCGTTGCAGCGGGCGAATTTCAACCGCGCGCGCCTCGACAACTGCGACCTGTCGGAAGCCCGGCTGAACGAGGCCGATTTCCGTCAGGCCAACGGCAGCGGCAGCCTGTTCATTCGCTGCGATCTGTCCCAGGCCAACCTGCGCGACGCCAATTTCATCGCGGCGATCCTGCAAAAATGCGTGCTGTCAGGCGCCGACCTGCAGGGCACCAATCTGTTCCGGGCCGATTTGTCGCAGTCGCAAGTGGATCAGGCGACCCGACTCGACGGTGCCTATACCGCCAGGGTGAAAACATTGCCTCGCCACAACGGGAAGGAAGTATGACGTCAAAACCTGAGCAGATACGCCAGCGCGTGAAACGCGGCGAGCTGATTGCCGGTGAGGATTTGCACGGCCTGTCATTCGCCGGTATGGATTTGGCCGGCGGCATGTTCAACGAACTGAACCTGAACGGCGTGAACTTCTCCGATTGCGATCTGCGCGACAGCGTCTTCAGCGATTGCCGGCTCGAACACGCTCAATTTGCGCGGGCGAACCTGAAGCAAACGGCCTTCAATCAGTGCGCCATGGCGGGCGGCCGCTTCAGCGAGAGCCATATCGAACTGACGATGTTCAACGACTGCCGGCTTGAACAGAGCGACTTTAGCCGGCTGTCGCTCAACCAAAGCCACTGGATGTCATGCCAATTGGCCGGCGCGAATTTTTCCGCCACTCAGCACGATCGCACCACCTTTTACGAAAGCCCGCTCGACGGCGCAGATTTAAGCCATACGAGGCTGTCACTTGTCACATTCTTTCGATTAAATCTCTGTGAAACAAGGTTTGAAGGGGTTGATTTCGACCGCGTCACGTTTTTCGAATGTGACCACCGTGGCAAAAGTTACGCCGGGCAGCGCCTCATCGCCTGCCAGTTTACCGATAACCAACTGGACGACGTCGATTTCAGCCAGGCGACGTTGCGCCAGAGCAATTTCAAGGGCGCTTCACTGCGGCGCGCCAACCTGACGGGTGTGCAAGCGCAGCAGTCACTGTGGCTGGAGGCCAATCTGACCCACGCGCAGTGCCGCAGCGGGCAGTTCGATCAGGCGATCTTCAGCGAAGCGACACTGGACGCCGCCAACTTTAGCCAGGCGCGCCTGTATCAATGCGTGTTCCAGCGCAGCCGCGCGGCGCGCTGTGATTTCAGCGACAGCGACCTGACCTACGCCGACTTCTGTTACGCCGACATCGGCGCCGCCGATTTCCGGCGCGCGCGTTTTATGCGCACCCGCATGCACCGCGCCCACCAGCAGCAAACACGCTGGGGCGATCGCAGCGGGATCCTCGAGAGCGACGAAGAGCTGTACGCCGCTGAAACCTGGAGCGCACAGCGCCAGAGCCGAATCTGAATGCATTGACCACTTCACGAGGGGATCACCATGAGCGTTGCCAACACAACTCGCGCCGTCAACATCGCACCGCCCCAGCAGGCCGCCGGCCAGATCGTCAATCTATTGCCGGACGGCAGCCTGGTGGTGGAGTGCGAAGGCCGCGGCTGGCATTGCCGCCGGGCGGCGAGCTGCCTGCTGACGCCGGCCCTCGGCGATAACGTGCTGGTCGCCGGCTGCGGCCACCAGCTGTGGGCGATCGCCGTCCTCGAACGTGCGGAACCGCAAAACGCGGCGCGGCTCTGCGTCGCAGGCGATCTGCAGATTGAAACGCCGAACGGTTCGCTGTCGCTGCACGGCGCGCAGGCGCTGAACCTGAGCGGCGACGCCATGACGCTGCAGGCGAACAGCGGCGACTGCCACGTCGACAAGATGAAATACAGCGGCGAAGAGCTGTCGGCCTTCGTCAGCCTCAGCCGCCTGGTCGGCAAACGCTGCGAGTCGCTGTGGCATTCAGTCAGCCAGATCAGCCATTCGCTGTTCCGCAAAGTGCGCCAAACCGAGCACGTGCGCGCCGGGCAGCTGGATTACCAGGCGGAAGATTACGCCCGCATTCATGCCCGCAACACGCTGATTACCTCGAAAGACATCACCAAGCTGGATTCGGAACAAATCCACGTCGGATAACCTGCGGAGGCCTTTTATGTTTGCCAACAGCCAAATGATCGGCGTGGACCTGGCGTTTCCCGACGTCTGTCTGACGCCAAGCCCGGCGCCGGTGCCCGTGCCCTACCCGGATATCGCCCTCGCGCCGACCGCCATCCCGAACGCATTCAATATTCTGTTCGTCGGCACCCCGGCGCACAACATGGCGACGGTGACGCCGCTGACCAACGGCGACAACCCCGGCGTGGCCACCGGGGTCGCTTCCGGGACGGTGATGGGGCCGTCCCGCCACCTGACCGGCGCCTTTACCGTGCTGCTCAAAGGCACCCCGGCCACCCGGCTGACCAGCCTCAGCCTGCAGAATTCCACCAACGCGCTCGGCATGCGCATCGTGCCGAGCCAATTAAAAGTGTTGCTGCTTGCGCCCTGATGACGGCGCCTTATTACACAGCCATTCAATCAAGAAGAAGAGGACATTGTGAAAACACGGATTACCCTGACGCTGCTGACCGCCCTGACGCTTGCCGGTTGCTCCACCCCGCCGCCACCGCCGCCGGCGCTCAATAACGACGCCATCGTCAGCAGTGAAGTCAATGGCGTCACGCTAAAGCACCGCGCCGCGGTGAGCGCGCCGAAACAGTTCAAACCGATCGGTGAGGAATACCGCAGTCTGTACGCCGCCAGCATCATGAGCAGCCCCGATTATACCGGCACCGCCGTCGGCAGCCTGGACAACGCCGCCGCGTTCTACGCGCTGGGCGAAGTGGAAAACAATTGGCTGGCGATCTCCGCCATCCGCGGCGGCGATCTGGTGGGTTATATCCAGGCCAACGCCGGCGTGCCGGAAGCGCGCTACAAATCGACGCTGCGCAAAGATCTGCCGCGCCGCGCGCGCGCCGCCAAACAGGACTGCGTCAAAGTCGGCGGCGACAGCAAGGCGTGTAAAAACGCCGGCTCAGCCACCTGGATCCTCCAGTAGTCAGTACGCCTGCGGGCGACGAGATTCCCATGATGACGACCCCTATCGCTTCCCGCTGGTGCGGGATGCTGTTTCTGCTGCTGGGCGCGTTGGCGCTCGGCGGCTGCATGTCTTCCGCCAAAAGCGTGCCGTCGCGCTACAGCCTGGTGTTCGATGCCGATCGCCAGGTCAACGCCGCCGCCGGCGCGCAACCGGCGCCGATAAAAATTCGCGTGCTGCTGCTGCGTTCGGATGCGGAATTCATGGATGCCGACTTCTTCAGTCTGCAAAACGACGCCAAAAGCGTGCTCGGCAATAGCCTGCTGGACAGCGATCAGTTCTTCCTGACGCCGGGCCAGACCGGCAAGACGCTCGGCGGGCAAAGCGCGTTGGACGCACGTTACATCGGCGTAATCGCCGAGTATCAAAACCTGGACGGCAAGACCTGGCGCATTTCGCTGCCGCTGCCGGAGCCCACCGAAACCAATTTCTACAAGGTATGGCAATTCTCGCCGGATGAGCTGGAAGCGCATATCGTCGCGGGCGTGAATGGCCTGCGTCCCGTAAAAAAGGTCGACTGACCTACCGCTGCGCTGAAGCGAAGTAACTATAGGTGTGATGATGAAAGATGCTCATAAGGTTGTCTGGACTGAGGGGATGTTTTTGCGCCCTCACCATTTCCAGCAGGCGGAAAACTATCTCGAAGGCTATATGCGCAACTGGGGTCAGGCCCACAGCGGCTGTTTCTGGGGGTTCCTCACCCTGGATCTGGACCAAACGCTGCTGCGCCAGGGCAAGATTGCGCTCAACGCCGCCAGCGGCATCATGCCGGACGGCACGCCGTTTCGCTTTGCCGGCGCCCAGCAGGCGCCCGCGCCGCTGAGCATCGCCGAAAACAAGACCGGTGAAAACGTGGTGCTGGCCCTGCCGACTTACCGCGCAGGGCGTGAAGACGTGATCTTTCAGGAAAGCCCGGAGGCGCTGGCGCGCTATCTGGCTTACGAGAACGAAGTCGACGATCTTAATGCCGTCTCGGTGGGCAGCGCGGCGCTGCAATTTGGCCGCCTGCGCCTGCGGCTGATGCTGGAGAGTGAACTCAACGCCGAATGGACGGCGCTCGGCGTTACCCGCGTGCTGGAAAAGCGCGGCGACAACAGCCTGCGTCTCGATACCGCACAGATCCCGCCGATGCTGAACTGCCAGGGCAACCCGGTACTGAAGACCTTCATCAACGATCTGCAGGGCCTGCTGCAACAGCGCAGCCAGCAGATGAGCCAGCGCCTGCTGCAGCCGGGGCGCGGCGGCAGTTCCGAAATGGTCGATTTCATGCTGCTGCAGCTGATCAACCGCCATCTCGGCCAGGTGAGTCACGCCTATCACCTCGACCATCTGCACCCGGAGCGCCTGTTCGCCGATTGGCTGCAGTTCGCCACCGAGCTCGCCAGCTTCTCGGCGCAGCGCACCCCGGAAGGCCGCCTGCCGGTGTACGACCACGACAACCTGGCGCTGTGCTTCGGCAAGCTGATGCTGTTGCTGCGTCAAGGATTGTCGGTGGTGCTGGAAGACAACGCCATTCAGCTGACCCTGGTCGAACGATCCCACGGGCTGAACGTCGCCACCGTGCAGGACGCCAAAATGATGCGCGACTTCGGCTTCGTGTTGGCGGTGCGCGCCGACGTTGCCGCCGAGGTGTTGCTGACCCACTTCCCGGCGCAGATGAAGATCGCCCCGGTCACGCGCATCCGCGATCTGGTGCAGCTGCAGCTGCCGGGCATCGGCCTGCGCACCATGCCCGCCGCGCCGCGTCAGATCCCCTATCACGCCGGCTACACCTATTTCGAGCTGGAAAAAGGCGGCGACCTGTGGAAACAGATGGAAAAATCCAGCGCCTTCGCCCTGCACCTGGCCGGCGAGTTCCCGGGGCTGGACATGGAATTTTGGGCGATTCGCAGCCATACGGACCGGTAACCTATGACTCAGGAAAATAGCATGGCGCCGGCGGCCAATCCGCTGGTGGACGCCGCCAACCCGCTGCTGAACGCCATTTCGCAGATCCGCCAGTCGGCTACGCACGCCAACCCGGCGCAGCTGCGCCAACAGCTGATCGACGAAATGCGCCGCTTCGAGATCCGCGGCCAACGCGCCAATCTGCCGTACGAAGTGATCATCGGCGCGCGTTATTGCCTGTGCACCGCGCTGGATGAAGCGGCGGCGCTGACCCCGTGGGGCAGCAACAGCGTGTGGTCCGGCAGCGGGCTGCTGGTGACCTTCCATAACGAAACCTGGGGCGGCGAAAAGTTTTTCCAGCTGCTGGCCAAGCTGTCGCAGAGCCCGCGTGAGCACATCAACCTGCTGGAGCTGATCAATTATTGCCTGCTGCTGGGCTTTGAAGGCCGCTATCGGGTCATGGAAAACGGCCGTTCTCAGCTGGAAACCATGAAACAGCGTCTGCTGCAGCTGATCCGGACGGTGCGCGGCGGCTACGCCCCTCCCCTGTCGCCTCATGCACTGGATCTGCCGGTACAGCAAAAACTGTGGCGCCCGCTGGTGCCGCTGTGGGCCTGCGTGGCGCTGACCGGCTTCCTGGCTTCGCTGCTGTTTATCGCCCTCAACTGGCGGCTGGGCGACAACACCAGCCCGGTGCTGGCGGCGATTTACCAAACCAATCTGCCGCAGGTGGCGATCGGTAACCCGGCGCCGGCCGCGCCGCCGACGCTGAGCCTGAAAAGCTTCCTGCGCAAAGAGATCGCCGAAGGGTTGGTGGTGGTGCGCGACGAAGCGCAGCAAAGCGTGGTGATCCTGAAAGGCGACGGGCTGTTCGACTCCGCCGCCACCACGGTGCGCGCCAACTATATCCCGGTCATCGACCGCATCGCCGCCGCCATGAACGGCGTCAGCGGCAAGATCCTGGTCACCGGCTACAGCGACAACGTGCCGATCCGCAGCGCCCGTTTCGCCTCCAACTGGGAGCTGTCGCTGGCGCGCGCCGAAGCGGTCAGCGCCCGCTTGCAAAAACACCTCGCCAACCCGCAGCGGGTCAAGGCCGAGGGCCGCGGCGAGAGCAACCCCGTCGCGCCGAACGATAACAAAGTGAACCGCGCGTTGAACCGCCGGGTAGAAATTACGCTGTTGGTCGCCCCGGAAAACACCCAGGCGGAAATCAACGGCTTGCCGCAAGGAACCGGAAAGTAATGCTCAGTACGTTATTCTCCATCATCACCAGCCGCCTGCTGTGGGGCTTTGTCGGCATTACCGCGCTGGCGTTCATCATCTGGATGATCGGCCCGCTGGTGGCCATCGGCGACTATCGCCCGCTGGAGCCGGAACTCAACCGCCAGATCGCCATTGGCGTCATCTACCTGATCTGGTTCCTGTGCCGCCTGATCCCGCGCCTCTACAGCGCCTGGTTCAACAGCCGCCTGCTGAGCAACCTGCGCGCCGCCGAAACGGTGCCGGCGGAAGACGGCAAGCCCGAGGTTAAACAAGACGATCAGCTAGCGCAGCGCTTCGACGAAGCGGCGCAGCTGCTGAAAAAGGCGCGCTTCGCACCGGGCCAGGGCGACGGCAAACACCGCTGGATGACCCGCTTTAGCCGCCAATACCTCTACCAGCTGCCGTGGTATGTGATCATCGGCGCGCCCGGCGCCGGCAAAACCACCGCGCTGGTCAATTCCGGCCTGCACTTCCCGCTGGCGGATCGCTTCGGCAAATCCGCGCTGCGCGGCGTGGGCGGCACCCGCAACTGCGACTGGTGGTTTACCAACGACGCCGTGCTGCTCGACACCGCTGGCCGCTACACCACCCAGGAAAGCCAGCGCGAAGAAGACGCCGGCGAATGGCAAAGCTTCGTCGCGCTGCTGAAAAAATATCGCACCCGCCAGCCAATCAACGGCGTGATGGTCACCATCAGCGTCGCCGATCTGCTGAGCGACAGCGCCGAAGCGCGCGCCGCCCAGGCCAGCGCGCTGCGCAAACGCCTGATCGAACTGCATGAACAGCTGGGCATTCACTTCCCGGTCTATGTGCTGGTGACCAAAACCGACCTGCTCAACGGCTTTATGGCCTATTTCGGCAGCTTCGACAAAGCGCAGCGCGACCAGATCTGGGGGTTCACCTTCCCTTACGAGCGCTCGCGGCAGCCGGACTTCAACCTGAACGCCGCCTTCGAACAGCACTACGCCCTGTTGCAACAGCGGTTGGACGCGGCGCTGCCGGATACGCTGCTGATGGAACACGACGCGCGCCAGCGCGCCGAAAGCTACCTGTTCCCGCAAGAATTCGCCGCGCTGCGCCCGCTGCTGAGCCACTATCTGGATCAGGTGTTCGTTACCTCCAGTTTTGAAACCCGCTTTACCCCGCGCGGCATCTATTTCACCAGCGGCACCCAGGAAGGCCTGCCGTTCGACCGAGTGATGGGCGAGCTGAACCGCTACCTGCAGCTGCCAACGGCAAACTCAGGGGCGCAGGCCAACACCGCCTGGGACAGCGTGGGCCAAGAAACGCCAATCCCGGCGGCCAAGGGCCAGAGCTTCTTCCTGAAAGAGACGCTGGAATCGGTGGTCTTCCAGGAGTCCGGGCTGGCGGGCAGCAACCGCTGGTGGGAATACCGCAACCGCGCCCTGCACTGGGCGGGTTACATCGCGCTGGCGGTGGTCCTGGCGGTGCTGGCGATGCTCTGGTTCACCAGCTATGGCAACAACAAGGCCTATCTGGCGGAAGTGGCCGCCAAGGTGCCCGGCGTCGAGCGCCAGGGACAAAACCTGACGCAGGTGGGCAACGGCGACATGTTCTCGCTGCTGCCGTTCCTCAACAGCCTGCTGCACCTGCCGGACAGCCAGAACTTTTCGCTGGACGATCCGCCGTTCACCTACCGCATGGGGCTGTTCCGCGGCGATCAGGTCGGTGACGCCGGCAATGCCCTGTACCAAAAAGCGCTGAAAGAGCTGCTGCTGCCGCAGGTGGCGCAACAGATCGCCACCACGCTGCGCAACGATAACCACGGCGACGCGGACTTCAGCTATGAAGCATTGAAGGCCTACCAGATGCTGTATCTGCCGAAGCAGTACGACGGCAAATTCCTGCGCGCCTGGGTGATGCTCAACCTGCAGCGCAACCTGCCGCAGGGCAGCACCCAAAAACAGCTGCAACAGATCGAATGGCACCTGAGCCAACTGCTGGATGCGCAGATCCAGGCCTCGCCCTACGCCAAAGACGAACAGCTGGTGGCGCAGGCGCAGGCCGCCATCAACCGGGCGCCGCTGTCGCAGCGCGTCTATGGCCGCCTCAAGCGCCTGCTGCTGAAACAGACCGACATCAAGCCGGTCAGCCTGGTCGATTTGGCCGGCCCGCAAACCGAGCTGGCGTTCAGCCGCAAAAGCGGCAAACCGGTCACCGACGGCGTGCCGGGCCTGTTCACCTCACAAGGGTACTGGAAAGCGTTCAACGACAACATCGACCCGGTGACCGACACCCTGCGCAAGGAAGACGTCTGGGTGTTGAACAGCCAGACGCCGGAGCAGAAGAGCGCCGATTTGACCAAGACCATCCGCCAGCTGTACATGCAGGATTTCATCAGCGCCTGGGATGAGCTGCTGGGGGATATCCAACTGGCCAACATCGGCAACCTGACCCAGCGCATCAGCAGCGCGCGCCTGTTGTCCGGCAATCCGTCGCCGATGCGCAACCTGCTGGTCAACGTCAGCAAAAACGTCACCCTGCGCGACGAGAAAAGCGACGCCGATTCCCGCTCGCTGCTGGCCAAAACCGAAGACAGGCTGAATCAAAACGCCAACCGCACGCTGGAGGCGCTGTTCACCAACCGGCCGGCCAACGCCGACGGCGACGTGTCGGCCCAACCGGAACAGCTGGTGATGGCGCACTTCGCGCCGCTGCTGGAGCTGGCGCAAAGCCAGGGCGAAGGCAATAAGGCGATCCCTTTCGACAGCGTGCTGAAACAGGTCGATGAGCTGTACAGCTACCTGACGGCGGTGCAAGGCGCGGCCAACAGCGGCATGTCGGCGCCGCCGAGCGACATCATCCCACGCCTGCAGGCCGAGTCCGGCCGCTTGCCGGTGCCGTTCAAACAGATGCTGCTGTCGCTGGCGATCGGCGCCAGCAGCGACACCCAGCGCAAAGAGATGGAGAACGTGAAAAAACGCATCAGCTTCGAGGTCGGCAGCTTCTGTCGCCAGGCGATCGCCGGGCGTTATCCGCTGGTGGCCCGGGCGCGCCAGGAAGTGACGCCGGACGATTTGGCGCGCATGTTCGCGCCGAACAGCGGGCTGATGGACAGCTTCTTCCGCGACAACCTGCAGGGCAAGGTCGACACCACCCGCGCCAACTGGCGTTTCACCCCCGGCGTGGACGGCAAGACACTGCCCGGCGGCGAAGGCATCCTGCGCTCGTTCCAGCAGGCGCAGCGCATCCGCGACGCCTTTTTCGCCAACGGCACCGCGACGCCCTCTTACCGCGTGACCGTGCGGCCGGTGCGGATGGATAACGACATCCTCAACCTGACGCTGGATATCGACGGGCAGCTGTTCAAATACAGCCACGGCCCGCAGGTGCCGCTGGTGGTCAGTTGGCCGGGCACCCGCAATACCAACCAGGTGCATCTGCAGCTGGCGCTGGCCAACGGCACCACGGCCAGTCTGGTGACCAGCGGGCCGTGGGCGCTGAACCGTCTGGTGGACATGGCGCAATCGTCGGGCACCGCCGGCCTCGGCCGTCAGGCGACCTTCAATCTCGACGGCCACCGCGTCACGCTGGAGTTTACGCCCAACAGCATCCGCAATCCGTTCCAACTGCCGGCCTTCTCGTGCCCGTAGCCCCGAAAGGACATGACCATGAGCACTGATTCAAGCGCCCCGACGAGCATTGGCTGGTACGGCAAACTCCCCTCCGCCGGCGATTTCCTGCAACGCCGCTTGCCCGATCCGGTGGTCAACAACTGGGCCCACTGGTTCCATAACGGGCTGGTGAATTTGCAGCGCGATGCGCAAGGGCCTAACGATCACCCATTCAGCAACGCGCCGGTGTGGAACTTCGTGATCCCCGCCACGCTCGGCAGCCAGTACGTGCAGATGGGCTGCCTGCTGCCGGCGCGCGACCGCGTCGGGCGGCGCTACCCGATCTGCGCGCTGCGCCTGTTCAGCCAGCAGGATTGGCGATCGCAACAGTTGAACATGGCGGCGAGTTGGTACCAACAGCTCGGTCATACCCTGCTGAACGGCGTGCGCAACGGTTTCTCCGCCGAGCAAATTGACCGCGCGTTGCAGGCGATCCCGGCGCTACCCAGCCCGCCGGCGGAAGCGGATTCCGAAATATTGTCGATTATCGGTTTCCAGCATCCGGACGTGCCGGGCCTCGGCTGGCAACAGGCCGCCGACTGCTTCGATCCGGCGCAGTACACCAGCTTCTGGTGGACCAATCAGGCAGACGGACACCCGCTCTACACCCACGTGCACAGCGGCAACCTCACCGTGCAGCTGTTTTCACTGCTGTTCGAGCCCAACGGCTGGGCGCGCCCCGGCCGCGGCGGCCAGTACCCGCAAATGTTTGATTAACATCGTTCGTTGAAGGAAATTTTATGGCTATCGATACCGATACCCTGCTGGCCCCGGTTGACGCGGACAATCCCTGCGGCGACAACCTGGAATACGACGCCGACTTTCTGGCGATGGAACAAGCCGCCACCGGCAAGGCCGAACAACAGTTCGGCAGCACCATCATTCCGGAAGAAGCGCCGGACTGGGTGCAGGTCGAGCGCCTCGCGACCTCGCTGCTGACGCGCACCAAAGACCTGCGCGTCAT
Source organism: Serratia sp. 22278 (assembly GCF_052045405.1). Lineage (NCBI taxonomy): Bacteria > Pseudomonadati > Pseudomonadota > Gammaproteobacteria > Enterobacterales > Yersiniaceae > Serratia > Serratia sp. 22278. Next base: position 6,396 of record NZ_JBQEOW010000003.1, on the reverse strand, counting down.
GCTGTATCTCACCCGCGCCTGGACCCAGCTGCGCGGGTTGCCGGGCTACGCCGACGGGCTGACGCTGGTCCATCAGTCGATGACCCGTTACTGGGACACCCTGCAGCCGCCGCTGGAGTTCGATGGGGAAGCCGACCCGCTGTTTCGCATCAACGCGCTGGCCGACCTTGGCGACAAGGCCGCGCTGGCCGCCAGCGTGCGCGCCGCCCCGCTGCTGAAAAGCGCCGCCGGAGAAATCTCGCTGCGCGATGCCGGCGCCCTGCTCGACGGCAGCAAGCAGGAGTGCCCCAACTTTCCCGGCGGCCGCGCGCGGCTGCAGGATGAACTGGCGCAGCAGGATCGCCCCGAAGGCGCGCTGGTGATGCACATCGCCAACACCCTGGCCGCCATCCGCAGCGAAGTCACCCGCCATCTGGGGGAAAGCGCGCTGCCGGAAATGAGCGCGCTGACCAAGGTGTTTTCTCTGGTGGCGCTCGCCGGCCAGAGCGAGGTGCCCGCCGCCGCCGAAGCGGACGCGACGCCTGAAACGGCGGCCATGCAGCAACCTGCCGCCGTACAGAGCGCCACTGCCCCGCTCAACTGGCGCAGCGCGCAGATCCAGTCGCGCGACGATGCCCAGTTGATGCTGGATAAGGTGAAAAATTATTTTCGTCTTCATGAGCCGAGCCACCCGGCGCCGCTGATGATCGATCGGGTCCAGCGGTTGATTACGCTGGACTTTATGCAAATCGTCCGCGATTTGGCGCCCGATGGGCTTAACCAACTGGAGACCATTCTCGGTCGCCCCGACAACGAGGAGAACAGCTAGCCGCCGACCTTTGTTCTCTTGACGCATCCGATACCGTCTGCCCCTGCGCAGACCCGAATCAGAACCTGACTCTCCCAGCCGGACGAGGCGCGTTCCCAATCGCCATTAGATGGAGTAAATCATGTCAAACTCGAAATCCCGCAGCGGGCAGAAATTCATCGCCCGCAACCGCGCGCCGCGCGTACAGATTGAATACGATGTCGAAATTTATGGCGCAGAGCGCAAAATCCAGCTGCCGTTCGTAATGGGCGTGATGGCGGATCTGGTGGGGAAAGCGGTCGATCCGCAAGCCAGCGTGGAAGAACGCAAATTCATGGAAATCGACGTCGACAACTTCGACGAGCGTATGAAGTCGCTGAAACCGCGCGTCGCTTACCAGGTTGACAACACCCTGACCGGCGAAGGCAAGCTGAACATCGATCTGACCTTCGAAAGCATGGAAGACTTCTCCCCCGCCGCTATCGCCCGCAAGGTCGACGCGCTGGACAATCTGCTGGATGCGCGCACCCAGCTTTCCAACCTGCTGTCCTACATGGACGGCAAGAACGGCGCCGAAGAGCTGATCTCCAAGATCCTGCAAAACCCGGCGCTGCTGCAATCCCTGACCGACGCGCCGAAGCCGGCGGTTAACGATGACAACAACGAGCGTGAGGATTAATCGATGAGCAACTCGCCTCAGCAACAGAATGCGTTGCAAACCACCGAGACTTTTTCCAGCGATGAATTCAGCGCGCTGTTGAACAAAGAGTTCCGGCCAAAGACCGATCAGGCCAAAGAAGCAGTTGAGAACGCGGTGAAAACCCTGGCGCAGCAGGCGCTGGAAAATACCGTCACCGTTTCTTCCGACGCCTACCGCACCATCCAGGCGCTGATCGCGGAAATCGACGAAAAGCTGTCGCAGCAGATCAACCAGATCATTCACCACGACGATTTCCAGAAGCTGGAAGGCGCGTGGCACGGCCTGCACTACCTGGTCAACAACTCTGAAACCGACGAGATGCTGAAGATCCGCTTCATGAGCATTTCCAAGCAGGAGCTGGGCCGCACGCTGAAGCGCTATAAAGGTGTGGGCTGGGATCAGAGCCCGATCTTCAAGAAAGTCTACGAAGAAGAGTATGGCCAGTTCGGCGGCGAACCGTTCGGCTGCCTGGTGGGCGACTACTACTTCGATCACAGCCCGCAGGACGTGGAGCTGCTGGGCGAAATGGCCAAGATCGGCGCCGCCTCGCACTGCCCGTTCATCGCCGGCACCGCGCCGAGCGTGATGCAGATGGAGTCCTGGCAGGAGCTCTCCAACCCGCGCGATCTGACCAAGATTTTCCAGAACACCGAGTACGCCGCCTGGCGCAGCCTGCGTGAGTCGGAAGACGCGCGCTACCTGGGGCTGGTGATGCCGCGCTTCCTGGCGCGCCTGCCGTACGGCATCCGCACCAACCCGGTGGACGAGTTTGACTTCGAAGAAGACACCGACGGCGCGACCCACGGCAACTACACCTGGACCAACGCCGCCTACGCCATGGCCGCCAACATCAACCGTTCGTTCAAAGAGTTCGGCTGGTGCACCGCCATTCGCGGGGTGGAGTCCGGCGGCGCGGTGGAAAACCTGCCGTGCCACACCTTCCCGAGCGACGACGGCGGCGTGGACATGAAGTGCCCGACCGAGATCGCCATCAGCGACCGCCGCGAAGCCGAGCTGGCCAAAAACGGCTTTATGCCGCTGGTGCACCGCAAAAACTCCGACTTCGCCGCCTTTATCGGCGCGCAGTCGCTGCAGAAGCCGGCGGAATACTACGACGCCGACGCCTCCGCCAACGCCCAGCTTTCCGCGCGCCTGCCGTATCTGTTCGCCTGCTGCCGCTTTGCTCATTACCTGAAGTGCATCGTGCGCGACAAAATTGGTTCCTTCCGCGAGCGCGACGACATGGAGCGCTGGCTGAACGACTGGATCATGAACTACGTGGACGGCGATCCGGCCAACTCCTCGCAGGAAACCAAGTCGCGCAAACCGCTGGCCGCGGCGGAAGTGCAGGTGGAAGAGATCGAAGACAACCCAGGCTATTACAGCGCCAAGTTCTTCCTGCGCCCGCACTACCAGCTGGAAGGTCTGACCGTCTCCCTGCGCCTGGTGTCGAAGCTGCCTTCGCTGAAACAAAACGACGCGTCCTGATGGGCTGAAGTCAGGCCGCGGTAGTGCGGCCTGGCTGATACATCAACCTCATCGTCAGCCTATCGCAGAAAACCCGGATCGCACGTGGAATCAAGATAACGCGAAATAATTAAGCATTGAGCCATTAGCACTTAATAGTGGCTCGGTAACCCGTACCGATAGTTTTCGGTATTTAAGAAGGTGCATGGCACAAGGATATAAATTGGTAATGCATTACCACACTTGCAATTCCTGCTGCTATTACCTGAGTTTTTCAACGTAACGTTAATACTACTGTTAACCCTTAATAAAGAGTGAAGAAACTATGGCTATTGATATGTTCCTGAAAGTTGAAGGTGCCAGCGGCGAATCTAAAGATTCGAATCACAAAGGCTGGACCGACATTACTTCTTTCTCCTGGGGCGCTTCTCAACCGGGCAATATGGGCGTTGGCGGCGGCGGCGGCGCCGGTAAAGTGTGCTTCAACGATCTGCACGTCAACGCGCTGGTCGACAAGTCAACCCCGGCGCTGCTGAAGCACTGCTCCAGCGGTAAGCACCTGACCAAGGTTGAGTTGTCTGTCTGCAAGGCGGGCGGTACTCAGGTTGAGTACGTTAAAATCACCCTGGACGACGTGCTGGTCACCGCCGTGCAGTACACTGGTGCAGGCGGCGAAGACACCGTGGGCGTCACCTACTCCTTCCAGGCGGCGAAAGTGAAACAGCAATACTGGGAGCAGAGCGACAAAGGCGGCAAAGGCGCCGAAAGCAGCGCAGGTTGGAACATCAAGGAAAACCGCGAAGCTTAATCTTCCCGCACAGATGCCCCTGATTAGGGGCATCTATCAACAGAGGACGTTATAATGAGTCGCCCTTCATTCCAGCAAGCGTGGCAACGATTTAGCGAAATCAACGTAGATATTACTGACGTTGGCAAAAAGATAGGTGGAAATGTAGGTCTTAACATTGAGCTTGGCGTCAATGACCCATTGCAAGGATTCACCAATGCCTGCGCAATACGCATGAGTTACACGCTCAATTATTCTGGTTTTAAAGTTGAACGAGGAGCGTGGAAGACCGTTTCAGGCAAAGATAAAAATTGGTACATTTATCGCGTCAGAGATATTATTAACTTTTTGAATTATAAGTTCGGCAAACCTGATAAAACGATTAAAAACCCTACCCCTAGTGATTTTTCAAAAGACAAAGGGATATTGGTTTTCACTGTTCCAGGATGGAATGATGCCAGCGGACACGCAACATTATGGAACGGTACAACCTGCTCAGATCATTGTTACTTTCCAAAATCCAGCGAGGCATCTATATGGTTACTAAAATAAAATCCCTGTGTGTTGCAAGCATGATATTTTTGGGATGTATTCAATCGGCTCAAGCCAAAGAAACCTATACCCCCGAAGAGTACCTAAAAAACTACGCGCTTAGCGTTTGCATCGCCGAGGGGTACTCAGCAAAAGAAGTCAAAAACGATGCCGCCGCCGCCGCTCGGGGTTACACGGAATTCGGCGATTATTCTCTGGAAGCGCATACCGCCGTCAGGGCGCTGGCAAAAGAATTTCTGGCAAAGCCCTATGACAGTATGTCAGGGGAGCCGATGACGATGGCCAAGTGCATCGATCTTGTACACAGCCAAGAGCTGCAAGCCATCATCAAGAAATACCAAGGAAAAGACGACAACTGATATCAGAGTTGCTCAAACGACGGCTCATATCAAAGGTTATCTCGGATGAGAAGATACACGTACTTTTTAATGTCTCTGCTGCTCGGAAGCCATGTAGTCCTTGCTGAAAACTCGCTCAATGCTTTATCGCAAGAGGCACTTTATAAAAATTGGTTAACCAGCCGCTGCATTGGGAAGTCCACTGACTCAGAAAGAACCAAGCAAGACGCCTTCCGTTCCGCTTCCGCCTATTTAGAATTGAGTAAACTGCCGATGGATGCATTTGAACAAGGTGAAAAACTGGCTGAACAGTACGCAAATAAAAATAGCCAAGGCTCAGTTCAAGGGACTTACCATACTTTAGATTGTCTTTCACTGCAGAACGCCAGTGAAGCTGAAACCATTTTTGAACGTTACTCTAAGTAATAGTCAGGATTGTTGAATCCAATTTCATAAAGTTATCAACTCAAGAGAATTAAAACTTATTGATTATTAACATGACTCCAGACGTCACGCTATCAACTTACTCATATGGATTCTTACTTTCCTATTTTTCATTGTCACTCATCACGTTAGTGGCATTATATTACTTAAAAAAATTATCGGCTCGCAAACACAATTATCCATTTTTTGTTTTCAACTGTCTCATTGTGGTTTTTATGGGTGTCATACAGCTCTCAATTTTTGCATACGGGAATGATTTCCTTAATCTCTTCTACCCACTAGGCAACAATGACTATGACTCTATACATTATGGCAGTTTGATATTTACCTTTATCTACTTAACTCAACTACCAAAAAACACCTATTACAAAAAAGAAAAGAATAGAAGTTAGCCATCAGATTAGATGACTAAATCAACATACGCCCAAAGCAGTCTACAATCCCCATCAGCAGGAATGCCTTATGCGATTTTCCATTGTAAAAAACAAAAGCGGCCAGGTTCCGCCGCAGAGCAGTTGCGATTTTCTGCCGCCGGGCGGCACCATCGGCCGCAGCGTGGACAACAACCTGGTGCTGCCGGACGAAGAGCGCGCCATTTCCCGCCTGCAGGCGATTGTGCATATTTCCGCTGACGGCGAATGCCGCATCACCAACCGCGGCAACGTTACCCGCGTGCTGCTGAATGACATTCCGCTGGAACGTGGCCGCCAGGTTGAACTGCAGGATGGCGACGTGCTCGGTATCGACGATTACCAGATTGAAGTCAGCGCGCTGCAACAGCACGCCGCGCCGCAGGCTCAACCGGTGGCCAAGGCTGTTGCCGCTGCTGCGACCCCTGCTGCCACCGCCAAAGAAAAATCCGCCGCGCCAATCCCCAACGAAATCTGGGACAGCCTGGTGGAAGAATTTACGCCGAATGCGCCGGCCGCCGTCACGCCGCCGCCGGCCGCCAATCCAGACAGCCATCCGCTGTTGGACACCCCCGCTCGCGAGCTGAACCCGGCCGATCCGCTGGCGCAGCTGGCGGGCGAGGTCGATCTGCGCCAGCTGCAACAGCAACAAACCGATCCGGCGGCGCTGTTCAACACCGACACCACTTTTGAACGCGAACACATTCTGGCCGATACCACCCCCAGCGCGCTGCTGGCGGAGCAGGCTGCGCCGCCGCGTCCGGCAACTCCGGCCCGGAATGCGCAGCAACCGGAGCAGGAGTTGGATCCGCTGGCGCTGTTCGGCGGTTCATCCAAACGATGTATATCATCAAACACTGAGTTGATTTATTGATCGCCCCCGTCTAATGCGGGGGCTTTATTTTCTCGAC
>NZ_JBQEOW010000002.1:175000-549761 GCF_052045405.1 Serratia sp. 22278 | reverse complement strand
GGCTGCGCCCGTCTCCGCCCACGAAGCCCTGGCGCGGTGCGGGGGCGACCACGCAGCCGCCGCCCGGTTGCTCGGGATCAGCCGCACCACTTTATGGCGTCGGCTGAAAAAACCGAACTGAGCATCAGCCGGCGCGCCGGCCGTCCGAGGCCGGCAGCAGCCGCGCTCGCCGATCGCCCAGCAGGTTCATGCCCGCCGCCGCCAGCAGGATGATCGCCGCGCCCAGCAGCTGCCACGCAGACAGCCGGTGGCCAAACGCCAGGCGATCCACCAGCATGGCGGCGATCGGATAGATGAATGACAGCGAGCCGATCAGGTGGGTCGGCAGCCTCTGCAACGCGCCGTACATCAGCACGTACATCAGGCCAGTATGCAACACGCCGAGCGTCGCCAGCATCCCCCACTGGCCAACGCTGGCCGACGCATGAAAATCCACCAGCGGCAGCAGCATCACCGCCCCCACCGTCACCTGGATCAGCGCAATAAGATGCGGCGGCGTGCCCTTCAGCCGCTTGGCCGCCAGCGCCATCAGGGCGTAGAAAAACGCCGCGCCGAGCGCCAGCGCGATGCCGGCCAGATAATGGCTCTGCTCCCCCGCCAGCCGCGGCTGCGCCAGCACCACCAGCATCATGCCGCCGAACGCCAGCCCCAGCCACAGCAGCTTGCGGGCGGTCAGCCGTTCCCCCAGAAACAGCGCCCCCAGCCCCACCAGCATAAACGGCTGGGTGTTGTACACCGCGGTGGCGATAGAGATAGACGCATAGGAATAGGCGGCGAACAGCAGCAGCCAGTTGATCACCAGCGCGACGCCGCCGGCGATCGCCAGCAGCAGCGTGGCGCGCGTCAGCGCATCGCGTCGCAGCTGCCCCAATACGCCGCACACCGCCAGCAGCACCAGCGCGCCTACCGCGCAGCGCCAAAACACCACGTTGATAACCGGCTGGCCGGACATCAACACAAACCAGCCGATAGAGCCGGAAATCAACATCGCCGCCGCCATCTCCAGCGATCCGCGTTTTATCTCTGCATTCATTCTGCGTTCCTCGAAGCTTGCCCAGAGACATAGCTTGCGGCTTCGCAGGGCGGCTTTCCATAGCATAAAAAAGGCAAATATGCTTAACTGCCTTTTTCTCGCAGCTATAGTAAATAAAACACCTAACGGAGGCGTTATGGATGATATCGATCGCCAAATCCTGACCATTCTGGCGGAAGATGCGCGCGCGTCGTTGAAGACGCTGAGCGCGCAGGTGGGGCTGTCGTCGCCAAGCACGTCGGAAAGACTGCGGCGGCTGGAAGAAAGCGGCGTGATCCAGGGCTATACCCTGAACGTCAATCTGCAGGCGGTGGGCTACGCCTTCGAGTCGCTGGTGCGCATCAAGCCGCTGCCGGGCATGCTGAAGAAGGTCGAGCAGCTGATTCAGGCGATCCCGGAAGTGGTCGAATGCGATAAGGTGACCGGCGAAGACTGCTTTATCGTGCGGCTGGTGGCGCACTCGATGGCGCAGCTCGACCACACTCTCGATCGGCTGGCCGAGCATGCGCAGAGCAACACCTCGATCGTGAAAACCACGCCGGTCAAGCGCCGCCTGCCGCCGCTGCTCTGATTAACGCCGCCGCTTGCGGGCGAACGGGTTGCCGCGCTTCTTCTCTTTTTTGGCCGCATCGGCGGCGGATTTCAGCGCCGCCAGATGCGCCTTGTCGGCCTCCGGCACCGCGCGCTGCTCGATCGGGAACACCGGCAGCGACGCCAACAGCCGCGAACCGTAATTTTTGGTCAGCAACCGGCGATCGTAGATCACGATCTCGCCGTAGCATTGGTTGCTGCGGATCAGACGGCCGACCTGCTGGATCAGGTTGAACGAGGCGCTCGGCAGGCTCTGCACTTCGAACGGATAGCGCTTCAGCGATTTCAGCCACTCGCCTTCGGTGATGATCACCGGGCTGTCGATCGGCGGAAACGCGATTTTGTGAATATGCACCTGGGTCAGCAGTTCGCCTTTCAGATCCAGCCCTTCGGCGAACGATTGCAGCCCCACCAGCACGCTGGCGACGCCCTTCTCCACCCGCTTGCGGTGCTCTTCCACCAGCCGGTAGCGCGGCTGGTCGCCCTGCACCAGCAGCATCAGCCGCAGATCGGTCACGTAGCTGAGGAAAGTCTGCATCGCCCGGTGGCTGCTGAACAGGATCAGCATGCCTTTGTGCTTGCCGCTCGCCTGCTCGGCGCGGAAAAACCGCGCCATTTCCTCGAGGTGCTCCGCCTCGTTGGCGAGCGCCGGTTCATAGCGCATCTGCGGAATGACAATCTTGCCCTGTTCGACGTGATTGAACGGCGAAGAGAGCGTTTCGAAGCGGTCGCCGGCCTTCTCGCTCAGCCCGCTCATCTCCTGCAAACGCGCGAAGCTGTTCAGTGAACGCAGCGTGGCCGAGGTGACCACCACATGCGGCACCTTGCGCCACAGCAGCTTCTCCAGCTGATCGCTGACGCGGATGCCGACGCAGTGCAAATACAGATGGGTGACGTTATCGCGCAGTTCGCGCGTGACCCATTTGGAGATCGGCGCGTTGGACGACTTGTCGAGCGCCGCCAGCCGCCACAGCTTGCTCATCGCCTCCAGATAGCCCAGCGTGCGGCTCATCTGCAAGATGGCGCGGTGCAGGCGCATGATGTCGTGCTTGCCGGTCTGCTCGGTAAGATCGTTAAGCACGAACTCCGCCAGCCCGCGCAATGCATCGGTCAGTTTAAACAGCCGCGCGCAGCTCTCCACCATCTCCGCCGGCAGCTCGCCCATTTCAAAACGGTGCTCGGCCGCCACGCTGTCGCCGGGCAGATAGGCGCTGACCTGATGCTCGAAGATCTGCACCAGCTCACGCAGCTCCTCGCAATGGTTCTTCAGCCGTTCGCTGTTGGCCAGCCCCGGCGGATTCTTCGGCCGGTACTGCGTCATGCACTGCTCGACCTGGCGCACGATCATGTCCAGCTGCAGGTTGGTCGACAGCGCGGTGATTTCCCCGTCGATCTCCAGCGCATCGCGCGCCACCTCCGGCAAATGGTGGCCTTCGTCCAGCACCAGCAGCAATTCTTTCGGGTTCGGCAGCACCGATTCCGTCTCCAGCGCCGCCATCACCAGCGCGTGGTTGGCCACCACTACGTCGGCGCTCTCGATCTCTTTGCGGGCGATATAAAACGGGCATTCACGGATGTAATGGCAGTTGCGCCCCAGGCAGTTGGCCTTGTCGGTGCTCAGCTTGGCCCACAGCGGATCGTCGATGCTCTGCTGATAGTGGTCGCGCAGTCCGTCCCACTCGAAGCGGGCCAACGCCTTGGTCAGTTTCTGGCACAGCGCCTGCTCTTCGCCGCTGGACGGCGCCAGTTCGTCGTCGAGGAACAGCGTCAGATCGCCCTGTTGGCTAACGTCGGTGCTCATCGCCGCCAGGTTGCGCGGGCAGACGTAACGCCCGCGGCCAAAGGCGCCGGTAAATTTCAGATCGGGGATAATCTTCTTCAGCAGCGGCAAATCTTTGCTGTAGATCTGGTCCTGCAGCGCCACGTTGGCGGTGCTCACCACCAGCGGCTTGCTCTCCGCCCGCCCGACGGCGATGCCCGGGATCAGGTAAGACAGCGTTTTGCCGACGCCGGTCGGCGCCTCGATCGCCAGATGGCGCGGGTAGTCGCCGGCCAGCGTCTTCGCCACTTCGGCGATCATCTGGCGCTGGGGCGCGCGGGAAATAAAATCCGGTATTTGCTGCTGCAGGGCTTTGTACCACTGGCCAATCTGATCTTTAACTGCGGAGGAGAGCGCCATTCAACTCTTATCTAAACGAAATGATGGCGCTATTGTCCCACAGACCGCCGGCGACGTCAGCCCGAGTTACGCCTGCGGATCGATCATTGAGGCGCGCCCGCCGCCGAACGACCACTCGTCCAACTGGGTGGTGGCGATCACCACCATCACATCCTCGGGGTTCAGCCGCAGCTTTTCCGCCAGCAGCGCCGCCAGCCGTCGGTAGAAACGCCGCTTGGTGTCGCTGTCGCGCGGCCGCCCGGCGGTGATGTAAAACAGCACGAAATCCGCGCTGCGCGGCCCGCCGAGATAGTCGCGATCGTAGATAAGCTCGCCGGGGCGGTATTGATCGATCACCTGAAACCTGTCCGTCGGCGGCACCTCGAAGGCCTCCACCAGCGCCTGATGCAGGCTGTCGGACAAGGTTTGCAGATAGTCGGCGGACTTGCCCTGATGCAGGGCGATGCGGCTAAACGGCATGGGGCGCCTCCGGTTCCAGCTCGCGCAGGCGCGCCACGGCCGACGCCGCCGCGGGCCAGCCGGCATAGAACGCCAGGTGGGTGATGAGCTCAGCCAGCTGCTGATGCGCCACGCCGTTGCGCTGAGCCAGTTGCAGGTGAAACGGCAGTTGTTCCACGCGGTTAAGCGCCACCAGCGCGGCGACGGTGATCAGGCTGCGTTCGCGCGGGCTCAGCGCCGGCCGCTGCCAGACATCGTCAAACAAGACGCTGTCGCTGAGCTGCGCCAGCTTGGGGGCGATATCGCCGAACGCCTGTTGCCCGGCCTGGGATTTTGATGGCATCACACTCTCCTGTCAGTTGCGGATAGCCTTACGCTACCCGCCAGCGAGGCGAGTGAAAATCGGGATTTTCGGCAGTCTCAGTTCAGAAAAACGGGAGGGTTCCCCGCCGGGCGGCGGGGCGATGTCACGGTTCCAGCGGGGCAACGCCGTCGAAATGGGCGCTCAGCAGCGCATTCAGCTCCGGCCGCTGTTCCACCCGTTCGGCAATGGCGTACAGTCGCGGGCAGTGTTGCCGGAACCACGCGCGGCCCGGCCGCCAGTTGCACATTACCGCCAGGTACAGATCCAGCGCGCTGAAGCTCTTGCCGAGAAACCACGGGCCAGACGCTCCTGCGGCGGCGTTCAACTGCCGCAATAAACGCTCGCGATAATCCATTACCGCGTTTTTCAGCTGTTCCGCCCCTGCCGCCTGCGGCTGCCAGCGCTGCGGATGGTCGGCATAGGTGAAGGTGGGGTAAATCTCCGCGTTGATGAACAGCAGCCAGCGCAGAAAACGCGGCAACAGCGGCGAACCGCCGGGCGGCGCCAGTTCGGCATGCGGTGCGCGATCGTGCAGCAGCAGGATAATCGCCGCGCTCTCCGTCATCACTTCGTCATTGGGCAGCACTAAGGTGGGCACCTGGCCCAGCGGGTTCAGCGCCAGCAGGCGATCGCGCTCCGGGCCGTCCTGCGTGTAATCCACCTCCTCATAGCCCCAGGGGAAAGCGGTCAACGCCAACGCGGCGGCCACGATGGTCGAGCCGCAGCCCTGCGTACCGAACAAAGTATAAGTATCGTGCATGATTCCTCCCGCAGCGGAACAAGGTATCGGTAACTGTAGACCAGCCGCCGACCATCGGCTGAAGAAAAAATTCACCCTTTGCGCGACTTTTTTAATCGTTCGACATGAAAATGAATTTTTTGTCATAAATAGATCACATTACTACGGTAAAAATTCTCCGCCGCCAACAATCAGGCGGCACAGTAAAACAGCAATGCAACTGATGATAAGCGTCTTTCAATCGAATAAAGCAGGGTAACCCATGAAACGTAATCTTCTGGCCGTTATTATTCCGGCACTTTTACTTGCGCAAGCGGCACAGGCAGCAGAAATCTACAATAAAGACGGCAACAAGCTCGATTTTTACGGTCGTGTGAAAGCCCTGCATTATTTCTCTGATGATGCCGGCAACGATGGTGATAAAACCTACGTCCGTATCGGCTTTAAAGGCGCGACTCAGATTAACGATATGCTGACCGGCTATGGCCAGTGGGAATATCAGATCGCCGCCAACCATTCTGAATCCGACGGCACCAAAGACACCAAAACGCGTCTGGGCTTCGCCGGTCTGAAATATAAGGATCTCGGCTCCTTCGACTACGGTCGCAACTACGGCATCATTTACGACGTTGGCGCCTGGACGGATATGATCCCTGAATTCGGCGATGATGCTTATATCAAGACCGACAACTTTATGAACGGCCGTACCAATGGCGTCGCCACCTACCGTAATAACAACTTCTTCGGTCTGGTTGACGGCCTGAAATTTGCCGTGCAGTACCAGGGCAAGAACGAAAACGACGGCCGCTCCGCCAGCAAGGCGAACGGCGACGGCTGGGGTCTCTCCTCCAGCTATGAAATCATCGACGGTCTGAGCGTGGGCGCCGCCTATGCCTCTTCCAACCGCACCGCCACGCAAAAGGCGGGCACCTTCGGTAAAGGCGACAAGGCCGATATCTGGGCCGGCGGTCTGAAATACGACAACAACAATGTCTACCTGGCCGCGACTTATTCGCAGAGCCGCAATATCGCGCCTATTTCCGGCACCGCCACCATCAATAATAACTCGACCTCCGTTAGCGGCTTCGCCAATAAAGCGGAAGGGATTGAATTGGTCGCGCAATATCAGTTCGACTTCGGTCTGCGCCCATCGCTGGGTTACGTTCAGCAGAAAGGCAAAGATATTGAAGGCATCGGCGACGTCGATCTGGTGAAATATTTCGACGTAGCGGCGACCTATTACTTCAACAAAAACATGTCCACTTATGTCGAATATAAAATCAACCAGCTTGATGACGACAACAAACTGGGTCTGAAAAACGACGACGTCGTTGTTGTCGCCCTGACCTACCAGTTCTGATGTGATGAATGAATAACCACCACTGCAAACTTTAGCGTCACTTGATACCCAGAGTTTTATTTCGCCGGGCGGCTGCGTCCGGCTTTTTTGTTTTTATTTTCCCCGCCAGCGAATCCCCCCGCTTGCCTTGCAAAACAAACGGGTCTACATGTATAGCTTTCCCCCGAGCGGAATCAGCCATGCATAACGACGGACGCTTCGACTACCACAACGCCTTGCGCTACAGCAGCGACGAACTGGCCAACATCCTCAACCACTGTTTTGAAAACTACATCGTGCGTTTCGTGCTCGACGGATCGACCTTCGCCGCCCGCTTCGGCGCCGAAGATCTCAGCCTGAACGACAGCCTGATCGTCACCCACCGCCATGAACCGGTGGCGGTGGCGCTGATCGCCCGCCGTGGCCGTCACAGCCGGGTTGCGGCTTTTTCCGTGCGCCCGGAGATGCGCGGCCAGGGGCTGGGCAAGGCGCTGATGCAGCGGCTGGTGGCGGATGCCCGCCAACGCGGCGACCATCGGCTGTCGCTGGAAGTGATCGAAGGCAACGACGCCGCGCTGGCGCTGTATCACCGCGCCGGGCTGCGCATCGTGCGCACCCTGACCGGCCATCAGGCGCCGGCGGAAGTGCCGCCAGGCACGGCGGCGCTGCAGGCGGTCGATCCGCTGACCGTCAGCCACCGCCTGACGGCGGAAGGCGCCACCGACCTGCCCTGGCTGATTGCCCCCGAATCGCTGTTCAAGCTGCCGGGCACACCGCGAGCCTATACGCTCAATCGTCAGGCCTACGCTGTGGTGATGCCCGGCACCGAGCACTGCTGGCTGCGCCTGATCTACGTGCCGCCGCAGCACCGCGGCCAGGGGCATGCCCGCGCCTTGCTGGCCGCCCTGCAAGCGCAGTTCGCCCCTTTGCCGCTGACCGCCAACGTTTTTGTGCCCGAGGTGGCCGCCCCCTTCTTTACGCATCTTGGCTGGCGGCAGGATCCCCTGCGTCAGTTCGAGATGGATATGCTGCTGGACAGCCCACAAAAATAAAACCGAGAGAGATAACGATGGCAGGAAAACAGACAAGGAAACTCACCCTCGGCGCGGCGGTTGGCGTCGCGCTGCTGACGTTGGCCGGTTGTGCGCAACAGCCGCACACCGACGCCCAGGACCAGCAGCGGCTGGCGGATCAGTCGGTGCTGGCGGTGAACTGGTTCCAACAGTCCGGCGAATACCAGGCGCTGGCGCATCAGGCATTCAACAGCGCGCAACGCGCCTTCGATCAGGCCAAGACCGCGCCGGGCCGCAAAAAGGCGGTGGTGGTCGATCTGGATGAAACTCTATTGGACAACAGCGCCTACTCCGGCTGGCAGGCGCAGCACGGCCAGCCGTACGACGGCGCCACCTGGGCCCAATGGACGCAGGCCGAACAGGCCGGCGCGGTGCCGGGCGCAGTGTCGTTTGCCCGCTACGTTAACGCCCACCAGGGGACGATGTTCTACGTCTCGAACCGCAAGCAGAGCGAATACGCCGCCACGGTGGCCAACATGCAGAAGCTCGGATTCACCGGCATGTCGGAAAAAACCGTGCTGCTCAGCACCGATACCTCCAATAAGCAGGCGCGCTTCGACGCCATCAAACAAGCCGGCTATGACATCGTGGTATACGCAGGCGACAACCTGAACGACTTCGGCGCCGCGACTTACCACCAGGACAATGCGCAGCGCCGGGCGTTTGTCAGCGAGAACCAGAGCAAATTCGGCACCGAATTCATCGTGCTGCCCAACCCGCTGTACGGCGATTGGGAGAGCGGCCTGGCTCGCGACTACAACAAGCTGACGCCGCAACAGAAGCTGCAGGTGCGCCAACAGGCGATCAAGGCCTGGCGCGGGCGCTGACTCAGGAATAGGGAGAAATGCCCCATATAACCTAATATTTTGTCAAAAAGGGATTAGCGGAGCATGCCGCCGAACCAATGGGAACGTTAGTTCGGCGGCATGAAGATGAAGAAATGCGGATGCTCAAATTCTGGGTTGCGGGCACCAGAAATGTGAGAAATCGGTATCGGCACCGCCCTGTGAGTTAATCCAATAACGCTTCTCGGTGAAACGAGCACTTTCACATACTTTCAGCAATGTCAGAGTAGCCAATCCGTTAATTCTCTCGATTTTAATCACCCGAACAGCGCAGCAGCATCCGCTCTTTGATGTAATCTGAACGTAACCTAAGCAGGCAAGGCACGGATCTTCAATGTCAAATGGCTATAGGAACTTGCAACATCATTACAGAACTTTCTCGAAACAGACCGCCTGTGGGTTACCTCGATAACGGCCATAGTTTTCGCGTATCCGATACCCCTGAGCCAGATAAAACTTGATGGCACGCAAGTTCACGCTTCGGGTTTCCAGCCACAGTTGACGATACCCCAACCATCGAGCCTGTTGTTCCAGAGCCTGCAATAATTTACGACCAATACCATTGCCAGGCTCACGTACATACATTCGTTTTAACTCCGCAACACCAGAAGTTAATCGACGCAGCGCCCCACAAGCTACGGCCACATCGGCAGCATTGCGTACCAACATAAAACAACCTCCATCCGCTTCTATAGAAGCAGGATCAAACGAGGACGTACCGCTATCGCCTGTGATCTCAGCCAGCTGCACCGACAACTCCGCCATCAGTGTCAGTGCGTCCAAGCTATCGACTTCACTTAATAGTATCCGAAGAGTCACAGCAGTTTGTACATATAGCAGGTGGCCTCCAACGCCCCGCCGTCGCTGGCGCGGGCGTATTGCGGGATGTCGCCCGCCGCCTCGAACCCCAATTGACGGTACAGCCCCTGCGCCGCGCTGCCGCTCAGGGTATCCAGCACCAACAGGCTGCGGCGATGACGCGCCGCCAGCGCCTGCACTTCCTGCATCAACAGCCGGGCGACGCCCTGCCGCCGCGCCTGCGGGTGCACCATCAGCTTGACCACTTCCGCGCGGTGGCGGCCGTTGTCCGGCATCGCCAGTAACAGCTGCACGGTGCCGACCGGCCGGCCGTTCGCGAGCGCCACCAGCATCGCACGCTCTCCCCGCGCGATGGCCGGCAGCAACCCCTGCCAAAACGCCTGCGCCTGCGTCAGCGTAAAGGGCATGACAAAACCGATGCTGGCGCCGTGCGCCACGCTGGCGTGCAGCATCTCGGCCAAGTCGACAATGGCGCTTTGCGCCGCGCCGGCGTCCCACTGTTGCAATTCAATCATGGCTATGGCCTGCAGATAACGAGGGTGTAATGGGCCGGCTCCTCGCCGGGGACATGGAAACGGGAGGCGCCGAACAGGCGGTAACGCAGGCAGTCGCCGGCCGACAGCCGGAAAACGCGCCCTTCCAGGGTCAATTCCAACTGCCCGGACAGCAACCAAAGGTGATGTTCCAGCGCCGGAATCGACGGCAGGTCGTAATCGATCTGCGCGCCGGCATCAAGCCGGGCTTCGATAAACTCGGCCTTATACAGCGCGGCAGGCGGGGAAACGGAGCGACGGTGAAAACCGCTGGCGCGATCGACCCACACCGGCTGTTGCGGCGGCCGCAGCAGCTCCGGCGGCTCGTCTTCGATTTCGCTCAACAGGCGCGACATGGTTAACCCGTAGGCGGCGCACAGCCGGTTCAGCAACGATGCCGTCGGGCTGGTCTCGGCGCGCTCCACCCGCGAGAGCGTCGCCCGGCTAAGGCCGGTGCGCTGCGCCAACTCCTCCAGCGACCACGCCCGTTGCTGGCGCAAATCCGCCAGCCGCTGCGCCAACCTCAGGTCGGCCGTCTCCAAACCGTTATCCATCGTTCATACTCCGCTTAAAAATCCCATATAAGAGAAATAATCTCAAATTAGAGATATAGCAAGCGGATTTTAAAATGTCGCGCAGGAATAACGCCTGGATCACCGCGAACATCACCAGGTGAGGAGAAGCGTTCTAGCTCTCGCGCGAGGGCGGGGTTTGTACAAAATTGCCCGTTTCGGCCCCCGGCGGCGCGATCGCCGCGCAGCGCCAGGCGCTGAATACCGCCAGCAGCGGCGCCAGCGCGAACGCCAGGAACAGCCAACGCGCCGCCGATGCCGCGCCCGTCGCGCCGCCCGGATCGTTCAGCCCCGCCAGATTGGCGATCATCCCGGCCAGCGCCGCGCCGAATGCGGTGGCGAACAGCTGCACCGTGGTAATTGAAGCGCCGGCGATATCTTTGTCCGCTTCAGGCGCCACCTGCAAAATGCGCGTCAGCAGGTGCGGCCAACCGAAGCCGATGCCGAATCCCACCAGCAATAGCGCAATGACGATCGGCGCCAGCGCCTGCCAGTGGCCGCCGGACGGCGTCGGCATCAGGATCGCCAGCGCCAGCAGGCCTACCAGCACAAACAGCGGCCCGCTGACGATCGCCCGACGAATGCCCGCCCCACGCCAGCCGGAGCTGAGGATCTCGGACAGCGTCCAGCCGGCGGCCATGGCGGCGGCGATATAGCCGGAGATCAGCGGCGACTGGCCGTGCAGCAGCTGCAGGAAATAGGGCACGAAGATTTCGCTGGTCATGCCGATCACCAGCAACGCGGTCGTGATGTACAACGCCGCCAGCGATGAGCCGCGCCGCAATGCGCCATGCGGCAACAGGCGGGCGCGCGCGTGCGCTTCACGCTTCATCAGCCAGGCCATTAGCACCAGCGAAAGCGCGATGCCCGCCAGGTTGATCCAGGCGCTGTGCGCCAGGCTGCCGGCGGACACCACCAGCACCGCCACGGTCAGCAACAGCAGTTGCGCAGTCGGCAACGGCGTGGCCGCCTGCTGCGCCTTGCCCTTGGGCAGGATCAGGAAGGTAAACGCAGCGTACAGCGCCATGATCGGCAGCAGAATGCCGAAGGCCCAACGCCAGGCGTGCAGCTCGGCGAAAATGCCGCCCACCGCCGGCCCCACCAGGGTGGCGATGCCCCACATCGCCGAGATAAGCGCCATGGCGCGCGGCCACAATCGCTGCTCGAACACCAGGTTGATCATCGCGTAGGAGAGCGCAAAGATCAGCCCGCCGCCGAAGCCCTGCACCGTGCGGCCGATCAGCATCACCGGCATGCTCGGCGCCAGCGCGCACAGCGCCGCCCCGGCGATAAAGAACAGCGAAGCCACCAGATAGGCGCTGCGTGCGCCATAGCCGCTGAGCAACCGGGCCGACAGCGCGGAGCCGAGGATCGACGCCACCACGAACAGCGTGGTGTTCCAGGCATAGAGATCCAGCCCGCCGATATCCTGCACCACCGAGGGCAGAATGGTGGTGGCGACCAGAATATTGATGGCATGCAGCGCCACGCCAAGCGAGAGCGCGATCGCACTGGCCGCATTTTTGCCGGAGAAAAGGTCACTCCAGCGGCTATCGTCATGGGTTATCACGGTTGTCGTCCTGTTTTCAGAGGAATGGCATTGAGTTGGTCATAAGATTGCGTTAAATTTAACAAGAGTTATCTTGGAATAAGTTAGGGCGAGGCGGAGAAATATGTCAAGAATAAACTTGGAAAATGGCGGCAGCACCGCACAATCGGTCAGTGACCGCTTGCTGACGTTATTGAAAACCCGCGGCCCGCAGCTAGCTTCTGACGCAGGAAAGGTGCTCGGCACCACCGGTGAGGCGGCCCGCCAGCAGTTCGTCAAGCTGGCGAAAGAGGGGTTGGTCGAAGCGGTGGCGGAAACGCGCGGCGTGGGCCGCCCGGTGCAGCTGTGGCATTTGACCTCGGCCGGCAACGCGCGCTTTCCCGATACCCATGCGGATCTGACGGTGCAGCTGCTGCGCACCGTGCGCGACAAGCTGGGCGAACAGGCGATCGACGTGCTGATCGAGAGCCGCGAGCAGGAAAACCGCATCAACTACAAGCAGGCGATGATCGGCGCCACCGAACTGCGCGAACGCGTGGCGCGCCTGACCGAGATCCGCTGCCGCGAAGGGTATATGGCCGAATGGCGCCAGGAGGAGGACGGTTCCTATCTGCTGGTGGAAAACCACTGCCCGATCTGCGCCGCCGCCACCGTCTGCCAGGGTTTCTGCCGGGCGGAATTAAGCATCTTCACCGAAGTGCTGCAGGCGCAGGTGGAGCGCGCCGAACACATTTTGGCCGGCTCGCGCCGCTGCGCCTACCGGATTTCACGCCTGTAACACCGGTTTTTGCCCACGTTTTCAACCGGTACAGATTATTCTGCTTGTGCACCCCGCACCTTCCCTTCTAAGGTTGAACTAACGAACATTCAGGCAAACAGCGGGCCTCGCGCCCGCTCTGGCAAATCCGTCGGCGCTTAGCGCAGCGGCAGAGTAACCCCACGGGAGTTGAACGATGAAGAAGCCGCATGCCGGATTCTGGCTGGCGACGCTGGGACTGGGCGTTTGCTGGCTGCTGGCGCTGCTGACTCGCGATCGGCTCAACGGCATACTGCTGGCCGGCGCGGCGCTGGCGCTGATCTTTACCCCTGCCGCCCGCCGCAAAGGTGCGGCCCTGGCCGCCCTGGGCGGTATCGGCATGGATGGGCTGTGGAGCTACAGCGGCGTGCTGCACTACAGCGGGCAACACGGCCTGCCGCTCTGGACCATCGCGCTGTGGATCGGCTTCGGCTGCTGGTGGTATTGGTTGCTGGACGTCGTCAGAGCGGCCCCTTGGCCGCTGGCGGTGTTGGGCGCCGCCGTCGGCCCCTTCGCCTACGCCGTGTCCTGGAAGCTGGACGCCTTGTTGCCCGGCGTGCCGCCCGAGTTCATGCTGCTGCTGCTGGCCGTCGGCTGGTCGATCTACCTGCCGGCCGTCAGCTGGCTGCAGTGGAAACAGCAAGGCCATTGAACGGCTTTCAGCCGCCGGAAAAATAATGCCGAAGGCCATTGCTTATCGGTTGCCCGATCGGGTTTACTGAGCGTTCTAATAATAATCACTCCCGCAAAATACAATCCTATGCTTAGCCAACAAAGCCGTAGCGTCCTGCCGTTGATCGGGGCGTTGTTCACGTTATATATCGTTTGGGGTTCCACCTATTTCGTCATTCGCCTCGGCGTCGCGCAGTGGCCGCCGCTGATGATGGCCGGCATTCGTTTTCTGATCGCCGGTATCGTGCTGTTCAGTTTCCTGGCCTGGCGCGGCCACGCGCTGCCGACGCTGAAGCAGTGGCTGGCCGCCGGCGCCATCGGCATTCTGCTGCTGGCGGTGGGCAACGGCCTGGTGACGGTGGCGGAACACCAACATGTGCCGTCCGGCATCGCCGCGGTGATGGTGGCGACGGTGCCGCTGTTCACCCTCTGCTTCAGCCTGCTGTGGGGCATGCGCAACACCAAACTGGAATGGGCCGGCATCGCGCTCGGATTGGTGGGCATCGTGCTGCTCAACACCGGCAACAACCTGGTGGGCAACCCGACCGGCGCGCTGCTGATTTTGTTGGCGTCGGCCAGCTGGGCCTTTGGGTCGGTCTTGGGATCGCGCATCTCGCTGCCGGCCGGGCCGATGGCCGGCGCGGCGGAGATGCTGGTCGCCGGCGTGGTGTTATTGGCAGCCAGCCAGCTGAGCGGCGAGCGCCTCACTCAGATGCCGAGCACCGGCGGCTTTCTGGCGCTGGGCTATCTGATCGTCTTTGGTTCGATGCTGGCGATCAGCGCCTATATGTTCTTGTTGAAGAACGTGCGCCCGGCGGTCGCCACCAGCTACGCCTACGTCAACCCGGTGGTGGCGGTGCTGCTCGGCATCGGTTTTGCCGGCGAATCGCTGGCGCCGCGCGAGTGGCTGGCGCTGGTGATCATCGTGGCGGCGGTGGTGCTGGTGACGCTGGGAAAATACCTGTTCGCCCGTCCGGTCAACGTGCAGGCCATCGACTGCGAACGGCGATGATCACAAAGGGCGGTCTGCGGGCCGCCGTTAAAAACGATTCTTGTTTCACCCGGCGAAGGGGCTATAATTCCCGCTGTTCCAAGCAACCTGCGAAATTATTCCTATGCTGAAAAAAGCGTTCGTCATCGTCATCGCCCTGTGCGCCTTCGGTTCTCTGGGCGGCGTATTCCTCGCCGGGCTGAACATCTACACCCGTTCCACCACCCCGCACGAAGAAAGCGCGCCTGCCGGGGATGCCGCCGCTACGCCGGCGCAAACCGAAACCCTTCAGGCCAAGTGATCGTCCATCCAGCGCTGGCAGCGCTGCTGTAAAAAACGCTGCAGCTGCCTGACGCGCTCCGACACCTGCGAACGATGCGGGCAGACCAGATTGATCGGCACCGCGTCGCTGCGCCATTCCGGCAACAGCTGCACCAACCGCCCGGCGCGAATATCCGCCGCCACGTCGATCGCCGACTTGCGCACCACGCCGTGCCCGGCCAGCGCCCAGCGCCGCGCTACCTCGCCGTCATCGGTAAAATAGCTGCCGTTCAGCGGCAGCTCGACCAGCTCCTCACCGCGCCACAGTCGCCATTCCACCTGCCGTTTGCCGCTGGGCTGATACACCAGAATGCTGTGCCGAAGCAGATCGGCCGGCGTTTGCGGCGCGCCGTGCCGCCGCAGATAATCCGGGCTGGCGCAGATCAACCGCCGATGCTGCGGCAAGATCGGCAGCGCCACCAGCGAAGAGTCGGCCAGCGGCCCGAAGCGCAACGCCACGTCCACCGGTTCGCGGAACAGGTCGGCCTGCCGATCGTTGATCAGAAGCTGCAGCTGAATATGCGGATGCTGCAAGCGGAACTCATCCAGCCAGCCGAGCAGCAAATTACGGCCAAAATCCGACGGCGCGGAAATCTGCAGCACCCCGGACAGCCCCTGATGCTTCTCGCGGATCGCCTGCTCTCCTTCGGCTAACGCGCCCAGCGCCAGGCGCGCGCTGTCGAGATAGCGAGCCCCCTCCTCCGTTAACCTCAGGCTGCGGGTGGAACGCACCAACAGCCGCGCGCCCAGCTGCTGCTCCAGCCTTTTCACCGCGATGCTGGCCGCCGCCGGCGTCATGTCCAGCGCGCGCGCCGCGGCGGAAAAACTGCCGCCGTCCACCGTGCGGACAAACACCTCGAGATCGACAAATGAGGTCATCTGCTCCCTCTCTTTTTAGCCCAATCAATTATTAATATTAATTTACAAGTGTTTGCTATTAGGCGGGCTTTTTTCCTCATTTTCAATCAGGAAAGATAGATCCCGTTGAAACTTACCTAAAAAGAGGCCTTAACATGACGATTCCCGACTCCCCCCTGAAACAACAAAAGCTGGTGATCCTGGGCGGCACCAGCGGCATTGGCGCCGCGGTGGCCTACGCGGCGGCGGCGCGCGGCGCTGAAGTGGTGCTGGCTTCGCGTCGTCTCCCTCACGCCGGGGAGAAGAACGACGCGCTGCGCCTGATGCAGGCCGATCTGACCGATGACGCGTCGCTGCATGCGCTGTTCGCCGCCGTCGGCGCTTTCGATCATTTGGTGATCACCGCCGGGCCGTTGGTGGACGCGAAGCCGCTGGCGGAGACTGCCCTTGAACAGGCGCAGGCCGACTTCAACGTCAAATTCTGGGGCAGTTTGCGCGCGGTGCAGGCGGCGCTGCCGACGCTGGCGCCGCAGGGCTCGATCACCCTGACCTCCGGCCAGCTGTCGCGTAAATACCTCAACGGTCAGTTGGTCAAAACCGCCATCAATGCCGCGCTGGAAGCGGTCGGCAAACAGCTGGCGAAGGAGCTGGCGCCGCGGCGGGTGAACGTGGTCAGCCCCGGCATCACCGCCACCGAAGCCTACGACGGCATGAGCGCCGCACAGCGTCAGGCGCTGTTCGAGCGCGTAAGCGTCAGCCTGCCGGTCGGCAGGGTCGGCCAGGCGGCCGACGTCGCGGCGGGTTATCTGCTGGCGATGGAGAACGGCTTCGTCACCGGCAGCGTGATCGACATCGACGGCGGCGGCCTGCTGTAACGGCGGCTAGAGCGCCGTCACGCCCTGCGCGGCGGCCTGCTGTTCCAGCACGGTGATAATCTGGTAGGCCGAACGCGGCACCAGGCTGAAATCGCCGATCAGCAGGCGGTCGCTGACCGCCTCATCCAGCATCGCGCGAGCGCCGGCGCGCAGGATTTCCACCTGTTCCGGCGGCGTGCCGGCTGCGGTGATCAACGGCAGGCCCGGCACCGCCGCCGTGCGGCCGATGATTTTCAGCCCCTCCAGCGCCTGCGGCTGCGCGCGGCGCAGCAGTTCCATGCTGATCGAATCGATGGCGGCGATATCCGCCTGCCCGCTGCGGATCAGCTTCAGCGACTGATAATGCGCGCCGGAGGCGATAGCCGCCCCGAAGAATTTCCCGTCCAGCGCCAGCGGCGCGATCAGCGCGCGCAGGCCGTTGTAGCCGGACTGGGAATCTGTGCTGTTATACGCCGCCGTTCGGCCGCGAAAATCCGCCAGCCGCTCGCCGGGATCGTCCGCGCGCACCACCAACCAGCTGCGGTAATTCGGCCCGTCGCACCCTTCCACCCGGTAGTGGTAGGTGCCGATTAGCTGCACCTGCGGCAAGGTGCTGACCAACGGATAACCGCAGGTTTGGCTGAGCAGAAGATCCTCGCGCCGCCAGTGCTGCGCCAGATCGTCCGGCCAGCTGAGCCGTTCCGGCGCCGCCGGCAACCCCAGCCGCAGCAGCTTGTCGCGCAACACCTGCCAGAAGGATTCGGCCTGCTCCCGGCCAACGCCGTACATCGGTAGAGACACCTGCATCATTTCCCCCTTACCCCGCCGAAGTGGCCGCCAGCGTCTGCTGACGCCAGGCGGTGAGATAACGCACCCAACGTTCGAACAGCATATCGGTGATAATAGCCAACAGCGCCACGACCGCCGCGCCCTGGATCACATAGGCGGTGTTAAACCCGCTCAGGCCGATGATGATCGGCGAGCCGAGCGTCTTGGTGCCGACGGTGGAAGCGATGGCCGCCGTGCCGATGTTGATGATCACCGAGGTGCGGATCCCGGCGACAATCACCGGCGCCGCCAGCGGCAGTTCAACCCGCCACAGTATTTGCCAGGCGCTCATCCCCACGCCGCGGGCGATCTCGCGCGTGGCGGGCGGCACCGATTCGATGCCCGCCAGCGTGCCCTGCAGGATCGGCAGCAGGCCGTACAGCACCAGCGCGATGATCGCCGGCTGTTCGCTGAAGCCCATCACCGGCACCGCCACCGCCAACACCGCCACCGGCGGGAAGGTCTGCCCCACCGCCACCACCGTTTCCACCAGCGAACGAAATTCCCGGCCGCTGCGTCGGGTCACAGCCACGCCCGCCGCCACGCCGATCGCCACCGCGATCAGGCTGGAGATCGCCACCAGCGACAGGTGCGCCCCCACCAGTGCGATAAAGCTGTCCTGCTGATAAATGGGCCGCTCCAGATCGGGGAACCAGGCGGCGAACAAGCCGCGCAGATGATCCATGCCGAACACCAGCGCCAACAGCAGCGCCAGCGTCCAGGGCAACGGATCGCGCAGCAGGCGCCCGATGCGCCCGCTCATGACAGCGCCTGCCCGGCGATCAGATCGTTGAAATGCAACACCCCCAACGCTTCGCCCCGTTCATCCACCACCGGCAGGCAGTCGCTGCCGCGCGCCACAAACACCGACAGCGCCTCGCGCAGACTCATGGCGGCAGCGATCGGCTCGCCCCCGGCGACGCCGGGCCGCACCCGCTCCGCCACCGTACCCAGCGACAGCAGCTTGATGCCGCGATCGCTGCGCCCGAAGAAATCGCGCACGAAGTCGTTGGCCGGTGCAGTCAACAGCGTCAGCGGCGTGCCCTGTTGCACCACCCGCCCCTGATCGAGCAACACCAGGCGATCCGCCAAGCCCAACGCCTCGTCGATGTCGTGCGTCACCAGCACAATGGTGCGGCCGGAGAGCTGATGGATGCGCGCGATCTCCGCCTGCAGCGCCGCTCGGGTGACCGGATCCAGCGCGCCGAACGGTTCGTCCATCAGCAACACCTCGGGATCGGCAGCCAGCGCGCGCGCCACCCCCACCCGCTGCTGCTGCCCGCCGGACAGCTGGTGCGGATAGCGGCGGCGAAACAGATCCGGCTCCAGATGCAGCAGCTCCAACAGTTCGGTAACCCGATCGCGAATGCGCGCGCGCGGCCATTTCAGCAGCTGCGGCACGGTGGCGATGTTCTCCTCCACCGTCCAGTGCGGGAACAGACCGATCGATTGGATCGCATAGCCCATGCGCCGCCGCAGATCCTGCGGTTTGAACGACTGGATCTCTTCGCCGGCAAAGAGGATCTTGCCCCGATCGTGTTCGATCAGGCGATTGATCATTTTTAACGTCGTGGACTTGCCGGAACCCGAGGTGCCGATCAACACGGTGAATTCACCCTCGGCGATGTGCAGCGTGAGATCGTCGACCGCCGGCTTGCCCTGAAAAATTTTACTGACTTGCTCAAAGTGAATCATCGGCGCGATACGTCCAGGATTGAAACCCAAAATTTAAACAGCGAATCGACGATGACCGCCATCATGACCACCGGGATCACCCCCAGCAGAACCAGATCCAACGCGCTGCTGAGCAACCCCTGAAAAACGATGGCGCCAAAACCGCCGGCGCCGATCAGCGCCGCCACCACCGCCATGCCGACGGTCTGCACCGCCAGAATGCGCACGCCGGTCAGGAATAGCGGCAGCGCCAACGGCAGCTGCACGCGCAGGAAGATCTGCCCGCGCGTCAACCCCATGCCGGTGGCGGACTCAATCACGCCGGCCGGCACGCTTTGCAGCCCCGCCACCACGCTGCGCACCAGCGGCAACAGCGCGTACAGCACCAGCGCCACGATCGCCGGCGCCATGCCGATACCGCTGACGCCGTGCTCCGCCAGCCAGGGCACCGCCGTCGCCAGCCCCGCCAACGGCGCGATCAGCAGGCCGAACAGCGCGATGGACGGCACAGTCTGGATAATGTTCAGCGCGGAGAAAATCGGCCGCTGCCAGCGTTCGGAACGAAAGCACAGCACCCCGAGCGGCACGCCGATCGCCAGCGCTGGGGCCATCGTCGCCAGCAGAATGGTCAGATGCTGGAACAACGCGGCGTCAAACACCTCCTGCCGATTATGGTACTCCTTCAGCAGCGACAGCTGATCGAGCTGATGGCCGAACAGCAGCAGCGCTGGCGGCACCAGCACCAGCGCGTTGCCCAGCATCCGCCGCAGATGCGACGCGGTGAGGCGCGTCATGGCGTCGGCGGCGATCAGCAGGCTCAGCGCCATCGTCAGCCAGCAGCCGCTGCCCCAGGAGGTGCGCGCCAGGCGCGATCCCTCCTGCGCCAGACGCCCGGCGGCCTGCCCGCTGATCCAGAACGCCAGCGTCAGCACCCCGCAGGCGGCCAGCGCCGTCAGCAGCGCCCGTCCCCGCGTCGGCGGCAACAGGCTGAGGATCGCCAACGCCGCCAGCGGCAACAGCAGCCACAGCGCCGGGCCGTGCAACAGGGAGAATAAGGACAGGCTTTTACCCGACAGCAGACGATTGGGGGCATAACTGAGGAACGGCAGGCCGAAGGCGGCCAGCAGCAACAGCATGAACAGCGTCAACAAGACGCGATGTTTTACGGCGATAGTCAAAGAAACGCTCCGGCTCCCTCGGTTTACCCCCTCTCCCGACGGCAAAGGGGGTACCTCGGCATTATCCCTTAACAAACCCTTTCTCTTTCAGGTAAGCGGCCGCCACCTGTTTGGCGTCCTGGCCTTCCACAGCGATCTGCGCGTTGAGTTTTTGCAGCGTCGGCCCGTCCAGCGAGGCGAATACCGGCTTCAGCAGCTCAGGCAGATTGGCGTGCGCCTTCAGCGCCGCTTCGCGCACGATCGGCGCCGGCGCGTAGATGGGTTGTACGCCTTTCGGGTCCGCCAGCGTCTGCAGCCCCAGCGCCGCCACCGGGCCATCGGTGCCGTAGGCCATCGCCGCATTGACGCCGGAGGTCTGCTCCGCCGCCGCCTTGATGGTCACCGCCGTGTCGCCGCCGGCCAGGGACAGCAGCTGATCCTGATTCAGTTTGAAGCCGTAGGCGTTCTGGAACGCCGGCAGCGCATCCGGCCGTTCGATAAATTCCGCCGAGGCCGCCAGTTTGAACTTGCCGCCGCCGTTGATCCACTTGCCGAGATCCGCCAGCGTTTTGAGATGGTTGGCGTCCGCCACGTCCTGACGAATGGCGATGGTCCAGGTGTTGTTGGCCGGCGCGGCGTCCAACCAGACGATTTTGTTTTTGTCGTAGTCGAGCTGCTTCACCTTCTCGAAGCCGGCCTGGGCGTTCTTCCACGCCGGATCTTTCTCATCGGAGAAGAAAAATGCGCCGTTGCCGGTGTATTCCGGGTAGATGTCGATCTCGCCGGAGGTGATGGCGCCGCGCAGCACCTTGGTGGTGCCGAGCTGCAGCTTGTTGGTGGTTTTAATGCCGTTGGCTTCCAGTACCTGCACGATGATGTTGCCGAGCAGCGAACCTTCGGTATCGATCTTGGAGCCGACGCGCACCGAGTCGGCCGCCTGCGCCAGACCGCTGGCGGCCAGCAGAGCCAGCGCGACGGCAAAGGAACGTCCACGTGATAAGGTGATTGCCATACTTTTCCTCTGGTTATATGTTTTCCGGCTCATGGGCCAGTTCGGTTGGAAAATCCTGAGAAACGCGCTTCCAGCGCGCAATAAATTTTTTCTTCGGCCGGGCACCGCGTTCCTCCCGCCGTTCGCCGGCGCTCAGCGGATGCACGCCGACGTCGATCGGCGTCAGCGCGTAATCGCGCAGCCACTCGCCATAACCCTGCGCGACGAATCCCTGGCTGCGGCGCTGATACGCCTCGCGTTCCGCCAGGTAGACTTCGCGCAGGCCATACCAGGGCAGGCCGGGCAAATCGTGATGCACTAAATGGTAGTTCAGATTGAGAAACAGCAGCCGCCACGGCCAGCCCGCCTCATTAATAATAGAACGTGCCTGCGGTGCGTCCACGGCGCGATGCTCAAAAAACGATCTTACCTTGGTCAGCGCCAGCGCCGGGTAGCTGATGGCCAACAGGTAAAACGCCGCGCCGATGCCCTGCATCTGCAGCCAGTACAGCAGCACCGCCAACAGCGACAGGTGCGCCAGCCACATCGCCCAGGCGCGCAGATCGCCCGCTGCAAGCGTCTTCACTGCGCCGAACAGCGTGGTGACGATGTCCAGCGCCGGGCCGAGGAGCACCCGGCCGATCAGCGTATTGCGCACCGCGGCCAACAGCGGCAGCAGGCGGGGATAACGCCGCCACTGCGCGGCGCTGAAGTAGTAACTTTCGGGATCTTCATGCGGATCGGTCAGGTGGTCGTTGCGGTGATGGCGCAGATGCGAATCCCGATACAGCCCGTAGGGATACCACACCGCCAGCGGCAACAGGCCGAACAGCTGATTGACGCGCGGCCAGCGCGTCGGATGGCCGTGGATCAGCTCGTGTTGCAGCGACATATACCCGGTGGTCAGCAGGATCAGCAGCGGTGCGCCAAGCCACGGACCCAGCGCCTGCCAATAATGCGCCACGCCGAACCAGCCGCCGTACACTGCCGCCATAATCCCCCAGGTGGGCAGTTCCAGCCGCCAGTGCCAACGCTGATAAAGCCGTCGGATGCGGTCGCGTTGTTCGGGGTGCAAATAGTGGGCGTGGGACATGCTGCGGCTCGCGGTTGGGGAGTTTCCCCCCAGTATCCGTGAGCCGTAACGACGTTCCAAATAACGAAAATGGCAAAGCTAAGTGAAAATTCAGCGGGTTGCGTACGCGGCATGCGGCTCACACGCCACCGGGAAATTCACCGAGTTGGCGATAAAGCACAGGTGATGCGCCTTCTCGTGAAGCTGTTGCGCCAGCTGCAGATCGTCGCCATCGCGCACTGTGACCTGCGGCCGCAGCGTCACCGAGGTAAAAAAGCCGCCGCGCGCGGCGTCTTCGCGCATCACCCCCACGGCATCGTCCTGATAGGCCAGCACCGAAATCCCCGAGGTGGCGCACAGATGCAGATACCATAATTTGTGACAGGCGCTGAGCGATGCCACCAGCAAATCTTCCGGATTCCAGCGCGTCGCGTCACCGCGGAAGGCCGGATCGGCTGAGCCGGCGATGTCTGCCTTGCCCGCGGCGCCGATCAGGTGATCGCGCCCATAGGCGCGGTAATCTTCCGTGCCTGCCCCCAGGTTCCCTTGCCAGGTGACCGCCACCTGATAATGATGCTCGCCTTTCATGCCTTTTTCTCCCGTTGGCCGGCCAATGAAAAATCATCTTAATGCATGCCCGGAAAACACTATTGGCGGAAAAGCGTGAATACGCAAACGGCGAGACGAGAAAAAACGGGCCGCGCAAGCGGCCCGTCGGTCACATCCCTTTAGGGAACGAAATCGAGCACCACGGCGTTGAACAGCGCGTACTCGGTGGCGTTGGCCATCGGCGGAAACTGCGCGTGCTGCACCGCCGCGCTGGCCGCCGCGCACAGGGGCGCATCGCCCCTCACGATCTTGCTGCTCGCCAGCTTGCCGTCCGGCCGCAGCCGTATGCTGATGGTGCAGCGTTGGCCGCGCGCGTGCTCCGGCGAGCGCAGCTCGCGGCTCACCGCGTTATGCACCCGCTCCGGGTAACTGAGCTGCGTTGCGGCCAGTGCCGGGGTCTGCGGCAACGGGGTGCCGGTCTGATGGCCGGCCCCGGCGCCGCAGCCGCTCAGCAGCAACAACGCCAACAGGCTTAGTGTCTTTTTCATTCCCTATGTCCTTATTGGGGGATTTATCCTTATCGAGCGGCCCTCACTGCGCCGCTGGGTAAGCCTCGCCGTCGTCCGCGTAACGCTGCAGCCGCTCGCGCCACCACTTGGCCGCCAGGCCGCTGGCGCTTTCCCGCCAGCCGAAGTAGGCGATATCGCTGCACCGTTCCGATTCGACGCGTTTCGCCACCAGTTCGCCGCTGTTCAGGTAAGGTTCCGCCAAGGCGCGCGGCAGATAGCCGCAGCCCAGCCCGGCCAGCTGCGCCTGCAGTTTGGCGTCGAAACCGAAGACCGTCAGCGTATCCTGCTCTTCCAGCAGATTCAGGCTCTGCGGCGCGTTGACGCGCGAAGTGTCGCGCACCACCACCGCCCGGTGCTGACGGATTTCGTCCTTCGGCAACGGTTCCGGCAATGCCGCCAGCGGATGCTGCGGCGCGACGGCGAACACGTAATCCAGCTGCCCCAGCCTGCTGAACGCATAGCCTACCCGTGACGGCGGCTCGCAGATGGCGCCGATGATAATGTCGGCGCAACCGTAAACCAGCGACTCCCAGGAACCGGCCAGCACCTCGTGGCTGAAACGCAGCCGGGTATGGTGATGCTGCCGATAAAACTCGTCGATCAGCGGCAACAGGCGGGCAAACGGGAAGGAGGCGTCGATCCCAAGCGTAATCTCGCTTTCCCAGCCGTTCTCCACATAGCGCGCCTGCTGTTCCAGATCCTGCGCCGCGCGCAGCAGCACCCGCCCTTTTTCCAGCATCAGCTTGCCGGTATCGGTGAACTTCGCCCGATGGCCGGAGCGATCCAGCAGGGTGATGTCGAGATCGTTCTCGAGCTTTTGCACCATATAGCTCAGTGCCGAAGGGGTTTTAAACAGTGCGGCGGCCGCGGCGGCGAAAGATCCGTGCCGGTCCAGCGCGTCCAAAATCAGCAGCGCTTCCAGGTTTAATCTCATGCTTTCTCCCGTGTATAAAAAAACTCAACAAGTCGGCAAAAATTCTGCGGTATCTTTGAAATCGCCCTCTGCCTACCATGGGTTTTATCGGCGTTACACTCATCAGATGTTCAACCGAAATATCACTGGGAAGGTAAATTATGTCCAAGTTTCAACTGCTTGATAAAGACAATTCCGCACTGATTTTTATCGACCATCAACCGCAAATGGCCTTCGGCGTGGCTAATATTGATCGTCAGCAACTGAAAAACAACGTTGTTGGTTTGGCGAAGGCAGGCAAGATTTTCAACGTTCCCACCCTTTTCACCTCGGTCGAAACCGAAAGCTTCAGCGGCTATATCTGGCCGGAACTGCTGGCGGTACACCCTGAAATAACCCCGATTGAACGCACCTCAATGAACTCCTGGGAAGACGCGGCCTTCGTTAAAGCCGTGGAAGCCACCGGCCGTAAAAAGCTGGTGATCTCCGCGCTGTGGACCGAAGTGTGCCTGACCTTCCCGGCGCTGATGGCGCTGGAAGCCGGCTATGAAGTGTATGTGGTGACCGACACCTCCGGCGGCACCTCCGTCGATGCGCACGAACGTTCGATCGACCGCATGGTGCAGGCCGGCGCCGTACCGGTGACCTGGCAGCAGGTGCTGCTGGAGTACCAACGCGACTGGGCGCGCAAAGATACCTACGACGCGGTGATGGCGCTGGTGCGCGAACACAGCGGCGCGTACGGCATGGGCGTCGACTACGCTTACACCATGGTGCACCACGCACCGGCCCGCACGGTGAAATAATTCCCCTTGCCCCGGCCTCGCGCCGGGGTATTTTCAGGAGTCGGTTTTATGGCCCATCCGCAGCATGTCACGCTGGTGATCACCCACCGTTTGGCGCCGGGGAACGAACAGGCCTATGAGGCCTGGCTGAACCGCATCATGCCCGACGCCGCGGGCTTCACCGGCCATTTAGGCGTCAACGTGATTCGCCCTTCCGGCGACGAACAGGCCTATACGGTGCTGGTCCGCTTCGATAATCTCGACAATCTCTACCGCTGGCTCAACTCGCCGCAGCGCAAGCAATACATCGAAGAAGTCACTCCGCTGTTGCTGGAGAACGACCATATCGAGATCCGCCCCGGCGCAGAGTTCTGGTTTACCCCGCCCAACCCCAGCGTGCGCCAGCCGCCCCAGTGGAAGCAATTCATCATCACCCTGCTGGTGATCTTTCCATCCACCAATCTGGTGCCCTGGTTTTGGGGACGGGTGCTGCCGCAGCTGGACGGCTCGCTGCTCGGCCATTTTCTCAATGACGCCACCGTGGTCGCCCTGGTGGTGTACCTGTGGATGCCTATCGTGACTCGCGTTTTTCATCAATGGCTGACCCGCCGCTAGGCGGTTCGCCGGGAGAATGTTATGAACCACCACGCTTCATTGATCATCACCAACGGCAAGTTTCACACCGTCGATCGCCAACACCCCACCGCGCAAGCGGTCGCCATCCGCGACGGCAAGTTTCTGGCGGTCGGCAGCGAAAGCGAAGTCATGCAGCACGCCGGGCCGGAAACCCAGGTGATCGATCTGCACGGCCACACCGCCATTCCTGGCCTGAACGACTCGCACCTGCACCTGATCCGCGGCGGCCTGAACTATAACCTGGAGCTGCGCTGGGAAGGCGTGCCCTCGCTGGCCGACGCGCTGCGCATGTTGAAAGAACAGGCGCTGCGCACCCCGAGCCCGCAATGGGTGCGGGTGGTCGGCGGCTGGACCGAATTCCAGTTCGCCGAGCGCCGCATGCCGACGCTGGACGAAATCAACCAGGCGGCGCCGGACACGCCGGTATTTATTCTGCATCTCTACGATCGCGCGCTGCTCAACCGCGCGGCGTTGAAGGTGGTCGGCTACACCAAAGACACGCCGAACCCGCCGGGCGGCGAGATCCAGCGCGACGCCAACGGCAACCCGACCGGCATGCTGATCGCCAAACCCAACGCCATGATCCTGTACGCCACGCTGGCGAAAGGGCCGAAGCTGCCGCTGGAGCAGCAGGTCAATTCCACCCGCCAGTTTATGCGTGAGCTGAACCGCCTCGGTCTCACCAGCGCCATCGACGCCGGCGGCGGCTTCCAGAACTACCCGGAAGATTATCAGGTGATCGCCGAGCTGCACGAGAAAAAGCAGCTGACCATCCGCATCGCCTATAACCTGTTCACCCAGCGGCCTAAACAGGAGCTGGAAGACTTCGAGCTGTGGACCGATATGCTCAAACCGGGCCAGGGCACCGACTTCTATCGCCACAACGGCGCCGGCGAGATGCTGGTGTTTTCCGCCGCCGACTTCGAAGACTTCCTGCAGCCGCGCCCGGATCTGCCGCCGGGCACCGAAGACGAACTGGAGCGAGTGGTTCGCCATCTGGTCGAGCACCGCTGGCCGTTCCGCCTGCACGCCACCTATGACGAATCCATCAGCCGCATGCTGGACGTGTTCGAGAAGGTGAACCGCGACATTCCGTTCAACGGCCTGCACTGGCTGTTCGACCACGCCGAAACCATTACCGAGCGCAATATCGAGCGCGTCAAGGCGCTGGGCGGCGGCATTGCGGTGCAGCACCGCATGGCGTTCCAGGGGGAGTATTTCGCCGACCGTTACGGCATCGAAGCCACCAAACATACGCCGCCGGTGGCGAAAATGCTGGCGGCCGAGCTGCCGGTCGGGCTGGGCACCGACGCCACCCGCGTCGCCAGCTACAACCCGTGGACGGCGCTGTACTGGCTGGTCTCCGGCCGCACCGTCGGCGGCATGGCGATGTACGACGACAGCGCGCGGCTGGATCGCGAAACGGCGCTGATGCTGTGGACGCAAGGCAGCGCCTGGTTCTCCACCGAGCAGGGCAAGAAAGGCCAGATCAAGGTCGGCCAACTGGCGGATTTGGCGGTGCTGTCGCAGGACTACTTCAGCGTGCCGGAAGAGCAGATCAAAGGCATCGAGTCGGTAATGACGGTGGTGGACGGCAAGGTAGTCTACGCCGCCGGCAGCTTCTCGCCGCTGGCGCCGCCGCCGCTGCCGGTGCTGCCGGACTGGTCGCCGGTCACCCAGGTGCCGGGCCATTACCGCTCCGCGCCGCCGTCGGCGGCGGCCCGCGTCGGGGTCGTGAGCCAGGCGCATCAATGCTGCGGCCCGTGCGGCGTGCACGCGCACCAGCATGACATCGCGCGCCGCTCCAGCATCCCGGTGTCGGATGAGAATGCCTTCTGGGGCGCGTTCGGCTGTTCGTGTTTCTCGTTCTAAGTTATCAAGCCAATAACTTATTATAAAATTAATTTAATAAGCTATTAAGCTAACAACACAATAAATTAATGGCGCTGTCCGCGGGAGAGCGCCATTTCATTTTCAATCGCGGTTGATCTCCAGCCAGCGCCGCTGTTCGGCGGAGGCGGCTATCGCATCCAGCACGCAAGACACTTTCCAGCCTTCTTCAAAGTCCGGCCACATGCGATCGCCCGCGGCGATGCCATTGACCAGATCGCGGATCTCCACCGTCTTCTGATCGTTAAAGCCGATGCCGTGCCCGGCGCTGATGCAAAACGCCGCGTAGTCCGGGTGCTTTGGCCCCACCAGCAGCGTCTTGAACCCCTGCCGCTCCGCCGGTTCATCGTGCCGATACAGTTTCAGCTCCGCCATCCGTTCCTGGGTATAACTCAGCGTGCCTTTGGTGCCGGTGACCACATAGGTCAACCCCATCTTGCGCCCGCAGGCAATGCGCGACGTTTCGATAGTGCCCATCGCGCCGCCGGCGAAACGCAGCAACGCACTGGCCTGATCTTCGTTTTCCACCGGGTGCAGGCGCGTCGGGTCTTGCGGATCCGGGCGCTGTTTGATCACGGTCTGCATATCGCCGGAAACCGCCACGATATCGCCCACCAGGTAGTGCGCCATATTGACGATGTGCGCCGCCAGATCCCCGAGCGCGCCTAACCCGGCGCTGGCGCGGCGACAGTGCCAGTCGATCGGCGTGCGCGGATCGGCCAGATAATCCTCATTGTGGGTACCGTAAAAATGCACCACCTCGCCGATTTCGCCGTTGGCGATAATTTCGCGCGCCAGTTGGCTGGTGGGGTTTTTCATGTAGTTAAAACCGACCAGCGTTTTCACCCCCTTAGCGCGCGCGGCCTGCACCATCTCCGCCGCGTCGGCGGCGTCCAGCGCCAGCGGCTTTTCCGAATACACGTGCTTGCCGTGGCGGATCGCCGCCAGCGCCATCTCTTTGTGCAAAAAGTTGGGGGCACAGATGTCCACCACATCGATCGCCGGATCGGCCACCAGCTGCCGCCAGTCGCCGGTCGAGCGCGCAAAGCCGAATTCGGCGGCGCGCTGCGCCGCCAGCTCGGGCGTCACTTCCGCCAGCATCTCCAGCACCAGGTCCCCTTTCAGAGGAAAGACCGTGGCGGCCTGCGCATAGGCGATAGCGTGACAACGCCCGATATAACCGGTGCCGATTAACCCAACGCGTACCTGTTTCATCATTTTCTCCCGTGACCAAAACTCTGCGTAGAACCAGGCGTCGCTCAATGAAACGCGCCGGTTGATAACGGGTTTATATGGAATATAAATTTCAATAACAAGCACACAGGAAAATAAAGTTCATATTCGTGATGCCGTTCATGAAACGTTGACGGGATGATGTAATGAGGAAAGTCCGGACACGGCGGGGCGTATCCGGACAAGATGAAATGAACCGTTTATTTCATATCACGGTAAACCGTTAGCACCGTGCTGCACGTAGCCAGGGCGTTGCAGCAGGCGCTGCTGATAGGCCGCCAGCGCCGCATAATGCGGCCGCTCGAACGGCGTCATCAGCCAACGGTTCAGCGACAGCCCCAGCACCACGTCCGCCAGCGTGAAGGCGGCGCCGGCGGCATAAGGGCCGTGCTGCGCCAGATGTGCGTCCAACAAGCCCATCAGCCGGTTCCATTCGCGCTCGGCGGCGGCCAGGCTGGCGGCATCCTGATAATCCGCATGCCCACGCACCCGCGACATAAACACGTAGCGCCAGGCGCCGTTCAGATCGGTGGCCTGCCAGTCCATCCACATCTCCACCGCCGCGCGCGCGCCGGGTGCCTGCGGCAGCAGATCTTGCCGCCCTTCCCGCCCCGCCAGATAGCGGCAAATGGTATTCGACTCCCACAGCACCCGCTCGCCGTCGATCAGCACCGGCACCAGGCCGTTGGGATTCAACGCCAGAAACGCCGGCTCCTGCGTAGAGCGAAAACCGCTGCCCCAGTCCTCCCGTTCCAGCGTCAGCCCCAACTCCTGACAGGTCCATAACACCTTGCGCACGTTGATCGATGAGGCTTTACCCAATAATTTCAGCATTGACTTTCCTTATTCTCTCCAGAACGGTTTATACCCTTCCCTCCAGGCCTCCGCCCGCGTCAGGCCGATATCCGCCAGCTGCCTGTCGTTCAGCAGCAGTAACTCTCTGCGCGTTCTGCGACGCAACAAATACCAACGCCAGCGTGACCAGCCTACCCGTCGCCACATCGTCATGCCATCAAACAGAGCCATCTTATTATCCCCCCTGATGTTTTCGCCTGGTAGTGATGATGCGCGCCAGGCAAAAAACAATACAGATTCACGCTGGCGCTATTTTTTTCATACAGCTGCGCCAAAAAACCCGCTGAATGGTTTATTTTGAAAGTATCTGTACCGGTTTTTTAATCCTTACCCCCGATGAGAGGCCTCTGTATGACACGCTACGCCACGCTGGCCGCCATTCTCAGCCAACGCATTCAGCAAGGGTTGTATCCGTCCGGCCATCGCCTGCCTTCGGTGCGCGCATTGAGCCAGGAGCACGGCGTCAGCATCAGCACGGTGCAGCAAGCCTACCGGCTGCTCGAGGAACAGCGCCTGGTGGAAGCGCGGCCGAAGTCGGGGTACTTCGTGCATACGCGGCGCGCGCAGGCCGAGCTGCCCGCCATGACGGCGCCGGTGCAGCGGCCGGTGGACATTTCGCAATGGGAGCAGGTGCTGGAACTGGTGCGCAGCCGGCCGCGCGAAGGCCTGATCCAGCTGGGGCGCGGCATGCCGGATATCGCCGAACCGACGATGAAACCGCTGATCGTCGCCCTGCGCAACGCCGCCCGCCACGGCGACCTGCGCAGCCTGTATTACGACAGCATTCAGGGCGTGGCCGCGCTGCGCGAACAGGTCGCCCGTCTGCTGCTGGACTCCGGCTGCCAAATCGGCCCCGATCAGCTGCTGATCACCACCGGTTGTCAGGAAGCAATCTCCGCCGGGCTGCGCGCCGTTTGCCAACCCGGCGACATCGTGGCGGTCGATTCGCCCTGCTTCCACGGCACCATGCAGACGCTGAAGGGTCTGGGCATCAAGGCGCTGGAAATCCCCACCGATCCGCTCACCGGCGTCAGCCTGGCGGCGCTGGAGATGGCGCTGGAACAGTGGCCGGTCAAGGCCATCCTGCTGACGCCCAACTGCAATAATCCGCTGGGCTACATCATGCCCGACGCCCACAAACAGCGGCTGCTGACGCTGGCGCAGCGCCACGACGCGGCGATCATCGAAGACGATGTCTACGGCGACATCGCCTATCACTACCCGCGGCCGCGCACCATCAAGTCATTCGACGACGACGGCCGCGTGCTGCTGTGCAGTTCGTTTTCCAAAACGCTGGCGCCGGGGCTACGCGTGGGCTGGATCGCGCCCGGCCGCTACCTGGAACGGGTGCTGCACATGAAGTTCATCGGCTCCGGCGCCACCGCCACCCAGCCGCAGCTGGCGATCGCCGAATTTATCCGCGGCGGGCATTACCTGCAGCACCTGCGGCGCATGCGCGCACGCTACCAGCAGAACCGCGATCGCATGACCGATCTTATCCTGAAACACTTTCCGGCCGGCACCCGCGTCAGCCGGCCGCGCGGCGGTTTTATGCTGTGGATCGAACTGGACGAAGCGTTCGACACCCTGCGGCTGAACCGCCATCTTGAACAGCAAGGCGTACAAATCGCCGTCGGCAGCATCTTTTCCGCCGCCGGCAAGTACCGCAACTGCCTGCGCATCAACTATGCGCCGACGCTGACGACAGAGATCGAGCTGGCAGTGCAAAAGGTCGGCGCCACCATCCAGCGGATGATGCCGGCCGACAGTTTGGCGCAATCGGATTAAATCTTGACGCGATCGGATTATCGCTGCGCTGCCCGGCGCTCTAAAGTGGCATCACACCCACTCGCAATCAGGAAGGTCATGATGTCTCAGTCACAGGTATGGTTAATCACCGGCAGTTCCCGCGGCCTGGGCCAACAGCTGGCGCAGGCGGTGTTGGCCGCCGGGCACCGTCTGGTCGCCACCGCCCGTCAGCCGCAACAGCTGCAGCCGCTGGTGGAACGCTACGGCGATCGGGTCGCCACGATCGCGCTCGACGTCACCGACGCCGCTGCCGCCGAACGCGCGGTGCGCACGGCGATTGAACGCTTCGGTCGGCTGGACGTGCTGGTCAACAACGCCGGCTACGGCAATATCGCACCGGTGGAGGAAGCCGATGAAGCCGATTTTCGCGCGCAGCTCGAAACCAACTTCTTCGGCGTGTTCAACGTCACCCGCGCGGCGCTGCCGATATTACGCCGGCAGGGCAGCGGCCATATCATCCAGATCGCCACCATCGGCGCTCGCCTCGGCATTGCCGGCCTCAGCGCCTACCATACCGCCAAGTGGGCGGTCGAAGGGTTCTCCGAATCATTGGCCAAAGAGATGGCCCCCTTCGGCGTCAAGGTGACGATGGTCGAACCCGGCGGCTTCCGCACCGACTGGGCCGGTTCTTCAATGACCATTGCGCCGATCGGCGAAGCCTATCAGCCGACGCTGGGGCCGATGCTGGCCTTCCTGCAGCAGCATAACGGCAGCCAAACCGGCGATCCGGCCAAGGCGGCGCAGGCGATCCTGCAGTTGGCGGCGCTGGAAGCCCCTCCGCTACGCCTGCTGCTCGGCAGCGACGCAGTGCATATGGCGGCGCAGGTGTTGGCAGAACGCCAGGCGGAGGACGCCGCGTTTCGCACTCTCAGCCTGAGCACCGACCACGACGACAGCTCACCGGATCACGCCGCGATGGCGGCGGTGGTGACGGGAAAACCCTAAGGAGCCCGCATTGAGCAGCGATCAAATTCCGGTTTCCGGCGCACTGGCGGTACACCTGGCGGCGCAGGGCGTCGATATCGAGCAGCTCGGCCGATTGGCCGGGTTGCCCGCCGGGCTGTTCGGCGAACGGCGCGACAAGATTAAACTCACTACGCAACAGTTCTTCTCTCTTTGGCGCAGTCTGCCGCAGTTGAACGACGATCCCGCCTTCGGTCTGCGTCTGGGCGGCGAGGCGGCGCCGGAACACTATGACATTGCCTTGATCGCCGCGCTGCATTCCGCCACGCTGGGCGAAGCATTGCAAAAGGTGGCGCGCTATAAACGGCTGGTTTGCCCGGAAGAGCTGATGCTGGTGGAAGACGGCGACAGCATGCGCCTGCACACCCGCTGGACCATGAGCGAGGGCCACGCGCCGGCGCTGCTGATCGACGCCATGTTCGCCGCCATCACGGCCCTGTGTCGGCGCGGCACCGGCTTGCCCCTGCAGCCGCAGGCGATCGAATTGACCCGGCGAGCGGACGCCGCCTCGCCGCTGGCGCGCTATTTCGGCTGCCCGGTGACATTCAACGCCCCGCTGGACGTGCTGGTGTTCGATCGCGCGTTGATGCGTCAACCCTTCGTCACCTACAACCAGGCCATGCTGGCCGTATTGCTGCCGGGGCTGGAGGCGGAGCTGGCCAAATCTCAGTCGGCGCACGATCTGCCCACGCAGGTGATGGCGATCCTCAGCCGCAGCATGCGCGGCCAGCGCCCCAGCGTCAACAGCGTGGCCGCTGAACTCTATCTCAGCCCGCGCACGCTGCAGCGCCGCTTGCAACAGCACGGCTACAGCTACCAGCAATTGTTGGACAAAACCCGGCACCGCACCGCCTGCCGATTGTTGGCGGAAACCGACCTTGAACCGGGCGAAATCGCCTTTGTGCTGGGATTCGAAGAGCTGAATTCGTTCAGCCGCGCCTTTATTCAGTGGGAAGCGCTGACGCCTAGCCGCTGGCGCACGCAGCGCGCCGCCGGCCAGTGGGAGAACAGAGCATGAAAGTGATTATTTTCGGCGCCAGCGGCATGGTGGGTCAGGGCGCGCTGCGAGAATGCCTGCGCGATCCGCGCGTCAGCGAAGTGCTCAGCATCGGCCGTCGCCCGCTGGCGCAAAGCCACGCCAAACTGCGCCAG
The DNA here is from genome assembly GCF_052045405.1 of Serratia sp. 22278. Taxonomy (NCBI): domain Bacteria; kingdom Pseudomonadati; phylum Pseudomonadota; class Gammaproteobacteria; order Enterobacterales; family Yersiniaceae; genus Serratia; species Serratia sp. 22278. Next base: position 516,119 of record NZ_JBQEOW010000002.1, on the reverse strand, counting down.
CTCTCCCTGCCCGATCTGCGTGATCTGTCGGCGCTGGCGCCGCAGCTCGCCGGCTACGACGCCTGTTTCTTCTGCCTGGGGATTTCGTCCTCCGGCCTGAGTGAAGCTGAATATCGCGCGGTGACTTACGATCTGACGCTGGCCGCCGCCCGCCCGCTGGCGACGCTGAATCCGTCGATGGTCTTCGTCTACGTCTCCGGCCTCGGCACCGACAGCAGCGAACGCGGCCGCAGCATGTGGGCCAGGGTCAAAGGCGCCACCGAAAACGCGCTGCTGGCGCTGCCGTTCCACGCGGTGATGTTCCGTCCCGGCGCCATTGTGCCGCTGCACGGCATTCGCTCCAAAACCCGCCTCTACGATCTGGCCTATCGGCTGTTCAAGCCGCTGTGGCGCGGCGCATTGCGGCTGTTTCCCGCCCGGGTAAGCAGCACCGAACGAATCGGGCGGGCGATGCTCGCGGTGGCGCGACGGGAAAGCGCGCTGCGCATCATCGAACCGGCGCAGATCAACCGGCTGGCGACGCTGTGAAATAACGTCATCCACCGCCCCGCCGCCAATACTCCGCCACCCGGCGACGCAGATGGTCGATGCCCTGCGGATGATGAATGAACTGATCCACCGGCATCATCCGCCAGCGCTGTCCCTCGTCGCCGAAACGTATGGCGGCGATCTGCGCGGGGGCGATCTCGCCGGCCATGAACCAGGTCGGGGGATAGCCGGGCAGAATGCCGTCGTAGCGCCGCCGCCAGACAACCTGACGTTCGGCGATCGCCACGCCGAATTCTTCCTGCGTCTCCCGCTGCACGCACTGCAGCGGCGTTTCGCCGTTTTCCCGCCCGCCGCCGGGCAGATCCCACAGGCCGGGCCACGGAATGTCCGGTTTGTCGTCCCGTTGGTAAACCAACAAGAGATCGCCGCACAACAGTGCGATCTTGGCCCCGCCAAACGCCCAATCCGTCATGATTTCTTCGCTCCCGGCCCATTGCCTTTGACTGAACATCATACTTCATCCCCGCGCGGCCTGGTGTATAGTGAAAATCCGTTTTCACAACAGGCGAACAATAACGATGAACTCTCCGTTTCTGGTGACCCCTCAATGGCTTGCGCAACATATCAACGATGAAAATCTGGTGGTGATCGACGTCCGGATGTCGCCGGTGGGGCTAACGCCGAAAAAGGACATGCTTGCCGAGTTCGAACGCGGCCATATCCCCGGCGCGGTCTATTTCGACATCGACGACGTGGCGGACAAAAACACCGCGCTGCCGCATATGCTGCCAACGGCGGCGGAGTTTGGTGAGGCGGTGGGCAAGCTGGGCATCAGCGAGCGCGATACCCTGGTGATTTACGATGAGGGTAACCAGTTCTCCGCGCCGCGCGGCTGGTGGACCTTCCGCAATTTCGGCGCCCAGCATGTTTACGTACTGGACGAAGGGCTGAACGGCTGGACCGCGCAAGGCCAGGCGCTGGCAACCGGCCCGGCGCAGCCTGAACCGCAGACGTTCAACGCCCGGTTCAACGCCGACGCGGTGGTGGATATGCGGCAAGTGGAACAGGCGTTAGGCACGCCGGTGCAAATTCTCGACGCGCGCGCCGCGCCGCGTTTCCATGCCGAAGCGCCGGAGCCGCGCCCCGGCCTGCACCGCGGCCACATTCCCGGCAGCATCAACATTCCGTACGGCGAGCTGCTGGAAAACGGCCGCTTCAAATCGCTGGAGGCGCTGCGCCAAACCTTCAGCGACAAGGGGGTGGACATCAACGGCCCGATCATCACCAGCTGCGGCTCCGGCGTGACGGCGGCGGTGCTGGCGTTTGGCCTGCTGTCGCTCGGCGCGCCGCAGGTCAAGTTGTATGACGGCGCCTGGAGCGAATGGGGCCAGCTGAGCGGCAAGCAGCCGATCGCCCAAGATTAGGTCTCGATCCGCTCGACCACGATCTGCGCCAGCCGCTGCACGGCGGCCGAAGGCTGATCCTCGGCGCGGTGCAGCACCACGCCGAGCTGGCCGAGAGCGGGCAGCAGATCGGGGGCCAGCGGCGACAGGCCGGGCGGTAAGCCCGCCGCCGTGCGCACCGTAACGCCCAACCCGGCGCTCACCGCCGCCCACACGCCGTTCAGGCTGCGGCTGCTAAAGGCGATGCGCCAGGGAATGCCGGCGCGATCCAGCGCCTGCGTCGCCGCGCTGCGCATCAGGCAGGGCGCGTCGAACATCACCAACGGCAAGGGTTCGTCCCCTTCTCGCCACGGCGCCAGCGCGAAGCCGGGCGACGCGATCCAGTGCAGCTGCCGCTGTCCCAGCGCCTGATGAAACGGCGTGCTCAGACCGCCATCCCACGCCAGCGACAGATCCAGCTGGCCTTTCAGCACCCAGTCGATCAGCTCGGCATTGCGCGCGATGCGCGCCTCGATCCTCACCTTTGGATTGGCGCGCGCGAAGCTGCCCAACACCTGCGGCAGAAACGTCTCGCCGAAATCCTCCTGCAGCCCCAGCCGCACCGTGCCCTGCAGATCCAACCCGCGCACCGCGGCGGCGGCTTCGTCATTGAGCTCCAGCAGGCGGCGCGCGTAACCGAGCAGGGTCTCCCCCGCCTCGGTCATCACCATGCCGCGTCCGGCCTTGCGCAGGATCGGCGCGCCGACCTGCTGCTCCAGCTTTTTCAGGTGGGCGCTGACCGCCGACGTCGAACGCCCCAGCCGTTCAGCCGCCTTGGCGAAGCTGCCCAGCTCGACGCCGGTGACGAAGCTGCGCAAATCCTCGAGATCGAACGTGATTCGCCCCATGCTGACCATCCTGATTTTCTGAACTATCAATCAAAATAATACCGATTTTACTAATAAAGATGGCGTGTCACGCTCTCCCGGTCAATGTCTTTCAGGAGAATCCTTATGCTCGCGATGCAATACCGTTTCACCCTGCCCGCCGATTACGACATGGCGATCGTCCGCCGCCGCATCGCCGATGTCGGCCACCGGCTCGACGCCTGCCCGCAGCTGATCGTCAAAGCCTATCTGTACGCGCAGCGCAGCGAAGGCAGCGCCGAGAATCTCTACGCTCCCTTCTACCTGTGGAACAGCGGCGCCGGCATGAGCGACTTCCTGATCGGCGAGGGTTTCAGGGGCCTCAGCCAGGCGTTCGGCTGGCCGCGCGTCAATCACTGGCTGCCGTGGCTGGCGCATTTCGATCGTCCTCATCTGGCCGAGGCCGCCTGGGCGACCTGTCAGGAAAGGGCCATCGCCCCCTACAGCGATCTTCCTGCGCTGCGTCGGCAACAGCAGGCGGTGCCCGGCGCGCTGGCCTCCATCGTGGCGTTCGATCCCGCCGAGTGGCGGTTAGTGCGGCTGGATGTCTGGCGTGAACCGCCGCAGGCGCGGCCGCAAAACGGTCAACTGTTCCGCGTCGGCCATCTGTCCGCGCCCTTTGACCACACTGCGCCGCGGGTTGACAGTCAAACTTGATATTGATAATCATTATCAAAATTGCATATTCATTTGCGGCTCGCGGGATGCGGGCCGCTATCCGGGGTCAACCGTCATGTCGTCATCACCAATCACACCTTACGCCACCACCTGCTGCATCGTGGGAGGCGGCCCCGCCGGGCTGATGCTCGGCTATCTGCTGGCGCGGGCGGGGATCGATGTGACGGTGCTGGAGAAGCACGCCGACTTCCTGCGCGATTTTCGCGGTGACACCATTCACCCGTCGACGCTGGAAGTCATGCACCAGCTGGGCCTGCTCGACGAACTGCTGACGTTGCCGCACCAGCGTGCGGAGTCCCTGCACGCCGAAGTCGCCGGGCGCGACATCAAGCTGGCGGATTTCACCCGCCTGCCGACGCGCTGCAAATTTATCGCCTTTATGCCGCAGTGGGAGTTCCTCAACTTTTTGGCCCAGCAGGCCGCCGCCTTCCCCAACTTCAGGCTGCTGACCTCGACGCAGGTTCACCAGCTGCTGTACGACCGCGGCCAGGTGTGCGGCGTGCTGGCCGACACGCCGGAAGGCCCGATCCGCGTGCGCAGCCAGTTGGTGATCGGCACCGACGGCCGCAACTCGGTGGTGCGCGAACAGGCGGCGCTCAGCAGCCGATCCTTCGGCGCGCCGCGCGACGTAGTGTGGATGAAGCTCAGCAAGCAGCCGGGCGATCCGGCCTGGTCGATGGGCCATACCGGGCCGAAACAGAACTTCATCATGATCGATCGCGGCGACTACTGGCAGTGCGGCTATTCGATCGACAAAGGCAGCTTCGACGCGATCCGCCGCAGCGGGCTGGAGAAATTTTTACTGCACCTCGCCGAGGTGGCGCCATTTCAGGACGATCGCCTGCAGGAGATCGTCGAGTGGGATCAGGTAAAACTGCTGAGCATTCGCATCGATCGTCTGGATCGCTGGGCCAAACCGGGGGTGCTGTGCATCGGCGACGCCGCGCACGCCATGTCGCCGATCGGCGGCGTGGGCGTCAACCTGGCGATTCAGGACGCGGTGGCCGCCGCCAACGCTCTGATCCCGCCGCTGCGCCAGCATCGGCTGCAGCTGAAGCATCTGCTGAGCGTGCAGCGCCGGCGCGAATTTCCCACCCGGGCCATCCAGTTTCTGCAGATCAAAATGAGCCAGCGCAAACCGGGCGAACGCCGCGCGGCGGGCGGCTCGCGCCTGATCGCCCGCGTCGGCAACAGCCGCTGGCTGCCGCGCCTGTTCGGCCGCATCATCGGCCTCGGTTTTCGCCGTGAAACGCCGCGGCATCTGTCCAACGAAACCTGCCCGCCGGAATAGCATTGGTGATTTTTTCATCGCGCCGTATAATGGTTAAATCGAACGATTTAATTAACTGGAGCGATTAAATGTACGCACTCACCGCGAACGAGGCCAAAACCCAATTCGGCGATTTGCTGCTCAAGGCGCAGCGTGAACCGGTGCAAATCAATCGCAACGGCAAACCGGTCGCCGTCGTCATGTCTGTAGAAGATTACCAGGCGCTGGAAGATCTCAAATTAAGCGCACTGCAGCAAAAAATCGCGCAGGCTACCGCCGAGGAAGACGCCGGTAAGGCGGTAGACGGCGATGCCTTCTTCAACCGTCTGCTCACCGATGAAACAGACTGAGATGCCCGCGTTTCGCCTCACCCCGCAGGCCCAACAAGATCTGCTGGCTATTCGTCATTTCACCATCGAGCACTGGGGCCAAGCGCAATCTCGCCGCTATCTTGAGCAGTTGAGAGAGGTCATGCATCATTTGGCAGATATGCCGGAAGCGGGTAAAGCTCACTTCCACGATCTGGGCGAAGAGATACGCAGTTTTCCTTACGCCAGCCATAGGATCTACTACCGCAACCGCCCTGCCGGCATCACCGTTCTCGCCATTCTGCATCAGGCGATGGTGCCTCACCGGCATCTGGAACAACGGCTGTAATTTTTCTTACTCAAAGGGGCACTGATGTTCACCGTTCGTCAGGCATTGCTGGAAGATTTAACCCTGGTGCGCGATATCGGCATCCGCACCTATCGCGCCCACTTCGGTGAGCTGTGGCGCTACCCGCACGAGCTGGAAGCCTTTCTGGCGGAGGATTTTTCCGTCTCCGCACTGGAACGGACGCTGCGCGATCCCGACGTGTGCTGGCTGTTGGCCTATGAGAATGACGCCCTCGTCGGCTATGCGCGGCTCAACGTCGACAGCCTGCTGGCGCCAACGCAAACCCGCGGCGCAGAGCTGCAGAAAATCTATTTCCTGCCGGGCCATGCCGGCAATGGCTATGGCCAGCGCCTGTACGAACAGGTGCAGCTGCGGGCCATCGAGCGCCGGCAAAAAACGCTGTGGCTGGAAGTGCTGCAACGCAACACCCGCGCCCAACGTTTTTATCAGCGTCAGGGATTGAGCATTTGTGGCGAGACCTGCTACACCAGCGCCCAGGGCTCGATAGGCATCTGGTATATGAGCAAGGCGCTGTAACCGCGCCCCGCTCCGCCGTCGTTTAGCGCGGCTCCCGCTGCAGCATCAGGAACAGCAAGGCAAACGCATTGGGCGCCAGGTAGATCAGCGCCCCCAGCTGCACCGCCAGCGGATCCTTCTTGGCCTGCCAGGCCATGAACCAGTCGCCGGCGACCACCATAAAACCGACGCCCCACACCGCAATTGCGCAAAGCGCCCCCAGCATCGCCCAGGCTTTGCCCTTGGCGAAGGCGGCATAAGGGCCTTTCAATCGCCCGATCATCAGCGCCACGCCCGCGGCCGCGAATAGGCCGGCCAGCGCTTCCAGCGTAGTGATGACCGCCAACCCCAACATGCAGGCCCAGTCGGCGCGGATCGCGCGCCACATCAGCCCCGGCGTTTGATAAGTATCCTGCATGGCGAGCAGCGGCCCCACCGCATTGCGCGCGGTGCCGGCGAAATCCGCCGTATTGTTCAACAGGCTAAACAGCCCCCACAGGGCCGGAAACAGAGACAGGACGATGCAACCGAGGCGTGACACAGTGATTTCGTTCATGGTTATCCTTAATGAATAAACGGGTGGCTCCCGTCCTCATGACGGGACCGCTATTGAGATCCTGATAGTTTGACGTGCACAATGTAAGAACTAATCTTACAATGACGCAGCATAGCCGAAAGTGAGGAGGAACAATGGGCAGAACACTAACGGTAGATCTGGGTGACGAACTGCGTAGCTTCGTCGAAGACCTGGTGGCCAGCGGCGATTACCGAACGCCCAGCGAAGTCATCCGCGAATCCGTGCGCACTTTGCGCGAACGTACCGCCGCCTCAAAACTGGAAGAGCTTAGGCGCTTGATCGCCGAAGGAGAGAACAGCGGCGAAGCCGTCGAATGGGATCGTGATGTGTTCATGGAAAGAATACGGGGCAAAGCAAAAGGATGCGCAGGAGAGTAACCGTTCGTCCAAAAGCGTTGGACGATATGGAAGAGATCTATTTTTACGGGTTGGCGCACTTTGGCTTGCAGGTGGCCGAAGATTATCTGCGCCGCCTGCATCAGGCTTTCGATAACCTTAGCCACCACCAACTCGGCAAAAACATCGATGCAATCGGCCCCGGCCTATGGGTATTGCCCGTCGCCAACCACCTGATTTATTTTCGACAGCACAGGCGGGAGGTGAATATCATCAGAGTGCTGCATCATTCCCGCGATCCGCTCAGCCAATCCTTTTTCAGCTGACCCAACGTTAAATCGCCACCAGCCCGCGGACGCCGTCCTGTTCCATATTGCTGCCGGCGCCGCGCTGCACGATGCTGCCGCGCGACATCACCAGATAGCTGTCCGCCAGATCGGCGGCGAAGTCATAGAACTGCTCCACCAGCAGGATCGCCATATCGCCCCGCGCCGCCAGCTGTTTGATCACCGCGCCGATCTCCTTGATCACCGAAGGCTGGATCCCTTCCGTCGGTTCGTCGAGGATCAACAGCTGCGGCCGGCAGGCCAGCGCCCGGCCGATCGCCAGCTGCTGTTGCTGCCCGCCAGAGAGATCGCCGCCGCGCCGATCCTTCATTTGCCGCAGCACCGGAAACAGTTCATAGATCGGATCCGGCACCGCGCGCGCGTCGGCGCCGGAAAAACGCGCCAGCCCCATCAGCAGATTTTCCTCCACCGTCAGGCGCGGGAAAATTTCCCGCCCCTGCGGCACATAGGCGATGCCCGCCTGCACCCGCTGATGCGGCTTTTTACCGGTGATGGCTTCGCCCCGCCAACGGACGCTGCCGCTGCGCGCCGGGACCAGCCCCATCAGGCATTTCAGCAGCGTGGTCTTGCCCACGCCGTTGCGCCCCAGCAGGCAGGTCACCTCGCCGATGCGCGCCTCGAACGACAGGCCGCGCAGAATGTGGCTGCCGCCGTAATATTGATTCAATTCCTCTACCTGCAGCATCATTACGCCTCCTCAGCGCCCCAGATATACCTCAATAACTCGCTCATCGGCCTGCACCTGCGCCAGCGATCCTTCCGCCAGCACCTGCCCCTGATGCAGCACCGTCACGCGATCGGCGATGGTCTCCACAAACCCCATATCGTGCTCCACCACCATCAGCGAATGCTTGCCCGCCAGCTCGCGGAACAGTTCGGCGGTGTAGTCGGTTTCGGCGTCGGTCATGCCGGCCGCCGGCTCGTCGAGCAGCAGCAGGTGCGGCTCCTGCACCAGCAGCATGCCGATCTCGAGAAACTGTTTCTGCCCGTGGGACAGCAGCCCGGCGGGCCGGTGGCGTTCATGCCCCAGCCGCAGGGTCTTCAGCATCTCGTCGATGCGGTCGCGCTGTTCGCTGCTCAGGCGGGCGCGCAGGCAGGCCCACACCGACTTACGGGTTTTCTGGGCGATCTCCAGATTTTCGAACACCGTCAGCGCCTCGAACACCGTCGGTTTTTGAAACTTGCGGCCGATGCCGGCGTGGGCGATCTGCATCGGCGCCAGCCGGGTCAGATCGACGGTCTGATCGTAAAACACCCTGCCGCTGTCCGGCCGGGTCTTACCGGTGATCACATCCATCAGCGTGGTCTTGCCGGCGCCGTTGGGGCCGATCACGCAGCGCAGTTCACCGACGCCAATGCGCAGCGACAGATCGGTCAGCGCGCGAAAACCGTCGAAGCTGACGTTGATATTGTCGAGCTGCAGCACCGGATCGGTTTGCTGCCGGTATTTATCCGCCGGCAGCGGGTGGGTAAACAGTTCGTCGGTCACTTGCATCGCCTTCATGAGCTTTTCCTCCGACGCAGCAGGCCAATCACTCCTTTCGGGAGAAACAGCGTGACGACGATAAACATCAGGCCGAGGAAAAACTGCCAGTATTCGGGAATGGCCATGGTGAACCAGCTCTTGGCGCCGTTGACGATGCCGGCGCCGAGCAGCGGCCCCACCAGGGTGCCGCGCCCGCCGAGGGCGACCCAAATGGCGGCCTCGATCGAGTTGGTCGGCGACATTTCGCCGGGGTTGATGATGCCGACCTGCGGCACATAGAGCGCGCCGGCCAGCCCGCACAGCACCGCCGACAGCGTCCAGACGAACAGCTTGAAGCCCTTCGGATCGTAGCCGCAGAAGGTCAGGCGGTTTTCCGCATCGCGCACCGCGGTCAGCACCCGGCCGAACTTGCTGCGCGCCAGCACAAAGCCGATGGCCAGGCTGGCGGCCAGCAGCAGCACCGTCGCCAGGAACAGCGCCACCCGCGTGCCGGCGGCGGTGATGGGAAAGCCGAGCAGCGTGGTGAAACCGGTAAAGCCGTTATTGCCGCCGAAACCGGTCTCGTTGCGAAAGAACAGCAGCATGCCGGCATAGGTCAGCGCCTGGGTCATGATCGAGAAATACACCCCTTTGATTTTCGAGCGAAAGGCGAAGTAGCCGAACAGGAAAGCCAACAGGCCCGGCACCAGCACGATCAGGCACAGCGCCCAGGCGAAATGCTGGGTGCCGCTCCAGAACCACGGCAGCTCATTCCAGGAGAGGAACGCCATAAACGCCGGCAGCCCGTCGCCCGCCGCCTGCCGCATCAGGTACATGCCCATGGCGTAGCCGCCGAGCGCGAAGAATAGCCCGTGGCCGAGCGACAGCAGCCCGGCATAGCCCCACACCAGATCGAGCGCCACCGCCACCACCGCGTAGCACAGGATCTTGCCCGCCAGCGTCAGGGTATAGGTGGACACCGCCAGCGGATGATCCGCCGGCAACAGCGTCATGAACGGCATCACCAGCAGCGCCAGCAACGCCAACCCGCCGATGCTCAACGCCAGCCGGGGCGCTTTCTGCACGCCGGTTACGGTCAATGGTTGGCTCATCAGTCAATCACCCTGCCCTTAAGGGCGAACAGCCCCTGCGGACGCTTTTGAATAAACAGAACGATCAGCACCAGGATCAGGATCTTGCCCAGCACGGCGCCGATCTGCGGTTCGAGGATCTTGTTGACGATGCCGAGACCGAAGGCCGCCGCCACCGTCCCCGCCAGCTGGCCGACGCCGCCGAGCACCACCACCAGGAACGAATCGATGATGTAACCTTGCCCCAGCTCCGGCCCGACGTTACCCAACTGCGACAGCGCCACCCCGCCGAGCCCGGCGATGCCGGATCCCAACCCGAAGGCCAGCATGTCCACCCGCCCGGTGGGCACGCCGCAGCAGGCCGCCATCGCGCGGTTTTGCGTCACCGCGCGCACGTTCATGCCGAGCCGGGTCTTGTTCAGCAGCAGCCAGGTCAACGCCAGCACCAGCAGCACGAACGCGATCACCGCGATGCGGTTCCACGGCAACACCAGGTTCGGCAACAGCTGCACGCCGCCCGACAGCCACGCCGGGTTGGCGACCTCGACGTTCTGCGCGCCGAACAGCACCCGCACCAGTTGGATCAGCACCAGGCTGATGCCCCAGGTGGCCAGCAGGGTTTCCAGCGGCCGGCCGTACAGGTGGCGGATCACCGTACGCTCAAGCGCCATGCCGATCCCGGCGGTGATGGCGAACGCCACCGGCAGCGCCGCCAGCGGATAGAGCGCCAGCCACTGCGGCGCAAATTGCTGAAACACCCCCTGCACCAGATAGGCCGAATAGGCGCCGAGCATCAGCATTTCGCCGTGCGCCATATTGATGACGCCGAGCAGGCCGTAGGTGATCGCCAGGCCGAGCGCCGCCAGCAGCAGGATCGAACCGAGCGACAGGCCGCTGAACGCCTGGCCGAGCAGATCGCCGATCATCAGGCGGTGCTGCACGCGCTGCAGGCTGCGTTGCGCCTCGGCGCGCACCGCGGCGTCCGGCTCATTGGCCGCGTCGGTCAACGCCTGCAGCCGCGCGCGGGTTTCCGGCTCGCCCGATTCCCCCAGCAGCCGCACCGCATTGAAACGCACCTGCGGGCTGGCGTCGGCCAATTGCAGGTTCGCCAGCGCAATGCTCAGCGCGTCGCGCACCTGCGGGTCTTTCTCCTGCGCCAGCCGCCGGGTCAACAGCGGCAGCTGCTCGCCCTGCGCTTCGCGCTGCAGCGCGGTCGCCGCCTGCAGCCGCACCGCCGCGTCCGCGCTGACCAGCCGCTGCGCCGACAACGCATTGGCGATCAGAATGCGCAGCCGGTTGTTCAGCCACACCTTCTTCGGCTCGCCAACCGGGGCCGCCTCACCTTCAAGCGGCAGATAGCGATCGCCCTGGCGGATAAAGGCGCGCTTCGCCTCGTCGATCGCCACGGTTTCCTGCTGCAGCCCCTGCAGCAACGGCAGGCGCGCGGCGTCCGGCTCGGCCGCCCACGCCTGCAGCAGTTTGGCCTGCTGCGCGCGATTGGCCGCCGCGAACTCATCGGCCGGCCCGGCCTGCGCCAGCAGGGGCCAGGCGCACAACAGCCACAGCCCGGCGCGCAGAGAGGATAAAAACGGAGATTGCATCAGCTGCCTCTTCTGTTGGGCCGGCGCGCGTCGAGCCGCGCCGGCGCTGAGTGACGTTACTTGCCGCCTTTCACCGGGTAATCCGGTTTTTTGTCGTTGCCGGCGATATAGGGACTCCACGGCTGCGCGCGCACCGGCGCTTCGGTCTGCCACACCACGTTGAACTGCCCGTTGCCCTCGATCTCGCCAATCATCACCGGTTTGTGCAGGTGGTGATTGGTCTTGTCCATGGTCAGCGTGAAGCCCGACGGCGCGGCGAAGGTTTGCCCGGCCATCGCGGCGCGCACCTTATCGACGTCGGTAGTGCCGGCCTTTTCCACCGCCTGCGCCCACATGTGGAGGCCGACGTAGGTGGCTTCCATCGGATCGTTGGTCACCGCGGTGGCGTAATTCGGCAGATTGTGCGCCTTGGCGTAGGCTTTCCACTGGCTGACAAACTGTTTGTTGGTCGGGTTATCCAGCGATTCGAAGTAGTTCCAGGCCGCCAGGTTGCCCACCAGCGGTTTGGTGTCGATGCCGCGCAGCTCTTCCTCGCCGACCGAGAAGGCGATCACCGGCACGTCGGTGGCCTTGACGCCCTGGTTGGCGAGTTCTTTGTAGAACGGCACGTTGGAATCGCCGTTGATGGTGGAGATCACCGCGGTGTTGCCGCCGGCGGCGAATTTCTTGATGTTGGCGACGATGGTCTGGTAATCGCTGTAGCCGAACGGCGTATAGACCTCTTCGATATCCTTGTCCTGCACGCCTTTGCTGTGCAGGAAGGCGCGCAGGATCTTGTTGGTGGTGCGCGGATAGACGTAATCGGTGCCCAGCAGGAAGAAGCGCTTGGCGCCGCCGCCGTCCTCGCTCAGCAGGTATTCCACCGCCGGGATCGCCTGCTGGTTCGGCGCCGCGCCGGTGTAGAACACGTTCGGCGACATCTCTTCGCCTTCGTATTGCACCGGGTAGAACAGCAGTCCGTTCAGCTCCTCAAACACCGGCAGCACCGACTTGCGCGACACCGAGGTCCAGCAGCCAAACACCGCCGCCACCTTGTCCTGGCTCAGCAGCTGGCGCGCCTTTTCGGCGAACAGCGGCCAGTTGGAGGCCGGATCCACCACCACCGGCTCCAGCTTTTTGCCGAGCACCCCGCCTTTGGCGTTGATCTCGTCGATGGTCATCAGCGCCACATCCTTCAGCGGCGTCTCGGAAATCGCCATGGTGCCGGAGAGCGAACTCAGAATGCCGACCTTGATGGTGTCGGCGGCCTGCGCGCTCCAGGCCAGGCCCATACCGATCGCGGCGGCGGACAGCGCAAAAGCTTTGATAAAACGACGACGTTGCATAGTTCAAACTCCCGATGTGTGTGAAATCAAAATTGTTGCGCCGAGCGCGCAGGCTGCTGAGCCCGCGCCTGGTGCAACATGTGCAGCGTTATTTTTCGTACCTCTGCCTTGCTGACGGCGATGTGCTCGCCGAGCAGCGTTTGCGCCGCCCCGCTTTGCCGCCGCAGGATCGCCTGCAAAATGGCGGCGTGCTCGCGGTAGGTGGCGTCCACCCGCGCCTGCTGGGTGAAATCCAGCCGGCGAATGATGCGGATCTTTTCGGTCAGTTCGCGGTGAATGCGCGCCATTTCGCCGTTGCCCGCCGCGGCCACCAACGCCTGATGAAACTGCTCATCGTGCTGCGACACCGCCTTGCCGTCCGCCAGGCGCGGCGCTGCGGTCCAAAAATGGCTCAGCGCCGCCAGCGCGTCCGGCGTTTCCCCGGCCGGGCGTTCGCACAGCCGTTTCACCGCCTCTTGTTCCAGCACGATGCGCAGGTCGTACAGCTCTTCGAAGTAGGCGAAGTCGAACGGCCGCACCTGCCAGCCGCTGCGAAACAGCACCTCGACATAGCCTTCGCGCTCCAGCCGAAACAGCGCCTGACGCACCGGCGTGCGGCTGGCCGCCATGCGCTGCGCCACGTCGCTTTCGCTGAAGCGATCGCCCGGCAGCAGGCGAAACTCGAAGATGTCGGCCTTGAGCTGCAGATAAATGCGCTCCGCCAGCCCCTCCGGGCGCGCCTTGTGCTCTCCGTTGGTGATTTGCATCATCGCTCCTCCGTTCAGACCGCCTTTTCCAGCCACAGCAGGGCGTCGCCCGGCCCGACCGGCCGCCCCTGCCGACAGCTGATGCGTTTAACGATCCCGGCGCGCGGCGCGGTGACCGCCAGCTCCATTTTCATCGCCTCGACCACGATCAGCGGCTGCCCGGCCGCCACCGCCTGCCCCGGTTCCACCAGGATCTTCCACACGCTGCCGTTCAGATCGGCGCTGACCAGATCGCCGTCGATGGCGTCTTCTTCCTCCGGCGGCAACAGCTGCGCCTCGGCCTCGTCGTCATCGCTGCGCCAGCGCGCCACTTCGGCGCTGAACGCCTGTTGCTGGCGATGCTGGAAGTCGGCGATCGCCTCGGCGTTGTCGGCCAGGAAACGGGTGTAGGCGGCGAAGTCGAACTCGCTCTCTTCGATGCGCACCTGCATGCGCCCTTCACGGAACGCTTCGCGCTGCTCGTCCAACTCTTGCTCGCTGACCGGATAGAAGCGCACCTGATCGAAGAAGCGCAGCAGCCAGGGTTCACCGGCGGTGAACTGCGGGTTTTTGAGAAACTTGTTCCAGATCGGCAGCGTGCGCCCGACCAGCTGGTAACCGCCCGGCGAGTCCATGCCGTAGATGCACATGTACATGCCGCCGATGCCGACCGTCCCTTCGGCGGTGTGGGTGCGCGCCGGGTTATATTTGGAGCTCAGCAGGCGATGGCGCGGATCGAGCGGCACCGCGCAGGGCGCGCCGAGGTAGACGTCTCCCAGCCCGAGGATCAGGTAGCTGGCGTCGAACAGAATGTCGCGCACCTGCTCGCGTTGGCTCAGACCGTTGATACGCTGAATGAAATCGACATTGTTCGGCAGCCAGGGCGCCGAGGCGCGCACCGTCTGCTGATAGCGATCCACCGCCCCCAGCGTGGCCGAATCCTCGAACGCCATCGGCAGCCAGACGGTGCGCGTCGGCACCTTCAGGCGGCTGACGTCCCCCAGCGCCCGTTCGCGCGCCAGCAGGCGCTGCAGCAGGTCGGCCTGGCTTATCAGCCGGCTGTCGTAGCGGATCTGCAGCGAACGCACGCCCGGCGCCAGCTCCGCTACACCCGGGATCGCCTCCTGCCGCAGCGACTGCATCAGCAGATGTATGCGCAGCCGCAGCGCCAGATCGAGCACGTTGTCGCCGTACTCCATCAGGATGTAGCCGTCCCCCGCCTGGCGATACGCCACCGCCGGGCGCCCGTCCGCCGCCGGCAGCGCCGCCAGCACCGCGGCGGAAATGCTATCCGCCGGGGCGAGATCCGGCGGCGGCAGGGTGATGGCCTTCACCGCCGCCAGCGCTTCGATGCTGCCGAGCTGCGCCTGCTCCAGCGACTGCGCCTGCCGGAAGCCGATCGGATGGAACCGGATGCGGTCGCCCGGCTTCACCTGCCCCACTTTCCACAGTTCGGCCTTGGCGATGGTCACCGGGCAGACGAAGCCGCCAAGGCTCGGCCCGTCGCGGGTCAGGATCACCGGGAAGTCGCCGGTGAAGTTGATGGCGCCGATGGCGTACTCGCAGTCGTGCACGTTGGAAGGATGCAAACCGGCCTCGCCGCCGTCCTCCCGCGCCCACTCGGGCTTCGGCCCCGCCAGGCGCACGCCGAGGCGGTTGGAGTTGTAATGCACCTGCCAGTCGGTGGCGAAGAAGGCCTCTATCGATTCAGCGGTGAAAAAGTCCGGCGCGCCGTGCGGCCCGTACAGCACGCCGATGTGCCACTGGTCGCCGTAGTGCGGGATCAGGCTGTCGTCCATCGCCTGCGGCGCGGCGATCGGCGCCGGCGTGGTGCTGGCCGCCAGCGCCGGTTGGGCGATCGCCAGCATGTCCGCCACGCGCAAGGTGCGCCCGGCGTGGCCGCCGAACTGGCCCAGCGCGAAGGTGGAGCGGCTGCCGAGATACACCGGCACGTCCAAGCCGTTGCGTACCGCCAGATAGGTGCGGCAGCCGTGTGTGGCGCGCCCCAGCGTCAATACCTGCCCGGCCCGCACCGCGATCGGCCGCCAATACGCAACCGCCTCGCCATCCAGTTCGGCCGGGCAGCTCGCGCCCGTCAGCGCGATGGTGGCGTCGCAGTGAAAGCGCAGCGTCGGCCCCTGCAGGGTAAACTCCAGCCCGGCCGCCGCCGGGTGGTTGCCGACGATGCGGTTGGCCAGTCGAAACGCGAAGTCGTCCATCGGGCCGGACGGCGGCACGCCGATGTCCCAATAGCCGAGGCGGCCGGGATAATCCTGCACGCTGCTGTAGGTGCCGGGTTGCAGCACTTCGAGGCAGTGCGGCTGGAAACGCACATCGTCCAGCAGGCGCGTCCAGACGTCGCCGCGCTGAAATTGCGGCGTGGCGATCACCTGCCGCAGATAGTCGAGGTTGGTGGCGATGCCGTGCAAACGGGTCGCCGCCAGCGCCACACGCAATTTTTCCAGCGCCTGTGCCCGATCGGCGCCGTGCACGATCAGCTTGGCGATCATCGGGTCGTAAAACGCCGACACTTCGCTGCCGGTCGCCACCCAACCGTCGAGGCGCACGTCGTCAGGGAAATGCACCTCGGTCAGCACGCCAGGGCTGGGCTGGAAGTTTTTCAGCGGATCTTCGGCGTAGAGACGCACTTCGATCGCCGCGCCCTGCGGCGCGCGTTGCAGCGCCGCCCAATCCAGCGCGTCGCCCGCCGCCACCTGCAGCATGCATGCGATCAGATCCAGGCCGGTGACCATTTCGGTGACCGGGTGCTCGACCTGTAAGCGGGTGTTCACTTCCAGAAAGTAAAACTCGTCGCGCGCGGCGTCATAGATAAACTCTACGGTGCCGGCGCTGCGGTAATTCACCGACTCGCCCAGCGCCACCGCCGCCCGATGCAGCGCCTGGCGAGTCGCCGCCGGCAGGTGCGGCGCCGGGGTTTCCTCCACCACCTTTTGGTTGCGCCGCTGCAGCGAACAGTCGCGCTCGCCGAGCGCCGCCACCCGCCCCTGGCCGTCGCCGAAAATCTGCACCTCGACGTGGCGCGCCCGATCGACGAAGCGTTCGATAAAGGCGCCGGCGTCGCGGAAGAACTGCTCTCCCAGCCGTTTGACGCTGTCGTACGCGTCGCGCAGCGCCGCCTCGTCGTCACAGCGCGTCAGACCGATGCCGCCGCCGCCGGCGGTGCTTTTCAGCATCACCGGGTAGCCGATGCGCGCGGCGGCCGAGACCGCCTGCTCAACGCTCTCCAGCAAGCCGGTGCCCGGCGTCATCGGTACCCCGGCCAACGCCGCCAGCTCGCGCGCCCGGTGCTTGAGGCCGAACTCGCGCATCTGCACCGCCGTCGGGCCGATAAAGGCGATGCCCGCCGCTTCGCAGGCATCGGCAAACTCGGCGCTCTCGGACAAAAAGCCGTAGCCGGGGTAGATCGCCTGCGCGCCGGTGGCGGCGGCCGCCGCGAGGATCTTGTCGATGCGCAGGTAGCTGTCGGCGGCCTTGTCGCCGCCGAGCGCCACCGCCCTGTCGGCTTCGGCGACGTGCGGCGCATTGCGGTCGGCGTCGGAGTAGACCGCCACGCTGGTTACGCCCAGGCGTTTCAGGGTGCGAATGGCGCGGCAGGCGATTTCGCCGCGGTTAGCGATCAGTACGGTAGTAAACATGTTCATGCCCCCTCAACGCTGGCGAGATAATCACGCCAGCCGCCAAACTCAGTGATATCCGTGGCGCCTTCCAGCGCCCAGGCTTCGCAGATAAACCCCTTCACCCGTCGGCCGTCCGCCAGCAGCAGCGTGCCGATGCCCAATGGCGCCGGAATTTCCGCCACAAACTCGCCGAAACGGGCCAGCGGGATGTCCCACAGCTCAACGCGGATCGCCGCCCCCTGCGCCGCGCGCGCCAGCCCCGGCTTCGGCGGCTCGGTATCGGCCAACGCGTACAGGCGGTAACAGGGAGCGGTGACGGTTTGTTCCACCCGCACCGCATCGCGCTGCGTCAGTTGGACGTTGAGCGGCATGCCGCTGAGGTGAGCGCCCACTACCGCCAGACGCACATGCCCTGTGGACGGCGCAGGCACAGGCTGCGGCGGCAATGCCCGGCCGATGGCCCCGAGCGGCAAGGCGCTTTGCCGTTGCCAGCGCAGGCCAAACGCCGCCAGCGCCCGGTCATGCCAGGCGGGCGCAATCAGAGTGATGCCCGCCGGCAGACCGTCTTCGCGCAGCGGCCCCGGCAGCGCCAGCGCGCTCAGATCGGCCAGGTTGGTGAAATTGGTGTAAGTGCCGAACTGCGAATTGAACAGCACCGGCTCCTGCGCCATCTCCGCCAGGGTGCGGATAGTGGGCGCGGTCGGCACCACCAGCGCGTCGAACGGCGCCAGCCGCTGGGCGATTTGCCGCGCCAGCTCGGCGCGCAGGTATTCCGCCTTGTAGGCGTCGCAGGCGCTGTAGCCGAGGCCGTTGCCGACGATGCCGCGCACCACCGGATCGATGGCCTGCGGGTTCGCTTCCAGCACCTGCTCAATGGCTACCGTGCGCTCCGCCACCCAGGGGCCGTAATACAGCTGTTCCGCCAGAGTGCGAAACGGCGCGAAATCGAGGGGTTCCAGCGTGGCGCCGCCCGCCTGCAGCTGCGCCAGCGCCTGGTGAAACGCCCGCTCGGCCTGCACGTCGCCGAAAAACTCCAGCTGGGCGGGAACGGCGAAACGCGGCGCGGCGGGGATATCCGCCGGCGCGGTATGCGGATCGGGGCGGGAATACGGGTCTGCCGCGTCAAAGCCGCTCGCCAGTTCCGCCACCTGCGCGGCGTCGGCCACCGTCAGCGCGAAGACCGACACCGTATCGTTCAACCGGCAGGCCGGCACCACGCCGCAGTTGGATAACCGCCCCTTGGTCGGCTTCAGCCCGACGATGTTGTTGAACCCGGCAGGCACGCGTCCCGAACCGGCGGTGTCGGTGCCCAGCGCAAACGGCACCAGGCCGCGCGCCACCACCGAGGCGGAGCCGGAACTGGAACCGCCGCTGACGTAGCGGCTGTCGAAGCTGTTGACCACCGCGCCATAAGGTGAGCGGGTGCCCACCAACCCGGTAGCGAACTGGTCGAGGTTGGTTTTACCGAGGGCGATCGCCCCGGCGGCGCGCAGGTGGGCGACCACGGTAGCGTCCGCCGCGGCCTGGTAGGTGAACGCCGGGCAGGCGGCGCTGGTTGGCCAGCCGCCGACGTCGATATTGTCTTTGATGGCGAAGGGCACGCCGAACAGCGGCAGGCGGCTGAGATCGCCGGCGACCGCCGCCAGCCGTTGCGCCAGCTGTTGATACTGCTGCTCGCGCTGCGCCGGCGTGGCGAGATACAGCCAGGCGTTATCGTCCGGGTTCAGGCCGGCGACCAACGTTTCGATCGTCGCACTGACGCAGGCGAGGCGCTCGCCCGCCGGACGGGTTTGATAATGGTGCTGCCATTCACTGAGGGTAAAACCGCACGCTTCAACAGGTTCGCTCATCGACTGAATTCCATCTGGTACACAAGATGGGATTCAACAGAGCAACCGGCGTGCCAGTTTTTAATCTCATGATTTCAATAAATTATAATTAAAACTTATGACGACGGCGGCGAACGGGCTGCACCAGCGGCGCGCAGCGGGGAACAAAAAGAGTGCAATGGCGGGATGGCGCAGAGAAAAAACCGGGGCGACGACACTCGCCGCCCCGGAGGTCGATGGGGATAGGTCAACCGTCAGCCGCAAGCTCAGTACCTACCATGTGGTGAGCGCTACCCTTCTCCAGGTATTGGCCGCCGTGCAAATATAAAAGAACGTGGAGTCTGCCGACCATTGGCCTATTTTACCGGGCGCAACGGCCGAAGCGGGGACAGCAACTCTGACACCTACAGGATCTCCGTTCACGTTCGCTGAATCATAAATATTCAACACTTTTATGTGGCCGGAGGAGAATTGGTTATTCGGCCCACCAATAGGATAAGCGCCGTTACCGGCCGGATAGATGCCATTATCCGCAACCGTTAACTGCTTGGTGTACAACCCGCTCCATTTAAATGAGGGTTGTCCTAAGGCGGTCGCGATATCCTTCTGCGGCGAAAAATCCGCCGGGGAGATGGATACGCCGCTGCTGGTCGTATTGTTATTAGCGCCAAGCGTAAACTTAGGTGAAAAACTAATTAAAGAAGCCCCGTCCTGAGCCAACCTGACGCCCGGTTCAAACCCCTGAAGGTTATTGCCTGGAGAAATGCCGCCAAAATAATGGTAGCTGATACTCCCTCCTTTGGCGGCATAGAACAGGTTATCGGAGCCGTCCTTGATACCATGGAAAATGGCCGGATAAGCGCCATGGCTGGCCCTGTCCGCCAAGGACCACGGAAGTTGCCTAGGAGCCATATCGGCGATTGCCGCGTTGGCGAATCTTGTCGTATTGCTCAGCATGTTATCAAACACAAATGCCGCCGCGATGCCGTTTACCGGTTCTGCAGCCACATTGTAAGTGGTATTACCCACGTTATAGAAACCGCCCCGACATTCAAAGGTGCTTCCATCACTCTGAAGAATGGTTTCACCTTCGCAAGTAAACTGCCCCAGGATGTTATCGGTGTTGGTTCGGGTGAGTTTGATCGCCGTAGCGCCGACGCCGCCGAACAGGTGGATATAGCAGAAACCGTTGTACCACGTTACGCTGTTGGCGTTTCCTCTCAACTCCAGCCCCACGCCGGCATCCGTATTTGTGCCACCATCGCCCGGGTTGCCGGAGACCTTGATCTGACATTGAATTTCATGGAACCCCACGCCGTGGAAGGAGCTATCCCCGCCATTGCTTTCCATCAAGATGTTCGACAAGCCACGGTGGAACCGGCAAGAGTGAAAACTGACGAACTCGGTAAACGCGCCGGCATAGCCGTTCAACAGGTGTAAGTTCACAAAAAACTTCATAATCAGCAATCTTTCATGCCGCATGAAACAGGAACCATTGATCCGATAGCCGGTGCCCGTATATAACGCGCCCTTGGCCGGCGTAATCGTCACATCGCTGATATATCTGTTGGTATGGATCCCGGAACCGCCTTTCGACTCAAAACATGCATGATCATTAGACGTCGGCTTAAAGAAGAATTTCGTACTAATCCAATTTTCACCCTCTATCGCAATGCCTTTATCTCCGGTGTAGTTTTCTCCCCCTAAATTTAAGGTATCTGTAATGTAATAGTTGCCGGCAGGAACATAGAGCTTCTTGCAGCCTTGGCTAATCGCATAAGCTATAGCCTGTTTAAACGCCTGCGTATCATCCGTACCAACGCCAGCTGTATCATTCCAATCGCCCTTCGCGCCGAACATCTGAGGGGTAATGTGGGGCACGCCTTCATTCGGGAAGGAATACTGAATGAGTTGATTGCCCGTTACCCCTGCAATCGTAGAGAGAATCGGTTTAAAAGCGCAATCCCAGGCGTTCTTGCCAATGAGGGTCGTTTCGTCAAATGCCCCGCCTAACTCCAGCGCCCGAGCAGGCGCAGCAAGCTTAATCACATTCCCTTCAATAATGGCGTTTTTCCCATTCAAAAAGCGGATATAGCCAAAATCAGAGTCCGTTACCCGGTTGCCGGAAAACACCGTACGGTCGCCATAGAGCTTGATCCATACCTGGCTGCTGGTCCATCCGGAGTTGGTTATCTTGTTGCCGGTCATCACGCAGCTATTGGCGAACAGAGCGACCTTACAGTTATTGATAATATTGCCTGAGAGGGTCGCCTCCGTTGCGGCAATGCCATTGAAGGCCGACGTCGTGGAGTTACCACAGTAATTTAAAAAGTTATCTGCGATAACGGACTCCGCGACAGAAATATCGTTATTGCCGTGATAGTCGATGCCATTCTCAACGGTATCTTCAACGTGATTCCCAATAATTCGTGAATTATTCGTAGGGATTTTGGTGGGGTTATTTACTAAGGAATAGTCGATCTGAATGCCGAACCTTTCAATCGTTTTGATATAGTTATTAGAGATATTAATGTCACTGATTCCACCCAGCGAGATGCCATAGCTGGTATTAACAATATGGTTATTGGCAACGGTCAGGTTAGTGAATGAATGAGGCGTGCCGGTCACTTCATTATTCAATGTCACCCCACCCCCTCTTTGCGTATGCCCGGCCCCAGCGGGTTTAGCGGGTTTATGTCCATCATGAATATGATTGTTCACAATCAAGATGTCATAAGCATCTCGGTTCACGCCCGTTTTCAGCAAGATCCCGTCACCCTGGTGATTCGTCAGCTCGTTATTCTGGATCGTAATATGGCGGCCGCCACGAACTGCGATAGGTTCCTCTCCCAAATCTTTAAGTAAATTGTTCTCAAGGGTAACTGACGTACAGTCAGAAAGGCCCAAAGCATCAGTATGCATACTGATGACACAATTTCTCACGGTGAAGTGTTCACAACGGGTGAAAGCCATGCCGGTACACGCGCGAGTGGCATACCACCAAATAGGATCTGCATCTTTCTGAGTCACCTTTCTCGTGATCCTCAGATCTTCCACGATGAAATTCGACTGTTCAACGGTATTAAAAATGTTGATTTGAGGCGTATCGTCATCCAAGTGAATTTCACCACCGCCATAAATATGGCAGTTGCTAGGGATCTGCAGAGGCTGCCAAGCCGAACCCAACGTCAACCGATAGACATTCGCCATTCTGACCTGGCGTTTTTTCATCGAGTTAGCGGCGTCAATCGCCACTTTAGCGAACATGGCGCTGACGGCATCTCGATCGTCAGCCAGGCCATCGCCTACGGCGCCGAACTGTTCAGGGGTATATTCAGCGAATTCGCCGCCGTCATTGACCTGAGCGGCGTTAAACTGCGGATCTTCTTTTGACATTTGAGCCATTGAACTACTCCTCTGGATTTTACGTTTCAATCGACATTGAATTGAACGAACCATGAGAAAGTAACCGGACGGGCGGCACGCCCACCATCAATGGCGGATGGCTGAGGGCCAGTACAACAACGGCGGGCGGGAGAGGGGCAATAAAAAAGGCGCAACCTTGCGATTGCGCCTGATGTTCGGTGAACGCTACGCGTTACTCGCCGCGAACGCGCTGCGCCAGCCCTTTGAGGAAGTAGCGCAGCATCTGATCGCCGCACGGGCGGTAGTTCTTGGTGCCCTCTTTGCGGAACAGCGCGCTCAGCTCCGGCTTGGAGATGCGGAAGTCCACCGCGGTGAAGATCTGGTGCATGTCGGTGTCTTTCAGCTCGAACGCCACGCGCAGCTTTTTCAGCACCAGGTTGTTGGTGATTGGCAGCTCAACCGCCGGCGCCGGGAACTTGTCGTCCTTGCCGCGTTTGAAGAACACCAGGCCGTTGAGGAAGTGCGCCATCACTTCGTCCGGGCACTTCTCGTAGCCCGGCTCGCCTTCTTTGATCACGTAAGCGTCCATCGCCGACACCGCCACCTCGAAATCGTCCAGTTTGATAATCTCGACCATTTTGGCGTTGTTAATGCTCAGCATATAGCGCACGCTGCGCAGCACGTCGTTGTTCATCATGGGATTGCATTGCCTTATTTGTCTAACGGGGACGTGCGCATTGTAAAAAAATGCCCCATACCCAAAATAATTGGAGTTGCATCGCGGCGGCAAATTTGTAAGCCCCGGAGCATAGTTAACTATGTGACCGGGGCGCGCAAATGCAGCCAACAAAGAGGCAGCTCCAAGTATGACGGGTATGGCCGCACACCTTGAATGTGCGGCAGTATAGGGATCGGCAAGGGGTTTCTCAATCGATTTGGCTTTTTTGCTGATATAGCGGGATGTCTTCGCCGATGATGTACTTGTTGCGCAGCATTGACGAGACCTTGTCCATGATCATCACCACCACCACCAGGATCAGAGTGATGAACATCACCACGTCCCAGTTCCACAGCCGCATGTTCTCCGCGTACACCAGGCCGATGCCGCCGGCGCCGACGAAGCCCAGCACCGCCGCAGAGCGGGTGTTGGACTCGATCTGATACAGGCTGAGCGCCAGGAAGGTGGGGAACGACTGGGTGAAAATGCCGTAGCGGTGCTTCTGCAACCCGTTGGCGCCCACCGCCGTCAGGCCGCGGCTGGGGGACTTGTCCACCGCCTCATGGCCTTCGGCGTACAGTTTGCCCAACAGCCCGACGTCCTGCATCACGATAGCCAACACCCCGGCGAGCGGCCCCATGCCGACGGCGCGCACGAAGATCAGCCCCCAGATCGCCATGTCGATGCCGCGCAGCACGTCCAGCAAGCGGCGCACCAGCACCGAAATCGGCCGCAGCAGCGGCGTCGACATCACGTTGCGCGCGGCGAAGAACGACAGCGGCAGCGCGATCAGCGACGCGGTGATGGTGCCGGCGAACACGATGGCGATGGTGATGCCGATCTGCTGGAAGTAGTACATGAACGGCCAGTTGGCGAAGTCGTGCCAGACGAACATGCGCAGGAAATAGCGCCCCAGCTGCTGGCAGCCGTTGATAAACTGCGGCCAGCTAATGCCGAAGACCAGGAAGAAGAACACGTAGTACAGCACGATCGCCAAGGCGATCAGGCCGACGGTGCGCAGGTAGCGCCCCTGCTGCGCGAAGATCGCCGGATGCTGCTGTTTTAGCTGGCGCAGCGTTTCCGCCGACGCCGGAGTGCCCGCTGTCATTTTGCCCCCTCCACCACGCGCTTGCGCAGCTCGCCCGACACGTAGTCGAGCACGGAAACCACCACGATGATCAGCAGCAGCGTCATGCTGACCTGATCGTAACGGTCGAGTTTAATGTTGGTCATCAGCTCCTGGCCGATGCCGCCCGCCCCCACCAGCCCCAAAATGGTCGACTGACGGAAGTTGATCTCCAGCCGCATGAAGCTGTAGGAGAGAAACACCGGCTTCACCTGCGGCCACAGGCCAAAGCGCATGCGCTGCAGCGGCGTAGCGCCGCAGGCCGCCAGCCCACGCACCGGTTTGTTGGAGGCGGTTTCGATCGATTCGTAGAACAGCTTGGTCAGGCTGCCGATGGTGTGCAGCGCCAGCGCCAGGAAGCCGGGAATGGCGCCGATGCCGAACGCCATCACGAACATCACCGCCCACGCCAGCTCCGGCATGGTGCGCAAGAACGCCACCAGCGTGCGGATCGCCAGCCGCACCGAGGCGGGGGTATAGGTATTGCCGGCGGCCAGAAACGCCAGCACGGTCGCCACCAGCACCGAGAAAATGGTCGCCGCCAGCGCCAGCTGCAGGGTCTCCCAGATCAGCGGCAGCTGGATATTCAGGCGATAGCCCCAGTAGGCCAGCGAGCCTTCGGTGCGCCCGTCGGCGAACAGCAGGTTCCAGTGCAACGTTGGAACGGTTTCGGCCAGATAGTCGAAGAAGTGCGGAATAGACACCCAGACGGTGTGCAGGTTGAACTCGGCGAGGTTGCCGGCGCCCAGGTACAGCACCACCAGCCCGAGCGACCACAGCAGCGCTTCGCGTTTTTGCTTGCTGCGGATCCGTTGGTAATAGTGTGCGAAATCGGTATTCAAAGCAGGTCTTCCATCTTGATGGAACAAGGGGTTCAGCACGCTGAACCCCTTCATTCGGACGGCCGAGGCAGCCGGGAATTAACGGTCGCCTTTGGTCAGCTCGCGCTTC
Source organism: Serratia sp. 22278 (assembly GCF_052045405.1). Classification (NCBI taxonomy): domain Bacteria; kingdom Pseudomonadati; phylum Pseudomonadota; class Gammaproteobacteria; order Enterobacterales; family Yersiniaceae; genus Serratia; species Serratia sp. 22278. The sequence goes on along the minus strand of NZ_JBQEOW010000002.1, from coordinate 491,107 downwards.
ATATCGATGATGGTCTGGTATTCCGCCAGGGTAGTGTCGCCGATGTGCTGTTTGCCGCCCATCGCTTTGATAAAGCACGCGTGATCGTCTTTATCCAGCTTCTTGATGGCGGTGACCACTTTGGCCTTGAAGTCGGCCGGCAGCGAGTTGCTCACCAGGATCGGGCCGTTCGGGATCAGCGGCGACTGCCAAATGATGCGGATCTGCTTCATCAGGTCCGGGTGATCCATGCGGATCATGCGGGTGAACGCGCCGCTGGTGTAGCCGGTGTTGTAGTCGCCAATCATCGACGCCCAGGTCACCGCGCCTTCGAACTGGCCGTTCAGCACGCCGAGGATGTCCTGCTCGTGGCCGCCGGAGAAGGTGACGCTGGAGAAGGTGTTGTTGTATTTATTGTCGACCGTGCCGCCGAACAGCTTTTTAAACGCCTGGTTCGGGATCAGGAAGCCGGAGGTCGAATCCGGATCGGCGAAGCCGATGGCCTTGCCTTTCAAGTCTTCCAGTTTCTGGTACGGGCTGCCGGCCTTCACCACCACCACCGAGTGGTAGCCGCGCGACTGGTCAACGTCGTCGACCGCGATGCCGACGATGTCCACCGCTTTCGGATCCTTGATGTAGACCGAGGCGAACGACGACGGCGACATGCTCAGCACCAGGTCAATCTTGCCGCCCAGCAGGCCCTGGATCACGCCGGAATAGTCGGACGAGTTGCGCAGCTTGGTATCGACGTTCAGCTCTTTATCCAGGAACTGCTTCACGCACTGGTTATCGCCGATCTGCTGGGTGGCGTTCTGGCCGCCGAGAATGCCCAGGTTCAGCTCTTTCGGCGCATCCGCTGCGGCAGCATTAAATACCATCATCGCGCCGGCCATCAGGGTGGTCAGACTCAATACTTTTTTCATCAGGTGTGCCTTGTGTGTAAAGGGTAAAGGTCAAAAGTGCTTCAATGGATCTGATTGGCTTCTTCGCCATACAGCTGGTGCAGGATCCGTTCGTTCAGTTGCGAAGGATGCCCGTCAAACACGATCTTCCCGTGGGCGATGCCGATCACCCGCGAGCAATACTCTTTCACCAGTTCGACCGAGTGCAGGTTCACCATCACCGCGATGCCGTCTTCGCTGATTTTCTGCAGCGCGTCCATGATGCGGCGGGTGTTTTTCGGATCGAGCGACGCCACCGGCTCATCGGCCAGCAGGATTTGCGGGTTTTGCATCAGCGCGCGGCAGATAGCGACGCGCTGCATCTGACCGCCGGAAAGGTGCTCGGCGCGCTGCAGCGCGTGCGGCAGCATGTTGAGCCACTGCAACAGCTCGATGGCGCGAGCGCGGTCGGCGTCATCGAACAGTTTGAAGAAGGATTTCAGGGTGGAGGTGTGGCTCAGGCGGCCCAGCAACACGTTGGTCATCACGTCCAGCCGCGGCACCAGGCAGAAGTCCTGGAAGATCATGCCGCAGCGCGCGCGCCACTGGCGCATCTGGCGGCCGGCAAGCTGGGCGATATCCTGCGCCACGCCATCGTCTTCGAAGTGCAGCATCTCACCGCAGCTGGAAGGAATGGTGCCGTTGAGGGTATGCAACAGCGTGGACTTGCCCGCGCCGGAGCGGCCGATCACCGCCACGAATTCGCCGGCGTGCAGATCGAAATTGATGTCATCCAGCACGCGCTGCTGCGCTTTGTAAGCTTTGCCGAGCCCCTTTACCGATAACACTTTGCGGGATGCGGCGGCGTGCTGCCCTGGGAACTCGTGCTGCGCCAATTTTAACAGTGCCTGAGCCATATGATTTCTCTGGTTTCAGTGGCTAATCATTATGGGCACCTATTAACGGATAAGTTTATGACAGTGGGATGATGGTTTTATGGCCGGGGCGTGACGCGTGCCGCCCCCCGGTGTACGCCTCACGCCAGGGTGAAGAAGTCCAGCCCCAGCGCCGCCTTGACCTGCTGCAGCGTCCGCTGGCTGACCTGATGCGCGCGGCGGGTGCCGTGCTGCAGGATGCGCGTCAGCTCGCCTTTATCGGCGATGAATTCGGCGCGGCGGGTGCGGATCGGTTCGAGCAGGCTCTGCAGACAATCCTCCAGCAGCCGTTTGATCTTCACGTCCCCCAACCCGCCGCGGCGGTAGTGCGCCTTCAGTTCCGCCACCAGCGCGGCGTCTTCGCAAAAGGCGTCCAGATAGGTGAACACCATGTTGCCCTCCACCCGGCCGGGATCGCTGACGTTGAGATGGCCGGGATCGGTGAACATGCTCATCACCGCCTTGTGCACCTCGTCGGCGCCGGCGCCAAGCGGGATGGCGTTGCCGCGCGATTTCGACATTTTGCCCTGCCCGTCCAGCCCCGGCAGACGCCCGACGTTGCTTAACAGCGGCTGGCACTCCGTTAATATCGGTTGGCCGACGATGTGGTTGAAGCGCCGCACGATCTCGTTGGTTTGCTCCAGCATCGGCAGTTGATCCTCGCCGACCGGCACGTGGGTGGCGCCGAAGGCGGTGATGTCCGCCGCCTGGCTGACCGGATAGATCAGAAAACCGGCCGGCAGGCTGCGGGCGAAATCCTTCTCGGCGATTTCGCTTTTCACCGTCGGGTTGCGTTCCAGCCGCGCCACGCTGACCAGGTTGAGGTAGTACATCGTCAGCTCGGCCAACGCCGGCAGCGCCGACTGCAGGCAGATCGTGGTCTTGTGCGGATCGATGCCAACCGCCAGATAGTCGGCCACGACGTTGAGCACGTTGGCGCTGATTTTTTGCGGGTTGTTGCCGTTGTCGGTCAGGCCCTGCAGATCCGCCACCATCACCGTTTGGTTATGCTGGTGCTGCAGTGCGACGCGCTGGCGCAGCGAGCCGACGAAGTGGCCTAAATGCAGTGGGCCGGTGGCGCGATCGCCGGTAAGAATGGTGTAGCTCATGGCAGTGCTCCTGAAGGTCTGTAGACCGCCGGATCAACGCCACAAAAAATAATGCCGCCAAACCGGCGGCATTAAAAAGAGATGTGAATACTCGTGCCGCCTCAGAAGAGGCGCCACCATGACTGATTGTGGGTGGAGTGCATCAATATATTCATGCCATCAAGGTATACCCGCCGCGGCAGCGCGTCAATAGCCCACCGCCGGCGCGTAAGACGGCGTTACACTCCGGCATTTGCGTTCCTGGCCTGGCGCGCTAGGGTAAAACCTTCAACCTGAAAAAGGAGCGCATGATGAAGATCGGATTTGCCGGACTGGGTGGGATGGGCAGCGCCATGGCGGCCAACCTGTTGCAGGCGGGCTTCGCCTTAACGGTATGGAACCGCTCGCCGCAGGCGGCGCAGCCGCTGGTGAGCGCCGGCGCGCGGCAGGTCGAACGGCCGGAACAGTTGGCCGATGCCGACGTGCTGATCACCATGCTGGCCGACGATGCCGCCACGCAGCAGGTGGTGGTGGACAGCGGATTGCTGCAACGGATGAAACCGGGCGCGCTGCATATCAATATGGCGACTATCTCGGTCGAACTCGCCAAACGTTTGACGACGCTGCATGAGGAGCACGGCATCGGTTATCTCGCCGCGCCGGTGCTGGGACGGGTCGATGTGGCCGCCGCCGGCAAACTGAATATTCTGGCGGCCGGCGATAGCGAGCGGCTGAAGCAAGCGCAGCCGCTGTTCGATGCCCTCGGCCAGAAAACCTGGCACTTCGGCGCCGATCCGGCGCAGGCCAACGTGGTCAAAATCGCCACCAACTTTACGCTGGCCAGCGCCATTGAAGCAATGGCGGAAGGCAGCGCGCTGGTGCGCAACTATGGCGTGTCCGGCGCCGACTACCTGCAGATGCTGAGCGGCACCGTCTTCGCCGCCCCGGCCTATCAGGGCTATGGCGCGCTGATCGCCGCCGAGAAGTATTCACCCGCCGGATTCCGCCTGGCGCTGGGGCTGAAGGACGTCGGGCTGGCGCTGGCCGCCGGCGCCGACAGCCATACGCCGATGCCGTTCGCCGGGGTGCTGAAAGACAATTTCCTCGACGCGATGGCGCAGGGGGATGCGGATCTGGACTGGGCGGCGCTGGCCAAGGTGGCGGCGCGGCGGGCGGGCCTGAAATAACGAACGGGGGCGTTAGCCCCCGTTTTCCGTACTCAGAACACGATGTCCGCCGCGGGCACGGCGCGGATCGGCACGCCGAAGCTGTCGATATTCGATAACGTCTCGTTATGGTGGGTGCGGATCAGCAAACCGTCGGCATAGGATTTGTCGTGGCAGGTGTGCGCATCCGCCGCCAGCGTCACCGGATAGCCGCGCGCCGCGGCGCTGCGCACCGTGGTATCGATGCAAAACGGCGTGGAGTAGCCGCAAACCACCAGCTGCGATACGCCGTTGGCGATCAGCAACGCGCCGAGCGAGGTGCGCAGGAACGAGTCCGGCGTGGTTTTATCCACCCGATGGTCGCCCGGCGCCACCTTCAGCGCCGCGAGCACTTGCCAGGCGGTGCTGCCGTGCGGCAGTTCGTCGTCCGGCGTGTGGTGCTGAATCACGATCACCGGCACGCCCGCCCGGCGGGCGCGCTCGCTCAACTGATTGATGCGCGCAACGGTGCCCGCGGCATCCGCCGGCGGCGGCGTAAACAACCCTTCCTGCAAATCGATAATCAACAGCGCGGTGGTCATGGCGGCTCCCGAAGAGAAGATAAATGGCGTCAGCACACCGGCTGGCGCGGGCGGAAAATGTGGTCAACGCCCTGCTCGCGCAGCCGGTTCACCAGATCGTGCCCGCCGTTCGGCGTGGCGTGCGCCAGCTGACGCTCGGCGGTAAACACCGGGCTGGCCCAAAACAGGTTCACCGGGTCGCCGTACTGCTGCGGCAACGCCAGGTGCGCGTGATGCGGATAGAAGGACGACGATAAAATATAGCCTTCGTAGCCCAACGGCGCCACGTCGGACTCCAGCGTGTGCCCTTCGCCGATCCAGGTCAACCGCGCCCACGGCGCGTGCGCGAAACCGGCCAGCGCGCTGGCCATCTGCACCGCGTTGTCTTCGGTCATGTATTGGCTGTCGATGGCGATCGCCATCTCCATGCGGCGATAGCGCGAAGCCTCGTCGTTGAACAGGATCTCCACCCACGGCATCGGCCGGATGCTGACCCCCATGGTGAGGAAGTAATAGATGCCGTCGCGCTCGTGCTGAGTGATGGCCATCGGCGGCCACTTGCCCTGATCGATGGCGTAATATTTTACCGAAGGGCCGAAATGCTGCTCATAGCGCGCCTGAAAATCGCGCTGCATCTTCGGCCACGGATTGCCCTCTTCACGCTGCCAGCTGCGCCAAAACTGCCGGGTGCTTTCCGCCTGCGCATATTGCGTGTTGGTCGAGGCCGAACCGAGCGGATAGGCCAGTGGGCTCTCCTTGATGCAGCTGGCCGAATAGCACACCGAATGGTCGATATACAGGCTCCAGCCGGGGATCACCGCCAGCAGTTGGCCGTAATACCACAGGGCCGCGCCGTCGTCGCTTTCGCTCCACACCACCATCAGCCCTTCCGGGTTCAGCGGCGCTTCCCCTTCCAGGTTGCGGCAAAACTCCGCCGCCAGCATCGGCGGCTGCCCTTGTTCCAACGCGGCGCGATCCTCCTGCAGCGGCGCGGCGGCCAGGTTGCGCAGCCAGCAGGCGCGCACCTGATAGCGATCGCTGTAGGCTTCGGCGGGATAGATGTAAAAATAGGCTGCCCGGTGATCTTGCTGAACCACCGCGACCAGCGTCTGGTTCTCATTGCTGACTTCAGCAAGTACGTATGACTCGTTCATATCACCTCAATAGGGTCAGGGCGCGGCAGAATCGGCTGCGCGCCAAAAATGGAATGTGGCTTTGCCCCAAGTGTAAAACGCATTACTGGCCGGATCACCCGTAAAAGTCTCAAAAACGGCCGTAAACGAAGATAAACAAAGGCTAATTATAGCGGCTGCGGCTCATGACGGCCGAGTGATGCGCCGCACCGCGCGCTGATAGGAACCGTTGCGCATCGACGCGCCCAGCACCTTGCCCAAACCGGCGGCGCCCGTTCGCACCAGCCGCCGCCGCAGCGCGCCCGGATGAAAACCGAACTGCCGCTGCGCCCAGTCGGGCAACAGATCGATGCCCGCCTGCATCACCACCCCGCCGAGCGGGCGCGCCAACGCGCTCGGCGCCGGCGCCTTCAGCAGAATGCGCGCCACCTCTTGGGTGCGTTCATCGCACACCAGCTGCGGCCGCATCGCCTGCAGGTATTCTTCGACCTCCGCGCAGGACTGAGGTATTTCAGTGGCTCCCAGCGCGGCGGCCACGCGCGCCGCTTCACGATAGTATTGATCCTGCAAATCGCGGGAAAGATGGGGGTTACGGTAGCGCAGGTGGCTGGCCAGAAAGCGGCTGCTCTCCGCCACGTGCACCCAGGTCAGCAGCGCCGGATCGCTGGCGGCATAAGGCGTGCCGTCGCCGCCGACGCCGGTTACCCGCAGATGGATGGCTTTGACTTTGGCGATCAGCCGCTCCGCCTCGGCGGTCGGGCCGAAGGTGGTGACCGACACGAACTGGCTGGTGCGGCGCAGGCGGCCGATCATATCGTCGCGAAAATTGGAGTGATCCCATACGCCGGCCAGCGCCAGCGGGTGCAGCATTTGCAGCAGCAAGGCGCTGACGCCGCCGCACAGCATCGGCGTGAAATCGCGATGTACCTGCCAGATGACAGACTGCGGGCCGAACAGCCCCGGATCGCCGGGCGGATTCTCAAAATCGACGCCGCCGAGCGCCAGCCCGGTCAGGCTGAGCACCTGTTTCTCTATCGCTGCGCGTACCGCTTCCATCCTGCCGCCCTCTTGCTCATTCAGCGGCCAGTGTAACACGCGGCGAGCGCCTCATTGCGCCCTGCGGCGGTTGAAAGCATTAACTTACTGAATTACAGTTGTTATACCGCTTGCAACAAAGCGGGCCTATTCGATCCACTGCAGAGGCGCTTTGCAGGGCGTTAACCCACGTTAATTCGGCACTAACCCCACAAAACCTCTATCTAGTTTCTTTTCCTTCAACTTAGATAGCAGAGAGTTCGATGATTACCATCAGAGCACGCGCGGCGGAAGACAACGCGCAATTGGCAGATATCTGGCTGCGTTCGGTGCGCGCCACCCACCATTTTTTAACCGAAGACAACATCACGCAGCTGTTCCCGTTGGTGCTGAACGACTACCTGCCGGCGGTCAACGTTTGGGTGGCCGAAGAACGCCCGGGGCATCCCTGCGGCTTTATCGGCCTGAACGGCAACAAGGTGGAGATGTTGTTTATCGACGCGGATCAGCGCGGCAAAGGGGTGGGCAAAGCGCTGCTGACCCACGCGGAAACGCTGCACGATGAGCTGCAGCTGGACGTGAACGAGCAAAATCCGCAGGCCAGCGGCTTCTACCGCCACTACGGGTTTGTCATCACCGGCCGCTCGCCGCTCGACGGCCAGGGCAACCCGTTCCCGCTGCTGCACATGAAGCTGGAAAAACGCTAGCCCTCCGCCGGCCGCCCTGCGGCCGGTTTCTTCCCCCGCCTCCCCCGCTGCTTTATATATCAAATCAGAATAAGTAATAGATTTTACATTCTTCCTGTCACTATAAACCCTCGGTAGGATTGCCCGGTATTCACCCGCAACAGAGGTTCCGTCAGCCGAAAAGCCGAACGATCTCTGTCCGGCGCACCGCGCTCTGGACGGAATGCTGTGATGTATCGATAAGGATCCGCTTCGCTATGATCGTTCTTTCGAACGTTTGCAAAACTTTTGACAGCACACAGGGCCGCGTCGTGGCGGTAGACAACGTCAGCCTGGCGGTAGAGGCCGGGCAAATTTACGGCATCATCGGCTACAGCGGCGCCGGCAAAAGCACCCTCATCCGCCTGCTCAACGGCCTGGAAACGCCCACCAGCGGCCGCATTGACGTGGGCGGTTTTGATATCGCCCGCGCCAAAGGCAGCCATCTGCGCCAGGCGCGCCTGAAAATCAGCATGGTGTTTCAGCACTTCAACCTGCTGTGGTCGCGCACCGTCAGCCAGAACATCGCGTTTTCCATGCAGATCGCCGGCGTGCCCAAGGCGCAGATTGCGCCGCGCGTGGCGGAACTGATCGCGCTGGTCGGCCTGCAGGGGCGCGAAAACGCCTACCCGTCGCAGCTCAGCGGCGGTCAAAAGCAGCGCGTCGGCATCGCCCGCGCGCTGGCCAATAACCCGAGCGTGCTGCTGTGCGACGAGGCCACCTCGGCGCTCGATCCGCAGACCACCGACGCCATTCTCGACCTGCTGTTGGACATCAACCGTCAGCTGAAATTGACCATCGTGCTAATCACCCACGAGATGCACGTGGTGCGCAAAATCTGCCACCGCGTGGCGGTGATGGAAAACGGCCGCATCGTCGAAGAAGGCCCGGTGCTTGACGTGTTCACCCGGCCGCAGCAGCCGATCACCCGACAGTTCGTCAAACAGGTGTCGCAGTATGCGGACACCGAAGAGAGCTTCAACCCGCAGCTCACCGCCCACCTGCCGGGGGCGATTTTCAAGCTGACCTTCGTCGGCGTGCAAACCCATCAGGCGGTGATCTCTGAAGTGATCCGGCGCTACGCCCTGACCATCAACATTCTGCACGGCAAGATCAGCCACACCCTCAACGGTTCGTTCGGCGAACTGTACATCCACGCCGAAGGCAACGAACAACAAGTCGCCGACATGCTCAACCTGCTGAACGAAAGAAACATCGCCGTCGAGGTTATCCAACATGATTGAATCCCTGTTCCCCCACCTGCGTCTGGACCAACTGTGGGACGCCACCTGGGAAACGCTGTACATGACCGGCATCGCCGGTTTGGCCACGCTGGTGCTGGGCATCGTGCTCGGCGTGCTGCTGTTTTTAACCTCGAAGGGCCAGCTGTTGCAGAACCGGGCGGTCTACTCGCTGATCTCCGTGTTGGTCAACGTCTTCCGCTCCATTCCGTTCATCATTCTGATCGTGCTGCTGATCCCGTTCACCAAGTCGCTTATCGGCACCATTCTCGGCGCAGATGCGGCCCTGCCGGCGCTGATCGTCGGCGCGGCGCCGTTCTATGCCCGGCTGGTGGAGATCGCGCTGCGCGAGGTCGACAAAGGAGTGATCGAAGCGGCGCGCTCGATGGGCGCCAAAAACCGCACCCTGATTTTCCGCGTATTGCTGCCGGAAAGCTCGCCGGCGCTGGTTTCCGGCATCACCGTCACCCTGATCGCGCTGGTGAGCTACACCGCGATGGCCGGGGTGATCGGCGCCGGCGGACTGGGCAACCTGGCCTATCTGGAAGGCTTCCAACGCAACCACAGTGACGTGACGCTGGTGGCGACGCTGACGATCCTGCTGATCGTTTTCGTCATTCAGTTCATTGGCGACACCCTGACAAGAACGCTCGATAAACGTTAATTAACCAAGGAAAACGATGATGAAAAAGCACCTACTGATGCTGGCTTTCGCCTCCGTCGCCACTCTGGCTTCTTTTGGCGCCGCCGCGGCGACCAAGCTGGTGGTCGGCGCCTCCAACGTGCCGCACGCCGAGATCCTCGAACAGGCTAAACCGATACTGGCGAAGGAAGGCATCGATCTGCAAATCAAGCGCTTCCAGGACTACATCCTGCCGAACACTGCGCTGGCCAGCCATGACATTGACGCCAACTATTTCCAGCACGTGCCTTACCTGAACTCGGTGCTGAAAGACCACGCCGACGACAAGAGCTACGACTTCGTCAGCGCCGGCGCGATCCATATTGAGCCTATCGGTATCTACTCGAAGAAGTACAAGAGCCTGAAAGATCTGCCGGAAAACGGCAAAATCATCATGCGCGACGCGGTGGCGGAAGAAGGCCGCATCCTGTCTATTTTTGAACGGGAAGGCGTGATCAAGCTGAAGCCGGGGGTGAGCAAAGTGGACGCGCGCATCACCGACGTGGTGGAAAACCCGAAACACCTGAAGTTCCAGGCCAACGTTGAAGGCGCGCTGCTGCCGCAGATGTATAACAACAACGAAGGCGACGCGGTGGTGATCAACGCCAACTACGCCATCGACGCCGGGCTGAATCCGACCAAGGATCCGATCGCGGTCGAAAGCGGCGAAAACAACCCGTACGCCAACATCATCACCGTGCACAAAGCCGACGTGAACAAGCCGGAGATCGTGGCGCTGGTCAAAGTGCTGCACTCCAAACCGATTCAGGACTTTATCCGCGAGAAGTACCAGGGCGCGGTGATCCCGGTCAATCAGTAATGGGTTAGACGGCCCGGTAAAAGCCGGGCCGGTTGTCACACCTTATTGCCAATCTGGCTGAGCCGCGGCCACACCAGCATCAACGCCTCCAGTAACCGCAGCAGATCGCCGCGGCTTGCCCCTTCGCGCGCCTGCACCGACATGCCTTCAATGGTGCAAATGACGTACTTCGCCAGCAGCGCGGTGTCAGTCTTCGCCAGCAGTTCACCCTGCTGCACCTTGCGATCGAAGCAGGCTTTCAGCGCCGCTTCCTGGGCATGATGTTTTTTGCGCAGCATCTGGGCGACGTCGTCGGACGCGGACGACAGCGCGGCGGAGGCGCACACCATAAAACAACCTGACGGCGTATCGGGGTCGGTAAACACTTCGACGGAAGAACGCACGTAGGCCTCGACGATCTCGGCCACCGGCAACGCCTGTTCCAACAGTTGGTTGGTGCAGGTGGTGTATTTTTGCAAATAGCGTTCCACCGCCGCGCGGAACATCCCTTCCTTGTTGCCGAATTCCGCATACAGCGTCGGCGCCTTGGCGCCGGTCACTTCCACCAGATCGGCCAGCGAGGTGGCTTCATAACCGTGCCGCCAGAACAGATCGAGCGCGCTTTCCAGCGCCCGATCGCGATCAAATTGTTTCGGTCTGCCGCGGCTTTTCTTGCCGCAGACCGCTTCATTGATGCTCATCGTTCCTCTCCTATCCCGCTCCACGGCAGGGTTAGCACAAATAACTTAACGATCATTATAAAAAAATATTGCGCGCTCGTCGAGAACCGATTAGCATTTAGTTATCGATCGTTAAGATAATTTAGCGAAGCGGATTCAACCCCTCTATTCACCGTTATCGGAAAGGAATTAACATTATGAAAAACTTAAAATTAACCTTAGCAGCCCTCACTCTGGCCAGCGTTTCCTTCGGCAGCTTCGCCGCTGATTTGGTTCAGAACCAACCGGCTGACCAGCAGAAAGTGGGCGTCATTACCGTCAGCGGCGCATCCGATCTGACCTCGCTGGAAAACAGCCTGGCCGCCAAAGCCGATCAGGCCGGTGCAAAATCCTTCCGCATCATCGGCGCCGGCGGTAACAACCAGCTGCACGGAACCGCAGAAATCTATCAATAACAAGGTATTAAACCAGCGGATCGCGATAATTTCGGCTCCCGACGCCAGGGTATAAAAAAAAATTAATTAATGAGCATTAAAAAAATACTTGCAATCCGTCAAACCGGCATCTAACATTAAATTATCGATCGTTAATTAATTTAACGACCTTACAAAACAAACATCGTAAAGAACAAAGATAGGAAATAAGACCATGAAAAACCTGAAAATGACCATCGCAGCCATCGCACTGGCCTCCGTCTCTTTCGGCGGCTTCGCCGCCGATCTGGTTAACGCGCAACCCGCCGACCTGCAAAAAGCCGGCGTCGTCACCGTCAGCGGCGCGTCCGACCTGAGCAGCCTGGAAAACAAACTGGCGGCCAAAGCCGACGCGGCGGGCGCCAAATCTTTCCAGATCATCGCCACCACCGGTGACAACAAACTGCACGGCACCGCGATCATCTACAATTAATCGCCGGATCGGCAATCGTGCAAAAGGGCGGCTCAGGCCGCCTTTTGTTTGCTTTAACGCCAACGTTCTGTTGTAAGCTGTAGCGACCTTTTCCCGCTGAGCCGAGCAACGCCATGACTCCCCTGCTGTTCCACAAATATCACGGTCTGGGCAACGACTACCTGGTCTGCCACCGTTCGGTCGCCGAACGTCTGAGCCAGGAACAGATCCGCCTGCTGTGCCACCCGCATTACGGCATCGGTTCCGACGGCCTGCTGATCGACAGCGGCGACGCCGTCAATCCCACCCTGCGCATCATCAACCCGGACGGCTCCGAAGCGGAGAAAAGCGGCAACGGTCTGCGTATCTACGCGCGCTATCTGTTCGACAGCAAGCGCGTGGCGCATCAGCCGTTTCTGGTGCACACTGCCGGCGGCGACGTGCGTTGCCAGGTGGCGGAAGACGCGCATCAGATAACCGTGGAGATGGGGCGCGCCAATTTCAGCCCGGCGGCGCTGCCGGCGTTGATCGATCTGCCGGAGGCGCTGAACTATCCGCTGCCCCTGAGGGAGGCGACGTTAAGCGTTTCGCTGGTGTCGATGGGCAATCCGCACTGCGTGGTGCCGGTGGAAAAACTGGATCTGGCGCAGGTGCATCGGCTCGGACCGCAGATTGAACGCCATCCGCTGTTCCCGAAACGCACCAATGTACAACTGGTGGAAGTGGTCGATCGCCAGACGCTGCGCATCGGCATCTGGGAGCGCGGCGCCGGCTTTACCCTCGCCTCCGGCAGCAGCAGCTGCGCCGCCGCCAGCGTGATGCGCAAGTTGGGACGAGTCGACGATCGGGTTAGCGTGCGGATGCCGGGCGGCGAACTGCAGATCGCCTTCAGCGGCGATTTTCAGGTCAGCATGCGCGGACCGGTGCATAAAATCGCCACCCTGACGCTGGACGAAGATTGTTTTGCCGGCGGCGCGGAGCTGTTTACGGGATCCACCCCAGCAGCCTGAACCACAGATAATCCAACGGCACCAGCAGCGCAAAGCTGAGTGCAGCCAACAGCAGGCACAGCTTCAACCCTTCACGCGCGGGCACTTTGCCCATCCCCATCGCCACCACGATCGGCGAAGCCTGATACGGCAGCAGCGGCGTGGCATAGCCGATCACCTGGGTCATCAGCACCGTCAGCAGCGGCAGGCCGCTGCCCGCGGACAACGCCTGCGCCAGCGGAGTAAACAGCGCCGGCACGCCGTTGGCGGTCACCACGAAATTCAGCAACGCGGTGATCCCCACCAGCGAACCGAACGCAGCGAACGGTTTGCCATGCAGATCCGGCATCATCGCCAGCAGCGCACCGCCCAGCCGATCGCCGAGACCGGAGTGGCTGACCAGCGCGGTCAGCCCCAGGATCCCCGCCACGTAGATACAGGTGCGCACGTTAACCCCGGCGGCGAACTGCTCGCCGTTGAGAAAACCGATGCGCGGCAACAGGCAGAAGCAGGCCGCCGCCAACCCGATCCAGGCGGGGGCGATGCCGTGCCAGCTGTCGGTCATCCACAGCAGCACCGTAATGCCCAACAGTGCGATCAGCCGCCACTCGGCGGTGCTGAGCGGGGTTTGTGCCGCCTCGGCCGCCACCGGCTGCGGCCGCGCGCGGAACAGGCCGCAGATGCACAGCGTCAGCAGCGCGCCTTTGGCGATCCCGAGCACCGGGGCGTGCAACAACAGGTAAGAAAGATAAGCGAAGTGGCTGCCGTAGGCGCTTTCCGCCGCGCCGCTCATCACCAGATTGGGCACGTTGGCCGGCAGGATGCTGGCGGAGAGCTGGAAGGTGCCGAACCCCACCGCCAGCGCCAAACCGAAGCGGCCGCGCGAGCCTTCCGCCAGGCCGGCGCGATTGGCCAACGCCATGACGATCGGCATCAGCAGCGTAATTCGCCCCATGTTGGAGGGCATGACAAACGCCAACGCGTAGCTTATCGCCACCACGCCGCCCACCAGGCGGGGCCAGGAACCGGCCAGATGCGGCAAGAGTCGGTTGGCCAGGCGATCCGCCAAACCGGTGCTGCGGATGGCGGTGCCCAACACGAAGCCGCTGAGCACCAGCCAAAATGCGGAGGACGCGAAACCGGAAAAGGTCACCGCGGCGGGCGCCAGCTGCAATACCATCACCGCCGCAAAGAACAGCAGCGCGACCAAATACTCCGGCAGGCGGGCGCTGGCCCATAGCGCGATGACCACCAGCGTGACCAGCGCGGACAGCGCCATCGGATCCCCCAACATAGTTTCCTCCCTGATAAAACGTTGTGATTGTTATCAAACGGTTAACAGGGTGACACAAGGCGCGGGCGTTAACCTTGAAACCGCTCACATATCGTCGTTCTGCAGATTTTTCAGCATGCACACATTGCAGCCGTGGTGGCCGGTATTGCCGCGCCGTTCCGTCAACAGCGTGAACCCCAGCGCGTAGTACAACCCGATCGCCTCTTTCAACTGTTCGGTGGTTTCCAGGTAGCAGTAGCGATACCCCGCCGCCCGCGCCGCCTTCAGCGCCTGCACCACCATATGGCGCGCCATGCCCAGCCCGCGCGCGCCGGGTTTGAAAAACAGTTTTTGCAACTCGCAATAGCCGGGCTCTTCGCCGGCCAGCGGCGCCATGCCGACGCCCCCCACCACCTGCCCGCCGCGCTCCAGCACCCAGTAGTGGCCGCCGTTGTCGCGATACAGACCGGTCAGCCGATCGAGATCCGGATCGTGCAGGCTGACCCCTTCCATTTTGTCCATGCCGTACTCGCGAAACACGTCGCGAATGATCGCCGCCATCGCCGCATCGTCGCGCTCGACGATCGGCCGCACCCGCAGGTTGGCGTCGCGCTGTTTGCGCGCGCTGCGCAGCGCCGCGGTCATCTTTTTCATCGCCGCGGTAGTGCTCGCCAGCTCATCGTCGTCCAACTGCGCCAGCGCCGCCTGCATAAAACCGTCGGCGTCGCTCTCGATGCCGGCCAGCGTCTTGCCGCCCTGTTTACTCAACCGATGCAGGTTGTGCCGCTTGTCATCAGGATGATCCACCGTTTCTATCACGCCGGCGGCCACCAGGCTGCGCAGCGCCCGGCTGGCGCTGGCCTTGTCGATGCAAAGCCGGGCCGCCAGCTCGGTGACGCCCAGCGGCTGCTCGCTGACTTCGATCATCAGATGGATCTGCAGTGGCGAAAAGCGCGAGCCGTTGCTCTGCTTGTTCAACATGCCGAATTCTCTGACCAAACTGCGCGCCAATGCTCTGAAATCCCTGATGTTCACAATTGATATCCCCAATTAACTACCGATAAAAAATGAGATTTAGTTGATAGTGTTACCTAATTCTCACTACCTTAACGGATCATCAAGCCGCCATGAACCCCGGTATAACAGAGGAGCTGATGCAAAACGTTACATTACCCAATACAGTAAACTGATTAATTCAAAAAAATCAGAATAAAAATTCATTAATTTAATGTTTATAAAACAATAAACCAGTTAAAAAACATACAATCGTGAAAAAATCTGCGGTTAAGAGAAGAAATCGATATCAATCCATTGCATTACAATAGGTTACAACAATGTTAATAGCGGCATTAATGCCGATATCTTGTTGTAATTTGTTACATATTCATGGCAGGATCGCGACGCTTCCATAACGGCGACAACGCTCGTTATGGAAACATCGGGCGCGGGTTGCTCCCGCGCTGTTTTATGCTCATGGAGAGATCGCATGCCAATGAAAAAATCACTCGCCGTCTGTTCCGTCGCCCTTTCCGTCACTTTGCTGGCGGGCTGTGCGACCGAATCCTCCCGCTCTTTGGAAGTGCCGAAAGTGACTTCCTACAACACCACTTATCAGGGCCCACGCAGCCCTATCGCCGTCGGTAAATTCGACAACCGCTCCAGCTACATGAATGGCATCTTCTCCGATGGCGTCGATCGGCTGGGCAATCAGTCCAAGACTATCCTGATCACGCATTTGCAGCAGACTGGCCGTTTCAACGTGCTGGACCGCGCCAACATGGAAGAGTTGAAAACTGAAGCCGGCATTAAAGGGAAAGCACAAACGCTGAAAGGCGCCAACTATGTGATTACCGGCGATGTCACCGAATTCGGCCGCAAAGAAGTCGGCGATCATCAGCTGTGGGGCATTTTGGGCCGTGGTAAATCACAGGTCGCTTACGCCAAAGTCAATCTGAACGTCGTGAACGTACAGACTTCAGAAGTCGTCTATTCCTCTCAGGGCGCCGGTGAATACGAACTGTCCAATCGCGAAATCATCGGTTTCGGGGGCACCGCCAGCTACGACTCCACCCTTAACGGCAAGGTGCTGGATCTGGCCGTGCGTGAAGCCGTCAATAACCTGGTTACCGGTATCGAAAACGGCGCATGGCGCCCTGCTAACTAACGGACTAGAAGCAGAGAAAGATGATAACTAAAAAAATGGGCGGGGCGCTGTTTGCAGCGACCCTGTTGGCCGGCTGCGCCGCGCCGAAAACGCTTTACAATTGGGATGGCTACCAAACTTCTCTTTATCAATACTACCAGCAGGATGGGCAAAGCCCTGAGCAGCAGATCGCTACGCTGAAAGAGATCGTCGAGAAATCCCGCGCCAAGGATAAAGCCGTACCGCCGGGGCTGCATGCGCAACTGGGGCTGCTGTACAGCAAAACCGGCAACGACGGACAAGCCATGAGTGAATTCAACACGGAAAAAACGCTGTTCCCGGAATCGGCACCGTTTATGAATTTCCTGATGGCCAAGGATAAGGGGAGCTTTAAATGAAGCGTGTACTCACTTTCCTCAGCGTTACCGCCATCCTGTTGCTGAGCGGCTGTGCCAAGCAAACGCCTTATGACTATG
The DNA here is from genome assembly GCF_052045405.1 of Serratia sp. 22278. Lineage (NCBI taxonomy): Bacteria > Pseudomonadati > Pseudomonadota > Gammaproteobacteria > Enterobacterales > Yersiniaceae > Serratia > Serratia sp. 22278. The sequence goes on along the minus strand of NZ_JBQEOW010000002.1, from coordinate 474,437 downwards.
CGGCATTCCATGAGAGCAAGCCGAAGTCGATCCTGGTCTTGCCGCCGATGAATCAGTCGCCGGATGTCAAAGCCAGCCACAGCGTGCTCGCCAGTGCAACCTTACCGCTGGCCGAGGCCGGTTACTATGTGATGCCGGTCGCTGTAGTGGAGGAAACCTTCCTGCAAAACGGTCTAACCAACGCCAACGACATCCGCGCTGTCAGTCCGAAAAAACTGCACCAGATTTTCGGCGCCGACACCGTGCTGTACCTGGATGTCACGCAATACGGTACCAGCTACATGGTGATCAGCAGCGAAACTCGCGTTACCGTAGCCGCTCGCCTGGTTGACCTGCGCAACGGCAAACAGCTGTGGGCCGGCACCGCCACCGCATCCAGCAACGAAGGCAACAACAATTCCGGTGGCCTGCTGGGCATGGTGATCAGCGCCGCGATTTCACAAATCGCGGATACCATCAGCGATAAAGGGTTCGACATTGGTGCCATCGCCAACACTCGCCTCCTGTCGGCAACAGGTCAGAACGGCGCCATTCTTTATGGCCCGCGCTCGCCTCATTACGCCAGCCAGCGTTAAGCAGTCTCTCGGGCGGCCTTCTCGGGCCGCCTATGCCAAACTTGTCCCTTTTGCCAAAAGTAGCCCATGCTTTAACTGCTCCTTTCCTTCTGGCTAACCGGGACGCTGGCTCATGACGAAAAAAACCACCCTGCTGCAATTCTTCCACTGGTACTACCCCGACGGCGGCAAACTGTGGCAGGAGGCCGCCGAGCGCGCCCCGCACCTGGCCGAACTGGGCATCACCGATCTGTGGCTACCCCCCGCCTGCAAGGGCGCTTCCGGCGGCTACTCCGTCGGCTACGACACCTACGATCTGTTCGATCTGGGCGAATTTGACCAGAAAGGCAGCGTGGCCACCAAATACGGCGACAAGGCGGCGCTGGAACATGCCGCCACTACGCTGCGCGAACACGGCGTGGGGGTGATCTACGACGTGGTGTTCAACCACAAGCTCGGCGCGGACGAAAAAGAACGGGTACACGTGTTCAAGGTGGACGCCAACAACCGCAACGATATCGACGACCAGGGCTTCGACGCACTGGCCTACACCCGCTTTACCTTTCCCGGTCGCCAGGGCGTGCATTCCGAGTTTATCTGGGATTACAAATGCTTCAGCGGCGTCGACTATGTTGAGCAGCCAGACGACAAAGGGGTGTTTAAAATCGCCAACGACTACGGCGACGACGGCTGGAACGATCAGGTCGACGACGAGAAAGGCAACTACGACTACCTGATGGGCGCCGACGTGGAGTTCCGCAACGCCGCGGTGACGGAGGAGCTCAAATACTGGGCGCGCTGGCTGCTGGACACGCTGCCGTGCGACGGCTTCCGCCTGGACGCCGCCAAACACATTCCCGCCTGGTTCTTCAAAGAGTGGGCGGATCACGTGCGCGACAGCGCGCAACGCGACCTGTTTATCGTTGCCGAATACTGGTCGCACGATCTCGGCGCGCTGCAACAATATATCGAGTTGGTGGACGGCAAGGTGATGCTGTTCGACGTGGCGCTGCACCTGAAGTTTCATCAGGCGTCGAAGCAAGGCGACGGCTTCGACATGGCGCAGATCTTCACCGATACCCTGACCGCCGCCGATCCGGCCCACGCGGTGACGCTGGTCGCCAACCACGATACCCAGCCGCTGCAATCGCTGGAAGCGCCGGTGGAACCCTGGTTCAAACCGCTGGCCTATGCGCTGATCCTGCTGCGCGAACAGGGCGTACCCTGCGTGTTTTACCCCGACCTGTATGGCGCCAGCTACCGCGACAAGGGGCGCGACGGCGGCGAATACCAGATCGACATGCCGGCGATCCCGGAGCTGGAGAAACTGATCGCCGCCCGCCAGCGCTTCGCCAACGGCCCGCAAACCGACTACTTCGACGACAGCCACTGCGTGGCCTTCAGCCGCGCCGGCACCGCCGAGGCCCCCGGCTGCGTGGTGGTGCTGACCAACGGCGGCGAGAGCGGCAAGACGGTCGCGCTGGGCGCCGATTTGGCGCACACCGCCTGGCGCGATTTCCTCGGTAACCGCCAGGAGGAAATCACCACCGACGACCAGGGCAGCGCCCATTTCCCGGTTAACGCCGGTAGCGTCAGCGTCTGGGTGCCGACAGGCAGCCTGTGAACGCCCGCCGCCGCGCAATGATGCCGCGGCGGCAAAACTAATGTTTGCCTTTCGGGTCTAACTTACGCTATCAACTGCGCAAGCCATTCACACCGGAGCCTAAATAGGGTACAAGGCTGCATGAAAATTCCAAAACGACTCCAGCCGCTGGTGGATGACGGGTTAATCGACGACGTCATCCGCCGGTTGAAAAGCGGCAAAGAAGCCGACGTGTTTATCGTGCGCTGCGGCGATGAGATCCGCTGCGCCAAAGTGTACAAAGAGGCCGAGAAGCGCAACTTCAAGCAGGCCGTCCACTATCAGGAAGGGCGCAAGGTGCGCAACAGCCGCGACGCACGCGCCATGAGCAAAGGCTCCAAATTCGGCCGCCAGCAGCAGGAAGAAGCCTGGCAAAACGCCGAAGTGGACGCGCTGTATCTGCTGGCCAAGGCCGGGGTGCGGGTGCCGCAGCCGGATATCTGCCTGGACGGCGTGCTGCTGATGGAGCTGATCACCGACGAAGAAGGCCTGGTGGCGCCGCGCCTGAGCGATGTCATCCTGACGCCGGAACAGGCGCGCGCCGATCACGCCTTGATGATGAACTACGCGGTGCGCATGCTGTGCGCCGGGCTGGTGCACGGCGACCTGTCGGAATTCAACGTGCTGATGGATAAAGACGGACCGGTGATCATCGATCTGCCGCAGGTGGTGGACGCCGCCGCCAACAACCACGCCAAAAGCATGTTCGAGCGCGATATCGGCAATCTGGCCGAATATTACGGCCAGTTCGCGCCGGAACTGCGCGACAGCCAATACGCCAAAGAGATTTGGGCGCTGTATCAGGAAGGCAATCTGACGCCGGACAGCGCCCTCAGCGGCCGGTTCAGCGAAATCCAGAAGCGCGCCGATGTCGGCTCGGTGCTGGAAGAAATCCAGGCCGCCAGCGAGGAACACCAGCGCCGCCTCATGGCGCGCAATACGGAGGAGTAACGGCCGCGCTATTCGACGCGAAACACCTCCGGCCGCTGCGGCGTCGCCGCCTCGTGATAAATATCCCCCAGATAGCCGGCGATCTCCTCTTCGCGCAGATCCGCCGGCAGCACGATATCGTAGCTGGGAGCATATTTGCGCTCCGGCAGCGTCACGCGGAACAGCCGCCATTCGTCCCCGATGCGCTTCACGCCCAGCAGACGGCCGAACACGTTAAAAATCATCATCCGCCATTCCCCCACTCGTCGCTTTCAGGCTATAACACTGTGATGCCGCCGCAGTGAAAAGGAAAGCGTATGAGTGAAAAAACGCCGCAGTTCTGGCGCGATCCGCAGTTGCCATTCGTCGAAGCCCGCGCCATCGCGGATGGCCGCCAGGCGTGTTACAGCCTGCACAGCCACGAATTCTTTTCCATCGGCGCCATCACCGGCGGCGTCAGCACCTATGTCAACGGCGAGCGGCGCATGCAGGTTAGCGCCGGCGATCTGGTGATCATCAACCCGCAGCAGGCGCACGCCTGTAATCCGATCGCCGATCGCCGTTGGTCGTACATCATGTTCTATCTCGATCTCGCCTGGATCGGCGCGCTGCAGCAGGAGCTGCTCGGCGGCGAAGGCGAGCGTTTTGTTCCGTTCAGCCAGCCGCTCAGTCGCGATCCGGCGCTGTTCCACGGCCTGAATCGCCTTTATGCGCTGCTGACGGATCCGCTGTGCAGCGCGCTGGAAAAACAGATCGCCATGGTGGAGTATTTCAGCGCCCTGCAGCTCGGGCTGGGCGATGTCCGCCAGCCGGAGACGCCGCCGCATAGCCGACTGGAAGCGGCGGCGGCGTTTATCGACGCGCACTGCACCCAGCCGCTGACGCTGGACGACATTTGTCGCGCCGCCGCGCTCTCCCCTTCTTACCTGATCCGCGCCTTCCGCCAGCGTTACGGCATGACGCCGCACGCCTATCTGATCAACCGCCGCGTGCAGCACGGCCATCGGCTATTGAAAAGCGGCCTGCCGATCGCCGCGGCCGCCAGCGAAAGCGGCTTTGCCGATCAGGCGCACTTTCAGCGCACCTTCAAACAGCTGTTGGCCGCCACGCCCGGCCAGTATCAAAAACCCTCCGCCAACAGATAACAAGCGCTGGCCGCCAGCAACGCCGCCATCGCGCGATTAAAGCGTTGTACGTTGCGCGCCTGCCTGAGCAGGCCGCGCAGTATCGCGCCGACATAGGCCCAGCAGGCTACCGAGGCATAGCAAATCACGAAGTAGAGCCCGGCGAACTGCCATAGCAACAGCATGTCGCCATCGCCGACAAAGGCGCCGAGGCTGGCCACCGACGCCAGCCATGCCTTGGGATTCAGCCATTGCATCAGCGCGCCGTACCAGCAGGAAGGCGCCTGCGCCGCGCCGTTGCCCAGCCTGCCGTCGTCAAACGCCAGCCGATAGGCCATAAACAGCAGAAAAGCCACGCCGGCCCACTGGATCAAGCGGGTCAGCCCCGGCCACAGGAGCAGCAGCTGGTGCATGCCCAATCCCAGCAGCACCAGCAACAGGGTAAACCCCAGCGTGGCGCCGAACACATGGCGTTGGGTCGCCCCAAAACCGAATTGCGCCCCGGCGCTTAATGCGACGATGTTGACCGGGCCAGGGGTGATGGAAGCCGCCAGCGCAAACGCGGCCATGGAAAGGTAGATATTCATGATGGACACCTGAGAAAATATTCACAGGCGCCAGAATGCCGACCGCCGCCGACACCGTATTGAACAGAATTACCCTGTTCGGTTCAGCGCACGGCGACGGCCCGGCGGCGCGGCAGCCCGAAGGTGTTGACCGCCATGCCGGCCAGCACCAGCAATGCGCCGCCGAACTGCGCCGGCGACAACGCTTCGTCCAGCAGCAGCCAGGCGGCGAACAGCCCGACCAGCGGCACCAGCAGCGTCAGCGGCGCAACGCGCCAGGTTTCATAGCGCCCCAGCAAGCTGCCCCACACCGAATAACCGAACAGCGTGGCGGCAAACGCCAGATAGGCAACCGCCAGCCAGGTGCCAACCTGCACATGACTCAGGCTGCTCAGCACCACCTCAGGGCCGTCGAACAGCCAGCTGCAGGCCAGGAACGGCACGACCGGGATCGGCGCGCTCCACACCACCAGCGATAAAATATTACGCTGCGGGAAACCGGCCAGGATCTTCTTGTTGGTCAGGTTACCCAGCGCCCAGGAAAACGCCGCCGCCAGCGTCAGCAGCAGGCCCGCCAGGGGGACCGCGCCGCTGCCCGGCTTATGCAGGCTGGCCTGCGCCAGCACCAGCATGCCGCCGCTGGCGATAGCGATGCCGACGAAATGGTTGACCCGCAGCTTTTCTCCCATCAGCACGACGCCCAACAGCAGGGTGAAGAACACCTGCGCCTGCAACACCAGCGAGGCCAGCCCCGCCGGCATGCCCACCTTGATGGCGACGAACAAAAACGCGAACTGCGCGAAGCTCATGGTCATGCCGTACAGCAACAGCCATTTCCACGGGATGGTCGGGCGCGGGATAAAGAAGATCGCCGGCAACGCCACCAGTAAAAAACGCATCCCGGCCAACAGGAACGGCGGCATCCCCTGCAGGCCGAACTTGATTACCACGAAATTCACGCCCCAGATCACCACCACCAACAGCGCCAACAGCCGATCGCGCAATGTCATCCTCGCCCCGCTTATCCCATTGAAAATTCGCTTTGCCTTGCAGGTTACAACCAAACCGGGCGTATGGACACCGGCACACGCCGGCGATTATTCAGGCATCAGGCCGATAAAGGTGGTCTTCTTGCGCGGGCCGGTCATCAGCGCTTCCAGCTTCGCCACGCACTGCAGGTAGTGCGGGGTCTGCTTGTGCGCCGCCACCGCCTGCTCGTCGCGATAGGCTTCGTAGATGTAAAACCGCGTCGGGATCTGTTCATCCTGCAGCACGTCGAAGCGCAGGTTGCCCGGCTCTTCGATCGCGCCCAGGTGATTGGCGCGGAAAACATCGATAAATTCGTCAATTTTGTCTTGTTTAACGTTGATCTCAACCAATGTGACGTGCATGGCAACTCCTTGTTTAAACGGCGCGCCGTAACATGGCGCTTTCCAACCATAGGTTTATTCCCGTCGATTGCCCTGCCGCAACGGCAATTTTGCCGCCTGGCTCACAAATCGCGTCGGCGACGCCCACTCCTCCCCCGGCGGGGTAAGGCGGCGGCATCTATAGTTAACACTCCTCCCCCTGAGAGCATAGGCTATGGATAACTACTTGATGGCGCTGGACGCAGGAACGGGCAGCATTCGCGCGGTGATCTTCGATCTGGCGGGTAACCAGATCGCGCACGGCCAGGCGGAGTGGCAACACCTCGCGGTGCCGGGCGTGCCCGGCTCGATGGAGTTTGACCTCAGCCGCAATTGGCAGCTGGCCTGCCAGTGCATCCGCCAGGCGATGCAACGTGCAGGATTGAGCGCTCAGGCGATCCGCGCGGTGGCCTGCTGCTCGATGCGTGAAGGCATCGTGCTGTACGACCGCAACGGCGTGCCGATCTGGGCCTGCGCCAACGTCGACGCACGCGCCAGCCACGAAGTCAGCGAGCTGAAAGAGCTGCACAACCACGGCTTCGAACGCGAGGTGTACCAGCACTCCGGCCAGACGCTGGCACTGAGCGCCATGCCGCGCCTGTTGTGGCTGGCGCACCATCGGCCGGACATCTACCGCCAGGCGGCGACGCTGACCATGATCAGCGACTGGCTGGCCAACATGCTGAGCGGCGAACTGGCGGTCGATCCTTCCAACGCCGGCACCACCGGCATGCTGGATCTGACCAGCCGCGACTGGCGGCCGGCGTTGCTCGACTTGGCCGGCCTGCGCGCCGATATTCTGTCGCCGGTGAAAGAGACCGGCAGCGTGCTGGGGCGCGTCACCGAACAGGCGGCGCAGGAGAGCGGGCTGCTGCGCGGCACCCCGGTGGTGATGGGCGGCGGCGACGTGCAGCTCGGCAGCCTGGGGCTCGGCATCGTGCGCGCCGGGCAGACGGCGGTGCTCGGCGGCACCTTCTGGCAGCAAATCGTCAACCTGCCGGAACCGGCCATCGATCCGGAGATGAACATCCGCATCAACCCCCACGTCATTCCCGGCATGGCGCAGGCGGAATCCATCAGCTTCTTTACCGGCCTGACCATGCGCTGGTTCCGCGACGCCTTCTGCGCGGAAGAAAAACTGCTGGCGGAGCGGCTGGGGGTCGACGCCTACAGCCTGCTGGAAGAGATGGCGGCCAGAGTACCGCCGGGCGCCTACGGCGTGATGCCGATTTTCTCCGACGCCATGCATTTCAAAACCTGGTATCACGCAGCGCCGTCGTTCATCAACATGTCGATCGACCCGGAGCGCTGCAACAAACAGACGCTGTTCCGTGCGCTGGAGGAGAATGCCGCCATCGTCTCCGCCTGCAATCTGGAACAGATCGCCGCCTTCTCCGGCGTGCAGGCCCGTTCGCTGGTGTTCGCCGGCGGCGGGGCCAAGGGCAAGCTGTGGAGCCAGATCCTCAGCGACGTCACAGGGCTGACGGTGCGGGTGCCGGTGGTGAAAGAGGCCACCGCGCTGGGCTGCGCGATCGCCGCCGGCGTCGGCGCCGGGCTGTACGCATCGCTGGCCGAAACCGGTGAGCGCCTGGTGCGCTGGGAGCGCGAGCATCAGCCGGACATGACCCACCACGCGCTGTATCAGGAACAGAAAGAAACCTGGCGGCGGGTCTACGCCGATCAGTTGACGCTGGTGGACAACGGCCTGACCACCTCGCTGTGGAAAGCGCCGGGGCTATAAGCGCCACGCGGCATTCGGTCATAACCTTATGCCGTTTTATTCCTTTCCTCTCGGCGCGGCGCAAGCCGCGTTTTCACTCGCCGCCGCGATTGTTCCCCCTCAGAAACAGTGTAACCACCGCAGATGGATTTATCCGCGACTTGCACCTGCCGTAGATTGTGACTTCGGTCACACCGTGCCCCGCGCACGGCCTGCGCATTCACCTGAGACGAGCGGCATTATGCTGAATAATAAAGATAACCCTGCATCATCCCCGTGGCCGGCGATCTTCTCGCTGACGGTCGCCTGTTTTGTCATGGTCACCACCGAGTTTCTGCCGATCGGCCTGCTGACCAACATCGCCCCTTCGCTCGGTGTCAGCACCGGCACCGCCGGGTTGATGGTCACCATGCCCGGCATCGTGGCGGCGGTGGCCGCACCGGTATTGAGCCTGGCTTCCGGCCGGCTGGACAGACGCCTGCTGATGCTGGGGTTGTCGCTGCTGCTGATGGTGTCCAACCTGGTGGCAGCGCTGGCCGTCAACTTCCCGATGATGCTGCTGGGCCGCGTGCTGCTGGGCATCTGCGTCGGCGGCTTCTGGTCGTTCGCCGCCAACTACGGCCGCCATCTGGTGCCGGAAGCCAGCCAGGGCCGCGCCACCGCGCTGATCCTCAGCGGCATCTCGGTCGGCGCGGTGTGCGGCGTGCCGGCCGGGGCGCTGATCGGCGATCTGTTTGGCTGGCGCGCCGCCTTCTTCGGCGGTGCGGCGCTGGCGGTCGGCGTACTGTTGGCGCAGCTGCGTTTGCTGACCTCGGTGCCACCGTCCCGGCCGGTCACACCGCGCGATCTGGTACTGCCGCTGCGCCTGCCGATGGCGCGCATCGGCCTGATCGCCATCGTGCTGTTGTTCATCGGCCACTTCGCCGCCTACACCTATCTGCGGCCCCTGCTGCAGCAGGTGTTCGTGCTCAGCCCGTCGGCGATCTCGCTGCAGCTGTTGGCCTATGGCGCCATCGGCCTGCTGGGCACTTTCCTCGGCGAGCGTCTGGGGGAATACAGCCTGCGCGCCACCTTTATTCTGATCGCCGCCATGCTGGCGGGCATTTTGATCGTTTCGCCGCTGCTCAGCGGCCTCGCCGGCGCCACGCTGATGGTGCTGGTGTGGGGGCTGGCCTTTGGCGCCGTCCCGGTGTGCGCCACCAACTGGATGTTCGCCGCGGTGCCGCAGGCGCCGGAAGCCGGCCAGGCGCTGTTGGTGTGCGTCATCCAAATCGCGCTGGCCTCCGGCGCGCTGCTGGGCGGCGAGGTGGTGGACTGGCAGGGCGTCAGCAGCGCCATGCTGTTCGGCGGCGCGCTGATCCTCTCCGCCACGCTGGTGTTCGGCCTCAGCTTGCGCTCCGGCGCGATTGGCGCTAAACAGTGTTAATCATTATCTATCTGCAGAAACATGCCCCGGCCACCGCCGGGGCATGGCGTTGAGAACCTATGGACCATCATTTGCTCGCTATCCGGGTATTTAACCGCGTGGTGGAAACCGGCGGCTTTACCCGCGCCGCCGATTCGCTGGGCATGCCGAAAGCGACGGTCACCAAGCTGATCCAAAATCTGGAGGATCACCTGCAGACCAAGCTGTTTCAGCGCACCACTCGCAGCGTGTCGGTCACCCGCGAAGGCGAATGCTATTACCAAAATACGGTGAAATGGCTGGCGGATTTGGAGCAGATGGAGGGCTGCCTGACCGAGTCGCAAAGTTCTCCGCAGGGCGTGCTGCGCATCGACACCGGCAGCGGCACCGCTCGCCAACTGCTGTTGCCGGCGCTGCCCGGCTTTTTGGAACGCTACCCGCAAATCCAAATCGATCTCAGCATCGGCGATCGTGTTATCGATCTGATCAGCGACAGCGCCGACTGCGTGATCCGCAGCGGCCCATTGGCCGACTCCAGCCTGATCGCCCGGCGTCTGTTCGATCTGGACTGGGTCAGTTGCGCCACCCCGGCCTATCTGGCGCGCCACGGCACCCCGCGCCACCCGTGCGATCTGGAACAGGGCTTTCCGATGGTGCACTACCGCCATCCGGTCAACGACCGCATCCATCCGCAACGCTATGTCGAGCGCGGCAAAGAGATCGCCATCCAGCAGCGCTACCCGGTCAGCATCAATGAAGGCAACGCGCTGCTGGCGGCGAGCCTGGCCGGATTAGGCATCATCCAGATTTATCGGTTTATGGCGCAGCCGCACCTCGAGCGCGGCGAACTGGTCAGCCTGCTGCACGACTGGCAGCCGCCGCCGGAGCAGATGTACGTGGTCTACCCGTCCAATCGCCACCTCAGCGGCAAGCTGCGGGCGTTCATCGACTGGGCGGTGGAGACGTTTCATTAACCGATCGCCCCGGCTATAGTGGCTTCTCTTACGGACAATAAAAACGGGCAAACCATGCATATCGAACCGCTGCTTGCACATCGTCAGCGCATTGACGAACTGGCCGAATTACTGCATCAGGAATGGGGCGCCTTTGCGCAGTGGAGCAACCGCGACGCCATCAGCCGGCGGCTGGCTGAACGCTGTGCGCCCGAGAGCCAAGGCGTCGTGTTGCTGGCGCTGTCGCCGCAGCAACAGATCGTCGGCACCGCCAGTTTGACGCGGTATGAATTGACAGATAAACCGGAGCGCCAATACTGGCTGAGCGAAGTCTTTACCCACCCGCAGCACCGCGGCCAAGGCATTGCCCGCAACCTGATCGCGCGCTGCATCGAGCACGGCCTAACCCAGGGCATCAGCGAACTGTATCTGTATACGCCCGACCAGCAGACGCTGTATCAGAAACTCGGCTGGCGCCCTCTGGAGCAACGCCAGGTCGCCGGTGAAACCGTCACGGTGATGAGCCGCACGTTGTAGCCGCACGCACTGTGGTATTATTGGCCGCATATTGATTCCCGACGGACAACCACCATGGCCTATATCCCCAAAAACTATGCGAAGCTGGAAACCGGCTACCGCGAAAAAGCGCTGAAACTGTTCCCCTGGGTATGTGGGCGCTGCTCACGCGAATTCGTTTATTCCAACCTGCGCGAGCTGACGGTGCACCATATCGATCACGATCACAGCAACAACCCGGAAGACGGCAGCAACTGGGAAATGCTGTGCCTGTATTGCCACGACCACGAACACTCGAAATACACCGAGGCCGATCAATACGGTTCGACGGTGGTGGCCGGTGAAGATGCGCAAAAAGATATCGGCGTCGCCACTCACAACCCGTTCGCCAACCTGAAGGCGATGATGAAGAAATAATGTCGACAACAGCTTAATGAGTCACTAACTTATTAAGCTGTTAAATTAATAACCCCCCCCCTCCGCATCGCCACTTCCCAGAGAATTCCTACTTACCCATCCGGGCCATCCAGAGCAAAATAAGCTGCACAGTTAACGACATACTGGCTTGGCAAGCCGCCGCAGTTGGTGCATATTGTTCGCGAGTTGTTCTTGTTAACCTGTTTGATTATCAACCTAATAAGCACATTAACTTAATAAGTTACCTGCTTAATAACTTGAGAGATGGCAGCATGATTGTTCTGATTGGCTCGCAAAAAGGCGGTGTCGGCAAGTCGACGAAAGCGGTGAATATCGCCGGGTATCTGATTCTTAAGCAAGGCAAGACGGCGATCATCGTCGATGCCGACGACCAGAAATCGATCATGACCTGGTACAACGACCGTCAGAACGTCGAGGGGCTGCCGCACATTCCGGTGGTGGCCGCGTCGGGCAAAATCAAGGAAACGCTGCTGGAGCTCGATCGCCATTACGACTACGTGATCGTCGACACCGCCGGCCGCGACAGCGCCGAACTGCGCTCCGGCCTGCTGGCCGCCGATCTGTTCCTCTCGCCGCTGCGCCCTTCGCAGATGGATCTCGACACCATCGGCTACCTGTCGGAGATGTTCTCCACCGCGCAGGAATACAACGAGAAGGTCAAAGGTTACATTGTGCTGAACATGTGCCCGACCAATATCTTCATTAATGAAGCCAACGAAGCGGCGCAGGTGCTGAGCGAATACCCGGAATTCACCCTGGTGAGCCACCGCCTGTGCGATCGCAAAATTTACCGCGACGCCTGGGGCGAAGCCATCACCGTGCATGAGGCGAACAACGAAAAGGCGCAGGCCGAGATCGAATGCCTGGTGAAAGAGGTGATCCTGTGAAGAAGCGCACCCCCACCCACCGCATGTCGGAAGACGAATTCATCAACAGCGCCACCTCGCATACGTTGCCTGTTGCGGCGCCCGCGCCGGAAGCCAAGCCGGCCGGCCGCAAGCGCACCTATAAGGCGATTTCCGTCAGCCTGACGGACAACCACATCGAAGCCATCGATGAGGTGATCGTGCAGGCGGCGCGCAACGGCATCGTGCGCATCACCCGCTCCGACATCATCAAGCTCGCCATCGACGGGCTGGCGGAGAAAAGCGAAACGCAGCTGCTGGCATTGCTGAAAAAACTCTGACCGCACGGCAGCCGCCGGCTGACCACGCCGGCGGGCCGTTAAACGGATGAAAACTGGCGCGGGAACGGCATAGTACGATAGGTTTTGCCTGTGGCCTTATGCAGCGCGCTGGCCACCGCCGGAGCGACCACCGCAGTCGACACTTCCCCGCATCCCTGCGGCGCACGCGCGCTGTCGAGCACCACCACTTCCACCTTGGGCATTTCGGCGATCGCGAGCAGCGGATAACGATCGAAATTCCCTTCCACCACGCCGCCCCGTTCAAAATGCAGTTCGCTGTGCAGGCAGGTGGTCAGCGCAAAGCCGATGCCGCCCTCTACGTTGGCGCGCACCAGATTCGGGTTTATCACCTTGCCGCAGTCAATCGCGCATATCGCGCGGAGCACCCGCAGTCGCCCCTCCTGAATGGCGATTTCAACCACCAAACCGACGTAAGTGGTGAAAGCGTTATTGCGGCCAACCCAAATATTGCACGACATCCCGCGATAAACGCCCGGCGGCGGTTCATGCTGCCAACCAGACGCCGCCGCGGTGGCGTCCAGTACGCGCAACGCTTCCGGGGTGTCCTGCAACAGATGCCGCCGATACTGGTACTCGTCCAGGTTGGCCTTATGGCTGAGTTCGCTGATAAAGCTTTCCAAAAAGAACAGGCTGGCGACGCTGCCGACGCCGCGCAGATAGCTCAGGGAAATCGGCTGTTCGACGATGCCGGCCTCCACTTTCAGATGAGGGATGCAATACGGCGTGCTGTAAACGCACTCCACCATACTTTCATCCCATCCCCCGGCCTCGTGTACCGTTTCGCGCCGCATCTGCCAGAAGAGCGACTGCCCGGCATAGCGCGCCCACAGTGCCTGCGGGTAGCCGTTTTCATCCAACAGCGCCCGATAATGGCTGATGCAGGCCGGACGATAGTATTCATGCCGCATGTCGATCTCGCGCGGATAGATCACTTTGACCGGTTTCCCCACCGCCCGGGAGGCGGCGGTAGCATGCATCACGGCATCCGGCAGATATTTGCGCCCAAAGCTGCCCCCCAGGTAGGTCGTATTCACCACCACATCCGTCGGCTTCAGCCCGAACATTTTCGCCAGAACGTTGCGCACCATGTCCTGCCCCTGGAAAGGGCCCCAGGTTTCGATACGGCCCTCTTCATAATGGCTGGTGGCGTTGCAAGGCTCCAGGGTGGCATGCGCCACATAAGGCGCGCTGTAACGCGCCTCATGCAGGCGCGAATCCTGCTCAGCGTTATGAATCAACGCCGACGCCTCGCCGCGATCGACCGCCGGCACCAAGGTATCGCCGTCCAGCATCGCCAGATTCTCCGCCGCAATCGCGCTGCCGGTCAGCGCTTGCCCTGCGCCCGGCAGCCAGTCGACCTCCAGCAAATCCGCCGCCTTTTTGGCCTGCCAGTAGCTCGCCGCCACCACGATCACCGTATTGAGTGACATATCGTGATCCAATCCGACCATGTTGTTCATCGACCACTGCCGGGTCAGCACCAGATCCACCACGCCCGGCATGGCCCGAATCTGCCGTTCATTACGCACGGCGACCAGCTTTCCGCTGAGGTCGGGCACCATCCAGGGTACGCCGATCAGCATCTCCGGCAGATCGATATCGATACCGTAAATCGCACTGCCGTCCACTTTCTCCGGCGTATCGACCCGCAACAGCGGCTTGCCGATGAGACTCTCTTGCTCTTGCGCTTCGCTCTTTAAAGCAGGCTGCGGATCCAACGGCAGCTCGGCGGCATAGCGCACCAGATCGCCATAGGCGATCTTGCGCTGCCCGCCCTCCTCAAGCACCCAGCCTTTCTCCGTGCGGCACTGCTGCGGTGAAAGCGCGAAATGTTTTGCGCCGGCGCGCAGAAAGAAATCTCTCGCCTGTGCGCCGGCCAGCCGGGTGCGCTGATAAAATTTGGTCATTGAGGTTGAAGCGGCGACAAACTGCGCGAAAGCCTCGCCCCCGGCAACCTGACGGTAAGCATCACGCCCGGTGACGAATTTCACCGTCACCTGCGCCCAATCGGCATCCATCTCCGCCGCCACCACTTCGGCCAGGCCGGTATAAATCCCCTGCCCGACCTCGCATTGCGACACGCCGATGACGATGCGCCCTTCACGATCGATCCAGATCCAATCGTTCAATTCATACTGGTTGTCCGGAGGCACCGTGTCCTGTGAAACCACGGCCGCCAGGCTGCGCGTCGATATCGGCAGCAGCATGGCGGCCACCGCCAACGCGCTGCCTTTTAACAAGGTTCTGCGGGTGATCGCCATACTCAGGGTTCTCCCTTGTCGGCGGCGCGGTGCACCGCCGCACGGATACGGTGGTAAGTGGCGCAGCGGCACAGATTGGTCAGGCCCGTATCTATCTGCCGATCGTCCGGCCTCGGATGTTCCGCCAGCAGTGCGCTGACCGCCATGATCATGCCCGATTGGCAGTAGCCGCACTGCGGCACATCCTCCGCAATCCAGGCCTGCTGCACCGGATGACTGCGATCGGTGGACAACCCTTCGATGGTGGTCACCTGCCGATCGCGCACCAATTGCAGCGGATAGCAACATGAACGCACTGCCTTACCGTCGACATGTACCGTACAGGCGCCACAGGCGCCGATACCGCAGCCGAACTTGGTGCCGGTCAACTTAAAATGTTCTCGGATCGCCCATAGCAGCGGCGTATCCGGCTCGCCGTTAAATTCGACCGCCTGGCCGTTCAGATTGAACTTCATGCCATCCTCTCTTAGATCAATGCTTCATCCGACGTTTCACCCACGCCCCGATGACGATCAATGCCAGCAATACACCGCCCCAGAACACATAAGGCAATGACGCGATCAACAGCGGTTTTTCACCGCCCGCCCGCTGCCGAGCCACTTGCTCCGGCGTTATCCTGACTGCCGGATTGCCGAATTGCTGCAATACATAGTTGCCCAACTCGGCCAGTTGTCGGTCATCCAGGCTATCGGCGAATCCCGGCATCCAGGTTTGCAGCGTCTCTCCCTGGCGCTGCACGCCATGCAGCATCACCATGATCAGGTTATTGACCCGCTCGCTGCCTACGGTGGAATTGTGAGTCAAAGCAGGGAAATGGCCGTCATAGGCGCCTTCGCCGCCCAGGCGATGGCAGCTAGCGCAGGCAGCGGCATACAGCACCTGCCCGGCTGCACGGCCTTCACCGCCCCCTTGGTATTGATAGGCTGCTTTCGTTCCTTGCACGGTGACGATCGGCGGAGTCTGTTTAAGCCAGTCGGCGATGGCGTTGAGATCGTCGTCACTCAGGAAACGCAGGCTATGCTCCACCGCCTCCGCCATGCCGCCGGCCGCCTGGGCTTTGTCATTGCGCCCGGTACGCAGATACTGCACCAACTCTTTCCGGCTCCAGCCGCCGATGCCGCTGACGGGATCCGAGGTGATATTCGGCGCGATCCAACCGCCGGCCTCCCCTCCCGCCAGATAGCGATCGCGGCGTTCCGCCATCAGCCCGTTACGCGGGCTGTGACACGCCGAGCAATGCCCCAAAACATCTACCAGATAGCGACCCCGCGCTTTTTTCTCATCTTCATCGATGGGCGCTTTTTCCAGAAACAGCCAGTTCCAGCCGTGGATCGCATAACGCCAGGAAAAAGGGAACGTCAGTTGGGTCTCAGGCACCGCACGATCGACCGGTGCGACCCCGGTCATAAAATAACGATACAGCGCGTGCAGATCGTCATCGCTCAACCCCCGATAAGCGGTATAGGGCATGGCGGGATACAAGGGTTGGCCGTCCCGCCGGATACCTTGCGTCAACGCGCGGCGAAACTCTTGCTCACTGTAGTCGCCAATGCCGGTCCCCTTGGCGGGCGTGATATTGCTGGCGATGATGTCGCCCATCGGCGAAGCGATGGCATAACCGCCGACGTAGGGGGCGTCCTGTTGGCTGCTGCCGCGGTGACAAGCCGCGCAATCTGCGGCGGTAGCCAGATATTTTCCGCGTGCGATGACCTGTTGGTCATTCTGGCTGGCGAAGACCGGGCAGGAGAAGATCCCCAACGCGATAACGCACAGCTGTTGTGCTCTCCGCCAGCGGCCGTTCACGCTTCACCTTCCGGCTTCATCGCACCCGCTCGCTCCTCCGCCAGCAGCGCAAACTCGTCCGGCAACAGATTTTCCTGTTCGAGCATCGCTATCGCGTTATGCTTGATGCCAAACAATACGCGGTAAAAAGCCTCCAGATCGTTGGCCGAAATGCCGTTGAGCAGTTTTTCCCTCGCTTGCTGGCTGGAATGATCCAACTGCGCCAGCATCTCCTGCCCGGCCTCGGTCATTCTCACCCCTTTGGCGCGCTTATCTTCGGACAGAGCATCGCGAGCGATCAGCCGGTTTTTTTCCAGAAATAGCAGCGCGCGCGACATCGTCGAGACTTCGGCGTTCAAATGCTGCGAAACGTCTTTCAACGTGCAGCCATCCCCCAGATCGGCAATCGCACTCAGCGCCAGCCAATGCGGGCGCGTCAGATTGGTCATTTTCACCGACTGGTCCATCGCCGTGCGCCATAGACGGTTGGTGACATCCAGATGGATGCCCAGTGCAGCAGGAAGTTTGCGTGGTTGAGACATATCAGATGGCTCTCGATTATTTATTTGCTTGTGCAAACAAATAATAGATCGGACGTTATGACAGGATCAAGCAGATGAGGGAGAATAAAATAAAAAGGAGTTAATACATTTGGTTAGTTCGTATCGCACGACATACGCTCCCCAACGACGGGGAGCGATAAGAAAAACTCAGTTCCCCGCGACCTCGCACCGGTAGTCCTGAATTTCGCCGGCCGAGCCCAGGTTCAGATCGGTCAGCTTCAAACGGTTCGCCAACAGCAGCATCTCGCCCTGTGGGCTGACCGCCAGCGCCAGGCCGTAATTGCCGATGCTGTCGCCCTGCTCGACCACATAGTTCTGCAGTAAACGGAAAGGATCTTCCTGGGTTAAATCGGTGCCCGCCAATTTTCTGGCCAGATATTGGTGGCCGACCAATTTCACCGCCAGCGGCCGCCACTGTTGATCTAATTGTTCCGCCTGCTGCCCCAGCGCGTTATAGACATCCTGCCGCAAGCAGGCAACGTGAATATGCAGCTGATTCTGAGAGCGACCATATTTTGAATTGACCGCCAGAGAAACCCATGCGTCTTTTAACGGTTTACCCAGCTCGCTGGATATATGTTCGCGGTTATTCCAGGCCTGGGCGAAATAAGGTGGCGTTCGCTCCGCTTGCAATATCGGACTCTCGATGCCGCTGACCTTTTCGGTCGGCATCACCAGATCGTGATAGGGGCCTTTGCTGTCCTTAAACAGCACATAACCCTCGGTTAAATCAACCTTTAAACAGGGCGCCGGATCGTTGTTCTGCTGCTGATTGGGCACGCACTGTTGGCTGACGATTTGCCACAGCGCATTCGGATTACCGCGCCCGAAGAACCACCACAGCACCGCCGCCAGCAGCAAAATGACAAGCAAAATAATTAATAGTCTGAAAAGTCTTTTCATCGCGACTCCCTGTTTACCTATTCCATCTTGAAAGAAGCGACAGCATAAACCAAGGCTCCGCCCACCACCAAAATATTAGCCTTAACGTCACCTTTTATTGACGTCTTGTTAGCAATGCAAATTAAAAAAACCACGCCCACCTGAGTAATTTAAGGTAAATTAATACCGCAGGTTGAATATGAGTGTGATATAAGCAGCCGGACTCTCTTTATATAAGGAACCGATAAGATGCCAACGATGGGCAAATCCCTGCATTATCTCGACGTGGGCTCAGGCTTTCCGTTGCTGCTGGGCCACAGCTATCTGTTCGATCTGAACATGTGGGCACCGCAGTTCGAGGCGTTGGCCAAACGCTACCGCCTGATCGTGCCTGATCTCTGGGGACACGGCGACTCCCCGGCGCTGCCGCCTGGGCGAAGCAGCCTGTCGGATATCGCCGCCGATCATTTGGCGCTGATGGATCATTTGGATATTGCAGAGTTCGGCATCGTCGGCCTGTCCGTCGGCGGCATGTGGGGCGCGGAACTGGCGGCGCTGGCGCCGGAGCGGGTGAAAGTGTTGGCGCTGCTGGACAGCTACCTGGGCGACGAAACGCCGGAGGCTCGGCAGCGCTATATGGGCATGCTGGCCGCCGTGGAACAGGCCGGCGCCATCACGTCACCGCTGCTGGAGTACATCGCCGCGCAGTTTTATTCCGACGAAGTACCCGATGCGTTGTCGCAGCCATTGCTGGCCCATCTGCAGAGCCTGCCCGCCGAGCGCCTGCGCGAGAGCATCGTGCCGCTGGGCCGGATGATCTTCGGCCGCCCCGACAAGCTGGCGCTGCTGGAAAACATCACCGCCGCCAGCATCGTCATCACCGGCGCGCAGGATAAACCGCGTCCGCCGACGGAGGGCCAGCGCATGGCGGATCTTCTCGGCTGTCGGCATGTGCTGATCCCCAATGCCGGCCATATCAGCAACAAAGAAAACCCGACGGCGGTCAACGAAACGCTGCTGGCGTTTTTGGCTGAAAACACCACTCCGCTGTTTTGGTGAGATTCTCCGGGCCGTCAGGCCCGGAGATTCCCTTCAGACGAAGCCTTAGGGAGGGGGAGGCTACATCCGGCGTTTATTGACCAATAGACGTCAGACCCTGGCGGATCCCTTCGTCAGCCTGCTGGCACCATGTCTGCAGACCCTGTGGCGCTTCCTTTTCCAACGCAACCACTTTGCCGTCGTCGTTCAGCACATTGCCTTCACGGCCCATCGCTTCACGCTTGTCACCGTCGCGGGTGTCGACACCGCCGGGGATCGCCGCCACGTAGGCCACCATTTTCTTGGCGTTGTCGATGCTGTCCGCTTTCAGGAAACCTTTATCGACGCAGTAAGACATTAGCCCGCTGGTATTACGCGTAATGTCATAGACGTTTTTCAATGCAGCAGGATCCATCCCTTCGGCATTAGCGGTATTGAACAGGCCCAGAGTCGCGGCAATCATGCCGGTCAGAATGCTCTTTTTCATTGTTATCTCGTTTTAATAATGAATTATTTAGCTTTGAATTATTCACAAAAATAATGTGAATGTCGGTACGGTATAACGGCGACTCAGATTAACACAACCCTGATGCGTTAATAACTGTGATTAAGTTAACCTCCAACAAAATAAAAATGCATGATGGGGTTATTATTCCGCCCGGCGTCAGTTTTTTACGCGCGACATTAACCGCACCCAATTCAATTTAAAATAGTCTCACAGGGAATTATTTACAACGGAAGCGTTGATCTGCGGTCAATCGCGCCCTCGCCCTTTGCTAAAACCACAGGCGTGGCATAGCCTGTTAAGACGCGCCACGCCTTAGGGGAAGGAGAGCCGCATGAACCATTCCGTCCGGCCGCCGCAATGCGACGACAAAACCATTCTCGATATCACGATGAATTTATATCTCTATCCGGCGGCGCTTATTGCGCACCGCCTGGGCATCTTTGAGTTTATTGCTCTGCACCCCCGCAATCTGACCGATATATGCGCTCAGGCCAATGTGGAAAAACGCCCGGCGGAGACGCTGGTCATGGCGTTAGTGGCATTGAAATTGATCGCCAGAGACGGAGAAACATTCTCTCTGACGCCGGAAGCGGAAATCTTTTTGTTAAAAAACAACCCGCATTACTTCGGCTATTTTTGGGATTTGATGATTGAAAACAGCGAGATTTTCACGCTGCAAAACCTGGAAAGCGCCATCAGAAAGAATACTTCGCAGGTGTATGGCGAGCAGGAGCTGTTTGAAACGCATACGCTCGACGCCGACAGAATGCGGCGTTTTACCCACGCCATGCACAGCCTGAGCATGGGATCGGCCAGCGTTTGGCCTACGTTGCTGCCCCTCGGCGCCTCCGGCGCCCATGCCATCAGCCTGGCGGCCCACTGGCCGGCGCTCACGTGCACCGTGTTCGATCTGCCGGAGGTGTGCCCGCTCGCCGCCGACTACGCACGCCATTACGGCCTCAGCCACCGCATCGGCACCCACAGCGGCGATATGTGGCGCGATCCCTACCCGGCGGCGGACCTGCACCTGTACTCCAATATTTTCCACGACTGGCCGATGGACAAGAACCGCTTCCTGGCGCAAAAGAGCTATGCGGCCCTCCCACCCGGAGGCAGGATCGTGATCCACGAAGTGCTGTACAACGATGACGGCGACGGCCCGCCTGCCGCCGCGGGGTACAGCCTGATGATGATGGGATGGACGCAGGGCCGCCAATACTCCGGCAAGGAAATCGGCGGCCTGCTGCGCGACATCGGCTTCGGGCCCGCTCAGGTGCTGCCGTCGCTCGGCTATTTCAGCATCGTCACGGCGCAAAAACCCCTGACTTAACGGTTAACCGATCGCGCCATGCGGCTGTAGGTATGGCGCACGCCGCGAATTGCCACGCTGTAGGCGAAGATGTTTTCTGGCAGCGCCAACCCCAAATAGCCGGTATCGCCGATATGATGCAGATCGGCGCCGGCCATTTTGCTCATCAGCGCAATCTGCCGCACGGTCTGCACGTCGGCCCCCTCTTGCGAGGTGCCGATCGCCGTCATCGCCAGCGCGCCCTGCCGCTGGGCAAAGGCGATCAACGCCGCCACTTTCTCCTGCGACATGCCGGGAATGGTGCCCGGCGCCGGCAACAGCACGATGTCCGCGCCGTTTTCCACGAACAGCGCGATGTCCCGCTCGCCGATCAGCTGGCTGCCGCTTTCGCGCACAATGCCCGCGCCGTGCATTTTGCCGGTCACCAGCACCATCTCGTCGCCCACTTCATCGCGGATCGCTTTCAGCGCGGCGGCGATCGCCTGATTGCTGACGCCGTTGTTCGGGTTGCCGGTCAGCACCAGCATGCGCGCGCCGAGTTGATACAGTTTACGGGCATTTTCGGCGGTGGCGGCGCGGCCCGCCGTCATCTGCCAGAAGTCGTTATGTTCGGTGGCGAAAGCCGGATCGACAGCCTCCAGGTTCACCCCGATCACCCGCCCGGTCAGGCGCTGCAGCGTGCGCAGCGCCTCCTGCGGCGGCACGTCGGCGGGCAGGCCCGCGATATGCGGACGATCGACGTCAAACAGGTTCAACAGCAACAGATCGGCGCCCTGACTGGCCGCCAGTTCGGCATTGGTGACGTTATTGAGCAGCGGCTGAGTGACCGCGATGGTTTCGCTGACCAAAATGCGCCCTTCGCTGGCGCGTATGGCGTAGAGCAGATCGGCTTTGCCGATATCGGCCAGATCGCTGGCGCTGCAGTCCAGATACCGTTTCATGAGGCAAGCTCCGGTGACATTAGCGGAAAGGATGGATCCCCCTCTCCCACCGCAGTGAAAGAGGGGGAAAAGGTTACTTCAGCGTAAAGCTTTGCGCCTGCACGTTGTCGGAATCCAGGCCGACGAACACGTTGAATTTGCCCGGCTCCGCCCCCCATTTCAGGCTGGCGTTGTAGAACTTCAGATCGTCTTCGCTAATCGGCAGTTCGACCTGCTGCGACTGACCGGCCTTCAGCATCACTTTCTTGAAGTTGCGCAGCTCCTTCACCGGCCGGCTGACCGAGGCTGTCACGTCCTGCAGATACAGCTGCACCACCGTGGCGCCGTCGTACTTGCCGGTATTCTTCAGCGTGACGCTGGCGGTTAGCTTGCCGTTGCGCGCCATCGTCGGGCTGGATAATTTCAGATCCGACAGGCTGAAGGTGGTGTAGCTCAGGCCGTAACCGAACGGATACAGCGGGCCGTTCGGCGAATCGAAGTAGCGTGAGGTGTACTTGCCCGGATTCTCCTTGCCGAACGGACGGCCGGTGTTCAGGTGGTTGTAGTACATCGGGATCTGGCCGACCGAGCGCGGGAAGGTCATCGGCAGCTTGCCCGACGGGTTATAGTCGCCGAACAGCACGTCCGCCACCGCGTTGCCGCCCTCGGTGCCGCTGTACCAGGTTTCCAGCATCGCGTCCGCCTGCTCGCTCTCCCAGCTCAGCGCCAGCGGCCGGCCGTTCATCAGCACCAGCACCAGCGGCTTGCCGGTGGCTTTCAGCGCGGCGATCAAATCGCGTTGGCTCTGCGGGATCGTGATGTCGGCTCGACTGGAGGCCTCATGCGCCATGCCCTGCGATTCCCCCACCACCGCCACCACCACGTCGGCCTTGTTCGCCGCCTGCACCGCTTCGTCGATCATCTGCTGCGGCGAGCGGGTATCGAACGCCACCGCCGGCTCATACTCGTTCAGATAGTCGATGATGCCTTTATCCTGCGTGACGTTGGCGCCCTTGGCGTACAGAATGCGCGCCTTGTCGCCCACCGCCCGCTCCAGCCCTTCGCGCAGGGTGACCGACTGTTTGACCACCCCGGCGGCGGACCAACTGCCCATCACGTCGCGCTGGCTGTCGGCCATCGGCCCGACCAGCGCGATGGTCGCCTGCTTGCTCAGCGGCAGCGTCTGCTTATCGTTCTTCAGCAGCACCATCGTCTTGCGCGCCACCACCCGCGCTTCGGCGCGATGCAGACGGCTTTCGGCGTTGGTGTCCTGCGGATCGGAACCCGCCGGGCCCAGATGCACATACGGATCGGTGAACAACCCCATGTCATACTTGGTGTTCAGCACGTCGCGGCAGGCGCGGTCGATATCGCTTTCAGGCACCAGCCCGTCCTTCACCAGACCCGGCAGGTACTTGTCGTAGAACTCGTCGCTCATGCTCATGTCGACGCCGGAGGTGATCGCCAGCCGCACCGCGTCGCGCGCGTCGGCGGCCACGCCGTGTTTAATCAGCTCTTTGATCGCGCCGTGGTCGCTGATGGTGATGCCTTTAAAGCCCCACTGCTCGCGCAGCAGATCTTTCAGCAGCCACGGGTTGGCGGTGGCCGGCACGCCGTTGATCGCGTTGAGCGACACCATCACCCCGCCGCTGCCGGCGTCCACCGCCGCTTTGTAAGGCGGCAGATAGTCCTGATGCATGCGCAGCGGGCTCATGTCGACAGTGTTGTAGTCGCGGCCGCCTTCGACGGCGCCGTACAATGCAAAGTGCTTGACGCTGGCCATCACCGAACCGGGTTTGGCCGGATCGCCGTTCTGGAAACCGTCGACCATCACCTTGGCGATTTTCGATACCAGCCAGGTGTCTTCGCCGAAGCCTTCGGACACCCGGCCCCAGCGCGGATCGCGAGTGATATCGACCATCGGCGCGAAGGTCATGTTCAGGCCGTCGTCGCTGGCCTCCTGCGCCGCCACGCGGGCGCTGAGCGCAATGGCCTCCAGATCGAAGCTGGCCGCCAGCCCCAGGCTGATCGGGAACACGGTGCGCTGGCCATGCACCACGTCATAGGCGAAGAACAACGGGATTTTGAGGCGGCTGAGCTGCATCGCCTGATCCTGCATCACCCGGATATCCGGCCGGGTAACGGTATTGAAGATGGCGCCGATCTGCCCTTTGCGGATCCCCTCGCGGATCGCTTCTTTCGGGTTATCCGGCCCGACGCTGATCAGCCGCAGCTGGCCGATCTTCTCTTCCAGCGTCATCTGCTTCATCAAATTGGACACGAAGGCGTCGCGCTGCTGGGCGTGAATGCCCTGCGTTATCGGCGTTTCCTGCGCAAAAGCCGGACTGAGGGCCAGACCGGACAACATACTCACCACACAAAGCCATTTCATCTTGTTTTATCTCAGGCGTGTTTCCGCCGCCAAAGCCGCGGGGTTTAATCGGAGTGAAGAAACAGTTTGCCACACTCTGTTTCATCGCCAAGGGAATTCGCATCGCTAATGTTTACAAAGCATTACAGGTTATCGGCAGGTAATTCTGCAGCCGGGCGCGGCTGTCGGCGGCCTCCGCCGACAGAAAATCGACCAGCGCGGTTAACGTCGGCGGCGCCACCGTGCGTTCAGGATAGACCAAATAATAGGCCGCGCCGCTGCTGACGCAGAGCGGGAACGGCGTCACGACGCGCCGCGCCTGAATATCCTCCTCCAACAGGCACAGATCGCCGATGGCGATGCCAAACCCTTGCAGCGCCGCGCTCATCGCCAGATCGAGGGTATCGAAATGCTGGGCCTTGCCGGACGGCAACGCATCGGCGCCCGCCGCCTTCAGCCAGCGCAGCCAGTCGCGCCGATCGCGCGTCGGGTGCAGCAGAGTTTTGTCCGTCAAGTCCGCCAGCCGAGGCGCCGGCGGCAGAAACGTCGGCGTGCAGACCGGCGTGAGGATTTCGTCGAACAGCAGGTGCGCGGTCAGCTTTTTGCCCGGCGGCCGGCCGAATAGCACCGCGGCGTCAAACTGCTCGGCGCTGAAATCCAGGCCGTGTGACACCGAGGCGGTCAGTTCGATGTGCATATCCGGCCGTTCATTCTGCAGGCGAATGATGCGCGGCAGCACCCAGCGCATGGCGCAGGTCGGGCATTTGATGCGCAGCGCCCCCGGCGGGGCTGCGGCCCGCGTCAGGGCTTCATCCAACTGCCCCAGCGCCTGCTGCACCGGCGCCAGCAGCTGCGCGCCCTGCGGCGTCAGCGTCAGACCGCGCGCCTGGCGGCTGAACAGCGGATACCCCAGGCGCTGTTCCAGCCCAAGGATTTGCCGGCTGACCGCCCCCTGCGTCAGGTGCAGCTGCCGGGCGGCATGGGTAAAGTTAAGGCGTTGCGCCACCACCACGAAGGTTTTCAACACGTCGAGCGACGGCAGGGATATCGGCATAGCGTGCCTCGATTAGGTATGATCGTAGTGCATGGCAAGTATGACAAACTTTCCCTTGTCCGCCTACGCCGGCTGATGCTTAATCGCTCAACACTTCCCTGTTTGCCTGGAGCCCATCATGCAGAGCGCTTGCTCATCCCGCTCGAAGCTGCCGGACGTCGGCACCACTATCTTCACCGTCATTGGCCAACTCAGCGCCGAACATCAGGCCCTCAATCTGTCGCAGGGCGCGCCCAATTTCGCCGGCGATCCGCAGTTGATCGAGGCAACGGCGCAAGCCATGCGCGCAGGTCATAACCAATACGCGCCGATGAGCGGCGTGGCGGCGTTACGTGCTGCTCTGGCGGAAAAAGCTGAACGATTGTATGGCGCGCGCTATGACGCCGACGAAGAAATCACGGTGATCGCCAGCGCCAGCGAAGGGCTGTACTCGGCGATCAGCGCGCTGGTGCATCCCGGCGACGAGGTGATCTATTTCGAACCGGCGTTCGACAGCTATGCGCCGATCGTGCGCCTGCAGGGCGCCACGCCGGTGGCGATCAAACTGTCGCTGCAGGATTTTCGCGTCGACTGGGACGAAGTGGCCGCCGCCATCAACGGCAAAACGCGCATGATTATCGTCAACACGCCGCACAACCCGACCGGCGCGGTGTTCGACGCGCAGGATATCGACCGCCTGACCGCCCTGACCCGCGACACCGACATCGTGATCCTGTCCGACGAGGTCTACGAGCACGTGGTGTTCGACGGCGATATTCACCACAGCATGGCGCGCTATCCGCAGTTGGCGGAACGCAGCGTGATCGTGTCGTCGTTCGGCAAAACCTACCACGTCACCGGCTGGCGCGTCGGCTATTGCCTGGCGCCGGCGGCGTTGATGGACGAAATCCGCAAGGTGCACCAGTTCATGGTGTTCTCCGCCGATACGCCGATGCAGCACGCCTTCGCCGCCGCGCTCGCCAACCCGCAGAGCTACCTGAGGCTGGCGGCGTTTTACCAACAAAAGCGCGATCTGCTGGCCAGCGCCCTGCAGGATTCGCGCTTTGAGCTGCTGCCCAGCCGCGGCAGCTTCTTCATGCTGGCCCGCTTTAGCGGCTTCAGTCACGAAAGCGACAATGATTTCGCCGTGCGCTTGATCCGCGAAGCGAAGGTGGCGACGATCCCGCTGTCGGCGTTCTACAGCGACGGCACCGATACCGGCCTTATTCGGCTGAGTTTTTCCAAAGATAACGAGACCCTGCTGGAAGGCGCGCGTCGCCTGAGCCAGGTGTAATTTTTTGTCCGACCATGGGAAAGGGGCACTGCCTATGAAAGCTTTGAAAACGCTGTTCGCCGCCGGATGCCTGCTGGCCGCCGGCTCTTCTCTGGCGGCGGAAAACAGCCTGCGCTTCGGTCTGGAAGCGCTGTATCCGCCGTTCGAATCCAAATCCGCCAGCGGCAAACTGGAAGGGTTCGACATCGAGTTGGGCGACGCGGTGTGCGCCGCCGCGCAGTTGCAATGCAGCTGGGTGGAAACCTCGTTCGACAGCCTGATCCCAGCGCTGCAGGCGCGCAAGTTCGACGCCATCAACTCGGCGATGAACGTGACCGAACAGCGGCGCCAGGCGATCGCCTTTACCGACGCCATCTATCAGGTGCCGAACCGCCTGATCGCCAAAGCCGGCAGCGGCCTGCTGCCGGACGCCAACGCGCTGGCGGGCAAACACGTGGGCGTGCTGCAAGGCTCGATTCAGGAGATTTACGCCAAAACCCATTGGGCGCCGGCGGGCGTGGATGTGGTGTCTTACCAGGATCAGAATCAGGTGTATCTCGATCTGGCGGCCGGTCGGCTCGACGCCACGCTGGTGATGGCGCCCTCGGGGCAAAGCGGCTTCCTGTCACAGCCGGACGGCAAAGGCTTCGCCTTCGTCGGCGAGGCGGTGCGCGACGACAAAATCCTCGGTGAAGGCATCGCCTTCGGCCTGCGTAAAGGGGATGAGGCGCTGAAGAAGAAACTGGATGTCGCCATCGCCAAAGTGAAGCAGCAAGGCACGGTGGCGGCGCTGTCGAAGAAGTATTTCGGCGATATCGATGTGACGGTGAAGTGATGGACGGGGGCGGCACCGCCGCCCCCTGCCGCGTTTAGCGATCGAACACCGAACTGTTCAGCGCGCGATCCTGCTGGTGGCGCTCCAGCGCCAATTCGATCAGGCGCGTGATCAGCGCCTGGTAGCTGACGCCGCTGGCGGCCCACAGCTTGGGATACATGCTGATGTTGGTGAAGCCCGGCAGCGTGTTGATCTCGTTGATCACCACCTGGTTGTCCGGCGTCAGGAACACATCCACCCGCGCCAACCCGAAGCACTCCAGCGCGCGGAACGCCTTCAGCGCCACCTCGCGGATGTGGTCGCTCACTTCCGGCGCGATCGCCGCCGGCACCACCACCTGAGCGCCCTGCTCATTGATGTATTTGGTGTCGTAGGAGTAGAAGGCGTCGCTCAGCACGATCTCGCCGCACACGCTGGCCTGCGGATCGTCGTTCCCCAGCACCGCGCACTCGATCTCGCGGCCGACGATCGCCGACTCCACCAGCACCTTGTGATCGAAACTGAAGGCCAGTGCCACCGCCGCGTCAAACTCGGCGCGGTTTTCCACCTTGCTGACCCCGACCGACGAGCCCTGGTTAGCCGGCTTGACGAACAGCGGCAGGCCGAGGCGCTCGCTCAGTTGCTCAAACGTGAAGCCGGCGCGGTTGGCGCGCGTCAGGGTGACGAACGGCGCCACCGCCAGCCCGGCGTCGCGCAGCAGGCGCTTGGTCACGTCTTTATCCATGCTGACCGCCGAGCCGAGCACGCCGGCGCCGACGAACGGCATATTGGCCATGCGCAGCAGCCCCTGCAGCGAGCCGTCCTCCCCCAGCGTGCCGTGCACGATCGGGAAAATGACGTCGAGCTGGCCCAGCGCGCCGGCGCTGCCCGCTTCGATCAGCTGCTGTTTTTCCTGGCCCGGGATCAGCGCCACGTTCTTGTTCGAGCGGTTCAGCGCGATCAACGCCGGATTCTCGGCGTTGAGCAGGTAATTGGAGGCGTCGTTGATGTGCCACTGCCCCTGTTTGTCGATCCCCAGCAGCGTGACGTCAAACTTCTCTTTGTCGATTGCATCCACAATGTTTTTGGCCGACTGCAGCGACACCTCATGCTCCGCCGATTTACCGCCAAAAATCACCCCAACACGTAGTTTAGTCACGCCTTAAATCCTTCTGAAAAATCATGGCAAAAAAGTCGTTCATCACAATAAACGCATTGCCTGGCGGCGGCAATCGTTGTTGCCAGAATCTTCTTACGCCACAGAATGCCACATCGCGACCATCCCAAACGTATACACTTCGTATATTGTTCATTTATGGAGACGCCGATGGGCATCGTAAAAATTTCGGACGCGCTGCATGACGATCTGCGCCTCGCCAGCCTGACCATGACGCGTTCGATCAATGCGCAGGCCGAGTACTGGATCAAGATCGGCATGCTGGCGGAGTTCCATCCGGAACTGACTTACCCGCAACTGGTAAAAAAAATGATGAAAGATAACGCGCTGACGCTGAAGGAGATTGTCGGGTGAAACAGATTGTGATTAAAACGCCGGAAGAGATTGCCAAAATGCGCCATTCCGGCGCCCTGCTGGCCAAAGTGTTTGCTATGCTCGATGAGGTCATCGTCGAAGGCATCTCCACCATGGAGATCAACGACCGCGCCGAGGCGTTTATCGTCGAAGAGCTGAAGTCGCGCCCGGCCAGCAAGGGGCAGTATGATTTCCCCTATGTGCTCAACACCTCCGTGGACGACGTGGTATGCCACGGGGTGCCGTCGGCCAGCAAAATCCTGCGTTCCGGCATGATCGTCAACGTGGATATCACGCTGGAAAACGGCGGCTATATCGCCGACTCCAGCAAGATGTACTGCATCGGCCAGGTGACGCCGCTGGCCAAACGGCTGGTGAACAACGTCTATGAATCGATGTGGCAGGGCATTCGCGCGGTCAAACCGGGCGCCACCCTGGGGGATATCGGCCACGCCATCCAGCGGCACGCCGAGCAGGCCGGCTACAGCATCGTGCGGGAGTATTGCGGCCACGGCATCGGCCGCGACATGCACGAAGAGCCGGCGGTATTGCACTACGGTCAACCCGGCAGCGGCATGGCGCTGCAGGAAGGCATGGTGTTCACCATCGAGCCGATGATCAATCAGGGCGACCGCCGCATCAAGCAGAAGAAAGACGGCTGGACGGTGGTGACGCGCGACAAAAAACTGTCGGCGCAGTGGGAGCACACCGTGGCGGTCACCGCCGACGGCGTGGAAATCCTGACGCTGCGCGACGAAGAGCGCCAGGCCGGCTACGCCGAGCGCTACTAAACCCGCAAGCCATTAGCCCACCAAGCTAATAGCTTAATAAGTTATTTAATTGATAACCTCTTAGCTTATTGCGCGGCACCCCGGCGCCGCGGTTAAGGCGACGGGGATGACAGGGAGACAGGCAGCATGCAGTCAGGCAATCAGACGTTTATCAATCAGCTCAAGGACATCGTCGGCGGCCCGCAGCTGTTGACCGGCAATCGCAACACCGAGCGTTATCGCAAGGGCTTCCGCTCCGGCGAAGGCCAGGCGCTGGCGGTGGTGTTTCCCACCAGCCTGCTGCAGCTGTGGCGCATTCTGCAGGCCTGCGTGGCCGCCGACAAAATCGTCATCATGCAGGCCGCCAATACCGGCCTGACCGAAGGCTCAACCCCCAGCGGCAACGACTATGATCGCGATATCGTCATCGTCAGCACCCTGCGCCTCGATCATATTCAGGTGCTGGACAACGGCAAGCAGGTGGTCGGCTTCCCCGGCAGCACCCTGCACCACCTCGAGAAATTGCTCAAACCCTACGGCCGCGAACCGCATTCGGTGATCGGCTCCTCCTGCATCGGCGCCTCGGTGATCGGCGGCGTATGCAACAACTCCGGCGGCTCGCTGGTGAAACGCGGCCCGGCCTATACCGAAATGGCGCTGTACGCCCAGTTAGGGGAAGACGGCCAGCTGCGCCTGGTGAACCATCTGGGCATCCGCCTCGGCGACACGCCGGAAGAGATCCTCACCCGGCTGGAAAAAGGCGACTATCGCCCGGAGGACGTCGAATACGGTGAGCTGCGCGCCTCGGATAACGAATACGCCAGCCGGGTGCGCGACGTCGATGCCGACACCCCTTCCCGCTTCAACGCCGACAAACGCCGCCTGTACGAAGCCTCCGGCTGCGCCGGCAAACTGGCGGTGTTCGCGGTGCGGCTCGACACCTTCGAGAAAGAGGGCAAAGAGCAGGTGTTCTATATCGGCACCAACGACACCGCGGTGCTGACCGAACTGCGCCGCCACATGCTGAGCAAATTCGAAAACCTGCCGGTGGCCGGTGAATACATGCACCGCGATATCTTCGACATCGCCGAGGTGTACGGCAAAGACACCTTCATGATGATCGACAAGCTCGGCACCGATCAGATGCCGCGCTTCTTCACTCTGAAGGGCCGCATGGACGCCAGCCTCAACAAGCTGCCGCTGCTGCCGCACAACCTGACCGATCGGCTGATGCAGGGCCTGAGCCATCTGGCGCCGAGCCACCTGCCGAAACGCATGAAGGAATACCGCGAACGTTTCGAACACCATCTGCTGCTGAAGATGGCCGGCCCCGGCGTGGAAGAGGCCCAGCGCTACCTGACCGACTATTTCGCCCAGGCCGAAGGCGCCTTCTTCGCCTGCACGCCTGACGAGGGCAAAAAGGCTTTCCTGCACCGCTTCGCCGCCGCCGGCGCCGCCGTGCGCTACCACGCGGTGCACGCCGACAAGGTGGAAGATATTCTGGCGCTGGACATCGCCCTGCGCCGCAACGACACCGACTGGTTCGAAACGCTGCCGCCGGAAATCGACAGTCAGTTGGTGCATAAGCTGTATTACGGCCACTTTATGTGCCACGTCTTCCACCAGGACTACGTGGTGAAAAAAGGCGTGGACAGCCATGCGCTGAAAGAAAAGATGCTCGAGATCCTCAACCGGCGCGGCGCCGAGTACCCGGCGGAGCATAACGTCGGCCACCTGTACCACGCCAAACCGGATCTGCAAGCGTTCTACCGCACCGCCGATCCGACCAACAGCTTCAACCCCGGCATCGGCAAAACCAGCAAACGCAAGGGCTGGGCCGAAGACCTCCGCTAAGACCGCACGATCGGCCCGCCGACGCGGGCCGCCTCACCTTCCCCTTTGGCCTTCAATGGCCCATTCAGCGTTCCGCGCGCAGCAGCAAGGAGACGATGAACGCGCCCCCCAGCCCGGCCGTAATGATGCCGATGGGCAGCTCCTGATTGGGGATCAGACTGCGGCTGAGCATGTCGCCGCCGGTCAGCAGCATCGCCCCCAGCAGGCCGCACATCGGCACGGCCAAGCGGTGGCGCACGCCCACCAGGCGCCGGGCCAGATAAGGCACCATCAGCCCGACAAAACCGATCACGCCCGTCAGCGAAACGAGAAACGCCGTGGACAGTGCGCAGCACAGAAAGGTCTCGGTGCGCAGGCGCGCGACGTTGACCCCCATCGAATGGGCGGTGTGCTCGCCCGCCAGCAGCGCGTCCAGCGCCCGCCAACGCAGCGCCGTAAACCCGGCCAGCAGCACGAAACTCGCCAACGGAATGAACAGATTATCCCAACGCGCCAGCCCCAGCCCGCCCAGCGACCAGAACAACACCGAGCCGGCCGCCCGCTGATCGCCGGAAAACACCAGGTAGCTGGTGAGCGCGCTGAACAAAAACGAGACCGCCAGGCCGCAGACGATCAGCTGCTCGGCGCGCCTGACCCGGCTGACGCGAAACAGGATCATCACCGCCATCGCGGACAAAATGCCGCCGGCGAAAGCGGACAGCGGCAACGTCAGCGCGCCCAGCGCATCGCCGAAGCGCGTGATGACCAGCACCGCGCCGGCGGAGGCGCCGGAGGAGAGCCCAAACAGAAAAGGATCGGCCAGCTCATTGCGGGTGGTAGTCTGCAGTAACGCGCCGGTCATCGCCAGCCCGGCGCCGGTCAACGCCGCCAACAGGGCTCTGGGCATTCGCAGTTGCACGACGATGGTATCCAGCATGCCGGAGAGGGGCGCCGAACCGAGCCCTAACGCCGCCAACGCCTGCCGCCATGACAGCGCGACACTGCCCAGCTGCAGGCTCCAGATCATTAGCCCGCACAACACTGACAGCGCCAGCGGCGCGAGCAGCATAAACCGCCGGATCGGCGAGTTCATTCAGCCTCCGGCGCGTACAGCGCCCGCGCCAGCTTTTCCACCGCGCCGATGTTGGCCGGCCCCGGCGTCAACTCCGCATACTGCAGTTTCAGATAACGATGGTGCCGTACCGCGGGCGTCAACTTCATCAACGGGTGAGACTCGAGGAAGCGCCGCAGCGCATCGGCGCCTGACCCGGTCTGGTAATCCAGCAGAATAATGAAGTCGGGCTCGGCCGCCGCCACCGCCTCCCAGGACGCCGTCGTCCAGCTCGCCGGCAAACCGTCCATCACGTTGCGGCCGCCCGCCGCTTCGATGATCGCCGTCGGCATGGCGTATTTGCCGCTGGTGAAAGGCTTCTCCTCCCCCGAGTCATAGACGAACACTTTAAGCGGCGGCTGGCCCGCCGGCCTGGCGGGAAGCGCAGCCAACCGGCGCCGCCAGCCCTCAACCAGCGCGGCGGCCTCTTGCGGCTTGCCGAAAATCTTGCCGAGCTTCAGCTCATCGTCATACAGCAGGTTCATATCGGCCTTCTGCGGCCGCCCGCCGGCCTGTATGCAGCTCTCGCTCAGTACCAGCGTTTTGATGCCGAACGGGGCGAGCTTCTCCGGCGTGACGTCGCCGCCGATCTTCATGCCGTAATTCCAGCCGGCGAAGAAGAAGTCCGGCTGTGCCGCCAGCAGCGTTTCCAGAGCGGGATATTTCGGCGCCAGTTCGGGAATGGCGCCCATCGAGGCCTTGAAATCGGGCGTCAGTTTGTACCAGCCGGTAATGCCGGTCAGCCCGACAATGCGATCCTGCAGATGGAGCGCAAAGGCCATCTCGGCCATGTTGATGTCGTTGATGACGGCGCGTTGCGGCGCCTGGTTGAAGGTGACCGGCGTACCGCAGCTTTCTACGGTGACGGGAAATTTTTCGGCCGCCGCCGCCCCGCCGGCCAGCAGCAGGAGCAGGGGGAATACGCGTGTGTTCATGTTTCTCTCTGGTTTATCAAGCGCAATGGGGAACGTCAAAAATACGCAGCGTTTTCCCGCTGACGGGGTGCGCCACCTTGAAGCTGTTCATGCCGAACACCGGCAAAATCACCGGGGTCTGCAACACCGCCTCGGGCGTGCCACAGGCCACCTGGCGGCTTTCGTTGAGCACCAGGATCCGATCGGCAAACGCCTCCGCCACGGGCAGATCGTGCAGCACCGCAATCACGGCGATATCTTTATTCTTCACTAGCGACAGCAGCGCCGAGCGCCCGGGCGGATCGAGGTGATTAGTCGGTTCATCCAGCAACAACAGGTCGGGAGACTGCGCCAACGCCCGAGCCAGCGCGGCGCGCTGACGCTGGCCGCCCGAGAGCCGCCCCAACGGATGGTGTCTGAGCTGCGCCAGCCCGGTTTCCCCGATGGCCTCGTCAACGATGCACTTTCCCGTCGCAGAGCGTTCGCCATGCGGTAAACGGCCCAACGCCACGTAATCCTCGACCGACAGCCGCAAATCCGGCAGATCGTTTTGCGCCAGAAAGGCGATGCTTCTGGCGCGCTCCGCCGCCGGCCACGCGGACAAGGCACGCCCCCGCCAGTAAATGCCGCCGCTGTCCGGCCGCGTTTCGCCGATCAGGGTGCGCAACAGGCTGGACTTGCCGCTGCCGTTGGGGCCGATCACCGCCAGCTTCTCACCGGCGCGGAGCGCGAAATGGATGGTGTCGAGTATCAATGCCCCGCCGTGGCCGGTCAGGCTAATTCCATCAACATGGAGGATGTCGTGAACTGAATTCATCATGCATTAATTGTTATATTATAACATACCAATATTTTTACCACGATTGCTCGCCTTCTGCAAAAGCGAATCGCAACGTCTTCTGCCGCACGCGCTGCGTCAACACTACGTGGCAAAAGCAACATAGCACACCTTTTAATTAATGATAATGATTTTCATTATCATTTAATCCATTGTGATTTCCGATTGCACGCCCCGCTGAA
Source organism: Serratia sp. 22278 (assembly GCF_052045405.1). Lineage (NCBI taxonomy): Bacteria > Pseudomonadati > Pseudomonadota > Gammaproteobacteria > Enterobacterales > Yersiniaceae > Serratia > Serratia sp. 22278. Next base: position 440,040 of record NZ_JBQEOW010000002.1, on the reverse strand, counting down.
CTTGGCTATGTTTGAAGCGATTCGTCTCATTCCCGGTTTGCAGGAACCCATATGACTCCGTTGGCGCACAGCACAGATCCGACAAACGCGACCGTTCCGGCCGTCGTTTTGCTGTGTGCTTCCTCCGCTCCACCCGCCGTTTTCTCTGTCGTTTCCGCGGTTGCCGCTTACCCGCCACGCATTGTGGTCGTGCGCTAAGCCACACCGACTTTTTACCTCCGGCTTATGTTGATTTATTGCGTTCAGGCGTGGACCGCCGCGCGCGCCGGAGCCTGTAATTTTCACGACAGGTGAAATTGATATGCGATTCCCTTCTCTCTGGGCCAATGCCGGCCTGGCTACGCTGTTCGTCCTGCTCTGGAGCAGCGGCGCGATCTTCTCCCGTTGGGGGTTGGAGCACGCCTCCGCCTTCGCTTTTCTGTTCTTCCGCTGCGCCATCGCGCTGGCGGTGCTGTTGGCCATCGGCCTGTGGCGGCGCCAGTGCCTGCCCGCAGCCGGCACCCGTCGGCGCGTCGCGTTGATCGGCGTGCTGATGATCGGCAGCTATCAGATCTGCTATCTGCTGGCGTTGGAACAGGGCATTACGCCCGGCGTGCTGGCCACGTTGCTCGGCGTACAGCCGATCCTCACCCAGTTCATCACCGAGCGGCGCTGCACCGGGCTGCGCGCATTCGGGCTGGCGCTGGCGATGGCCGGGCTGACGCTGGTGGTGTACCAAAGCCTGATGGTGGCTCATTTCTCGCCGAGCGGCATGCTGTTCGCCTTTATCGCATTGGGGAGCATGACTGCCGGCACCCTGCTGCAAAAGGGCATGACGCAGCCGCCGCTGGCGGTCTTGCCGCTGCAGTATGCCATCGGGTTGTTGATGTGTACGCTGGCGCTGCCGTTTGAGCCGCTGCGGGTCGACTGGCGGCCTGAGTTCGTGCTGCCGCTGCTGTGGATGGCGGTGGTGATCTCAGTGCTGGCGACCTTCTTGTTGTATCGGCTGATCCAGCGCGGCAATCTGGTGCAGGTCACCAGCCTGTTCTACCTGATCCCGGCGGTGACCGCCCTGCTGGATTACCTGCTGCTCGGCCACGCGCTGGCGGCGCTGAGCCTGCTGGGCATGGCGGGCATCGTGCTCGGCGTGATGCTGGTTTTCCGCCGCGTATAAAGCAAAAGCCCCCGCGCCGTTCCACCGGCGCGGGGGCAACAACAGCCGTTAACTCAGAACAACCAGGAACCGTACCCCCACAGCAGCACCGTCACCCCAAGCAGCAGCTCGAGCAACAGGATACCGATAGCGAAGGTCGAGCTGGAGAAGATGAACCCTTCCTTACTGTCGATATTCAGGAAGTGCGGGATCCCCAGATTCAGCAGATAGCCCGAATAGCACAGGCCGATAATGCCGACAAACAGACACAGCCAGACGACCGGATAGAGCGCCACAATCCCGCTGAGGAACATCGGGGTCGCCACATAGCCGGCGAACACCATGCAGCGGTGCAGGCTGGGGCGCGATTCATAACGCCGCGCCATCCAGTGAATGACTTTCCCCATGGCCGCTACGCCCGCCAGCATCAGCAGGTAGAACGCCACGGCGGTATAAAGCGCGGTAAACATGTCGAGCCTGATGGCATGTCCCTCGCCGGAGAGCCAGCCCAACTGGGTGGTGCCGATAAAGGCGCAGACCACCGGGATGGCTGCCAAGAGCAACACGTGATGGGTGTATAGGTGCGAGACGCTTTCATTCTCGCTTTTGATCTGTTCGAACTCGGCGCTGGGATGCGCCAGAAGTCCCCAAACATGACTGACCATGAGACACCTCCAATCTCGCCGTAGGCCGCGATCGGCGAACGAATTTCACACCTCTGACGGACTGCTACCCGCGCGAGGATTGCGGCCACGGGGCTCTCTCCCCTGTACTCATTATAGTCTTTCGGCGAAAAAACGTGCGGAAAGCGCAACGCCGCGGCGCTTTGTCTTATACTCCCACCATGAAAACCAGGCTGTGAGGAAGGTCATGTCATCCGTTATCACCACCCGCCAGGCGGGGATCGTCGACGTCGACGCCGGGCGCAACGTTACCGTGATCGAACCCTGCAATCTGTACGGTTGCCGGCTCGGTGACGATGTCTTCGTCGGCCCGTTCGTCGAGATCCAGCGCCACGTCAGCATCGGCGCGCGCAGTAAAATTCAATCGCACAGCTTTATCTGCGAATACGTCACCCTCGGCGAAGCGTGCTTTGTCGGCCACGGCGTCACCTTCGCCAACGATCTGTTCAAAGACGGCGCGCCCAATGCCGATCCGGCCAGCTGGGGGCGCACCTGCATCGGCGATCGGGTGTCCATCGGCTCCGGCGCCACGATCCTGGCGGTGGAGATCTGCAGCGACACGGTAATCGGCGCCGGGGCGGTCGTGACCCGCGACATCACCCGCAAGGGGATTTATGCCGGCAATCCGGCGCGCCTGCTGCGGGAGCTGCCGTAATGATCCCGGCCATCCGCATCGCGGCCATTGAGGCGCTGCCCGATGATTATCTGACGCGCGGCGATTTCAGCTTCACCATCGCCTGTTACGCTCTGCCGCAGTTTGACAGCCCGGTCGACAGCTGGCCAACCCGCCCGGTGGCGCCGTTTCGCAAGCGGTATCCGCTGGCGCCGTTCGCCAACGAAGACAGCGTGACCTTCCTGGCGTATCGCCAGAATGACGCCGTTGGCCATATTACGCTGAGCAAAAACTGGAACGGTTACACCCTGATCGACGAGATCGCCGTCAGCGCTCACGCGCGTCGTCAGGGTATCGCCGGGGCGCTGCTGGACTGCGCCAAACAGTGGGCGCGGCAACAGGAAACCTCAGGTATGATGCTCGAAACGCAGAACAACAATCTGGCGGCCTGCCGCTGCTACCAGCATTACGGGTTTATTCTCGGCGGCATCGATCGTTTGCTGTACCGCGCCGAGCCGGAGATCGCCGATCACGAAATCGCGCTGTTCTGGTATTTGCCGTTCAATAGCGAAATCGGTTACTGATTTATCGAACGTCATTGAGGCTATGTTTACTTTTTAACCCCTACCATCGGATGAGAACTGTTATCACTTACTCTGATAAGCCAGCGACACCCAGGGAGGGCCGTATGAACCAGAACAAGGCTGTTTTACTGATGTTAGCTATCGCCATGAGCGGATGCGCCGAGCGCCCCGCCGCCGTCGCCCCCGCAACGCCGCCGACCGGCGTCACCGTTTCGCCGCCGGGCGTGCAGCCGGAGATGGACGCCAGCACCCGCAGCAAGCTGCGTGAGATCCTCGCACTGCGCGCCGGTTGGCCCGCCGCGCAGCCGCATGGCCGCAGCGTCGATTTGATTTCGCGCGAATTCCTCGGCACGCCCTATCTCGCCAACCGCCTGATCGGTGCGCAGAGCACGCCCGAGCAGTTGGTGATCGACTTCCGCGGGCTGGATTGCTTCACCTACATCGATTATGTGGAAGCGCTCAGCACCGCCCGCAGCGAGGCCGAGTTCGTTCAGCGTCTGGTGGACATTCGCTACGTCGACGGCAAAATCGCCTTCCCGCAGCGCAAACACTTCTTCACCGACTGGGCGCAGCGGCCGCACAAGGTGGCCGAAGACATCACCGCGCAGCTCAGCCCGCACGCCGTCACCCTCGTGAAAACCCTCAATCAAAAGGCGGACGGCGGCAGCTACCTGCCCGGTTTGCCCAACGTACAACGCAGCGTGACCTATATCCCCAGCGACAGCGTCGACGACAAGGTGCTGGCCCAACTGCGCACCGGCGATTACATCGGCATTTACACCAACCTCGCCGGGCTGGACGTGACCCATACCGGCATCTTCGTGATGACCGACAACGGCCCGGTGCTGCGCAACGCCTCATCGCGCAAGGCCAACATGCGGGTGGTCGATTCGCCCTTTATGGATTACGTGATGGCCACGCCGGGCATCGTGGTGCTGCGTTCACTCAGCCGATAATCCCCCATCGCATAACGGCTATAAGCTATAGCCGTTTATGCTGAGCGAGCGTTTGACTTCATCGGCGGTTCAGGCTTAGCTGTAAGAACAAAAAACAACTGATTTTATTGTTCTTTTCAGGGAGACTTCGATGACCTTACGCTGGCGTATCACCCCTCTGGCGGCGGCCTTCGCCGCCGTATTGGCGCTGCAGGGCTGCGATCAAAAAACCGACCAAAACCATATCAAAGTCGGCGTCATCAACGGCGCGGAACAGGACGTGGCGGAAATCGCCAGACAGGTGGCGAAAGAGAAATATGGGCTGGAGGTCGAGCTGGTCGGTTTCAGCGGCTCGCTGCTGCCGAACGACGCCACCGACAAGGGCGAACTGGACGCCAATGTGTTCCAGCACCGCCCGTTCCTCGAACAGCAAAACAAAGATCACGGCTATAAGCTGGTGGCGGTCGGCAATACCTTCGTCTTCCCGATGGCCGGCTACTCCAAAAAGATAAAATCGCTGAAAGAGCTGCCGGACGGCGCGGTGATCGCCATCCCGCTCGATCCGACCAACCTGGGGCGCGCCCTGCTGCTGCTGGAAAAAACCGGGCTGATTAGCCTGAAGCCTGGCAAAGGGTTGCTGCCTACCGCCCTGGACATCAGCGCCAACCCGCATCGTTATCAGATCATGGAGCTAGAAGGCGCGCAGTTGCCGCACGTGCTGGACGATCCGAAAGTCACCGTCGCCGTCATCAGCACCACCTACATCAACCAGACCGGCCTGTCGCCGACCAAAGACGGCATCTTCATCGAGGATAAAGACTCGCCGTACACCAACATCATCGTCACCCGCGAAGACAACAAGGACGCGCCAAACGTGCAGAACTTCATCAAGGCCTATGAGTCGGACGAAGTGGCCAAGGCCGCCGAGAAAATCTTCAACGGCGGCGCGGTGAAAGGCTGGTAATCACAGGCAAAGAGCCCCTTCCCGCTCATCATCGGGTTTTCTTATCTCACCATAAGAAAACCCGATTTACCCCGGCGGCGAGCGGCGCGCATAATGGCGTTTATCCGCTGATTTCCAAGGTAAACAGGCATTATCATGACGCTCTCCGCTCCCGTACTTAGCCTCCTTGACGCCACACCGGACGATATGTCCGCCGTGCTGCGCATTTACACCCACCACGTGCTGTACGGCGCGGCCTCGTTTGAAGAACAGCCGCCGACGCTGACGGAAATGCAGTTGCGCCTGAGCAAAGTGCGGGAAGCCGGGCTGCCCTGGCTGGTGGCGAAAAGCGAAGGCCGTATTGTCGGCTACTGCTATGCCACGCCGTATCGCCCCCGGCCGGCCTATCGCTTTACCGTGGAAGACTCGGTATATATCGCCGAAGGGCAACAGGGCAAAGGCGTCGGAAAGGCGCTGCTGAGCGCGCTGATCGCCCGCTGCGAGCAAGGTCCCTGGCGCCAGATGCTGGCGATCGTCGGCGATTCCGCCGCCAACCGCGGCTCGCTGGCACTGCACCAGTCACTCGGCTTCACCAGCGCAGGGACGTTAAAAGCGGTAGGGTTCAAGCTGGGGGAATGGCGCGACACGCAGATTATGCAGCGCGCGCTGGGCGCGGGCGACAATCGGCATCCTTGAAGGCATGGCGACGCACGATAGGGAGTTAGCGTCTATAGTGAAGAGTGATTTCATTGAGTTAGCGCCAACCGCGCGCCACCTGTAACCGGTAAGGGAGAATCAAATGAAAATTATTCTGTGGATAGTCGCCATCATCTTTATCGTGGGTTTGTTGACGATTACCGGCGTTCTCAAACTGATCTTTTAATTCATCTCATACGTCCCGCCCCTTCCGGGGCGAGACTTTTCATCATGCCTTGAAACGCGCGCGTACCGCGCCCAGCGCCGACACCGCCGCCAGCACCACGCCGCCGGCCACCAGCCCGAACGCCACGTTCAGCAGGGCCGGAACCACACCCTGCAAAAGATGGCCAAACGTCGGCACCACGGTGGTGTACGAGGCCCAGTCTTCGAACAGGTGATGCACCGGCGGCAAACCGTGGGTCAGAATACCGCCGCCGACCATAAACATGGCGACAGTGCCGACGATCGACAGCGTTTTCATCAGATAAGGCGCGGCGCGCACGATGCCGCTGCCGATGGCGCGCGCCAACGCGCTGCCTTTGCGGCTCAGATACAGCCCCAGATCGTCCAGCCTGACGATGCCGGCGACAATGCCGTACACGCCGAGCGTCATCACGACGGCGATGCCGCACAAGACGATCACCTGCTGGCTGAAGGTGGCGCCGGCGACCGTGCCCAGCGTGATGGCGATAATCTCGGCGGAGAGCACGAAATCGGTGCGTATCGCCCCTTTCACCTTGCGCTTCTCATAGGCCGCGGCGTCCTCATTGGCGCCGGGCCCGTCCGATTTTTCCTCCTGCGCCGCCTTGCCGTGGCTCAGGCTGTGAAACACCTTTTCGAACCCTTCGTAACACAGGTAGGCGCCGCCCACCATCAGCAGCGGCGTAATCGCCCAGGGCGCGAAGGCGCTGATCAGCAGCGCCAGCGGCACCAGGATCGCCTTGTTGATCAGCGAGCCTTTGGCGACGCTCCACACCACCGGCAGTTCGCGATCGGCTTTAACGCCGGTGACCTGCTGCGCGTTAAGCGCCAAATCGTCCCCCAGCACCCCGGCGGTTTTTTTCGCCGCCATCTTGCTCATTAAAGAGACGTCGTCCAGCAACGAGGCGATGTCGTCGATGAGGGTAAGTAAACTACTTCCTGCCAAAATGATTCATCCTTTTCATATTCACGGGCCATTCTATGTTTAGCATAGCGGTAAAGCGTCATAAAAGGATATGGGAGGATCTCGGAAAATGCCGGGCGGGCGTTAAGCCCCCTCGCCCGCCAGCCCCTCATCGGATTCGGTAGCGGCCGCACGCGAGATATGTTGAAGGACAAAACGATGGGCCGCAAAGACGCACGATAAATGCGTACTGCCCTCAAGCAAGCCAAAGGCGGTTTGGGCGTTGCCATGCTGTTCGACGAAGCGCTGCAAGGATTGCGCGCTGAACAACTCGTCCTGCGCTGCCGCCAGCAGCAAGGTCGGCAATCGCAGCGCCGCCAGTTGCTTGGCCGGGGTGCGCGGCGTCAATGCATTAGCCATATTGACGCTGTATTGGCAGACAAAATCGGGGGCGGCGGCCAGCACCGCCGGGGGAAAATTCAGGCTGACCGCCCGAGATTGCCCAAACCATCGCCCACCGCTAAGCGCATTGGCCACAAAAGGCCATTGACGCACCTGGGCAAAACGAGCCGTCTCCGCCAGATCGCGGGCTATGCCGGAAAATGGCCCCAGCTCGGGTGCCAGCAGGATCAGGCTGTCCGCCTGCTGTTCACCAGGGTAACGGGTCAGGTAGTTGAGCAACATCCCGGCGCCGCTCGAATGGCCCAGCAGGTGCCTGCGCGCCAACGGAAACCGGCGGCGCATTTCCGCCAGGATGACATCGACATCGCGCCAAATACGCTCAGGCCGCTCAACCGTCCCCCGCTCTCCCGTGGAATCGCCATGTCCGCGGATATCCACCAGGCACACCGCGAGCGTTGGCTCGGCCGCCAACTGGCGCGCAAGAACGTCATACCCGGCGGCGCTGTTAACCCCGCCGCCGTGATACACCACCATCACGTCTTCGCTCTCGGCAGCGTGCCGATACAGGCGATAGCTCAACCCCTCGACGCAAGCGGACGACATGTCCACATGCCTGCCCGGCCACTCGCCGTAAGACTTCGCTTGCTCAACATAGCGGTCAAAATCAATCAAAGCGCACCTTTCCATGATGTTGTCGGTACTTCCTACGGCAAAATTCCCCGCCCTCACGATGATAAGCATATGAAATAACAGCAGGAACTACCATGTCTTTTACACGCTGAGCCCTTAGTATCAGGGCAGATCCCCCGCCGGCACATTGAGCTGCCAGGAGAGGCCGAAACGATCGTTGAGCCAACCGAAACGGGCGCTGAAGCCGTAGTCATCGAGCGGCATCAGCACCTTGCCGCCCTCCGCCAGCCGGTGGAACGCCCGCTCCAACGCTTCTTCGTTAGGCAGATTGATGAACAGCGACACCGCCGGGGTAAAGCTGAAGTCATGGCTGATCGGGCTATCGGTAAACACCAGGTTCTGTCGATCAAAATCGATGGCAGCATGCTTGATCAACCGCCGGCCGTCCGGCGTCGGGTCGTAATGCTGCACCTGCATGAGCCGAAAACGCTCGAACACCTGGCTGTAGAGATCGATCGCCCGCTGCGCCTCTCCCTGGAACATGACAAAGGTCGAAACCTGACTCATAACATCCCCTCCGGCAAACGTTGTGGTATTAATGGAGGATAGCGGATTACCGTTGAAGCGGCGGAAAGGAGCAACCATGAGCATCATTCATCGCCTGGCGCAGCCGGACGATCTCAACGGCCTGTTAGCCTTGTATCGCGAGCTGCGCCCGCAGGACGCGCCGCTGCGCGCCGACGACGCGCGCCGCACCCTGCAACGCCTGCTGGACGATCCGGCGATCCGCCTGGTGGTGGCGGCGGACGAGGAACAGCCGATCGCCACCTGCATGCTGGCGCTGATCCCGGGGCTGGCGCATCAGGCACAACCGTTCGGCGTCATCGAACACGTGGTGACGGCGGAGCCCTACCGCGGCCACGGCGTAGCGCTCGCCATGATCGAATACGCGCTGCAACTGGCCTGGCGTAAAGGCTGTTACAAGGTGATGCTGCTGTCGGGACAGCAACGCACCGGCGCGCACCAGCTTTATCTCAAAGCGGGTTTCGACGGCGATCGCGAGCGGGGATTTGTCATCAGACGGCCCGAAGGCCGATAGCGGCCTGCAGCAAACGGGCAGGCCGCCAGGCGGGTTATTCGCTGTCGTTTTTCGCCAGACGGGCGTCTTTTTGGCGGCGATAGTCACGGGCGGCGGCCGGGATCGGCGTCACCTTGCCGGTTTCAATCCAGCTGCGCAGCCGGTTGGCGTCGGCGAAGTGGGTGTATTTGCCGAAGGCGTCCAGCACCACCAGCGACACCGAGCGGTTACCGATCACGGTGCGCATCGCCAGGCAGTGGCCAGCCTGGTTGGTGAAGCCGGTCTTGGTCAGCTGAATGTTCCACTTCGGGTTGTACACCAGATGGTTGGTGTTGCGGAACGGCAGCGTGTAGTTCGGATCCTTGAAGCTGGCCATGCGCTCGGTGGTGGTGCTGAGCTGGCCGATCAACGGGTATTGCTTGGTGGCGATCAGCAGCTTGGTCAGATCGCGCGCCGTCGATACGTTATGAATAGAGAGCCCGGTCGGTTCCACGTAATGGGTGTTGGTCATGCCAAGCGCCCTGGCCTTGGCGTTCATCGCTTTGATGAAGGCGTTGTAGCCCCCCGGATAGTGGTGCGCCAGGCTGGCGGCCGCGCGGTTTTCCGACGACATCAGCGCCAGCAGCAGCATATCCTTGCGGCTGATTTCGCTGTTCAGCCGCACCCGCGAATACACCCCTTTCATCTCCGGCGTCTGGCGGATGTCCACCGCCAGCATCTCATCGAGCGGCAGGTGCGCGTCCAACGTGACCATGGCGGTCATCAGCTTGGTGATCGAGGCGATCGGCACCACTTCATCCGGGTTGCGCGCATACATCACCTTATGGGTTTGCATATCGACGACCATCGCGCTGCCGGAGGCCAGCTCAGGCTGGGTGGCGTGCACGGCGGCGGCGTTGTCGCTGGCCAGCGCGCGCGGCGCAAAGCCTGCGCCCGCCTGCAAAGCGAGCAGGGTCAGAACCAAAACACGTATTTTCACAGGCATTACTCTGAAATGGGGGCTTGAACTCAGCGAATTATATGTGAGGGTTCAGCGCTTGGCACTGGGATTGTATGGCGGATTTGTGACAAATTCTGTCGGCCGAAAAACGACGCAGCCCGCGGGCGCTCTGGGATGAACGCCCGCGTAGAAAAAGTTACAGCGCCGGCTGCCAGGCCGACTGCGGCAGCAGGTACAGCCCCGGCGTTTGCCGCGCTCCCGCGCCGACGATATGGCCGATGCCGGCCGCCATCACCGCCAGCGTGACGTCGAAGGCGTTGAGGCTGTCGCCGTAGCCGGCGGTCAGGTTGAACATTGACCCGTTGGCCAGCAAATAGACCGTCTTTTCATTCAGTTGGTAAGCATTCACATAAGGCATCGGCTCGTGGTGCGGCAAGCCCTTGAGGAAGCCGACGTCGATCTCTTCCGCCACGTGGCCGACGTTGAGGATAAACACGCCGTCATGCGCCTGTTGCAGATGCTGCGCCGAAAGCACGTTTTTCGCGCCGGTCGCGGTGGCGATCACGTCCGCCTGCGCGACCCCGCTCGCCAGATCCACCACCTGCCAGCCGTCATAACGCGCCTGCAGCGCGCGCGCCGGATCGATTTCCGCCACCATCACCTGGCCGCCGTAGGCTCTGGCCGCGGCCGCCGTCCCCTGCCCGACCAGGCCGTAACCGATCACCAGCACGCGCTTTTCATGCAGCGTCAAGTGGGTGGTCTGGAAGAAAGTGTGCCAGGCGGTCAGCCCAACCATATGCCGATTGTGCAGCCCCTCTTTCACCGGCAGATCGTCCCAGTTGAAGATCGGGTAGCGCGGCGCCACGCCGTTCAACCGGTTGATGCCCGAGCCGGTGGCCTCCAGCCCGGCGACGATCTGCGGGCCGTTCGGCGATTGGTGCAAACGGGTGGTCAAATCCGCTCCCATTTCGCACAAATGAGTCGGCCGCCAGGCCAGCGCGCGGTCGAAGGATTCCGACCATTCGCCGGCGCTCATGTCACGCCAGGCATAGGCCTGCGCGCCTCGCCGCTCCAGCCAGCTCACCACATCGTCCTGCACCGTAGTGGGATTGCAGGTGGTCAGGAAGATCGCCGCGCCCTTGTCCAGCAGGCCGGCCACCAGCGGCGCCATTTTCAGATCCAGGTGCATGTTGCACGCCAGCCGCACCCCGTGCAGGTCCGGCAACGCCGCCACCGCGGCTCGGGTGCGCGGCATATGGCGCATCGCCCAGCTCAATTCGCTCTCAAAATCCTGATACATCCGTTGCTCCTCTGGTGTGCCCCGCCGCCAGGCGTGGCAAAAAATTATCCCGCGCGGCCGAGCCGGCGGATCGCCTGCGGCGACAGGCCAAAGACGCGGATAAACGCCCGCCTCATGCGCTCCGGATCGCTGAATCCCACCGAACGGGCGATCGCCTCCAGCGGCTCGGCGCTCTCTTCAATGCGTACCCTGGCCGCCTCCACCCGCAGCTGTTCGATCACCTTGGCCGGCGTCTGCCCGGTTTCGGCGCGGAACAGCCGGCCGAACTGACGCTCGCTCAGGCAGGCGGCGTCGGCCAGATCCGCCACCGACAGCGGCAGGTGCAAATGTTCGCGCGCGTACGACAGCGCGGCGCGCATGCGATCCGACGACGGGTTCAACGCCAGCAACAGCGAATACTGCGACTGCCCGCCGGGACGACGGTGATAGACCACCAGCTGCCGCGCCACGGCCGCCGCCAGGGTGGCGCCCAGATCGTCCTCGATCAACGCCAACGCCAGATCGATGCCGGCGCTGATGCCGGCCGACGTCCAGATATCGCCATCGCGAATGAAAATGCGGTTGCTGTCGACGCGAATGCGCGGATAACTCTGCTGCAGCCGCGCCGCATGATACCAGTGGGTGGTGGCGCGTTTGCCGTCCAGCAGTCCGCAGGCCGCCAGAATAAACGCCCCGGTGCACACGCTGGCGATACGCCGCGCTCGTCGGCTTTGGTTGGCCAGGAACGCCGCCAGCGCCGGTGACTGCGCCGCCATCACGTTGCCGCTGCCGCCGGCCACCACCAACGTATCGAAACGCTCGTCGCCGCACGGTTGCGTGGCGATTTCCACCCCGGCCGAGCTGGCGACCATGCCGCCCTGCGGCGAGATCGCCACGCAGCGATAGGCCGGCGGATCGGTAAACTGACTGACGTTATCGAACGCCGCCAGCGGGCCGGCAAAGTCCAGCAGGTTGAAACCGGGAAAAACCACAAAACCGATCGTTTTCATGATGGCGCTTTTTGAGGGTTATCTGTCATATCAGCCAAATACAGGGCGGCTATTATGGCCCAGGTCCAACGATAAAAATGAGGCGAATGTCATGTCTGAACCACTCGTGATTGTATTTCCCATCTATCAAGGCGTCACCCAACTCGACTTCACTGGCCCCTTGCAGTTCCTGCGCCGCATGCCGGGCGCGGAAATCATCGTCGCCTCGGTAGACGGCGCGGATGTCGAGTCGGAAGGCTTGCACTTCACCCAGTTGCGCCCGCTGCCGGAGATCCCGCGCTGCGACGTGCTGTGCGTGCCGGGCGGCAGCGGCTGCGCCCAGGCGCTGCAGGATAAAGCGTTCATGCAGCAAATCCGGCGGCTGGGGGCCGATGCCCGCTACCTGACCTCGGTATGCACCGGTTCGCTGATCCTGGCCGCCGCCGGTCTGCTGGCGGGCAAACGCGCCGCCTGCCACTGGTCGATGCGCGACAGCCTGAAGCTGTTCGGCGCCATACCCAGCGCTGCTCGCGTAGAACGCGACGGCAATGTGATCAGCGGCGGCGGCGTCACCGCCGGCATCGACTTTGCGCTGGCGCTGATCGCCGAACTGCACGGCGAAGACACCGCCCAAATGATCCAGCTTTATCTGGAATACGCCCCGGCGCCGCCGTTCGAGGGCGGCACGCCGGAACTGGCCCCGCCGCACATTTACGCCAGGGTACAGACGCAGATGGCGGAAAGCCTGGCGCGGCGCAGAGCGTTGGTGGCCCAAATCGCCCAAGGCTAGCGATCGGGCGTATACTTGCCCTTATGCGTCAGCCACATAAGGAGCAAGGAATGACCGATTTGGCCCACTACATTACGGACTACGGTTACTGGGCGTTGTTTATCGGCTGCCTGGCGGAAGGGGAAACCATCACGCTGCTGGGCGGCATCGCCGCCCATGAAGGCTTGCTGCACTGGCCGTGGGTGATCGCGGTGGTGGCGCTGGGCGGCATGATGGGAGACCAGTTGCTGTACTTCGCCGGCCGCCGGTTCGAAGGCCGCGTCATCTCGCGGCTCAAGGGGCAGGAAAAGCGCATCGCGCGCGCCAGAAGGCTGATCGCCCGCCACCCGATGCTGTTCGTTATCGGGGTGCGTTTCATGTACGGTTTCCGCATCATCGGCCCGGTGCTGATCGGCGCCAGCCGCCTGCCGCCGTCGCGCTTCGTGCCGCTCAATATCCTCGGCGCCATTCTCTGGGCGACGATCTTCGTCATGCTCGGCTATTTTGGCGGCCAGGCGATCGAACGCTTCGTTACCGGCTTCGACAAAAAGCTCTCCGGCCTGCTGTTTGTCGCGCTGGCGATCGCCGCCATCCTGCTGGTGCGTTTCTGGTGGCGTAAACGCCACCCGGAGTAAGCGAACGCAGCGGGCGTCAGCTTTCCTGCGGCGCCGCGCGCATCAGCTCGACCAGCTCGCGCGCCGCCTTGTCCAGCGGGCGGTTCTTCAGCCAGATCAAATGCATCGGCAAGCGCAGCTCGTTCTTGGTGTTTTTGAATTTCAGCCGCACCAGCCTCCCCTGCGCCAGCAGCGGCTCGGCCAGCGACAGCGGGAAGTTGCCCCAGCCCAGGCCCGCCTCCACCATGTTCAGCGCCATCGGCAGGCTGTCGGTGCGCCAATACGCCTCCGCCACCTGCGGGCGCAGATCGCCGATCGGCAGATCGCGGCTGGCCACCATGATCTGCCGCACGTTGACCAGATCCTCGAGAAACAGCTCGCCCGCCGCGCCGTCCAGCGCCGGGTGCTGCGGCGACAGCATCGCCACCAGCGACTCCGCGCCGACGAAGTGGAACTGTTCTGCGCTGTTGATGTTCAGCCCGCCAAACGCCAGACAAACGCCGACGCGCTCCTGATGCAGCATATGCAGCACGTCGTCCTGCGGCGCGCTGAGCACTTCGATGTTCAGCAGCGGATAACGCTGCGACAGCGTTTTCACCGCCGCCAGCAGGCCGGCGCCGTTGATATCCGACGCCACGCCGATTGAGAGCCGGCTCTCCAGCCCCTGAGACAGTTCGATGGCGTGCACCTGCAGTTGCTTGAGCTGCCCGGCGATCAGGCGGGCGTGCGGCGCCAGAGCCAGCGCCAGCGCGGTCGGCGTCGGTTCGCGGTGAGAACGGTCGAACAAGGCAAAACCGAGCTCCGCCTCCATGTTGGCGATAGCCATGCTGACGGCGGACGGCACGCGCCGCAGCGCGCGGGCGGCCGCGGAAAACGAGCCGCGATCGAGCACCGCCAAAAACAGTTCGATATTGTCGCTGGAGAAATTCATTGTTTAACTTGTCAATAAAACTGACAGCTCCTGACTTTTTCTATCAATGTGATTGACGTTATCTTAGCCGCCGTCGCCACAGAGGCAACTAAAAACAGATCGGGAGAAAACGATGCAAGGCGTCAAACGCAAACTGGTGTATGTCACCGCTTATGAAATCATCGGCATGGCGATCTCGGCGCTGGGGCTGGCGCTGCTGTCAGGCCATGCGCCAAGCAGCACCGGGCCGCTGGCGGTGGTGATCACCACCATTGCGGTCAGCTGGAACTTTATTTACAACTATTTATTCGAGTGGTGGGAAAGCCGCCAGGCGTCGCGCACCCGCACGCTCAAACGCCGCATTTTGCACGCCGTCGGCTTTCAGCTGACGCTGGTGGTGTATCTGATCCCGCTGATCGCCTGGTGGATGGGCATCACGCTGTGGCAGGCGCTGCTGCTGGATATGGCGTTGATCGTCATCATTCCTTGCTACACCTTCCTGTTTAACTGGGCGTTCGACAAGCTGTTCGGCCTGCCCGCATCGGCCCTGCCGGCCGGTGAATCGGCCTAAGACTCGCTACGCACCCACCGACCCGCTGCTGATCCCATTTTCTGCGCGGGTCGCCATTTCCTTCCCCCTTAATTCTCACCGCGAAATATAAGAACAACACCCTGTAATTTGCACGGTAATTATTATTTTGTGATTTTAATCACTTTTTATTCTTCGATATTTCCGTCTTGATAAAACATCACATCTTTTTGAATAATATATCCTTTTATATTTGGATTAAAAAATAAACACAATTGTTCACGTTTTATGCGCAGTATTTTTTGCCACCATTACGGAGAAAAGGTAGCATGCTTCGCCGTTATTTTAATGATGGCTGTATACACAATAAACAGCGGAATGATGCCACGACCTCATTCTCATGACGATTGGTCATAGCAATCGTTTGCTCTCGTTAAGAGCAGGGTTAACATAGACAGGTAAACAGGACGGATAATGCACTCACAAAAAAAGTCGGCGGATGACAAACACGCCGCCAGAAGACGCTGGCTAGACTCTCATGAATCCGGTTATCACAAAAGCATGGGCAACCGGCAAATCCAAATGATCGCCATCGGCGGCTCCATCGGTACCGGCTTGTTCCTCGGTACCGGCGGCCGTCTCGAGTTGGCCGGGCCGGCGCTGGCGCTGGTCTACCTGGTGTGCGGGATCTTCTCTTTCTTCATCCTGCGCGCGCTGGGCGAACTGGTGCTGCATCGCCCTTCCAGCGGCAGCTTCGTTTCTTACGCCCGCGAATTCCTCGGTGAGAAAGCCTCTTACGTCGCCGGCTGGATGTATTTCCTCAACTGGGCGATGACCGGCATCGTCGACATCACTGCCGTGGCGCTGTACATGCACTACTGGGGCACCTTCGCCGACGTGCCGCAGTGGCTGTTTGCCCTCGGCGCGCTCGGCATCGTCGCCACCATGAACATGATCGGCGTGAAGTGGTTCGCCGAAATGGAGTTCTGGTTCGCGCTGATCAAGGTCGTCGCCATCGCGCTGTTCCTGATTGTCGGCGTCGTCTTCCTCGGCACCGGCACCCCGGTCGCCGGCCACACCACCGGCATGCACCTGATCACCGAAAACGGCGGCATGTTCCCGCACGGCCTGCTGCCGGCGCTGGTGCTGGTGCAAGGGGTGATCTTCGCCTTCGCCGGCATCGAGCTTATCGGCACCGCCGCCGGCGAGTGTAAAGATCCGGCTAAAATGATGCCCAAAGCGATCAACAGCGTGATCTGGCGCATCGGTCTGTTCTACGTCGGCTCCGTGGTGCTGCTGGTGCTGCTGCTGCCGTGGAACGCCTATCAGGCCGGCCAAAGCCCGTTTGTCACCTTCTTCAGCAAGCTGGGCGTGCCTTACATCGGCACCATCATGAACATCGTGGTGTTGACCGCCGCGCTGTCCAGCCTCAACTCCGGCCTCTATTCCACCGGCCGCATCCTGCGTTCGCTGGCGATGGGCGGCTCCGCGCCGAAGCTGATGGCTAAAATGAGCAGCCAGCAGGTGCCTTACGCCGGCATCCTGGTTACCTGCGGCATCTACGTGATCGGCGTGGTGCTCAACTACCTGGTGCCGTCGCGGGTATTCGAGATCGTGCTGAACATCGCCTCACTGGGCATCATCGCCTCCTGGGCGTTTATCATCGTTTGCCAGATGCGCCTGCGCAAAGCCGTGCGCGAAGGCCGTGCGCAGCCGGTATCGTTCAGAATGCCGGGCGCGCCGTTCACCTCCTGGCTGACGCTGGCGTTCCTGCTGATCGTGGTGGTGATGATGGCGTTCGACTACCCGAACGGCACCTGGACCATCGCCACCATTCCGGTGCTGGCGGTGCTGCTGACGCTGGGCTGGTTCGGCCTGCGCAAGCGCGCGCAGGAAGTGAAGCTGGAGCAGCAGGCTCACGAAGAGCAGAACCCGCGCTGAATCGACAAACCGCCCTCCGGGGCGGTTTTTTTATCCGCTATAACCGGCCGTAAAAGGTCATTCTGGCGCTTTCCGACAGCATGACATCCGGCTGCGCATTGTAGGCCAGCACCACCAGCATGCGTGTGGTGTCTCCTTCGGTCGGCGTCACCCGGTGCATGGCGTTGCGCCCGCGAAACAGCACCAGATCCCCCTCCTCGATCGCCAACTGTTTGACCGCCCGCTCACCGTCCAGCACCTGCGTGACCCCGGCATAGTTCATCTCGCCGCGATCGGCGTCGCGCAGGTTCTCAACGTATTCGAAACGGCCGCCCGCCTGCGGTTTCTGGATCAGCAGCGTGATGGCAAACGAGGAGTTGTCAAAATGCCAGCCCAGCTCCTGACCGGCGTGGGCGTAATGCAGGTTGATCGACGACAGCCGATCGGCGTAGGGATACAGCTGCGCCTCATCCAACACCGCGCAGAGAAACTCGCGAAACGCCGGGGCGTCGTACAGCGCGCGCAGCGGCGACTGCAGCGGAATATCCTCGTCGGTAATGCAGCCCTTGGACGACGACACCAGCCGGTTGCGCGCGTGATCGGCCGGCAGCGCGTCGTCCTGCGGGCGCAGATACACGTTGTGTTGGCTGGTGGCATAAAACGCCGCATGGTGCTGTTCGGCGCCCTCCAACCTTACCGTTGCCAGCGCGGCGGCGCGCAGAAATCCCGGCAGCACCAGCGCACCGGCGCGCGCCAGCGTTTGCTGGCAACGGGCGCGGAACGCGGCGTCGTCGATGGGATGGGCGGACAGATCGATAATATCGGCAAGTGACGGCATGACGTTCCCCTCGTGTGCGAAAGCCGGATGCCTCTCACTGTAGCGAATGCCGCATTGCCGCCATAACAAAAATACGTTATGGATAAGCTAACGAATTCTTAGCGATAAGCCCTTCTCATGCACTCACCGTCCCGTGCGCGCTTGCCCAAGCTGAGCGCCATTCTGGCGTTCGAAACCGCCGCTCGCACCGGCAGCCTGGCTCGCGCGGCGGATGCGCTGGCGCTGACCGCCGCCGCCGTCAGCCAGCAGATCCGCCAGCTCGAACAACATCTGGGCATCACGCTGTTCATTCGCGCCAAAAGCGGCGTCACGCTGACCGAGCAGGGCGCGGACTACCTGGCCTACGTGCAGGAGGCGTTTGAAACGCTGCGCGTGGCGCAGCAGCACGTGGAACGCCAGCGCGGCAAGCAGACGCTAACGGTGTTCACCCTGCCGGCATTGGCCTCCAAATGGCTGAACCCGGCGCTGGGCGACTGGCTGGCGCAGTGCCCCGACGGCGATCTGCGGCTGCACGCGACCCATGCGGCGGTCGATTTCGCCCATTCGGCGGCGGATTTCGCCCTGTGCTTCGGCGATCAGGATTACCCGCTGCTGGAAAAGGCGCGGCTGTTTCAGGATCGGGTGCAGCCGGTATGCAGCCCGGCGCTGCGCGATCGCGGCGACTGGACGCAGCTGCCGCTGATCCACGTCGACTGGGGCAAGGAGAGCCAGTTTTTGCCGGGCTGGCACGAGTGGTTCACCGCCGCCGATCGGTCGCCGCCGCCGCGGCGCGGGCTGACCTATAACCTGACCTCGCTGGCCATCGACGCCGCCGTGCAAGGGCACGGGGTGCTGCTCGGCCAGCGGCGGCTGATCGCCCGTGAACTGGCGGAGGGCCAACTGGTCACGCTGGCCGAACCGGCGCTGCCGCTCAGCAAACCCTACTACGTGGTTTACCCGCCGCGCACGCTGGAAAAACCCGGCGCAGCGGCGTTTCTCCGTTGGTTGCAGGCGCTGGCTCAGCGCGCGGTATAACCGCCGTCGATGCTGTAAAACGCGCCGGTGGTGAAACTGCTGTCGTCCGAAAGCAGGAAAGCCACCGTTTTCGCCACCTCTTCCCGCGTCGCCATCCTCCCCATCGGGTGCGAAGCGGCCATCTGCGCCCGCGCCGACGCCGGCAGTTCCCCCATCGCCGGCGTATCCACATAGCCCGGCCCGACGGCATTGACGCGCACGCCGCGCGTGGCGAATTCCAGCGCCGCCGAGCGCGTCAGGCCCAGCACGCCATGCTTGGCGGCGGTATAAGGTGCGATCCCGGCAATGCCCACCACGCCGTTGGCGGAAGAGAGGTTCACCACCGCCCCGCCGCCGCCGGCGACGATCGCCGGCAGGCCATACTTCATACCGAAAAACGTGCCGCTCAGGCAAGTGGCGATCACCTCATGCCAATCGTCGACCGCGTACCGATCGATATCCACCTCGTGCGGGCCGGTGATCCCGGCGTTGTTGACCAGCAGATGCAGCGCGCCGCAGCGCCGCACGGTCTCTTCAATACCCTGCTGTACCGACTGCGCATCGCGCACGTCCATCCGCAACGTCATCACCCGCCGGCCGTCGGGATCGAGCCGCGCGGCGGCGGCGGTGAGAGGCGCTGCGTGGCGGCCGGTCATCACCACCGTGGCTCCGCGCCGAAACAGCTCGGCGGCGATCGCTTCGCCAATGCCGGTGGACGCGCCGGTCACCAGCGCCACCCGATGTTTGAAATCTTGCATAGCCGTTCTCCTGCAACGTTGAACTCAGGGGAACAGGCTAGCGCCGGCAAGTGACAGTTTGCGGCAGCAGTGACAACGCAGCACGTAATGCGCTCACAAACGCCGCAAAGCCCGCTATTTTATGCCTACTTTTTCTCATGCGAGACACCCTGTGGATACCCAACGCTACCTGCAGCATATCGGCTTTGCCGGCGCCGCCCGCCCTGATCTCCCCACGTTGCAACAGCTGCACCATCGCCACATGCTGAGCGTACCGTTCGAGAACCTGAGCATTATTTATCATCAGGGCATTCAGTTGGCGCCCGAAGCGCTGTTCAGCAAGGTGGTGGAGCGTAACCGCGGCGGTTTCTGTTATGAGCTGAACACGCTGTTCGCCCTGCTGCTGCGGGAGATCGGTTTCAAGGTGAGCTTCATCTCCGGCGAGATCCGCGCGCGCGACGGCCATTTCGGCCCGCCCTACGACCATCTGGCGCTGCGGGTGGATCTGGCGGAGCAGGCCTGGCTGGTGGACGTCGGTTTCGGCGATTCCTTCCTGACGCCGCTGAAGATCGTCGCCGCCGAGCCGCAACCGCAGGCCAGCGGCACCTTCCACCTGGAGCAGGAAGGCGAGTATTACCTGCTGGAGCGCCGCAACGGCGACCAACGCTCGCATGCCAAAACGCTGTATCGCTTTACCGTTCAGCCGCGCGAGTTACACGAGTTCGACGAGATGTGCCGGTTCCACAGCACCTCGCCGCAGTCGCATTTCACCCAACGCCTGGTGTGTTCACGGCCGACGGAACACGGCCGGGTGACCCTCAGCGACATGAAGCTGATCGTGACCGAAGATCACCAGCGCCACGAAACGACGTTGCATTCGGAAGAGGAACGCCGCGCCGCGCTGTGGCAGCATTTCGCCATCGATTTGGATCGTTGACGGCGCCGGCGGCGTAATACTGGTCAGTTAGCGTTTTTCTGAACGTATTTTGTGCAGTTTTCGGTCGATAAAGATGAGATGCGCCATGAGGCTCATACGCTTCGACCGAGCCAGGGGCCGAAGGCGCGGCCCCTCCAATTGCCGTTCATTGTAGTAACAGAGAAATTCTGGGCATTTACGGCAATTCATCCTGCACGCCACGTACAGAGACTGGATAAAAAAATGCCAGTCAGGCTTAAGTGACCAGCATTACGCACAACGGTATCCTTTTATTACGATTCTGTTACATCGATTGCATAACCGCGCTTGGCTGATTGCCAGCACCGCGACGGCAGGCATCATAGGGTCATGATTCGGCAACAGAGTGCGAAAATGATCCGTGTGATACTGGTGGATGACCATGTGGTGGTGCGCTCCGGCTTTGCGCAATTGCTCAGCCTCGAAGACGATCTCAACGTGGTGGGGCAATACAGCAGCGCGGCGGCAGCCTGGCCGGCATTGCTGCGCGACGACGTCAGCGTCGCGGTGATGGACATCGCCATGCCGGATGAAAACGGCCTGAGCCTGTTGAAACGCCTGCGGGCGCAGAAGCCGCAGTTCCGCGCGATCATCCTCAGCATTTATGACTCCCCGACCTTCGTGCAGAGCGCGCTGGATGCCGGCGCCAGCGGCTATCTGACCAAACGCTGCGGGCCGGAAGAACTGGTGCAGGCGGTGCGCTCCGTCGATATGGGCGGCCATTACCTGTGCGCCGACGCGCTGCGGGCGCTGCGCGGCGGCGAGCAGCCGGCCACGGCGCTGGAAGCGTTGACCCCGCGCGAGCGCGAGATCTTCGATCTGCTGGTCAAAGGCGACAGCGTAAAGGAGATCGCGTTCAAGCTCGATCTCAGCCATAAAACGGTGCACGTGCATCGCGCCAACGTCCTGGGCAAGCTGCAGTGCAACAGCACCATCGAGCTGGTGCATTTCGCCCTCGACCATCAGCTGCTGGCGGGGCATTGATGTCACCCCGCTTCCGGCCCTGGGTTATCTCGCTGTTTATCCTGTTGGCCTGGGGCAGCGGCTGGCTGATGCTGTGGACGCTCGGTTTCTACCTGACCCACAACGGCAATCAGGCGGCGCTGTTTCTGCCTCACGGCGTCTATCTCGCGCTGCTGATCCTGCTGGCGCGCCGCTATTGGCCCGCCCTGATGATACCGCCGGTACTGCTGCTGTTCTGGCTGCACGGCGAACGCCTGCTGAGCGGCTACAGCCTGCTGGCCGCGCCGTTCATCACCCTGCTCCCGGCCGCGCTCGCGCAGCGGTTCTGGCGCCGTTTTCCGCTCTACTGGCAGCGGCTGACGCTGCTGCTGGCCGCCGTGACCGCCGCCTCGTTGCTCAATACCGCCCTGCTTGCGCCTTTCGCGCACAGCCCGGCGATGCTGCTCGGCCTGGCGTCGTTTACCGGCGGCGTCTTGCTGACCCCGTTCGTCTACCTGATCTTTGAATTTCTGCGCCAGCAGCACCGTTACCACCTGCTGGGGCTGGACACCACCAACCCGCCGCTGCGCGCCTCCTTAATCATCTGGTGCAGCCTGTTTTTCGTTATCGGCATCGGCACCCAGATGGTGCTGTCGCCGGAAATCGAACGCCTGCTGCTGATCGTGGTGTTTCTGCCGAACGTGGTGATGGCGTGGAAGTTCGGTTGGCAGGGCGGCGTGCTGTCCGGCCTGCTCGGCAGCATGATGATCACCCTCGCCCGGCAGGTCGGCGTGGGGTTCGGCAATCTGGTCGAGCTGGAAATCTTTCTGGCGACGCAGGCGCTGCTCGGCATCGGTCTGGGCATCGCCATCAGCCGCCAACAACATCTGGCGCAAAACCTGCACCATTATCGCCGACGGCTGGAAGAAGAACTGGCGGCGCGGCGGGCGCTGACCGAAAAACTGATCCACACCGAAGAAGACACGCGGAAAAACCTGGCGCGCGAGTTGCACGATGAAATCGGCCAGAACATCACCGCGATTCAAATTCAGTCGCAGCTGGTCAAGCGGGCGCGCGATCCGGCGCAAACCCAAGCCGCCGCGAACCAGATAGCCGATCTCGCCCGGCGCATTCATCACTCCACGCGCCAGCTGCTGCGCCAGCTTCGCCCGCCCGCACTGGACGAGCTGGCGTTCAAAGACGCGCTTCACCACCTGCTGAATGAATTCGCCTTCAGCGAACGAGGCATCCGTTGCCGTTTCGACTACCGACTCATCGACACGCCCGCCGGCGAGACGGTGCGCTTCACCCTCTACCGGCTGCTGCAAGAGCTGCTCAACAACGTGTGCAAACACGCCGAAGCCAGCGAAGTCGCCATCGTCTTGCATCAACAGGGTGAGCTTTTGCACCTCGAGGTGCGGGACAACGGCATCGGCATCCGTGCGGACAAGGTGCCCGGCTTCGGCATTCAGGGGATGCGCGAACGGGTCAGCGCGCTCGGCGGCGAACTGACGCTGGAAACGCAGCGCGGCACCCGAGTAATTGTTAACCTGCCCACAAATTTGCAACAAACCGCCGACTAACTAGGAAAAAGTCTTAGTCACTCCGGACTTTCTCTCATCCCCTTTCCCTTTCACCTTCTTATAGTCAGCACCAGGGAGGCGGCTATGCAAGCACGCTCGGCATCTGAAATCGATCATCGTTACCGCGCGCTGCGCCCGCGACTGCTGCTGTATATGGTCATCGGGTACGCCGCCTTTTATCTGACGCGCAAAAGCGTGAATTACGTGCTGCCGGCGCTGCAAACGGATTTGGGGCTGGATAAAGGGGACATCGGCCTGCTTGGCTCGCTGTTTTATCTGAGCTACGGCCTGTCGAAATTCGCCGCCGGGTTGTGGCACGACGGCCATGGGCAGCGCGGGTTTATGGGGATCGGCCTGTTCGCCACCGGAGTGCTGAACGTGGCGTTCGCCTTCGGCGAATCGCTGACGCTGCTGCTGGCGGTCTGGGCGCTGAACGGCTTCTTTCAGGGCTGGGGCTGGCCGCCCTGCGCGCGGCTGCTGACCCACTGGTATTCGCGCAACGAGCGCGGCTTCTGGTGGGGCTGCTGGAATATGTCGATCAACCTCGGCGGCGCGATCGTGCCGCTGATCAGCGCCTTCGCCGCCCAGCGCTGGGGCTGGCAGGCGGCGATGTTGATCCCGGGGGCCGTCAGCATGGTGCTGGGCATCTGGCTCACGCGGCAGCTGACAGGCACGCCGCAGGAAGAAGGCCTGCCGTCGGTCGGCCAGTGGCGCCACGATCCGCTGGAGCTGCGCCAGGAACAGCAAAGCCCGCCGATGGGGCTGTGGCGGATGTTGCGCACCACGATGCTGAAGAACCCGATGATCTGGCTGCTGGGCGTCTCTTACGTGCTGGTCTACCTGATCCGCATTGCGTTGAACGATTGGGGCAACCTGTGGCTGACGGAAAGTCACGGCGTCAACCTGCTCAGCGCCAACGCGACGGTGATGCTGTTCGAGATAGGCGGCCTGCTCGGCGCGCTGTTCGCCGGCTGGGGCTCGGATGTGCTGTTCGGCGGGCAGCGCGCACCGATGATTTTGCTGTTCACGCTTGGGCTGATGGTGTCCGTCGCCGCGCTGTGGCTGGCGCCGGTGCATCACTACGCGCTGCTGGCGGGCTGTTTCTTTGCGGTGGGCTTCTTTGTCTTCGGCCCACAGATGCTGATTGGCCTCGCCGCCGTGGAATGCGGGCACAAAGGCGCCGCGGGCTCCATCACCGGCTTTCTCGGCCTGTTCGCCTATCTGGGGGCGGCGCTGGCGGGCTGGCCGCTGTCGCGGGTCATCGAAGGCTATGGCTGGTCAGGCATGTTCAGTTTGCTGTCGATCGCCGCCGTTCTTATGGGTTTATTGCTGATGCCGCTGCTGATGGCGAGCGTTACCACCTCTACCGAGAGAAGGATAAAACAATGAAAAAAACGTGGGTCACTACCCTGATAGCGTCCGGCATCGCGCTGGCGACGCTGAGCGGCGCCGCGCACGCCAAGGGCCGCCTGGTGGTTTACTGCAGCGCCACCAATGAAATGTGCGAAGCGGAAACCAAAGCCTTCGGCGAGAAATATGACGTGAAAACCTCGTTCATCCGCAACGGTTCCGGCAGCACGCTGGCAAAAGTGGACGCCGAGAAAAAGAACCCGCAGGCAGACGTCTGGTATGGCGGCACGCTCGATCCGCAATCCCAGGCCGGTGAAATGGGGCTGCTGCAGCCGTACAAATCGCCGAACCTCGAACAGGTGATGACGCAATTCCGCGATCCGGCCAAGCTGAAAGGCAACTACTCCTCGGCGGTCTACGTCGGCATTCTCGGCTTTGGCGTCAATACCCAGCGCCTGAAAGAGAAAAACCTGCCGGTGCCCAAGTGCTGGAAAGACCTGACCAAGCCGGAATACAAGGGCGAGATTCAAATCGCCGATCCGCAAAGTTCCGGCACCGCCTACACCGCGCTGGCGACCTTCGCCCAGCTGTGGGGAGACGATCAGGCGTTCGATTACCTCAAGCAGCTGAACGCCAACGTTTCGCAGTACACCAAGTCCGGCATTGCCCCGGCGCGCAACGCCGCCCGCGGTGAAACGGCGATCGGCATCGGTTTCCTGCATGACTACTCGCTCGAAACGGAACAGGGCGCGCCGCTTGAGCTGATCTCGCCGTGTGAAGGCACCGGCTACGAAATCGGCGGCGTCAGCATCCTCAAAGGCGCGCGCAACCTCGACAACGCCAAGCTGTTCGTGGATTGGGTGTTGTCGAAAGAGGCGCAGGAGCTGGCGTGGAAGAAAGGCAAGTCCTATCAGATCCTGACCAATACCACCGCCGACACCTCGCCGAACTCGCTGAAGCTCGACGACCTGAAGCTGATCAACTACGACATGGACAAGTACGGCTCGACCGAGGTCCGCAAGGCGCTGATCAACAAATGGGTCAGCGAAGTCAAGATGGGTAAATAAGCCCACATTCTG
Source organism: Serratia sp. 22278 (assembly GCF_052045405.1). Lineage (NCBI taxonomy): Bacteria > Pseudomonadati > Pseudomonadota > Gammaproteobacteria > Enterobacterales > Yersiniaceae > Serratia > Serratia sp. 22278. The sequence goes on along the minus strand of NZ_JBQEOW010000002.1, from coordinate 414,809 downwards.
CGCCTGTTGCCGGGTAAGCCTCACGCCTTACCCGGCCTGAACATCCGGGAAACTTATGTCACATACACATGCACTCCATCTCGTGAAAAAACGAGATGCGATATTCCTTTGGGTTTTGCTTGGCTGGCTGGCGTTCGCCCTGCTGCCGAGCTGGAGCCTGGATTACGGCCTGCTGGAGTCCACCGGCGATGAAATCCTCGCGGCCTACGGCTGGTCACACCGCAATATCAGCTGGCTTTGGTGCCTGTTGCCGAGTCTGCTGCTGCTTCGCCCCTACGCCGCGGCGGGCGGTGAACGGCGGCGGCGGCACGCGTTCGACGCCGGCTGGGCGCTGCTGTGCATGGCCTTTATCGTCGTCAGCGCCACGGTGGCGGGACGCGGCTTAGGCTACGCCACCCTGGTGCAATTGATCGCGCTGGGCGCCATCATGACGCTGGCGCTGACCCGCCTCGAATGGCTGGGCGGCGACCGTTTCGTTATCGGCGCGCTGGTCACCATCGTGGCGCTGATCGGCGTCTTCATCGTCTGGCCGAGCATCGCGATTTTCATTCCGATGTTTACCGACCAGACGGGCGCGTTCGCGCCGCTGGCCTTTATGAACGTGCTGTCGCAGGCGCATATCGTTCAGGTGATCCTCAACTCCATCGCCCTGTCGATCGCGGTCGGCGCCGGCTGCACCTTCTTCGGCCTGGTGCTGGCGATTTACACCACCCGCATCGCCAAACGCAGCGCCATTATCGGCCGCATCTTCTCCATCCTGCCCATCGTCACGCCGCCGTTCGTCGTCGGCCTGGGCGTCACGCTGATGATGGGGCGCTCCGGCTACGTCACCGAGTGGATGGTGACCTGGTTCGGCCTGACCAACACCAACTGGCTGTATGGTTTTACCGGCATCTGGCTGGCGCAGGTGCTGGCGTTCACGCCGATGGCGTTCATGATCCTCGACGGCGCGATCAAGACCATTCATCCTTCGCTGGAAGAGGCCTCCTACACCCTGCGCGCCAGCCGTTGGCAAACCTTTAACGGCGTGTTCGTGCCGCTGCTGAAACCGGCGCTGGCCAACGCGTTTCTGATCGTGGTGGTGCAATCGCTGGCCGACTTCAGCAACCCGCTGGTGCTCGGCGGCAACTTCGACGTGCTGGCGACGCAAATCTATTTCTACATCACCGGCTCGCAGCTCGACTATCAGGCCGCCAGCACCCTCGGCGCCTTCCTGCTGCTGTTCTCGCTGCTGGTGTTCTGCATCCAGTACCTGTGGATCGGCAAGCGTTCCTACGTCACCGTGTCCGGCAAATCCTACCGCGGCGACGTGCAGCCGCTGCCGGTCACGCTGGTGTGGAGCGTGATCGCGCTGCTGGCGGTGTGGATCGCCTTTAACGCCCTGCTCTACGGCAGCATTTTCTACGGCAGCTTCACCGTCAACTGGGGGGTGGATTACACGCTGACGCTGGATAACTTCATCAAGCTGTTCGGCCAGGGCATGAGCGACGGCGCGTGGCCTTCGCTGCTCGACACGCTGCTGTACGCCGGGATCGCCGCGCCGATCACCGCCGCGTTCGGTCTGCTGATCGCCTGGATCGTGGTGCGCCAGCAGTTCAAGGGCAAAAAGACCATCGAGTTCACCACCATGCTGTGCTTTGCGGTGCCGGGCACCGTGGCGGGCGTCTCTTACATTCTCGCCTTCAACAGCGCGCCGGTGTACCTCACCGGGACGGCCGCCATCGTGATTATCTCGATGGTGATGCGCAACGTGCCGGTGGGCATTCGCGCCGGGATCGCCGGGCTGGGCCAGATAGACAAATCGCTGGACGAAGCCTCGCTCAGCCTGCGCGCCGGCTCGCTGCGCACCATCACGCACATTCTGCTGCCGCTGCTGCGCCCGGCGATCCTGTCGGCGCTGATCTACAGCTTCGTGCGCGCCATCACCACCGTCAGCGCCATCGTCTTCCTGGTCACTCCCGATACCCGCGTGGCCACCGCCTACATCCTCAACCGCGTGGAAGACGGCGAATACGGCGTGGCGATCGCCTACGGTTCAATTCTGATCGTGGTGATGCTGGCGATTATTTTCCTCTTTGACTGGCTGATCGGTGAGGCACGCATCTCCCGTTCAAAAGCCAAAAACCAGGCGTAATGGAGCCCATGATGAGCCAGAAAAATTTCGTTGAACTGCGTAATGTCTCCAAACGGTTCGGCAGCAACACGGTAATCGATAACATCACGCTCACCATCCCACGGGGGCAAATGGTGACGCTGCTCGGCCCTTCCGGCTGCGGCAAGACCACCATTTTGCGCCTGGTCGCCGGGCTGGAGAAACCGAGCGACGGGCAGATATTCATTGATGGTGAAGACGTCACCCATCGTTCTATCCAGCAGCGTGATATCTGCATGGTATTCCAGTCTTATGCCCTGTTCCCGCACATGTCGCTGGGGGAGAACGTCGGCTATGGCCTGAAGATGCTCGGCATTCCGCGCGCCGAAGTGAAAGCGCGCGTGCAGGAAGCGCTGGCGATGGTGGATCTGGCGGGGTTCGACGATCGCTATGTCGATCAGATCTCCGGCGGCCAACAGCAGCGCGTGGCGCTGGCGCGCGCGCTGATCCTCAAGCCGAAAGTGCTGCTGTTCGACGAGCCGTTGAGCAATCTCGACGCCAACCTGCGCCGCAGCATGCGCGAAAAGATCCGCGAGCTGCAAAAGCAGTTTGATATCACGTCGCTGTACGTCACCCACGATCAGAGCGAGGCCTTTGCGGTCTCAGACACCGTGCTGGTGATGAACAAAGGGCATATCATGCAGATGGGTTCGCCGCAGGATCTCTATCGGCAGCCCGCTTCGCGCTTTATGGCGAGCTTTATGGGGGACGCCAACCTGTTCCCGGCCAGTTTCAGCGCGGAACATGTCGATATCAGCGGCTATCGCCTGCCGCGCCCCGCGCACTTTGCCGCCCAGGGCGCCGGCACGGTGGGCGTGCGCCCGGAGGCGATCACGCTGAGCGAGCATGGCGATGAAAGCCAGCGCTGCGTGATCGAACATGTCGCCTACATGGGGCCGCAGTATGAGGTGACGGTGGCATGGCACGGACAGCAGATTTTGCTGCAGGTTAACGCCACCCGCCTGCAGCCGAACGTCGGCGAGCAGTATTATCTGGAAATTCATCCCTACGGCATGTTTATGCTGGCGGATGCGGCATAATAAGCATCACTCTTAAGCGTTAGAATAACGGCCATCCCGAACGGGATGGCCGAAAATAATCGCCAAAAACACCGTATTTATCTATTTTTACAATTCCACCCAAGTCCTTGTTCAGCCGAAAAATAAACATAACCACACCCACTAAAAAAATAACCACCCAGTTCACTCAGGGTGATATTTTTATTTAAATAGGGTAAGCTTAATCCCGCAGTCGAAATTATTTAACGGCCAACTCAAGGAGAAATTCATGAGCAACAATGCAAACGCACAGGCGCAGCTGGATAATTTACGCAACGTCGCTTCCCAGCTGAAGGAAATGCGCCACTATGCGCAGGCGAATACCGAGACGCTCTCCGCACACTGGCTGGCCTTCGATCAGGGGGAATGCAAAAATAAGGCATTCGCCGAAGCCATTAACGACCTGTTGAATAAACAGGGCGCCTGTCTGGAAGGACTGGAAAAAACCATTCAGGATATCGAGATAGAATTGAACCGTCTCGACAAAGCCGCCTGATAATACCATTTTAAATAAACCCGCCGCGCGCGGGTTTATTTTTAGCTGCGGCAGATGACGCGCGCAATATCCCCAGACGTCGTCAGCGCGCGTATTTCGCTGAACAGTTCGGTGGCTTCATCATATTCTTTACGCAAATAACCCAGCCACTGTTTGATGCGCGCCACGTGATACAGGCCGGTGTCGCCCTGCTTTTCCAGATGGACATATTTTTGCAGCAGCTCAACCACCTGCGGCCAGGGCATGCGCGGCTCGTTATACTTCACCACCCGGCTCAGGTTCGGCACGTTGAGCGCGCCGCGCCCCAGCATGACGGCGTCGCAGCCGGTCGCCTGCAGGCAATCCTGCGCGCTCTGGTGATCCCAGATCTCGCCGTTGGCGATCACCGGGATGCTCAGCCGCTGACGGATCTCGCCGATCGCCGCCCAATTGATGCGATCCGCCTTGTAGCCGTCCTCTTTGGTGCGGCCGTGCACCGTCAGCTCGCTGGCGCCGGCCTGCTGCACCGCATCGGCGATTTCAAAGCTGCGGCTGGAGGAATCCCAGCCCAGACGCACCTTCACCGTGACCGGCAGATGGGCCGGCACCGCCGCGCGCATCGCCTTGGCGCCCTGGTAGATCAATTCCGGATCTTTGAGCAGCGTCGCCCCGCCACCGCTGCCGTTCACCAGCTTGGACGGGCAGCCGCAGTTGAGATCGACGCCGTAAGAGCCCAATTCCACCGCACGCGCGGCGTTTTCCGCCAGCCACTGCGGATACTGCCCCAGCAGCTGTACCCGCACCAGCGTGCCCGACGGCGTGCGGCTGGCGTGACGCAGCTCCGGGCACAGCCGGTAGAACGACTTGGCCGGCAGCAGCTGATCGACCACGCGCAAAAATTCGGTGATGCACAGATCGTAGTCGTTCACTTCGGTGAGTAACTCACGCACCAAAGAATCGAGAACGCCCTCCATCGGAGCCAATAATACGCGCATGACCAATCCCAGCTAAAAAAAGACCCGCAATGATACGGGTGAATGCCCGCGCCAGACAAGCCTCAGCGGGCATTAAAAATGCCGTCAGCCCAGCCGGCGGATCGGTTGGCCGGCAAGGAACGCCGCAATGTCCTCGACCGCCTCGGTGAAGTAGGCGCGGTAGTTGTCGTCCGCCACATAACCCACATGCGGCGTCGCCAGCACGTTGGGCAGTTGGCGAAACACATCGTCGGCCGGCAGCGGCTCCGTCTCGAACACGTCCAGCCCGGCGCCGGCGATCTTCCGCTGTTGCAGGATGTCCACCAACGCCGCCCGATCGACGATGCCCGCGCGCGAGGTGTTGATCAGGTAAGCGGTGGGCTTCATCGCCGCCAATTCATCACGCCCCACCAACCCGCGGCTGCGGTCGCTCAGCACCAGGTGAATGGAGACAAAATCGCTCTGCTCAAACAGCGCCCGTTTGGATGACGCCAGCTCAGCGCCCTCCTGCGCCGCCCGTTCCGCCGTCAGGTTCTGGCTCCAGGCCAGCACCCGCATGCCGAACGCCTGCGCCACCCGGGCCATCTGGCCGCCGATCTTGCCTAACCCCAGCAGCCCCAGCGTTTTCCCCTGCAGCGTGACGCCTAAGCCCAGCTGCCACGGGCCATTGTTTTGCAGCCCGACGCTTTCCGGTACGATATGCTTCGCCAGCCCGAGCAGCAGCGCCCAGGTCAACTCCATCGGCGCCGCCGACCCGCTGCGGGTGCCGCACACGACTACGCCACGCTCGGCGGCGGCGGCCAAATCGATAGCGGCGTTGCGCATGCCGGAGGTGATCAGCAGCTTCAGCTTCGGCAGCCGCGCCAGCAGCGAGGCGGTCATCGGCGTGCGCTCGCGCATGATGACCAAAATGTCGCACTCCTGCAGATGCACCGCCAGTTCCGCTTCATCGGTAAAGTGCGCGCTGATGGCGGACACCTCCACCCGATCGGCCAGCGCCGACCAGTCCGCCATCTTGAGCGCCACCTGCTGGTAATCATCGAGAATTGCGCACTTCAATTTCATCTCCGTCTCCTGGAATGTAGGGGTAGCCACCGTCCAGCCCAGTACGAAAATGGCGTTCCGCCAGGAAAAAAAAAGCCGCCCGTATCGGCGGCTTACTCTTTGAGCAATCAGGCTTATTCAGCCGGTTTGCGATTGCGCGGGCGGCGCGAAGACGGCGCGCCGGAACGGCGCTGGCCGTCACCCTGCGGGCGAGCGTTGCCGTTACCGTTGCCACGGTTTTCACGCTGGCCGCCGTTGGCGTTACCGCTGCGCTGACCGCCGCCGTTACCGGAACGCTGGCCACCGCCGTTGCCGCGCGGCGCGCCGCGTCCGCCGCCCTGGCGGCCGTTGATGATCGGCTCGGCCTTGATGGTCGGATCCGGCTCGTAGCCCGGCAGCGCAATGCGCGGAATTTCACGCTTCAGCAGACGCTCGATGTCGCGCAGCAGCTTGTGTTCATCCACGCACACCAGCGAGATAGCTTCACCGGTGCGTTCCGCGCGGCCGGTACGGCCGATACGGTGCACATAGTCTTCCGGCACGTTAGGCAACTCATAGTTCACCACGTGCGGCAGCTGGTCGATATCCAGACCGCGCGCCGCGATATCGGTCGCCACCAGCACGCGGATGCGGCCATCTTTGAAATCGGCCAACGCACGGGTACGGGCGCCCTGGCTCTTGTTGCCGTGGATCGCCGCAGCGGTGATGCCGTCTTTGTTCAACTGTTCCGCCAGGTGGTTGGCGCCGTGCTTGGTGCGGGTAAACACCAGCACCTGTTTCCAGTCGCCTTCGCCGATCATCTGCGACAGCAGTTCCCGCTTACGCTTCTTGTCGACGAAGTGCACGCTCTGCTCGATCTGCTCGGACGCAGTGTTGCGGCGCGCCACTTCCACCGAGGCCGGGTTGTGCAGCAGCTTGTTGGCCAGCGCCTTGATGTCGTCGGAGAAGGTCGCGGAGAACAGCAGGTTCTGGCGCTTGGCCGGCAGCTTGGCCAGCACGCGGCGGATGTCGTGGATAAAGCCCATGTCCAGCATGCGGTCCGCTTCGTCCAACACCAGAATTTCGATTTTGGACAGGTCAACCGCGTTCTGATGTTCCAGATCCAGCAGACGGCCCGGCGTCGCCACCAGGATATCGACGCCGCCGCGCAGCTTCATCATCTGCGGGTTGATGCTCACGCCGCCAAACACCACCAGCGAACGCAGGCGCAGGTGTTTGCTGTAGGCTTCGACGTTTTCGCCGATCTGCGCCGCCAGCTCACGGGTTGGCGTCAGGATCAGCGCGCGCACCGGGCGACGGCCTTTGACCGGATGGTCATGCTTGCTCAGCAGCTGCAACAGCGGCAGGGTAAAACCGGCGGTTTTACCGGTGCCGGTCTGGGCGCTGGCCATCAGGTCACGACCTTCCAGCACGACAGGGATAGCCTGACGCTGGATTGGCGTCGGTTCGCGATAGCCCTGTTCTTCAACAGCGCGCACAATTTCAGCACTTAAGCCGAGGGTTTCAAATGACATAAAGAGAAAAACTCCAGATCCCCCCTAACCTAACGGTGTTCGGTGCAGTTTCCTGGGAGGATGATCAGACGGGGCATTAAGCATGACCACGAGGGATTGGCACAAACTGCAGTGCACCAGGCGCCGATTGTAACAGAAGTCGCGCAATAAAAAGCACTTTTACGCACCTAGAGCACAATCTGCCGTAAATTCAGCATTGTCTGAAGCCGATCACATAACTCATTGTGGTTAGCGGTTGCGTTTTAGACAATCTGGCATAAAGTTAATCATATGATTGATTAACTTCGAGCGTGACCCATGCCAGCTTCCGTCCCTCATCAGGCCGCCGGCCGGGCGCGCGGCGAGCAAACGCGCAGGCAGCTGCTCGCCGCGGCGACCGAACTGTTCGGTGAATTCGGCCTGCAGGGCGCCACCACGCGCGATATCGCCCAGCGCGCCGGCCAGAACATCGCCGCCATTACCTACTACTTCAGCTCCAAAGAGGGGCTGTATCTGGCCGTGGCGCAATCGCTCGCCGATTTCATCCAGCAGGCGTTCGCCCCGTTGGCCGAAGAGGTCGATCGCTTTGGGCAAGAAGCGCCCGAACAACGCTCACCCGACGCGGCGCTACGCTTGCTGCAGCGTGGCCTGCTGGCCTTCAGCGAGCTGATGACCCAGCCGCACACGCTGAACCTGAGCAAAATCATGTCACGCGAACAGCTCGCCCCGACCGAGGCCTACCCGCTGATCCACCGCCAGGTAATCGCGCCGATGCACGAGCGGCTGTGCCGCCTGCTGTCGGCCGCCACCGGCATCGACGAACACGCTCCCCGCCTCGTATTGCATACCCATGCGCTGATCGGCGAGGTGCTGTCGTTCCGCGTGGCGCGCGAAACCATCCGCCGTCAGGCCGGCTGGCAAGAGATTGGTGAAAGTGAAGCGGCGCAAATCGCGGCGGTGCTGAGCGAACATATTGAAATTCTGGTTACTGGGCTGCGCCAACGTCATGGCGCGTAAATTCAGGCAGGGAGTGTTATGAACAAAAAACGCAGTGCCTTGATCGTGTTGTTAATTCTGCTGATCGCGGCCGCCGCTTACGGGGTCTGGCATTACCAACAGCAGCAGGATAAGCCGCTGACGCTGTACGGCAACGTCGATATCCGCACGGTCAACCTCGGCTTTCGCGTCGACGGCCGCCTGGCGTCGCTGACGGTGGATGAAGGCGATGCCGTTCAGCCAGGCCAGCTGCTCGGCAAGCTGGACGACGCCCCCTACCGCAACGCGCTGCAGCAGGCCGAAGCCAACGTCGGCAGCGCGCGCGCCAAACTGTCGCTGCTGCAGGCCGGCTATCGCACCGAAGAGATAGCCCAGGTGCAGTCAGAAATGGCGCAGCGCCAGTCCGCCTTCACCTATGCCGACAGCTTCCTGAAACGCCAGCAGGGGCTGTGGGCGAAAAACGCCACCTCCGCCGACGCTCTGGAGGATGCGCGCACCGCCCGCAATCAGGCGCAGGCCAATCTGCAGGCGGCGAAGGACAAGCTGTCGCAATACCGCAGCGGCAATCGCCCGCAAGAAATTGAACAGGCCAAGGCCGACGTGGCGCAAAGCGAAGCGGCGTTGGCGCAGGCGCAGTTGAACCTGCAAGACGCCACGCTGATCTCCCCTTCCGCCGGCACGGTGCTGACCCGCGCGGTGGAGCCGGGCACCATGCTCGGCGCCGGCGGCACGGTGTTCACCCTGTCGCTGACCCGGCCGGTGTGGGTGCGCGCCTACGTCAACGAGACCAGCCTGAATCAGGCGGTGCCCGGCACCGAGTTGGAAATTTACACCGACGGCCGCCCCGGCAAGCCTTATCACGGCAAGATCGGCTTTGTCTCGCCGACCGCGGAATTCACGCCGAAAAGCGTTGAAACGCCGGATCTGCGCACCGATCTGGTGTATCGCCTGCGGGTGATCGTCACCGACGCCGACGACGCGCTGCGCCAGGGCATGCCGGTCACCCTGCGCTTCGCCAAACCCTGAGGCCGGCCATGGAACAGGCGCACACCATCGAGCTGGAAGGGCTGGAAAAACGCTTCCCGTCGCTTGAGAAACCGGCGGTCGCCAGCCTGACCACCACCCTGCGCAGCGGCGCGGTGATCGGGCTGGTCGGCCCGGACGGCGCCGGCAAAACCACCCTGCTGCGCATGCTGGCCGGGCTGCTGCAGCCCAGCAGCGGCAAGCTGCGGGTCGCCGGGCTGGATCCGATCGGCCAGGATCGTCAACTGCACGCGATCCTCGGCTACATGCCGCAGAAGTTCGGGCTGTATGAGGATCTGACGGTGATGGAGAACCTGACGCTGTACGCCGATCTGCGCGGTGTCACCGGCGATCTTCGCCGCCAGACCTTCGAACGGCTGCTGAAATTCACCGATCTGACCCGCTTCACTGAGCGCCTGGCGGGCAAGCTGTCCGGCGGCATGAAGCAAAAACTGGGACTGGCCTGCACGCTGGTGGGCGCCCCCCAGGTGCTGCTGCTGGATGAACCGGGCGTCGGCGTCGATCCGATCTCGCGCCGCGAACTGTGGCGCATGGTGCACGAGCTGGCCAACGACGGCATGTTGATCCTGTGGAGCACCTCTTATCTCGACGAAGCCGAGCAGTGCCGCGAAGTGCTGCTGCTCAACGAGGGCGAGCTGCTGTTCAGCGGCGCGCCGCAGGATCTGACTCGCCGTATGGCCGGGCGCACGGTGTTGATCGCCGCGCCGCCGGGCAGCCATCGATCGTTGCTGCAGCGGGCGATCTGCCTGTCGGCGGTCACCGACGGCGTGATCCAGGGCAAGTACCTGCGCCTGATCCTGAAAGAAGGCGAAGATCACCGCCAGCTGCTTCAGGCGCTGGATCTGCCGGACGCCGAACTGAACGAAGCGGATCCCCGCTTCGAGGATGCGTTTATCGATCTGCTCGGCGGCGGCCCTAACCATCGCTCGGCGCTGGCGGAGATCATGCCGACCGTCAACGTCGAAAGTGGCGAAACGGTGATCGAAGCGGTGCAGTTGACCAAGAAATTCGGCGATTTCGCCGCCACCGATCACGTCGATTTTCAGGTGCGGCGCGGCGAAATCTTCGGCCTGCTCGGCCCGAACGGCGCCGGCAAGTCCACCACCTTCAAAATGATGTGCGGCCTGCTGGTGCCGTCCGGCGGCAAGGCGCTGGTGCTGGGGATGGATCTGAAGACCAGTTCCGGCAAGGCGCGCCAACGCCTCGGCTACATGGCACAAAAATTCTCGCTGTACGGCAACCTGACGGTGGCGCAGAACCTGAAATTCTTCTCCGGGGTCTACGGCCTGAGCGGCAAGGCGCAGCGCGACAAAATCGACGAGATGTCGCGCGCCTTCAACTTCGCGCCGATCCTCGATCAAACGCCGGACGCGTTGCCGCTCGGCTTCAAACAGCGCCTGGCGCTGGCCTGCGCGCTGATGCACGAACCGGATATTCTGTTCCTCGACGAACCGACTTCCGGCGTCGATCCGCTGACGCGGCGCGAGTTCTGGCTGCACATCAACGGCATGGTCGACAAGGGCGTGACGGTGATGGTGACCACCCACTTTATGGACGAGGCGGAATACTGCGACCGCATCGGCCTGGTGTATCGCGGCAAGATCATCGCCGCCGGCACGCCGGACGATCTCAAACAGCAGGTGGCGCGCGACGACAATCCCAGCCCTTCGATGGAGCAGGCGTTTATTGAGTTGGTGCAAGGCTACGACGAGGAGGAAACGCGGTGAGCGATAACCGAACCCCAATCGACGAGAGCGGCTTCTCCTGGCGCCGGCTACGCGCGCTGTGCCTGAAGGAAACGCGGCAGATACTGCGCGATCCCAGCAGCGGCCTGATCGCCTTCGTCATCCCGCTGATGCTGCTTTTCATCTTCGGCTACGGCATCAACCTGGACTCCAGCAAGTTGCATCTGGGCATTCTGATGGAGCAACAGAGCGAAGACGCGCGCGATCTGGCCCACGCCTTCGCCGGTTCGCCCTATATCGAACCGACCATCAGCGACAACCGCCAACAGCTGATCCAGCAGATGCAGGCCGGCACGATCCGCGGCCTGGTGGTGATCCCGGTGGATTTCGACCAGCGCATGGCGCGCCCGCACGACAGCGCCCCTATCCAGGTGATCACCGACGGCAGCGAGCCGAACACCGCCAACTTCGTGCAGGGCTATGCCCAAGGCGTATGGCAAATTTGGCAGCAGCAGCGCGCCGCCGATCGGGGGAACAACGACAAACCGCTGATTGACGTACAGATGCGCTACTGGTTCAACCCGGCGGCCATCAGCCGGCACTACATCATTCCCGGCGCCATCACCATCATCATGACGGTGATCGGCGCCATTCTCACCTCGCTGGTGATCGCCCGCGAATGGGAGCGCGGCACCATGGAGGCTCTGCTGTCCACCCAGGTGACGCGCAGCGAGCTGCTGCTCTCCAAACTGATCCCTTATTACTTCCTCGGCATGATCGCCATGGCGCTGTGCATGGCGGTGGCGGTGTGGGTGCTCGGCGTGCCCTATCGCGGTTCGCTGCCGATCCTGCTGCTGATCAGCAGCCTGTTCCTCGCCAGCACCCTCGGCATGGGCCTGCTGATCTCCACCCTCACCCGCAACCAGTTCAACGCGGCGATGGTGGCGCTGAACGCCGCCTTTCTGCCGTCGATCATGCTGTCCGGCTTCATTTTCCAGATCGACAGCATGCCGGCGATCGTGCGCGCGGTGACTTACATCATTCCGGCGCGTTACTTCGTCAGCACGCTGCAAACGCTGTTCCTGGCGGGCAACGTCGGCACCGTGCTGGCGATCAATCTGCTGTTCCTGATCGCTTCCGCCGTGGTGTTCATCGGCCTGACGGCCTGGAAAACCCAGCGTCGGCTGGATTAAGGAGAAAGAGCGATGTTTCACCGTCTGTTGACGCTCATCATCAAGGAAATGCAGGCGCTGCTGCGCGATCCGCAAACCCGCGCCATCCTGATCATGCCGGTGATCCTGCAGGTGCTGCTGTTCCCGTTCGCCGCGACGCTGGAGGTGACCAACGCCACCATCGCGGTCTACAGCGAGGACAGCGGCCAGGCTTCGGTGGAGCTGACCCAACGCTTCGCCAAGGCTAAAGCTTTCTCCCATGTGCTGCTGCTGCGCAACCCGCAGGAGATAAAGACCACCATTGATAACCAACGGGCGCTGCTGCTGATCCGCTTCCCGGCACAGTTCTCGCGCGATATCGCCGCCGGCAATACCGCGCCGCTGCAGTTGCTGCTCGACGGGCGCAACTCCAACAGCGCGCAGATCGCCGCCAACTACGTGCAGCAGATCGTGCAGGAATATCAGAACGAGCTGCTCGGCAACCGTGCCAAACCCAACAACAGCGAACTGGTGGTGCGCAACTGGTATAACCCGAATCTGGACTACAAATGGTTCGTGGTGCCGTCGCTGATCGCCATGATCACCACCATCGGCGTGCTGATCGTCACCTCGCTGTCGGTGGCGCGCGAACGCGAACAGGGCACGCTGGAACAGCTGCTGGTCTCACCGCTCACCACCTGGCAGATCTTTATCGGCAAGGCGGTGCCGGCGCTGATCGTCGCCAGTTTCCAGTCCAGCATCGTGCTGTTGATCGGCATCTTCCTGTACCAGATCCCGTTCGCCGGATCTCTGCTGCTGTTCTATGCCACCATGCTGATCTACGGGCTGTCGCTGGTCGGTTTCGGCCTGCTGATCTCGTCGCTGTGCGCCACTCAGCAGCAGGCGTTTATCGGCGTGTTCGTGTTCATGATGCCGGCGATCCTGCTCTCAGGTTACGTCTCGCCGGTGGAGAATATGCCGGTGTGGCTGCAGGATCTGACCTGGGTGAACCCGATACGCCACTTCACCGACATCACCAAGCAGATCTACCTGAAAGACGCCAGCTTCAGCATCATCTGGCGCAGCCTGTGGCCGCTGCTGGTGATCACCGCCACCACCGGCAGCGCCGCCTACGCGCTGTTTCGCCGCAAAATCGCATAAAAAAGCTCTGCATGTCACATGCAGAGCCTGTTAAGTCCTTTGGATTTCAAGCGACTGCTTGAAAGACGACGGATTTAGCGGCGGTTGCCGAAGATACGCAGCAACATCAGGAACAGGTTGATGAAGTCGAGATACAGCGTCAGCGCACCGACGATGGCGTACTTGCGGAAGCCGTCTTTATCATCGGCGTTCAGCTGCTCACCCATCGCCTTGAGTTTTTGCGTGTCGTACGCGGTCAGACCGACGAACACCACCACCCCAATGTAGGTAATCGCCCACATCAGCGCAGTGCTTTTCAGCCAGATGTTCACCAACGAGGCCAGCACGATGCCGATCAGCGCCATGAACAGCATGCTGCCGAAGCCGCTCAGATCGCGCTTGGTGGTGTAGCCGTACAGGCTCATCGCGCCGAACATGCCGGCGGTGACCACGAAGGTGCTGGCGATCGAGCTGTAGGTATAAGCGATGAAGATGCTCGACAGCGTCAGCCCGGTCAGCGCCGAGTACAGCATGAACAGCGAGGTGGCCACCGCGCCGCTCAGGCGGTTGACCATGCCGGAAATCACGAACACCAGCGCCAACTGGGCGATGATCAGACCGAAGAAGGTGATCTGGCTGGAGAAGATGAAGTTGAGGATCGCGGGCGTATTGGCCGCATACCAGGAAACGAACGCCGTCAGCAGCAGACCGCAGGTCATCCAGCCGTAAACCTGCGCCATGTAGGCCTGAATGCCGCTGTTGGCACGTTCGACGATTGAACCATTAGAGCGTGGATATCGGTCCATGACGGTTACCTTTTGCGTTGTAAACAAGATTCCGAAGCCCCGCGAACGGGGCTTCGCCTGCTATAAGCGTACCACAGAATAGGCCGCGCGAAAGCGGCAAAGGTCTTGATTTGTTTCCGCTGTTGACGCGCTATTTAGCCGCTTTTTGCCAGCGCTGCGCCGCCTCGCGATCGCTGTCGCGGGCGTCCACCCAACGATCGCCCTGGCCGGTGGCTTCGCGCTTCCAGAAAGGCGCTCGGGTCTTCAGGTAGTCCATGATGAACTCGCTGGCGGCGAACGCCATGCTGCGGTGCGCGCCGGTCACGCCAACGAACACGATCTCGTCGCCGGGATACAACGCGCCGACGCGGTGGATCACCGTCACGCGCTGCAGCGGCCAGCGGCTGCGCGCCTCGGCCACGATCTCCGCCAGCGCCTTCTCGGTCATGCCGGGGTAGTGTTCCAGCGTCAGCGCGCTGACGTCGTCCCCGAGGTTATGGTTGCGCACCTTGCCGGTGAAGGTCACCACCGCGCCGTCGGCGTCACACTGCGCCAGCCACTGATACTCGTCGCCGACGTTGAACGGCGCTTCGCCCACGCGAATGCGGGTGTTTTCCATGCTTACCCCCCGGTGACCGGCGGGAAGAAGGCCACCTCATCGCCGGCGCGCAGCGGATGATCCGCCGCCACCAGCGACTGATTGACCGCCGCCAACAGCTTGCCGGACTCCAGCGCCAGCGCCCAGCGATCGCCGCGCGCGCACAGCGCCTGGCGCAGCGCCTCGACGGTCGGGTAATCCGCCGGCATCGACAGCGTGCCGGTGCCCACCAGTTCGCGCACCTGCGCGAAGAAAAGAATATCGATCATGCGTTCACCTTAAAATCGCCGGATTTGCCGCCGCTTTTCGCCAGCAGGCGCACCGGGCCGATCACCATGTCTTTCTGTACCGCTTTGCACATGTCATAGATGGTCAATGCCGCCACCGAGGCGGCGGTCAGCGCCTCCATCTCGACGCCGGTTTTGCCGGTCAGCCGGCAGCAGGTTTCGATGCGCACCCGGCTGTGCTGCGTCTGCGCCTCCAGCTGCACTTCGACTTTGCTCAACATCAGCGGGTGGCACAGCGGGATCAGTTCCCAGGTGCGTTTGGCCGCCTGAATGCCGGCGATGCGCGCCGTGGCGAACACGTCGCCCTTGTGATGGCTGCCGTCGACGATCATCGCCAGCGTGGCGGGCAGCATCTCGACGAAGGCTTCGGCGCGCGCCTCGCGCACCGTTTCGGCCTTGGCGGAAACGTCAACCATATGGGCTTCGCCGGCGGCGTTAATGTGGGTTAGCTGTGTCATGACTCAGGGCTTCTTCAAATGGGGCTGGAAGTTGCACGGGCGATGGCGCGCGTCCAACTGCTCTTCGATAATCCGCTCCCAGGCGGTGCGGCAGGCGCGGGTGGAGCCCGGCATGGCGAAAATCACCGTGCGGTTGGCCAGGCCGGCCAGCGCGCGCGACTGGATCGTCGCGGTGCCGATCTCTTCGTACGACACCATGCGGAACAGTTCGCCGAACCCTTCCACCTCTCTGTCGAACAGCGGCAACAGCGCTTCCGGCGTGTTGTCGCGCGCGGTAAAACCGGTGCCGCCGGTGATCAGCACCGCCTGCACGTTGTCATCGGCAATCCACGCGGAAACCCGCGCGCGGATCTGGTAAATGTCATCTTTGACGATGGCGCGATCCACCACCTGATGGCCGGCTTCCCGCGCCGCGTCCTGCAGATATTGGCCGGAGGTGTCTTCCGCCGCGCCGCGGCTGTCGGACACGGTCAGGATGGCGATATGTGCCGCAATAAACTCGCTGCTCGCATGGCTCATGGTTCAATAGGCTCCTATTGGCTGTCAGCCGCCGATAAACGACAGGTTCTGGGTGATCCCGCTGTTGCCCTGATGCAGGAAATGGGTCTGCTTCTTGCTCAGCAGCCCGCTCTGGATGCGCGCCTTCAGCGCATCGAGCTGGCCGTCGTCCGCCAGCAGATCGCGCAGGGGCACCCCCTGCTCGCCGAACAGGCACAGGTGCAGATTGCCGATGGAAGAAACGCGCAGCCGGTTGCAGCTGGCGCAGAAGTCTTTTTCATACGGCATGATAAGACCCACCTCACCCTGGTAGTCCGGGTGGCTGAACACCTGCGCCGGGCCGTCGCTGCGGCCGCGCGCCTGGCGCTGCCAGCCCTGCTGTTCCAGCTGCCGGCGAATCACTTCGCCGGAAACATGGTGTTTGCGAAACAGCTCGCCGCCCTCGCCGGTTTCCATCAGTTCGATAAAACGCAGCTGGATCGGCCGATCCTTGATCCAGGCGAGAAAGGCGCCGAGCTGCTGGTGATTGACGTCGCGCATCAGCACGGCGTTGACCTTGACCTTGCTGAAACCGGCGCTAAAGGCGGCGTCGATGCCGTCCATCACCTGGCGGAACTTGTCCTGACCGGTGATGGCGTGAAACTGGCGGGGATCCAGGCTATCGATGCTGACGTTGATCGCCGTCAGACCGGCGTCACGCCAGGCGGCGACGTCGCGCGCCAGACGGTAGCCGTTGGTGGTGACCGCCAGCGTGCGGATGGCCGGGTTTTCCCGCACGGCGGCGATGATCTCGGTAAAATCACGGCGCAGCGAAGGCTCGCCGCCGGTCAGGCGCACCTTTTCGGTGCCCAGCTCGGCAAACGCGCGGCTGACGCGGCGGATTTCATCCAGCGACAGGAAGCTTTTCGGGCTGCCGCTCGGCTTGTAGCCGTCGGGCAGACAATAGGTGCAACGAAAGTTACACACGTCGGTGATCGACAAGCGCAGGTAATAGAACTTGCGCTCATAAGCATCAATGAGTTGCGGTACCATAACACCTTTCCAAAGTCGGGAGATGCGAGCGTTTCCCCTCTGCACCCTGGTGGCTGACTTCGCCACGGCCCAGGCGCCATATCGTTCCGGATGAACAACGTAGGCGCAGGGGCTAGGAGTTTGATTTCTCTTCCCGCTACCTTGAGTAGCCGGAATGAAACCGTGGTTTTCAGCAGAATTCTAGCGCTAATCGGCAACGATAGCCAACGCGTTAATTCGCTATATAATTGTCTATACAGCGTTTTTAGACGCCGTCTATTCGGGTAAACCATGATAAACATCGCTTGCGTGGACGAATTGACCAGAATCACGCAAATGACACTCTTTATCGCGTTTTTATGCCGGATCCGCTACCTTATGCGGGCAGTTCAGCCCCTTTGTAAGGAAATTTATGCGTAATCGTACCCTGGCCGATCTCGACCGCGTGGTGGCGTTGGGCGGCGGACACGGCCTGGGCCGTGTGATGTCGGCTCTGTCGTCCTTAGGCTCCCGCCTGACCGGCATCGTCACCACCACCGACAACGGCGGTTCCACCGGCCGCATCCGCCGTTCGGAAGGCGGCATTGCCTGGGGCGATACCCGCAACTGTCTCAACCAGCTGATCACCGAACCGAGCGTCGCCTCGGCGATGTTCGAATACCGTTTCAGCGGCAACGGTGAGCTGGCCGGCCATAACCTGGGCAACCTGATGCTGAAAGCGCTGGATCACCTGAGCGTGCGCCCGCTGGAAGCGATCAATCTGGTGCGCAGCTTGCTGAAGGTGGATGCGGCGCTGATCCCGATGTCGGAGCAGCCGGTGGATTTGATGGCGCACGATCACGAAGGCAATCACGTTTACGGTGAAGTGAATGTCGATCAACTGGCCCACATGCCGCAGGAGCTGATGCTGTCGCCCCCGGTCAACGCCACGCGCGAAGCGCTGGACGCCATCGCGCAAGCCGACGTGATCCTGATCGGGCCGGGCAGCTTTCTCACCAGCCTGATGCCGCTGCTGCTGCTGGACGATCTCACCCAGGCGCTGCGCCGCAGCAGCGCCAGCATGATCTATATCGGCAACCTCGGCCGCGAGCTGAGCGTGGCCGCCGCGGCGCTGTCGTTAAAGGATAAGCTGACGCTGA
Source organism: Serratia sp. 22278 (assembly GCF_052045405.1). Taxonomy (NCBI): domain Bacteria; kingdom Pseudomonadati; phylum Pseudomonadota; class Gammaproteobacteria; order Enterobacterales; family Yersiniaceae; genus Serratia; species Serratia sp. 22278. Next base: position 396,821 of record NZ_JBQEOW010000002.1, on the reverse strand, counting down.
TGGAAGAGAAGATCGGCCGCCGGATGATCGATGCGCTGATCGTCGGCCCTGCGGTGGACGCCAGTGAAGTGCAGGATCGGGTGGTGATTCAACAGCCGCTGGAAGCGAGCGACATCCCCTACCGCCACGATCGCCAACTGCTGCGCCAGGCGCTGGATCACGCGCTGGTGGGGCTGGCCGCCCGCCGCTGACCGAATTTAACCGTCTCGCCCGCGCAGCCAGGGATTATCGCTGGCCGGGGCGGGATGGCTGACCATATCGATATACAGATCTTCCACCTCTTTGCGCGCCCAGGGCGTGCGACGCAAAAACTTCAGGCTGGACTTGATGCTCGGATCGCTGCGGAAGCAGTTGATGCGAATGCGCGCGCCCAGTTCGGACCAACCGTAGTGATCCACCAGTTTATTCAGCAGTTGCTCCAGCGTCACGCCGTGCAGCGGGTCTTTAGACTGGTGTTGGCTCATGTTCGGTACTCTTCGTGGTCAAATCGGGCCGCACACCATAACAGCTTTGGCGCGGCCGACAAGGAATTTTGACGCCCACGGCGCGGGCGCCGTCCAACGGTCAGGAAATCGCGATGAACTGCTCGCGCAGCTGGTGGATCTCGTCACGCAGCGCAGCCGCCTGCTCGAACTCCAGGTTTTGCGCGTGGGTGTACATCTGCGCTTCCAGATCGCGGATTTTCTGATCCAGCGCTTTCGGCGTAAGGTTCTGCAGCTGAGCGCCGCCGTCCACGGCCTTGCTCCTGCCTTTACCCTTGGCGCGGTTGACCGGCTGACCGATCTGCAGAATATCGCCGATCTTCTTGTTCAGCCCCTGCGGCACGATGCCGTTGGCTTCGTTATAGGCCTGCTGCTTGGCGCGGCGCCGCTCGGTTTCACCGATCGCCTTGGCCATCGAATCGGTGATGCGATCGCCATACAGGATCGCCTTGCCGTTCAGGTTACGCGCCGCGCGGCCGATGGTCTGGATCAGCGAACGTTCGGAACGCAGGAAGCCTTCCTTGTCGGCGTCCAGAATCGCCACCAGCGACACCTCAGGCATGTCGAGCCCCTCACGCAACAGGTTGATGCCCACCAGCACGTCGAACTCGCCCAGACGCAGGTCACGAATGATTTCGACCCGTTCCACGGTATCGATATCCGAGTGCAGGTAGCGCACGCGCTCGCCATGCTCTTCCAGGTATTCGGTCAGGTCTTCCGCCATGCGTTTGGTCAGGGTGGTCACCAGCACGCGCTCGTTGATCGCCGCGCGCTTGCGGATCTCGGAGAGCAGATCGTCCACCTGGGTGGCGACCGGCCGCACTTCCACGATCGGATCCAGCAACCCGGTCGGCCGCACCACCTGATCGATCAGATCGCCGCCGGATTTCTCCAGCTCATATTTGCCCGGCGTGGCGGAAACATAGATGGTCTGCGGCGCCAACGCCTCGAACTCCTCGAAGCGCAAGGGGCGGTTGTCCAGCGCCGACGGCAGACGAAAGCCGTACTCCACCAGCGTTTCCTTGCGCGCGCGGTCGCCCTTGAACATCGCGCCAATCTGCGGAATGGTCACGTGGGATTCGTCGACCACCAGCAGGCCGTCCGCCGGCAGGTAGTCGAACAGCGTCGGCGGCGGCTCGCCCTCGGCGCGCCCGGAAAGGTAGCGCGAGTAGTTTTCGATGCCCGAGCAGTAGCCCAGCTCGTTCATCATCTCCAGATCGAACTGGGTGCGCTGCGTCAGGCGCTGCTCTTCCAGCAGCTTGTTGTTGGCCAGCAGCACCTTGCGGCGGTCCGCCAGATCGACCTTGATCTCTTCCATCGCCTGCATGATCCGCTCGCGCGGCGTCACGTAGTGCGATTTCGGGTAAATGGTAAAACGCGGCACCACCTGTTCAATCTGGCCGGTCAGCGGATCGAACAGCGACAACCGCTCCACTTCTTCGTCGAACAGCTCGACGCGCAACGCCAGCTCGTCCGATTCCGCCGGGAAGATATCGATCACCTCGCCGCGCACGCGGAAGGTGGCGCGCTGGAAAGCCTGATCGTTGCGGGAATACTGCAGCTCCGCCAGGCGGCGCAAAATGGAGCGCTGATCGATGATCATCCCCTGGGTCAGATGCAGCATCATCTTCAGGTAAAGATCCGGATCGCCCAGGCCGTAGATCGCCGATACCGACGCCACCACCACCACGTCGCGCCGCTCCAGCAGCGCCTTGGTGGCGGAAAGACGCATCTGCTCGATGTGCTCGTTCACCGAAGCGTCTTTTTCAATGAAGGTGTCGGAGCTGGGCACGTAGGCTTCCGGCTGGTAGTAGTCGTAGTAGGAGACGAAGTACTCCACCGCATTCTCCGGGAAAAACGCTTTCATCTCGCCGTACAGCTGCGCCGCCAGCGTCTTGTTCGGCGCCAGCACCATGGTCGGCCGATTCAGATCGGCTATCACGTTGGCGATGGTGAACGTCTTGCCCGAACCGGTGACCCCCAGCAGCGTCTGGTGCGCCAGGCCGTCTTCCAGCCCCTCTTCCAGCTTGCGGATGGCTTCCGGCTGATCGCCGGCCGGTTTGAACTCTGAATGCAGTTTGAAAAGTTTACTCATTGCTCGGCTACCCTGTGGAGATGCGCGCGCTCAGGCGGCCAGCCGGCTCTGCGCCGGACATGGCCCCTAATTATGGAAAGTGTCGGCGATTTGCGCCAGTGCCCATGATACTGGATATAAAACCAGCTTCAAGCGGATTCGTCGCCGCGCCCGGCACTGCGGCAATGCCGTTGCACCGTGACGTTACAGCGGGGTGACATTTTTATTGTCAATAACAGATTTATCCCCAGAACTTGCCGCGAATTAACTTATTGATAGCACCGCGTCGAAAAATCATACATAGAGGCCTGATCAATACCCCTGCGTCTTGATTTTAATTAATCTATTGATATATAAGATATTTAATAAAAAGACGAGAATGCGGGCAAAGCGAACAGAACCCGCGTCCGCTCTCGCTTTACAGCGTTTTTCTAAATCTAATGCACAAGGTTATCCACAGGAATAGTGGATAACTCTCACCGCCCCGCCCGGGGCGGGAGTTACAGAAAGAAAGCTTTTCGCCCTTTACACTCGCCAAAATGGCTTTTTTAGTTATTTTTTCATAAAAATATCGCTTTGTTTATGCCGATTAATACTAAAAATCCCCATTGCCAAAATCGCATCGGCCCCTTTCTCGCGGATCGCGCTTGACGGCGGCGCAATGCCTTGCACCATGCCCTCACCGAAGAGCACCACAAGAGTGCAAAAAACGTCCGGGTTAACTTCCCCGCGTATTTTCAGGCTGTCACGGCAGCGCGCGTCAGGCCTGACCAGCGGTTAACAAGGCGATAACAATCCCCGTTTTCACCCGGCGGTAAAACTGGCCTGAGAGTTGCTTTATCTTCCTGCGTATAAATGCGGTTCGACAGCGTGATGCGCTGCCAGCCGCAGCGTGTACCCCTCGCGGTGCTATCGCCTGTAAAAGCGCAAGAACGACACCAAGTCGTCACAAGCGTCGTTTTTAACGACATATTGACTGTCATTCCGTCCACCGCAGACCTTGCTCTGGCTCATTGGACGGACGGCATCTTGTTCCAGACATTGCCACACTCGGGAAATTCGCCGCGCATGCGGCCTTTGCTGTCCCCCACCAACGAGTGAAACGAGCGTCTATGAGGAGAATGCCAAATGCTGAGCCTGAGATCGGTCAATCAATTCTACGGTCAAAACCACACCCTGTGGGACATCAACCTGGAGCTGCCGCGCGGCCAGTGCACCGTGCTGCTCGGGCGCAACGGCGTGGGCAAGACCACGCTGGTCAACTGCATCATGGGGCATTTGCCGGTGGTGAGCGGCAGCATGACCTGGCAGCCGGCGGATCAACCGCCGCAAAACCTGCTGCTGCAACCGATGGAGCGCCGCGCGGCACTGGGCATCAGCCACGTCCCGCAAGGGCGGCAACTCTTCTCGCAACTGAGCGTGGAAGAGAATCTGCAGGTGGCGCAGATGGCCGTGCGCGGCGCCCCTCGCCGCATTCCGCCGCTGATCTACAGCCTGTTTCCCAATTTGCGCCAGATGCGTACCCGCCGCGCCGGCGATCTGTGCGAAGGCGCCCAGCGCCAGTTGGCGATCGGTCGTGCGCTGGCGCAGGAGCCGGCGCTGCTGATCCTCGACGAACCCACGGCGGGCGTGCCTCCCTCGATCGCCGCCGACATCGGCAACGTGATCCGCAGGCTCAACTATGAGTTGGGCATGACCATTTTGCTGGTAGAGCATCAGTTGCCGTTCGTGCGCCGGGTGGCGGACCGCTTTTGCCTGTTGGATAGCGGGCGCACCGTGGCGCACGGCGCGCTGGCGCAGCTGGATGAGGCGCTGATCGGCGCCGGGCTGGCGGGACAGGAAGGAAGATGAGGGGGAATCCCCCTCATGGGGCGTTTGTTTATAGCAGGCTGATATCCAGATACTGCCCCAACCGCGCCCGTTCGGCCTGCGGCAGGTGCGGGATTTCGCCCAGCAGCGGCGCCGGCATCATGCGGCGCAGCGTGGCCAGGTATTCCTGATGCCGCCGCCCCGGCGGCGTCACGTCGTTGGCGATCCAACCGGCCAGCGTCAGCCCCGCCTGTTGCACCGCCTGCGCCGTCAGCACCGCGTGGTTGATGCACCCCAGTTTGATGCCCACCACCAGGATCACCGGCAGTTGCTCCTGCCGTACCCAGTCGGCGAAGGTGTACTCCGCCGACAGCGGAGTAAACCACCCGCCGGCGCCCTCGACCAGCACCCAGTCGGCGCGCTGCTCCAGCCGGCGCAGGCCGTCGGACAGCCGCGCCGCGTCGATCGGCCGGCCTTCATCGGCGCTGACGATATGCGGCGAGGTCGGTTCGGCAAAAACGTAAGGGTTCACTTCGTCGTAATCCAGCGCCACGCCGCTGTTGGCCTGCAGCGCCAGCGCGTCGCCGTTGCGCAGCCCCTCGGCGGTCATCTCGCTGCCGGAGGCCACCGGCTTATAGCCGGCGCTGCGGTAGCCCGCCCGGTTGGCGGCCTGCAGCAAGGCGCTGCTGGCGACGGTTTTCCCCACTTCGGTGTCGGTGCCGGTCACGAACCAACGTTTAATCACGATAAATCACTCCATAAGCCAGATGATAGCTGAGCGGGAACTGCCCCTGCCGGCACGGGTAAGCCGCCTGCAACGCGGCGAGACGGCCGCGCGACATCAGGCCGCCCTCGCGCCCCTGATGCAAATGCGTCGCCCCGATGCCCTTGAGCGAACGCATCAGCGTCATCACGTCCGGGTAATTCAGGGTGCGCAGCTCCGTCACCAGCTCGTGTCGATAGTCGGCACAGGCGGCGCGGATCTGCGCCAGCGGCAGGAAGGCGTTCACGTGACGTTCGCCGTCCACCTGTTGCCAGGCGTCCCCCAATTCCTGCAGCGAGCCCGCCGCCAGCGTGGAGAACAGGATCACACCGCCGGGCCGGGTGACGCGATACAGCTCCGCCAGCGCGGCGGGCAGATCGCTGCACCACTGCACTACCAGGCTGCTGAAACAGATGTCCATCGCCGCGTCGGGCAGTGGCACCTGTTCGATATCGCCCAGCAGATAATGGTGCGCCGCCTGTTGCTGACGGGCGAACGCCAACATCCCCGGCGCCAGATCGAGCGCGGTCACCTGCTTGCCGCGCTCACGCCACATACGGCTGAAATAGCCGGTGCCGCAGCCGGCGTCCAGCAGCCGTTCGCCCGGGTGGGAACTCCCCATCCCCAGTAAGCGCTCGCCAACGTCACGCTGCAGCGCGGCGGCGGCGTCGTAGCTGCCGGCCGCGCGGCTGAAGGCCGAGGCGACCGCCTGTTTGTTCACCCTGTCATTGGCTGACGTCATGCAATACCTCCAGCAGGCGATCGATGTCCTGCGGCTGGTGCGTCGCCGTCAGGGTAATGCGCAGTCGCGCGCCGCCCGGCGGCACCGTCGGCGGACGGATGGCGCTCACCCACAGCCCCCGCTCGCGCAGGCGGGTCGCCAGATCGAGCGCGCGTTGATTGTCACCCACCAGCAGCGGCTGGATGGCGGTGTCGGAGTCCGTCAGGGTCAGCGCCAACGGCGCCGCGCCCTGGCGGAAACGGCGAATATTGTCCTGCAGCCGGGCGCGCAGTTCATCGCCCTCTTGAATGCAGGCCAGCGCCGCCTGCAGCGCGCAGGCCTGCGCCGGCGGCATCGCGGTGCTGTAAATCAGATGGCGGGCGAACTGCAGCAGATATTCGGCGGTCGCCTCATCGCACAGCACCGCCGCGCCGCTGACGCCGAACGCCTTGCCGAAGGTCGCCACCAGCAGTTCAGGGCGCACGCCCTGCTGCCAGCAGCTGCCGCGGCCTTGCTCACCGCGCACGCCGACGCCGTGGGCATCGTCCACCATCAGCCAGGCGCCCGCCGCGCGGGTTAAGCGGTACAGTTCCGCCAATGGCGCGCCGTCGCCGTCCATGCTGAACACCCCTTCGGTCACCGCCAGCCGCTGCCCGTCGCAGGGTTTGGCCAGCAAATCCGCCAAAGCCTGCGGCTGATTGTGCTGGAACCGGCGCAGCTCGGCCGGCGACTGCGCCGCCGCCTCCAGCAGCGAAGCGTGGCTGAGGCGATCGGCCAAAATGCGATCGCCCTTCTGCATCAACGCCGCCAGCACCGCCTGGTTGGCGGCGTAACCGGAGATGAACAGCAGCGCGCGCGGATAGCCGAGCCACGCCGCCAGTTGCTCTTCCAGCGCCTGATGCGCCACGCTAAAGCCGGTGACGTGGCCCGAACCGCCGCTGCCGACGCCGTAACGCTGCGCGCCCTGCTGCCAGGCGGCGATCACCCGCGCATCCTGGCTCAGCCCCAGGTAGTCGTTGCCCGAGAAGTTCAGATAGAGACGATCGCCGAGCCGGATCTGGCGGCCGTTGCCGCCCTCGGTGGCCTGTCGGCGACGGTAGGCGGCGTTGAGGCGCCGTTCCGCCAGCGCCTGCTCGATGCGTTGTGGCCAGCTCATCACGGCGCCGCGTTGTAAAACTCGGCGGTATCGGCGTTCAGCAGTTGCTTGGCCAGCACCTGCTGTTGCTGGTTGTCGCCGTGTTCGGTGGCGGTCTGCTGCGGGTTCAATCCCAGCTTGCGGAACAGCTGCAGATCCTTATCTTCTTCCGGATTCGGCGTGGTCAGCAGCTTGCAACCGTAGAAGATGGAGTTGGCGCCGGCCATGAAGCACATCGCCTGCGTCTGTTCGTTCATCTGTTCACGGCCGGCGGAAAGGCGGACATAAGAGGATGGCATCATGATGCGCGCTACCGCGATGGTGCGGATGAAGTCAAACGGATCGACGTCGTCATTATCCGCCAGCGGCGTGCCTTTCACCTTCACCAGCATGTTGATCGGCACGCTCTCCGGCGGTTTCGGCAGGTTGGCCAGCTGCACCAGCAGCCCAGCGCGGTCGCGCACCGTTTCACCCAGCCCGACGATGCCGCCGGAGCACACTTTGATGCCGGCGTCGCGCACCTTGTCGAGCGTATCCAGACGCTCCTGGTAGCTGCGGGTGGTGATGATGTTGCCGTAGAACTCTGGCGAGGTGTCGAGGTTATGGTTGTAGTAATCCAATCCGGCTTCCGCCAGCCGCTCGGCCTGAGTGCCGTCCAGCGTGCCCAGCGTCATGCAGGTTTCCATGCCCATCGCTTTCACGCCCTGCACCATCTGCTGCAAATAAGGCATATCGCGCTCGTGCGGGTTCTTCCAGGCCGCGCCCATGCAAAAACGGGTCGAGCCGTTCGCTTTGGCTTTGCGCGCCGATTCCAGCACCTGCTCGACCTGCATCAGTCGCTCCGACTCCAGGCCGGTCTTGTAGCGTGAGCTCTGCGGGCAGTATTTACAGTCTTCCGGGCAAGCGCCGGTTTTGATCGACAGCAGCGTGCTGACCTGCACCTGACGCGGGTCGAAGTGCCGGCGGTGTACGGTTTGCGCTTCGAACAGCAGTTCAAGCAGCGGTTTATCAAACAGGGCCTGGGCTTGCCCTACTGTCCAGTGAATGCGATCGGCCATCATGGCGTCTCCAAAACGAAAAAGTGTCGCCAGTTTAAATATTGTGGATATACTGTCAACCAATCTTAATTCAATTCGGTTTACAAGTATGTCTGTCACCGCTTCCGACCTGGCGTTTGACCAACGCCATATCTGGCACCCCTACACCTCCATGAGCCGCCCGTTGCCCTGTTACCCGATCGAGTCGGCCAGCGGCGTCGAGCTGCAGCTGGCGGATGGCCGGCGTCTGGTGGACGGCATGTCCTCCTGGTGGGCGGCGATCCACGGGTACAACCATCCGAGTCTGAATCAGGCCGCCAGTCAGCAACTGGAGAAGATGTCGCACGTGATGTTCGGCGGCATCACCCATCCGGCCGCCATCTCGCTGTGCCGTCGGCTGGTGGCGATGACGCCGGAAGCACTGCAGTGCGTGTTCCTGGCGGATTCCGGTTCGGTGGCGGTGGAAGTGTCGCTGAAGATGGCGCTGCAGTATTGGCAGGCGCGCGGCGAGCGCCGGCAGCGCATTCTGACGCTGCGCCACGGCTATCACGGCGATACCTTCGGCGCGATGTCGGTCTGCGATCCGGACAACTCGATGCACAGCCTCTATCAGGGCTATCTGGCGCCGCACCTGTTCGCCACCGCGCCGCAGTGCCGCTTCGATGAGGAATGGCGCGAAGAGGACATTGCGCCGTTCGCCGCGCTGCTGGAGCAGCACGCCGGTGAAGTGGCGGCGGTGATCCTGGAACCGGTGGTGCAAGGCGCCGGCGGCATGCGCATCTACCACCCAACCTACCTCAAGCGGGTGCGCGAGCTGTGCGATCGCCATCAGGTGCTGCTGATCGCCGACGAGATCGCCACCGGCTTCGGCCGCACCGGCAAGCTGTTCGCCTGCGAACACGCGCAGGTGGTGCCGGACATTCTCTGCCTGGGCAAGGCGCTGACCGGCGGCTACATGACGCTGTCCGCTACCCTGACCACCCGCCACGTAGCGGAGACCATCAGCAACGGCGCGGCCGGCTGCTTTATGCACGGGCCGACCTTTATGGGCAACCCGCTGGCCTGTGCGGTGGCGGACGCCAGCCTGGCGCTGCTGGCGGAAAATCGCTGGCAGGCGCAGGTGAGCGCCATCGAAGCCCAGTTGAAGCGGGAACTGCTGCCGTTGGCGGCGCTGCCGAAGGTGGCGGACGTGCGGGTGCTGGGGGCGATTGGGGTGGTGGAGATGCGCGAACCGGTGGATGTCGCCGAGCTGCAGCGCGGGTTCGTCGAGCGCGGGGTATGGATCCGGCCATTCGGCAAACTGATTTACCTGATGCCGCCTTACATCATCGAAGCGGAACAGCTCAGCCGCCTGACCGCCGCCGTGGCCGCCGCCGCGCGTTAATGCCTTACCAATGCTGGTCCAGATAGCGGGCCAGCAATCCCAGACACAGCAGCCAGAGTAAAATGATCATCGCCGCCGCCATGCGGCCGGTGGGGTTATCGACGCGCTTTTGCGCCTTCTCGCGCAGCTCGGCCATCAGCGGTTTGGGGATCAGGCGCACCGCCAGCATGATGCCCAACGGCACGATGATCACATCGTCCAGATAGCCCAGCACCGGAATGAAATCCGGGATCAAATCGATTGGCGAGATCGCATAGCCGGCCACCAGCAGCGCGATCAGCTTGGCGTACCACGGGGTGCGCTTATCACGGGCGGCCAGCCACAGCGCGTAGATATCGCGTTTGATGCCTTTGGCCCAACGGCGCAACCAGCCGAACCACGGCGTGCGTTTTTTCAGTGAAATCATGATTACTTCATATAAGAACGTAAAACGGTCATCAATTGCTCGATGTCCTGCTCACGCTGCCGCGGCGTAGCGTCCGCGGCAGCCAGATGTTCGCGCACATGCCCTTCCAGCACCTGCGCCATTAAACCGTTGACCGCGCCGCGCACCGCCGCGATCTGCTGCAGAACAGCAGAACATTCGCCACCGCTCTCCAGCGCGCGCTCCAGCGCTTCGGCCTGCCCTTTAATGCGGCGCACCCGCGCCAACAGCTTCTTTTGATCTCTGAGGGTATGGCTCATTATTTCCGCTCGATTGTTATTTACTATACTGGGGTATAGTATATTCCAGCACACTGCCTTTTGCTGAGGAACTTCACCATGACGTCTCACGCGCCCGCTTTGCACCGCGAGCACAGCCACGTTTTTGACGATGGTAACCCATTGGCCGAAAGAAACACCAGATGGGCGGTGATACTCACCGCCAGTATGATGGTCATCGAGATCGCCGGCGGTTGGCTGTTTAACTCGATGGCATTGCTGGCCGACGGCTGGCACATGAGCTCGCATGCGCTGGCTCTGGGCTTGTCGCTACTGGCTTACGGCGCCGCACGCCGGTTGGCCAAGGATCGCCGTTTCAGCCTCGGCACCTGGAAAATAGAAGTGCTGGCCGGTTACACCAGCGCGGTGTTGTTGGTGCTGGTGGCGGCGCTGATGCTGTTCCAGTCAGCGCAGCGGCTGCTGAATCCCAGCCCGATTCATTACAACGAAGCCATCGCCATCGGTACGATCGGGCTGGCCGTCAATCTGCTTTGCGCCTGGCTGTTGCGCGGCGGCGGCCACCATCACCACCACGGGGATAACCACGATGACCCTCATCATGACCTCAACCTGCGCTCCGCCTATATCCACGTCATCGCCGACGCCGCCACCTCGGTGTTGGCCCTCGTCGCGCTGTTTGGCGGCAAGCTTTGGGGCGCCGCTTGGCTCGATCCGTTGATGGGCATCGTCGGCGCGATGATGGTGGCCGCCTGGGCCTATAGCCTGATGCGCGATAGCGGGAAGATTTTGCTGGATGCCGAAATGGACGCCCCCGTGGCGCAAGAGATTCGTCAGACCCTGGCCACTTCCGGCCACCCACTCACGCTGACCGATTTGCACGTAGGCCGCATCGGTAAAGGAAAATATCATTGCGTCATCGCCCTGAGCAGCGCCGATCGCGCCCTCACCGCCGATCGGGTGCGCCAACTGTTGGCCGCGCATCCCGAACTGGTGCATGTCACCGTCGAGATCAACCATCCGCCGTTGGCGCAAGGGGTTGTATTGTTCCACCGAAAAGATCTAGCTTAGGGGTCCGCGTTTATCGATAACTGGGAGTCATTATGGCTTTTCGTTTGTACAGCAACGATCTGCAGGACGGCGGCACAATGCCGCAGACGCAGGTCTTCAACGGCATGGGCTACCACGGCGATAACCTGTCGCCGCACCTGGCCTGGGACGGCGTGCCCGAGGGCACCAAGAGCTTCGTCGTCACCCTGTACGATCCCGACGCCCCAACCGGCTCCGGCTGGTGGCACTGGGTGGTGGCCAATATTCCGGCCGACGTGCGTGAGCTGCCGCAGGGCGCAGGCTCCGGCAAAGCGCCGCTGCCGAGCGCCGCGCTGCAAACCCGTACCGACTTCGGTTCGGCCGGTTACGGCGGCGCCGCGCCGCCGAATGGCGAAAGCCACCGCTATCAGTTCACCGTGCACGCGCTGGACGTGGAAAGCATTGAGGTGGATGAAGGGTCCAGCGGCGCACTGGTGGGCTTTAACGTGCATTTCCACAGCCTCGGCAGCGCCACGCTGACGGTGATGTTCAACTGATCCCCCGCCCATAAAAAAGCGCGGCTCAACCGAACCGCGCTTCTTCCATACTCCTCTGACCGACGAATTACTTCGCCAGCACGCTGACCCACATCGGGCCTTTGCCCACCGGATAACGCGCCAGCGTGGTCAGCTCGCCGCTGGCCTGGTCAATTTCATGCACCGCGATGTGATCGGACTTCTGGCCGGACGAAATCACGAAGCGGCCGCTGTGATCGATATTGAAACCGCGCGGCTGCGTTTCGGTCGGATAATAGCCGACCACGCTCAACGTGCCGCCGTCTTCGGAGACGCTGAAGAGGGTCAGAATGCTGGCGGTGCGATCGCTGGTGTAGAGGAAACGGCCGTTCGGCGTGATATGAATGTCCGCCGCCCAGCGGGTGCCGTCGAAGTCGTCCGGCATGATATCCAGCGTTTGCGTCACGGTGTATTTGCCGCCGTTTTCCGAAATCGCCAGCACGTCCACCGTGCCGTTCAACTCATTGACGCAGTAGGCGAACTTGTCGTTATGGTGGAACGCCATATGGCGCGGGCCGGCGCCGGCGGCGATATCCACCGCCTCCTGCGCGTGCGGCGTCAGCTGGCCCGCCAGGCTCAGGTTGAACAGACGGATGCGGTCTTCTTTCAGACACGGCACCAGCACCAGCTGGTTGGTCGGATCGATGTTCGCCGAGTGCGGCGCGCTCAGGCCGTCGATCTGTTGGATCGGCGCCGTCACCACGCCGTCGTGGCCGATCGGGCTGATGCTGGCGCAGTTGCCGCTGTAGGAGGCGGAGAACAGGTAACGCCCCTGCAAATCGGTGGAGATATGGGTCGGGCTGCCCGGCAGCGGCGCCATGCCGGCCTGCTGCAGCGTGCCGTCCGCCTCGATGCGGTAGCTAACGATGCCGAACGCCGGACGCACGCCGACGTACAGGTGGGTCTTGTCCGGATGAAGGGTCATCGGCTGCACCTGGCCCGGCACGTCAACGGTTTGCAGCAGCGCCAGCGCGCCGGCGTCGTCCAACTGCCAGACGTGGATCTGCTGGCTCTCCGGGCTGGCGACATAAACGATTTGCTTCATGTGTTCTCCTTGCAAAGGGTAAAAGAGGAACCGGTTTCAGGCCGTTCGATTGCTCCTAGCTTACCGCACATCCGTCGCATGGCAACCCTGCTTAGCACCGGAAGCTCACGCGGTTTTCTCCATAGGCTATCCGGTGTACCATCGGATTAATTTTATGGCTAACGATAACGAGAACCCTATGAGCTACCGCGTCATCGCCCTCGATCTTGACGGCACCCTGCTGGACAATCAAAAACGCATCTTACCGCAGTCGCTGGAAGCGCTGGCGCAGGCGCGCGCCGCCGGCGTCCAGGTGGTGGTGGTCACCGGCCGCCATCACGTCGCCATCCATCCGTTTTACCAGGCGCTGCAGATAGATACCCCGGCCATCTGCTGCAACGGCACCTACCTGTATGATTTTCAGCAGAAAAAGGTGCTGGCCGCCGATCCCTTGGCGAAGGAGCAAGCCAAGCAGGTGCTGCAGATGCTCAAACAGACCGACATTCACGGGCTGATGTACGTTGACGATGCCATGCTGTATCAGGAGCCGAGCGGCCATGTAATTCGCTCGCTGGCCTGGGCCGAAACCCTGCCGGCGTCGCAGCGCCCGACGCTGCTGCAGGTCGGCAGCCTGACGCAGGCGGCCGACGACGCGCAGGCGATCTGGAAATTCGCCACCTCGCACGCCGATATTCCGGCGCTGCGCGAGTTTGCCGACACGGTGGAAAAAGAGCTGGGGCTGGCGTGCGAATGGTCCTGGCACGATCAGGTGGATATCGCCAAAGGCGGCAACAGCAAAGGCAAACGCCTGCGCCAATGGGTGGAGTCGCAGGGGCTGAGCATGGATCAGGTGGTGGCGTTCGGCGACAACTACAATGACATCAGCATGCTGGAAGCGGTCGGGTTGGGCGTGGCGATGGGCAACGCCGATGACGCGATCAAGGAACGCGCCGATCTGGTGATCGCCGATAACCTGCAGCCGGGCATCGCCGAGGTGATCCGCACCCGCATACTCTAGTTTTTTCGCCCTCCCGCCGGGAGGGCCTGCCTTAGCGGCTCTCGCGGCTGATCGACACGCTCTTCACCTGCGCGTACAGCCACTGCCCGGGGCGGATCGCCAGTTCATCGCGCGCCCACGGCGTGATCCGCGCCCACAGCACGTGTTCCCCGACCGCCAGCTTCACTTCCACCTGCCCGTCCACGTCCAGACACTCGCTGACCTTGGCCGGCAAGACGTTGCGAATGCTGCTGTTGACCGGCGGTTGCAGCACCAGCGAGACGTCGGCGGCGTTGATGCGAATGCGCAGTTGGGTGCCCAATTCGGCGTCGATGCCGCTGACCCACAGCCGCTGATCGCCGAGCGCCAGCGCGGTCATGGCATAGCGTTGATGATGCTCAATCACGCTGACGCGCAGCACGCTGCTCTGATCTTCACGCTGCAGCCACGGCCGCAGCGCGCTGCTGGCCCAGACGGCTTCCAGCCCGCCGAACGCGCGCACCTCGCCGCGATCCAGCACCATCACCTGCTCGGCCAGGCGCAGGATCTCGTCCAGGCTATGGCTGACGTAGAGGATAGGGATGTTCACGTCCTGCGCCAACCGCTCCAGATACGGCAGCAGCTCGCGTTTGCGCGGCAGATCGAGCGAGGCCAGCGGTTCGTCCATCAGCAGCAGTTCCGGCGCGGTCAGCAGCGCACGGCCGATCGCCACCCGCTGTTTTTCACCGCCGGAGAGCGTCAGCGGCAGCCGATTAAGCAGCGGCCCGATGCCCAGCAGCTCGACAATGGTATTGAACTGCGCGCGCATGCCAGCCGCCATACCGTACTGCAGGTTGCCGCGCACCCGATAATGCGGGAACAGCCGCGCATCCTGAAACACGTAGCCGATGCGGCGCTTTTCCGGCGGCAGGCAAAGGCCCGCGGCGGTATCCACCAGCGTGCGGCCATTGAGCGCGATGCGCCCCTGCTGTAAACGGGTCAGGCCGCCGATGGCGTTGATCAGGGAGGTTTTTCCCGCGCCGGACAGGCCGAAAATCGCGGTGATGCCCTGCGCCGGCAAATCGGCGCGGACATTGAGATTAAGGTCGCCCAGCTGCTGCGAGAAGTCCAGCTCCAGCATTTACGCCCCCATCCGTTTGCGGCCCCAGCGGGCCAGCCATTCGGACACCATCAGCGAAGCTAGCGACAGCACGATGGCGATCACGCACAGACGCGCGGCGGCGGCCTCCGCCCCCGGCGTTTCAATCAGCGTATACATCGCCAGCGGAATGGTGCGGGTTTCACCGGGAATGTTGGAGACGAAGGTGATGGTGGCGCCGAACTCCCCCAGCGAGCGGGCGAAGGCCAGCACCACGCCGACAATGACGCCGGGCAGCGACAGCGGCAGCGTGATGGTGAAAAACACCCGCCACGGGTTGGCGCCCAGCGTGCGCGCCGCCAGCTCCAGCCGAGTGTCCACCGCCTCCAGCGCCAGCCGGATAGCGCGCACCATCAGCGGAAACGCCACCACCGCCGACGCCAGCGCGGCGCCGCGCCAGCTAAAGCTGAAGCTGAAGCCAAACCAGTCGTACAGCCGCTCGCCGATGACGCCGCGCCGCCCCATGGCGATCAGCAGCAAATAGCCGACCACCACCGGCGGCAGCACCAGCGGCAGGTGAATGACGCCATCCAGCAGCGCCTTGCCGGGAAAACGGCAACGCACCAGCACCCAGGCCATCAGAATGCCGAACGGCAGGCTGCAGACTACCGCCAAACCGGAGACTTTCAGGCTCAGCTCAACCGCCTGCCACTCATACTCGCTCAGAATCATTTACGCGGGGTGAATCCATAATGTTCGAAAATAGCGGCCGCTTCCGGACTTTTCAGATAGGTATAGAAAGCGCTGACCGTCGGAGTTTGACGATCTTTCACTATCGCCATCGGATATTCAACCGGTTTGTGGCTGTCTTCCGGGAACACGCCCACCACTTTCACCTTGTCGCTGGCGACCGCATCAGAGCCGTAGACGATGCCGAGCGGCGCTTCACCGCGTTCCACCAACGCCATCGCACTGCGCACGTTGTTGGCGCGCGCCAGCTTCGGCTCCAGCAGGCTCCAGGCGCCCAGATGCTCCAGCGCCTCTTTGGCGTAGATGCCGGCCGGCACGTGATCCGGATCGCCCACCGCCAGGCGGCCGCCGCTGAGCAGCTTGGCCCAGTCGGTCTGCTTGTCGATGGCAATCTTGTCGTGTTTATCGCTCTTGGCGGCGATCAGCACCAGTTCGTTGCCCAGCAGCGTGTAACGGGTGTCTTTCACCATCTGCTGCTTGTCGATGGCGTAATCCATCCACTGCTGATCGGCGGAAATAAACAGATCGGCCGGAGCGCCCTGCTCAATTTGGCGCGCCAGCGTCGAGGACGACGCAAAGGAGGAAACCACCTGCACGTCCTTGCCTTTTTGATATTGGGTGGCGATGTCCTGCAGCGCGTTGGTCAGCGACGCGGCGGCGAACACGGTGATCTTTTCCGCCGCCGAAGCCTGAGCCACCAGGCCCGATGCCAGAACGATCCCGCCAACCCATTTGGTCCATTGCTGTTTCATTGTTTTTCTCCGCAAGTTAACGTGCATTATCACTCTTCGTTATATAAAAAATAATATAACGTTGCGCGAAAGCTTGTCATGCGGTTTATCGGCAAAGCGTGAGATAACTTGAGGAATGCCCGCCGGGGGATGCCGGCGGGTATCGGGATGGGGAACGGTCAGTGCTGGGTGCGGTTTTCTTTCGAACGGCCCACTTTGGAGAAGACGTTGAACACTTCGCCAAAACCGTAGATCAGGCCGAGAATGAGCGCCATGACCACCGGCACCATCACCACGGCGAACAACAGACTTTTCAATAATTCCAACATGATAGCCTCGCTTAACTGCCCATTGAGCGGCAAATGCCTTTCACCGCATATCGGGTTATTCTAACCCAAAAAAATCGCTAAAACCGGAGTTATTTTAGCCAGCGAGGCGAAATTGTGATCGGCCAAACGTGCCCTTTCAGCCTCCCTCATCCCGGCGCGGGGTAATAGATCAACGGCGGCGCATAGCCGGCGGGCGCCGCCAGCTTGGCCTCCACACCATATACCGCGTGAATGTTCTCCGGCGTCAGCGCCTGCCGCGGCGCGCCTGCCGCACCGATCCCGCCCCGCTGCAGCAGCGCGATCCGATCGCAATAACAGGCCGCCAGATTCAGATCGTGCAGCGTCACCACCACGCTGAGTTTCAGCCGCCGCAGCAAGGCCATAAACTGCTGCTGATGGGCGATATCCAGATGATTGGCGGGTTCGTCCAGCAGCAGCCACGGCGTTTGCTGCGCCAGCGCGCGCGCCAGATGCACCCGCTGCCGTTCACCGCCGGACAGCCGCTGCCAATCGCGATCGGCCAGGTGGCTGATGCCCACTTGCTCCATCGCCTGCCCGGCGAGGCGGCGATCCTCGGAACCAAAACCACGCCAGCGGCCGACATGGGCCAGACGCCCCAACAATACCGCCTCCTTCACCGGCAGCGCGAAGGCGCCGGGGGCGGATTGCTCGAGAAAAGCGATGCGTCTGGCGCGTTCCCGTCCGGAAAATGCGGCGATTTCGCGCCCTTCCAGCCAAACGCGGCCGCCGGCGGCGGGCTGCAGCCCGGCCAGCAGCTTAAGCAGCGTCGATTTACCGCTGCCGTTGACGCCGAGCACGCCGGTGATCTCACCGGGCAAGGCGCAGAAACTGAGATTTTCCAGCACCGTGCGCGCCCCCGCTCGCCAGCTCACCGCTTCGGCGCACAGGCCGGATCGCGCTTTTTCAATCGTCATGCATTGACCTTTCGATACAGCAACAGCAGGAATATCGGCACCCCCAGCAGCGCCGTCAGCACGCCGACCGGCAGCTCGCGCGGCGCAAACAGCGTTCTGGCCAGCGTGTCCGCCGCCACGGCGAACAGGGCGCCGCACAACGCGCTGGCCGGCAACAGCAGCCGATGCCGCGAGCCCACCAGCCGCCGGGCGACATGCGGCACCGTCAGCCCGATAAACCCCACCGCGCCGCTGAACGCGACGATCGCCGCCGTCAGCGCGGTGGTCACCACATACAGCAGCAGCTTCAGCGGGGCCACCGCCACCCCCAGCGAAGCGGCGGTCACGCCGCCAAACGCCAGCGCGTCCAGTTCGCCCGCCCGCAGCCAGCAAAGCAGCAGCGTCGCCACCAGCGCCAGCCCGCACAGCCCGACCTGCGGCCAGCGCGCGTCGCTGAACGATCCCAGCAGCCAGAACATCACGCCGCGCGTGGCGTTGGCGTCCGCCTGCCAAAGGGTGATCAGCGAAGTCAGCGCGGAGAGCAGTTGCGTCACCGCCACCCCGGCCAGAATAAACAGCGTGGACTCCCCCTCCAGCGAACGTCCGGCCAGCAGCATCACCAATGCAAACGCCGCCAGCGCGCCGATAAACGCCCCGCCGGACACCGACAACAGGCCGCCCCCCAGCCCCAACACCAACACCGTCACCGCCCCCACGCCGGCGCCGGAGGAGATCCCCAGCACCCAGGGATCGGCCAGCGGGTTGCGGGTCAGCGACTGCAGCACGGTGCCCGCCAGCGCCAGCCCGGCACCGGCCAGCGCCGCCAGCAGCGCGCGCGGCATCCGCAGCGACCAGATGATGCGCTGATACACCTCGGTATCGGTCTGCGCACCGCCGCTGACGCCGAGCACGATGCGCCAGGCGTCGTGCCACGCGATCGGCGCGGGCCCCGACAAGGTGGCGCCCAGCAGGGCCAGCGGCAGCGCCGCCGCCAGCAGCAACAACCCGCCGGCCTCACGGCCGGGCAGTAACCGCCGGCTCATGCTATTTCCAGCCTGCGATCACATAGTCGTCCAACAGTTGCCATACCGTCCCCGCCTCGCTGAAACCGGCTTGTCTGAGGGCCGCGAGCTGGAAATCCACCGGCGTCGGCGGCGGTACCGGCCGGCCGGCGAACAGCGCTTCGCGCTCGGCCTGATAAGCGGCCAAGGCCGGCGATTGCAGAGCGCCGGCGAACCAACGATCCCAATCCTCAACGCCGCTGTCCCAGGCGCGCTGTTGGGTCTGCTCGTCGTGCCGTTCGGCCAACGCTTTCAGCCGTGGCTGACGGTGGTCATAGCGCTGATGATCGGCATTGAGGAATACGCCGCCGGCGGCCAGCAGCCCGGCGACGTTACGGTACAACGCCAGCTGCTGCTCCGGCATCAGCCAGTGCAGCGCCGTGCTGGACACCGCCGCCTGCGGCGTGGGGCCGGACAGCACGGAAAAACAGGCAGGATCCGCCAGATCGGCCTGCAGAATGCGGATCCGATCGCCGTACGCCGCCAGCGCGCCGCGCGCCACCGCCAGCAGCAGCGGATCGAGATCGATGGCGGTCACCCTGGCCTGCGGAAAGCGCTGCAAAATACGCAGGCTCAGCGATCCCGGGCCACAGGCCAGATCCAGCACGTGAAAATCCTGGCCGACGGCCAGCGCCAGCACGTCCAGCTGGGCGTTAAAACGCGCTTCGCGTTCGGCGATGTAAGCCGCCTGCTGGCGATCCCAGGAGTCCAGCAGCGAAGAGAATGAAACGGCAGTCATATCAAGGTTCCTTGTTGGAAAGCGTCGGAGTCTGCGGCGGCAAGGCCGCCAGGCCCCGAATCAAACGGCCCAGCGCCGCCACGGTGCGGGCGGAAGGGTCCATGTCGTAACCGGGGAGGATCACGTAGTGCCGCTGACGTACGGCGCGCAGCGTAGCGGTCAGCGGGTGATGCTCCAGAAAGGCGATCTTGTCGGCCGCGCTGTCCCCGAAGCCGCCGCGCGGCAGATCGCCAAGCACGATCGCATCCGGATCGCGGGCGGCGATAATCTCCCAGGATACCGTCGGCCACAGCTCGGGCAGATCGCCGAACAGGTTCTCGCTGCCGACGCTGCGGCTCAGCAAACCTGGCGCGCCGCAGCAACCCGCCACGTAGGGCGTCTGCGTGCCGGCATACCACCACAGCAGACGCCGATGCGGCAATGGCGCGCGCTGCGGTTCGAGCGCCTTCAGCTGCTCGCGCAGCCGCGCGATCAGCGCTTCACCGGCGCGGCCAGCGTTAAAAATGCGCGCCAGCTCCCGCAGCTCGGTGAAAATGTCTTCGAACGTCAGCGCGGCGGCGA
Source organism: Serratia sp. 22278 (assembly GCF_052045405.1). NCBI lineage: Bacteria > Pseudomonadati > Pseudomonadota > Gammaproteobacteria > Enterobacterales > Yersiniaceae > Serratia > Serratia sp. 22278. Next base: position 376,968 of record NZ_JBQEOW010000002.1, on the reverse strand, counting down.
TCGCGCTTTGCTGGCCGCTGCAGGCGCCGGGGGAGAGATAAGTGTCGATGCCCCATTCCGCCAACCGCGCCCGATCGGGCGTTTCCGGGCTGTGCAGCCAGTAATAGCTGGCCGAATAGACAAAATCCGGCCGCATCAGCAGCAACGCTTCCGCCGTGGGCGGCGCCGGGCCGGCGGGCGCCCGCAGCGTATCGGCCGACGCCGTCGGCGCGGGATCCCGCGTGCGGTCATACCCGACCACGCCGATCGCACGGCCAGCCAGCCCCAGCGCCAGCAGGTTTTCCAGCGCCGGATTGGCGTAGACCAGCACCCGCTGCGGCGGCTGCGGGTAATCGCGCATTGCCCCGCAATTGTGCAGGCTGACGGCATAGGCGTGCAGCGGCACGCCCCAGCCCAATCCCAGGGCGCACAACAACAGGTAAAGCGAACGTTTCACGACGTCAGAACCTGACCGACACGAAGGTTTCATAACTGCGCGGCGGCGCGATCAGCGCCTGATCCGGGTAGGTGCGCTGATAGGCGTACAGCTGGTTGGTGGCGTTGCGAATGCGGAAACCGACATCGACGATCGGCGTCAGCTGATAATCCGCCGCCAGATCAAGCGTGGTGTACGCGCGCATCTTGCGCTGGTTGGCGTCGTCGTTGTAACTGCTGCCGACATAGCGCAGCGAAGAAGCCAGCCCCAAACGTTCCGTCGCCTGATAATGCACGCTGAGGTTGGCGGTCCAGTCCGGGATATAGGCCGGGCGATTGCCGTTGTAGCTGCGCAGCGGGCTGCCGCCGCGATAGTCGTCGTAGCGGGCGTGCGTATAGGCGGCGTTGCCGGCCAGCTCCCAACGATCGTCGGGACGCAGCACCACGCCAAGCTCGATGCCGCGCGACGTCTGCCTGCCTACCGCGTTCAATGCATCCGGCCGCTGCGCATCGGGCACAAACAGGTTGTCCTTGCGCAGTTCATACAGCGCCAGCGTCGCCTCGCCCTTGTGATCCCAAAATTGCCCTTTGGCGCCGGCCTCCCACTGGCGCGCTCGCGTCAGCGGCAGATCGGTCTGCGTCGGGCTGAGGAAGAACAGATCGTTGCCCGGCTCCTGGCCGGTGGTGTAGTTGGCGTAAAGCGTGAGGTTATCGGTCAGCGCATAGCTGGGGCCCAGGCTCCAGGTGCTGAAAACATAGGTGCGCGCGCGGCTGTCTTCCTGCGGCCCCTGGAAGCGCCAGTCCATGTCCATATGGTTGTAGCGCAGTTGGCCCAGCAACGCTAAACGCTCGGTCAGGCTGAAGCGATCTTCAAGAAAAGCGGCGTACTGATTCTGAGTAACGTGGCGCACCGGCGCGCGTTGACTGGCGGTGCCCTGAGCGAACGGTTCTCTGGGCGGCGCGCCGAGCGGCACGTCCTCGGAGCCGGGGAAACCGTTGGAGTAGTACTGAAAATGCCGCTTGCTCAGATCGAAGCCGACCAGCAACCGGTTATCGAAACCGGCGATAACGCGATCGAACACCAGCGAACTGCGGTTGCCGATCAGATCGTCGTCGTGCGCCAGAGCGCCGAAAGAGTCGCGGTTGACGTCGCCGGGCCGAGCCGCCGCCGCGACGCGGAAACGTTCGACGTTGCGCCATTCGCGAAAGCCGCTGTAGTAATAGAATTGGTTATGCCACTCCACTTCGGGCGTCATAAACCAGTCCAGACTGGTCTGAAACGCGGTGGCGTTGCTCTGGATGCGGCTGTCGGTCAGGTTGTTGTAATTGATGTCGCGCAGCTCGCCGGCAATGCGCCCATGCAGCAGCGGCGTGCCGTAGTAAGGGTTGTTGGTGCGGTTGAGCATGCGGTCCAGGCTCAGCGTCAGCAACGCATCGTCCGTCAATTTAAACAGCAGCGAGCCGGAAACCCGCTTCTGCCGATCGCGTTCATACTGCACGTTGCTGCCGCTGTCGTTGCCACTGACGTCTAACCGGTACGCCACCGCATCGTCCACCAGCGCGCCGCCGGCCCCCAGATGCAGACGCTGGCTGCGGTAGCTGCCGAAGCCATAGTCGAGTTCAACCGGCTGGCGGCTGAAGGTCGGCCGCCGCGAGATCAGGTTGACGCTGCCGCCTGCGGCGCTCAGTCCGTTCAATGCCGACCCCGGCCCGCGCAGCACCTCGATGCTGTCGTAATGCGCCGGATCGCCCAGCTGCAGCGTGCTGCCGGGCATCTCTACGCCGTTATACAGCCAGGCGATCGGCCGAAAACCGCGCGCGGAAAAGTTGTTGGACAACGTTGGCGAAGCGACGCCGGACAGACCGGTGGCGCGTTCGACGGCGGCGGCCAGCGAGCGATCGCCCCGCTGTTGGATCGCCCGCGCGCGGATGATATCGACGCTGCGCGGCGTCTCCCGAGCGCTCAGCCCGAGCTGTGACGCGCTGCGGCTCAGGGCGTTCAACGCATCGTAACGCCCGGCGGAGGCCGCCGCCTCCACGGTGAGATGTTCTTCACATCCCGTGGCATTGCGGGCTTTATCGCAGTCGGCGGCGAAAGCCAGCGGCGCCGTCAGTGCGCCGCCGACCCAGGCGGCAAGGCATAAAGATTTTCTGGGCGTGCCAAGACGCCGGCGTGTCGTACTCATGTGGTGCATCCCTGTGGTGAAATAAAAACCGGCCGCAGCCGGCGTAAAGCCTTATTGTTTTTCTGTTATGTTATATTATAACAATAAAGCAATGCCAGTCTTTATTACCCCGCTCTCCAGCGCACTGCGTTTGGCGCTTTGTCGCCAAATCGGCGACAATAAGATTTTTGCCGCCGACAGGATGCGCTATGCAGGCCGAAATTCTTCTGACTCTCAAACTCCAGCAAAAGCTGTTCGCCGATCCGCGCCGCATCGCGCTGCTGAAACAGGTACAGCACACCGGCTCCATCAGCCAGGGCGCCAAACTGGCGGGCATCAGCTACAAAAGCGCCTGGGACGCCATCAATGAGATGAACCAACTGGCGGAACACACGGTGGTGGACCGCGCCACCGGCGGAAAAGGCGGCGGCGGCGCGCAGCTGACGCACTACGGCCAACGGCTGATCCAGCTGTATGACCTGCTGGGCCAGGTGCAGCAAAAGGCCTTCGACGTGTTGCAGCAGGACGATCTGCCGCTCGACAGTCTGCTGGCGGCCATCTCGCGCTTCTCGCTGCAAACCAGCGCGCGCAATCAATTTTTCGGCACCGTCATCGAGCGCGATCATCAGCAGGTGCAGCAGCATCTGGCGATCTTGTTGAACGACGGCAGCACTCGCCTGACGGCGGCCATCACCCAGCAAAGCGCCGACCGGCTGCAACTGACGCCGGGCAAAGAGGTGCTGGCGCTGATCAAGGCGCCCTGGGTGCGGTTAAGCGTCGAGACGGCGGAACATGCCGACGCGGATAACGCGCTGGCGGGCGTGGTGGCCGGCATTCAGCCGGGCGCCGAACACAGCGAGGTGCTGGTGACGCTGGCGGGGGGCGAAACCCTGTGCGCCACGCTGACGACGGCGGAGTTGCAGCGCCTGCAGCTGAGCGTCGGCGCCGCCGTACACGCCCTGTTCAACGCCGACCACGTGATTGTCGCCACGTTGTGTTAAGCGCAACGTAACGTTGCATTTTTGTTGATTGACATCCCCCTGCAATACGCCTATTTCTAAGGCAAATAATTGCAAAAAAAGGAACAGGTGATGTCGTCGTTGCATATTTCGCAAGGTTCATTCCGCTTAAGCGATACCCGCACCCTGACGTTGGATGCACTGGCGATCCAGGCCGGCGACAGCTGGGCCTTCGTCGGCGCCAACGGCAGCGGCAAATCCGCCCTGGCGCGCGCGCTGGCCGACGAACTGGTTCTGTTGAGCGGCGAGCGCCGCAGCGACTTTCAGCACGCGGTGCGCATCTCCTTCGAACAGCTGCAAAAAATGGTCAGCGACGAGTGGCAACGCAACAACACCGATCTGCTCAGCGCGGACGAAGACGACACCGGCCGCACCGCGGCGGAGATCATTCAGGAAGAGGTGAAAGACGCCGCGCGCTGTGAGCGGCTGGCCGCGCAGTTCGGCATCACCGCCCTGCTGACGCGCCGCTTCAAATACCTCTCCACCGGCGAAACGCGCAAGACCCTGCTGTGCCGGGCGCTGATGCCCGAGCCCGACCTGCTGATCCTCGACGAACCCTTCGACGGGCTGGACGTGCACTCGCGCGCGCAGCTCGCCGCGTTGCTGAGCGAGCTTTCCGCCCAGGGCCAAACCGTGGTGCTGGTGCTCAACCGGTTCGACGAAATACCGGATTTTGTCCGCCAGGTGGGCGTGCTGGCGGACTGCACCCTGACCAGCCGCGGGCCGCGCAGCCAGGTAATGGCGGACGCGCTGGTGGCGCAGTTGGCGCACAGCGAAAACCTCAGCGGGCTGGCGCTGCCGGAAACCGAGGATCCGACGCAAAAAGTGGCCCTGCCGGCGGATCGGCCGCTGATCGTCCTGCGCGACGGCGTGGTCAGCTATAACGATCGGCCGATCCTCAATCATCTCGACTGGCAGGTTAACCCCGGCGAGCACTGGCAGATCGTCGGCCCGAACGGCGCCGGCAAATCCACGCTGCTCAGCTTGATCACCGGCGATCATCCACAGGGCTACAGCAACGATCTGACGCTGTTCGGCCGCCGCCGCGGCAGCGGGGAAACCATCTGGGAAATCAAACGCCATATCGGCTACGTCAGCAGCAGCCTGCATCTGGATTATCGCGTCAACACCAGCGTGCGCAACGTGGTGCTGTCAGGGTTCTTCGATTCGATCGGCATTTATCAGGCGGTCTCGGATCGTCAGCGGCAGCTGACAGAGCAATGGCTGGCGCTGCTCGGGCTCAACGGCGCGCGCGGTGACGCCCCGTTCCACAGCCTTTCCTGGGGCCAACAGCGGCTGGCGCTGATCGCCCGCGCGCTGGTGAAACACCCGGCGCTGCTGATCCTCGACGAGCCGCTGCAGGGGCTGGATCCGCTCAATCGCCAGCTGGTGCGCCGCTTTATCGACGTGCTGATCGGCCAGGGCGCCACCCAGTTGCTGTTCGTCTCGCACCATGCCGAAGATGCGCCGCAGTGCATCACTCACCGCCTCAGCTTCGTGCCCGACGGCGAAGGCGGCTATGGTTACCAACAGCAACGGCTGGAGGCGGCCTCCGCCTGAAACGCGGCGTAAACATATCCGGCAACACTTCACCGCAGCACATCACATTTGGCCTTTTATCATAGAAAGGAAGAAGGCCATTTTTGGAGACGCCATGTCCGCTGCGTTGATTATCATCGACCTGATCGAAGATCTGATCGGGCCCAAAGGGCGCGCCAACCACTGCCGCGAACAGGTGATGACGACCCACCTGCTTGCCAACGTCAATGCCGCCGCGGCCTATGCCCGGGTGCGAAAAATCCCGGTGATTTGGGTGCGGGTGGGATTCGCCGACGATTATCATGACATCCCGCCCCATTCGCCGCTGTTCAACCATCTCAAGCAGATCGGCGCGCTGCGGCTAAATGGCCCGGGCTGCCGCTGGATGCCCGAACTGCATCAGGAAGAGACCGATCTGCAGTTTGAAAAAACGGCAGTCAGCGCTTTCTCCGGTAACAATTTGTTAGCCTGGCTGCGGCAACATCGGTGCCACCATCTGCTGCTGGCGGGCATCAGCACGCCGCTCGCCATCGAGAGCACCGCGCGGCAGGCGCACGACGCCGGCTTTCAGGTGACCGTGCTGCACGATCTGTGCGCGGCCCCCACGCAGGAGATCCACCAGCAGAGCCTGGATACCCTGCAAAACCTGGCCGAAATCACCCGTTCGCAGGCATGGATGAAAGGCTAACCCTCCTCGCCGCCGGTCGTGTGGGCCGGCATCATGCATAAATGCATCACTGCCCCGACCTTTAGCGTCATCCTGGTGTGCTACTATCCGCTCTAGCGCTCAATTTTGCCATCATCGCACGCCGCAAAGGCGCTGAGCGCCGTGTACATATTTAAAGGGACATATCATGTGGGGCGTACTGGCTGCTTCGTTATTTTTCTTGCCGTTTAATCGGCTGATAGCCTGGGTGATCCTGGCCGCCTCGGCGGGCATGGGGCTTTATCATGGGGTACTGACGCCGCTCAGCCTGAGTTATCTGCTGGCGATCGTAGCGCTGGCGGGGTTGCGCCACCATTTTCGCGCGCAGCGTAATCTGGCGATTGCGCTCGAAGGGCTGGTGGTCGCCGGCTGCGTGGCGCTGTTCTTGCACCTGGTGCCCGGCATCCACAATCAACTGATGATCGACGGCGAAAAAGCCGGTCCGCTCAGCGCGCCGTTCACCATGTATTACAACTTCGATAAGGCGATGGTGCCCTTCCTGCTGTTCGCCTGCTTGCCCACGCTGTTTTCCGCCGAACGCGGCGGCAACGCCAGCAGAGCGGGCTGGATTGCGCTGCTGCTGGCCGTGCCGGCGCTGTTGCTGCTGGCCGTCGCGCTGGGCGGCTTAAAAATTGAGTGGCATGCGCCCGCCTGGATCCTGCCTTTCGTGATGGCGAACCTGTTCTTTGTCTGCATGGCCGAGGAAGCGCTGTTTCGCGGCTACCTGCAACAGCGCCTCAGCCAGTGGCTGGGCGCCTGGCCGGCGCTGATCGTCGCCTCCCTGGTGTTCGGCGCCGCGCATCTGGCGGGCGGTACGCTGATGGTGATCTTCGCGACCCTCGCCGGGGTGATCTACGGCATGGCGTGGATGTGGAGCGGCCGTCTGTGGGTGCCGATTCTGTTCCATTTCGGGCTTAATCTGACCCATCTGCTGTTCTTCACCTATCCGCTGTACCAGCATTCTTAACGGCTGAAGCCGGCAGAGAGCCCCTCTCTGCCGGCTGGTCGGGTGAAAACGCTATCACCGGCACTTCACCGCAATGCCCTCAATCACGTTGCCGCCTGCTTTTCTTCGCCCCTCCTGCGCTTTGCAATGAAGTGTAAACGATTCCATTTTTCGCGTTAGATCACCTTTTTACCGCCGCGGGCGTGCTATCTTTCTGCGCAACAGCCTCTCCCTGTTCAGCAACGGGCGTCTCAAGACGGTAATTGGAAGCGATTACACTTTCGTCGGCGCCAAGAAAGGAACCGTATGACGGAATTTAACCCTATCGATCATCCGCACCGCCGCTACAATCCGCTGAGCGGCCAGTGGGTGCTGGTCTCACCGCACCGCGCCAAGCGCCCCTGGCAGGGCCAGCAGGAGGCCGTCCCCACAGAAACGCTGCCGGCGCACGATCCCGACTGTTTCCTGTGCCCGGGCAACGCGCGCGTCACCGGCGATCGCAATCCGGATTATCGCGGTACCTATGTTTTCACCAACGATTTCGCCGCGCTGATGAGCGATACGCCGCCGGCGCCCAACAGCCAGGATCCGCTGATGCGCAGCCAGAGCGCGCGCGGCGTCAGCCGGGTGATCTGCTTCTCTCCCGATCACAGCAAGACCCTGCCCGAACTGACGCTGCCGGCGCTGGAGCAGGTGGTCGCCGCCTGGCAGGCGCAAACCGATGAGCTGGGCAAGCACTACCCCTGGGTACAGCTGTTCGAAAACAAAGGCGCGGCGATGGGCTGCTCCAACCCGCACCCGCACGGGCAGGTCTGGGCCAACAGTTTTCTGCCGAACGAGGCCGAACGCGAAGATCGCCTGCAGCACGACTATTTCCGGGAATATGCCTCCCCGCTGCTGCTGGATTATGCACAGCGCGAGCTGGCCGCAGGCGAACGCATCGTGGTGAACACCGAACACTGGCTGGCGGTGGTGCCCTACTGGGCCGCCTGGCCGTTTGAAACGCTGCTGCTGCCGAAAACGGCGGTGCAGCGCATCACCGAACTCGGCGCGGCGCAGAGCAGCGATCTGGCGCTGGCGCTGAAGAAGCTGACCAGCCGCTACGACAACCTGTTCCAGTGTTCCTTCCCCTATTCGATGGGATGGCACGGCGCGCCGTTCAACGGCGCCGACAACCGGCACTGGCAGCTGCACGCCCATTTCTATCCGCCGCTGCTGCGTTCAGCCAGCGTGCGCAAATTTATGGTCGGTTACGAGATGCTGGCGGAAACCCAGCGCGACCTGACAGCCGAACAGGCCGCAGAGCGTCTGCGCGCCGTCAGCGATATTCATTACCGTGAAGCCGGAGCCCAAGCATGAGCCTGAAACCGCTTACCCATTCCCTGTTTACCGAGCACTTCGGCTACGCGCCGGCGTTGACCATCCAGGCGCCGGGGCGGGTGAACCTGATCGGCGAGCATACCGATTACAACGACGGCTTCGTGCTGCCCTGCGCCATCGATTACCAAACCGTCATCGCCTGCGCCAAGCGCGACGACCGCCAGATCCGCGTGCTGGCCGCCGATTATCAGAATCAGCAGGATCAATTCTCGCTCGACGAGCCGATCGTCAGCCACCCCGATCAGCGCTGGTCCGACTATGTGCGCGGCGTGGTGAAACATCTTCAGCGCCGCAACGCCGACTTCGGCGGCGCGGATCTGGTGATCGCCGGCAATGTGCCGCAAGGGGCGGGGCTCAGCTCCTCCGCCGCGCTGGAGGTGGCGGTGGGCCAGGCGCTGCAGGCGCTCTATCAGCTGCCGCTGGACGGCGTGGCGCTGGCGCTGAACGGCCAGGAGGCGGAGAACCAGTTCGTCGGCTGCAACTGCGGCATCATGGACCAGTTGATCTCCGCGCTCGGCCGGCGCGACAGCGCTCTGCTGATCGACTGCCGCTCGCTGGAAACCCGTGCGGTGCCGATGCCGGACAACGTCGCGGTGGTGATCGTCAACTCCAATGTGCAGCGCGGGCTGGTGGACAGCGAGTACAACACCCGCCGCACACAGTGCGAAGAAGCGGCGCGATTCTTCGGCGTCAAGGCGCTGCGCGACGTCAGCCCCGAACAATTTGCAGCGCGTCAACATCAGTTGGATCCGTTGGTGGCCAAACGCGCGCGGCACGTCATCAGCGAGAACGCCCGCACGCTGGCGGCGGCCGACGCGCTGGCGGCCGGCGACCTGCAGCGCATGGGCCGGCTGATGGCGGAATCCCACGCCTCGATGCGCGATGACTTTGAAATCACCGTGCCGCCGATCGATCGGTTGGTCGAGATCGTCAAAGCGACGATCGGCCCGCGCGGTGGCGTGCGCATGACCGGCGGCGGCTTTGGCGGCTGCATCGTCGCGCTGATGCCGCAGGATCTCGTGGAGACAGTGCGTGCCGCCGTGGCGCACGAGTATCCGCGGCAAACCGGCGGATTGCAGGAAACCTTCTATGTCTGCCAGGCTTCGCAGGGGGCCGGCCCATGCTGACGGTGAGCACGGAAGCGGCGCCCGATGGGCAACCTTACCAGCTGACACTGCTGCAAAACGCCGACGGCATGACGGTGACGCTGATGGACTGGGGCGCCACCTGGCTGTCCGCCGTCTTGCCGCTCAAATCCGGTGAAAAGCGCGAACTGCTGCTCGGCTGCCGCAGCCCGGCGGACTACCCACGTCAGGGCGCCTATCTGGGCGCCACCGTCGGCCGTTACGCCAACCGCATCGCCAACGCCAGTCTGCCCATCGGCGGGAAAACCCATGCGCTGGCCGCCAATCAGGGCGCCCATCAGCTGCACGGTGGCCCCGACGGTTTTCATGCCCGCCGCTGGCGCCGGGTGCAGCATGATGCGCAGCAGGTCTGCTATGCGCTGCATTCGGCGGAGGGCGATCAGGGTTTCCCCGGCAATCTCGACGTGCAGGTTTGTTACCGCCTGACCTCGGATAATCGCCTGGAAATCAACTATCTGGCGCAGGTCGATCGCCCCTGCCCGGTCAATCTGACCAACCACGCCTATTTCAATCTGGACGGCGCCGGCACCGACGCCCGCGCCCAACGGTTGCAGCTGTTCGCCGATCGCTACCTGCCTGTCGACGCCGAGGGCATTCCCTGCGCCGATCTGACGCCGGTGGACGGCAGCGGCATGGATTTTCGTCAGCCGAAAACGCTGCTGCAGGATTTCCTGCGCGATCGCGACCAGCAGCGGGTGCAAGGCTACGATCACGCCTTTCTGCTGCATCGTACCTGCGGGGCGCTGGAGAGCCCGGCGGCGCATTTGTGGTCCGCCGACGGGCAAGTGCAAATGAGCGTGTTCACCGACGCGCCTGCGCTGCAGCTCTACAGCGGCAATTATCTGGCCGGCACGCCGGCGCGCGATGGCGGCAGCTACGCCAACCATGCCGGCGTGGCGCTGGAGAGCGAGTTTTTGCCGGACAGCCCGCACCATCCCGAGTGGCCGCAGCCGGACTGTTGGCTGCAACCGGGGAGCCGCTACCGCAGCGCCACGCATTATCAGTTTTATCCTATCTGACCCGCTACGCCCCTCGCCGTGCGGCCGGGGGCAATTTGTTATAAATGCTTACCTTTTAGCGCCATCCCCCCACCGGCGCCCACCTTCCCTTATTCCAAAGCGCGCACTACACTCAGGCTACCGTGATAAGCACAACGCCTTGTGCAACGTCACAATTTTCGGCCGATGGCGGCCAATCAATAGCTGAAGGAACACCTATGCGTCTGATTACTGCACTTCCATTGCTGGCGGGCTTAATGCTGAGCACCAATCTGATGGCGGCCGACGCGACGACGGCGACGAAAACGCCTTCGCCGGCGCAGGCGGCCCAACAGAAACGCATGACCGATTGCAACCAGCAGGCATCCACCAAGTCGCTGAAAGGCGCCGATCGCTCCACCTTTATGAGCACCTGCCTGAAGTCCGAAGGCACCGCTGCGTCCGGCAAAACCCTGACGCCGCAGCAGCAGAAAATGAAAAGCTGCAATGCCGACGCCAAGACCAAGGATCTGAAGGGCGACGCGCGTAAAACCTTCATGAGCAACTGCCTGAAAAAATCGGCCTGATTTCCCCTCTGCCACGGCGCGTCCGGAGCGATTCCGACGCGCCGTTTCTCCCCCTTCCGCCTCAGCCTGAACGATTCAGCTTTTTCCTTTCGCCAGCCCTTACTTTGCGGCAAGAAATTGGCTATGGTTAGACACTATCGATTGCCGAGCCCCGGCCCGCGGCAATATAATGATTTTCGTTATCATTGAAATGTCAGATTATTAAGGAGTTAAGCTATGGCTGTAACTAAGCTGGTTCTGGTGCGTCACGGCGAAAGCCAGTGGAACCAAGAAAACCGCTTCACCGGTTGGTATGATGTTGATCTGTCCGACAAGGGCCGCACCGAAGCGAAAGCAGCAGGCAAGCTGTTGAAAGAAGAAGGTTTCACTTTCGACTTCGCTTACACCTCCGTACTGAAGCGCGCGATCCACACCCTGTGGAACATCCTCGACGAGCTGGATCAGGCCTGGTTGCCAACCGAAAAATCCTGGAAGCTGAACGAACGTCACTACGGCGCGCTGCAGGGTCTGAACAAAGCGGAAACCGCGGAAAAATACGGCGACGAGCAGGTGAAACAATGGCGTCGCGGCTTTGCGGTGACCCCACCTGAGCTGACCAAAGAAGACGAACGTTACCCTGGCCACGATCCGCGCTACGCTTCGCTGACCGAGCAAGAGCTGCCGCTGACCGAAAGCCTGGCGCTGACCATCGATCGCGTTATCCCTTACTGGGACGAAGAGATCCTGCCACGCATCAAGAGCGGCGAGCGCGTGATCGTTGCGGCGCACGGCAACTCCCTGCGCGCGCTGGTGAAATACCTGGATAACCTGAGCGAAGATGAAATCCTCGAGCTGAACATCCCAACCGGCGTGCCGTTGGTGTATGAGTTCGACGAGAACTTCAAACCAACCAAACGTTACTACCTGGGTAACGCCGACGAGATCGCAGCAAAAGCGGCGGCCGTAGCGAACCAGGGTAAAGCGAAGTAATTTCGCCCGTTCACGAAAAAGCCCCCGGTTTTCACCGGGGGCTTTTTTATTGCTGCTGCGCCATCGCCTCGTTCACCGCGTCCAGCCGTTCCTGCATCGCCGGATGGGTGCTGAGCCAGGCAGGCAGCGCCCAGTCATCGGCCTTTTCTCGTTCAGGCGCCTGCGCCAACGCGCGGTAGATCGCCGCCATTTCCGCCAACGAACGCCCCTGGCGCTGCATTTCCGCTATCGCAAACGCATCCGCCTCACGCTCCATCCCGCGAGAAAACTGCATCTCATTCACGAAGGATGCGGACTGCAGCAGCGTGTCGCCGATGCCGCTGACGTCACCCGTCATCCACATCAGCGTCAACGCCACCAGTGACGAACGCACCAACATGCGCATCGGGTGACGATGGGCGTGATGCCCCATCTCATGCAGCATCACCGCCGCCAAGCCATCGTCGTTTTTTGACAAGGTGACCAGGCTGTCGCTGAGCACCAGCGTGCCGTCCGGCAACATAAAGGCGTTCGGCGCACCGGGCGCCGCCATCAGCTTCAGCGAGAGCGGCGTGCGCTCCTGGCGCATCTCGGCCGGCATCACCTGCCGGAACAACTGCTGCAGCGCCCGTTGCCGTTCGGCCGGCAGTGCGGAGGGCGCGAAGCCGCTCTGGTCCAAAAACGTCTGCGTATGTTCGCCCAGCGTCTGTTCCACCGAGGTGGGGACGCGCATGGCGATCTCGCTGCTCGCCCACGGCAGCACCACGTAAACGTAAGCCACTACCGCCAGCAGCGTCATCAGCAGCGCCAGGGCGACGCCGCGTTTATGGCGTTCCAGGCGATGCACCCACCCCGGCGAACGGCGTTGATAGAACCAGCGGCGAAAGGCCGCGTCGTCGTCAGGCACAAAGCGCCCGCCGCCCTTGAAGGTGAGCGTCAGCGGAATATTGCCCAGCGCGGCAGAAACGGTGATGTCCGTCAGCGGGATGTAACGCTGTTCATCCTGCCGCTGCAACGTCACGCCTTCGCCGCTTTCGTTCACCAGCAGACGAGCCGCCTCACGTGCGGCCCGTCCCGGCAACTGATAAGCGCCTTCAAGGATCATCGGCGCCTCAGAAGTTGCCGCCCAGATCCAGCGCCTGCAGCGCTTCTTCGGCCACCGCGCTGTTGGCGGTTTCCTGATGCGCCGTAATGTCCAGCAGCGCCAGATCGCCTTCAACCGCCGTGCAGGCCGCCAGATAACGGGCATGACGCACTTCCGCCACCGGCGCCGCCAAACCGAGCGAGAACAGGGTAATCAGGGTATTGGTGATCAACAATCCCATATACGGCAGCGTTTTCATTGAGGAATGCAGCTTGATGTCGCCGTTCAGCCTTGCCTGGTTAAACAGATAGTTGCGCTGGGCAACGACCTGGTAGCTGCTGGCCACCAGCGCGCCAATTAGCAGCACCACCATCATCAGCAGAAGGCTGCTGATATTATCCAGCACCAGCACATCAATGGCTTCATTGGTTAACATGCCCATCAACACCATCTGATAGAGGGTAAGGAAGAACGAACCGATGCACACCAGCGCGACCAACATGAACGGCAGGAATATGAGCAGGCCAATCAAGGCAAATTTGATAAAGGCCGATTTCTTCAGTTCGGCAATAAACGGTGTCTTTCCGAAAAACAGGTTATTAACGTACAAATCATGCTGCAGTGCGCTAATAATGCCGTTTACCGCCGCAAATGCCGGCACGGCCAAAATCAGCGTCAGCACCAGCATAAAAGCGATGGCGTTGATGCTGCCAAGACCGCTGCCAATGCCGAGCAAGATGATCAGACCGACATACAGCCCGATAATCAGCAATAACGGGCAGAACAGTAAAGCCCAATAGGCGCGCCCGGTGCGGCAGACATAATTAAAACGCACGCCGCGATAGCTCGACATAATCGCATTGTAGCGCCAGCTGCGGATAACGATCCACGGCAGCAGGGCAAGCAACACCAGCAAAGCCAGCAGCCCCAGCAGGGGTGTTATCATCAGCAAGATATAAAACACGATGATGCCGCCGATCACCAACAGCCGCCCTTTCAGAATTTGCAGCGGTTGTGCATGGTAGTCGAAACGATCGCCGTCCAATTCCGTGTTGCCGTAAAAATAGCGGCGACGGCGCACCGTCGCCCAGGCGGAATAGATGCCCAGGGTCAGGGCGGTCAATAATGCATTGACTAACCAAATAGCGAAGTACTCACCACCTTTCCCATGGAATTTAATCCGGTGCAGCCCCAGCGACTGCGAGGTATTGTTTGTCATAATTCTTTCATCCTGAAAGGAATAAGGTCATACCACTCCCCACTTATTAGGCCTGCGGGGTTTATGGAATAAAAAAAGCGTCTTATATAAGCACAATGCCGCGAGTAGTGACAATTATTCTTTTCTTAAATAGGAATAATGCGAAGAGGGCCGCTTAAGGACTTAATTGGCCTATTAACTGTAAGCCTTAAAGTCGTGGAATATAGAGAAGTGCAATGGCAAGGATAAAACAAGGGCCCGTTATCGGGCCCTTGTCATTGTTTGCGGTTATCCGCGGCGCGCTTTCACCGCCGCCGCCAGATCGCGCAGCACGGTTTCGGTGTCCTGCCAGCCGATGCAGCCGTCGGTCACGCTCTTGCCGTAAACCAGCGGTTCGCCGCTTTCGAGGTTCTGGTTGCCTTCCACCAGGTGACTTTCGATCATCACGCCGATGATCGCTTTTTCACCGCCGCTAATCTGCCCGCAAACGTCAGCGCTCACGTCCATCTGCTTTTTGAACTGTTTGCTGCTGTTGGCATGGCTGAAGTCGATCATCACCTGCGCAGGCAGCCCGGCTTTGCTCAGGCCGGCTTTGACGTCCTTCACGTGCGCCGCGCTGTAGTTCGGCTCTTTGCCGCCGCGCAGAATAATGTGGCAGTCGCCGTTGCCGCTGGTATTAACGATCGCCGAGTGACCCCACTTGGTCACCGACAGGAAGCAGTGCGGCGCGCCGGCGGCGTTGATGGCGTCGATCGCCACCTTGATGGTGCCGTCGGTGCCATTCTTGAAACCGACCGGGCACGAGAGGCCGGAGGCCAGCTCGCGGTGCACCTGCGATTCCGTGGTGCGCGCGCCGATGGCGCCCCAGCTCATCAGATCCGCCAGGTACTGCGGCGTGATCATGTCGAGGAATTCGCCGGCGGCCGGCAGACCGCTGTCGTTGATCTCCACCAGCAGTTTGCGCGCCAGGCGCAGGCCGTCGTTGATGTTGAAGCTGTTGTCCATCTGCGGATCGTTGATCAGGCCTTTCCAGCCCACGGTGGTGCGCGGTTTTTCGAAGTATACGCGCATCACCACTTCCAGCTCGCCGCTCAGTTCTTCACGCAGCGCCAGCAGGCGCCCCGCGTACTCTTTGGCGGCTTGGGTATCGTGGATGGAGCAAGGGCCAATCACCACCAGCAGACGATCGTCGCTGCCGCGGAGGATATTGTGAATCGCGCTGCGGGCCTGGGACACCGTCTTTGCCGCGCGTTCGGTAGCCGGGAATTTCTCCAGCAGAGCCACCGGCGGCAGGAGTTCCTTAATATCATTAATGCGTAAATCGTCGTTTTGGTAATTCATAGCTTTTCCATTCGGTATCGAGGGGTATTTCGCAGTGCGTAACGGTGTAGATCCCAACAATCTAGCCTGTGGGAATGGCGCTGTAAATCACCTTTGCCCCCCTCCGCTGGAACCGCCAAATTAACAGCAGATTGTGCTGTTTCATCAGGGGAGCGCAGAGCCTCCTTTTTCGCTATGCTAGCGATCGGAATATAAAGCGACCCGAGTTGAACATGCCTTCTCTGTTATTAGTTGATGACCACCCGGTGGTTCATGTCGCACTGGAAGCGGCGCTAATGAAATCATCCCGCCCCTACCGCCTGCAGGCGGCGCAGGACGACGTCCAGGCGTTGGCTCTGCTGGCCGAGGCCGCTTTCGGCCTGGTGATCCTGGATATCGGCCTGCCGCAGGTCGATGGGCTGCAGCTGTTGAAAAAAATCCGCCGCCGCTACCCGCAACAAAAGATCCTGATCTATACCGCGCAAGAGGCCGATGTGTATGCGCGCATGGCGCATGCCGCCGGCGCCGACGGTTTCGTCAATAAAGGCAGCTCGCTGGCGGAGTTGGTGCTGGCGATCGAGCAGGTGCTGGACGGTGAAGCCAGTTTCCCCGCCGCCGCGCTGGCCGAAGAAGCGCCGACGGCGGACGGCGGGCTGCTCACGCCCAAGGAGCTCGAGGTGCTGGGTTTGCTGAGCCAGGGGCTGTCCAACCTGCAGATCGCCGACCGGCTGCACATCAGCAACAAGACCGTCAGCACGCACAAGAAAAACATCCAGCGCAAAACCGGCGCCGGTAATCTGCTGGAGCTGGTGGCGGTATTTAAAGAGCTGGCGCCATGATGCGCCGCGCCCTGCTGCTGCTGATCCTGTGGTGCGGCCTGGCGCAGGCGGGGGAGCCGGTGCGCTATCAGCTGGTCAGCAATCTGAATACCCCCGAGAACATGCTGATCGTCGGCGAGAAAAACCCCTGGCGCGACCGCACGCTGCGCGTCGGCATCATCAGTGAGAACACCAGCCCGTACAACATCATTGTGGATGACGATCTGTATGGGCTGAACGCCGACTACCTCGGCTATATCCAGCAGGTAACCGGCATTCGCTTCGCCATTTACGGCTTCGCCGATCTGACGCAGCTGGAGCAGGCGCTGCACGACGGCAAAATCGATCTGCTGTATGGCATCCCGCAAAGTGAAGCGCTGCACGGATTGGCGATCTCTCAGCCCTATTACGTCAGCAACCTGCGCGTATTGCGCGACCGCAGCAACGATCGGCCGGTGATGCTCAACTCCGCCAATGCCCGCGTCGCGATCGGCGCGCTGACCGACATGCAGTCTGGCGGCGCCCTGCAGGCGGTGGCGTCGCAGATCCAGCGCTACGACAACAACCTGCAGGCGGTCTATTCGCTGCTCAACGGCAGCAGCGACTACTTTATCGCCGACGAGGCCAGCGCCAGCTTTATCATCGACCAGTTGCAGCTCGGCCAGCTCTATCAGATTGAAAGCAACGAGAACCTGGGCAACCTGTCCTTCGTGTTCGCCGCCGCCGACCCGCGGCTGATAGATACGCTGGACACCGCCATCGCCGACGCGCCGATGGAGCTGATGAATGCCCTGCAGAGCCGCTGGAGCAAAAAGATCCCCAGCTACCTCGATACCGGCAATGCCGATCTGACGACGATGGAGAAGAATTGGGTGGCGAGCCACCGCGTGGTTTACTACGCCGCCATCGAGAACAATTTCCCGTTCGCCTACCGCGGCTCCGACGGCCAGCCGCGCGGCTACGCCATCGATATTCTCAACATCATCGCGCAAAACACCGGGCTGCGTTTCGCGCCGCTGTGGGCGCGCAACGCCGAGCAGGCCGATCAGCTGGTGCAATCCGGCCAGGCCAGCTTCCGCGCCGCCCTGCCGCTGGCGCGCGGCGTCAAGGCGCGCTACAGCGCCAGCATGCCGATCCACCGTTCGCTGTGGGGCGTTTACGTCGGCCAGTATGCCAACGGCGTCTCGACCTGGGGTGATCTGGCCGGCAAGCGCATCGGCGTGCTGCAGGGCGATTTGGCGCAGGGGCTGGTGCCGGAGCAGGAACAGACCGTCAGCTTCGCCGACAGCAAGTCGATGTACGACGCGCTGGCCAACGGCCAGCTGGATGCGCTGGTGGATAACGTCATCTCCGCCAACTTTTTGGCGCTGTCGCGCTATTCCGGCGCCATCAAGCTGGCCTTCGCCGCCAACAATATCCCCTATCCGGTGGCTTTCGGCGTGCGCCGCGATCAGCCGCTGCTGCTGGCGATCCTCGATAAGAACCTGATGCAGATCCCAGCGGACACCCTGCAATCGCTGCGCGACGAGTGGATCGTCGATCGCAGCAACCTGATCGACGCGGTGAACGACAACCGCATGCCGCCGCAGACCACCTGGCTGCTGGCGCTGTTGGCCGCCGCTACCGTGCTGCTGTTGGCGCTGACTCTGCGCCGTTTCATGCTGCAGCGCCGTGAAAAACGCGAACGCGAAGAGCTCGAACAGGCGCGCCGCCGCGCCGAAGCGGAAAATCGCATGAAGAGCAAATTCCTCGCCACCGTCAGCCATGAACTGCGCACGCCGATGCACGCCATCCTCGGCCTGCTGGAACTGGAGCTCAAACGCCAACCTGCGCCGGAAGGCCTGCCGGTGATTTACAGTTCGGCCTCATCGCTGCTCAACCTGCTCAACGACCTGCAGGATCACGCGCGGTTGGAAACCGGGTCGTTGACGTTGGCGCCAAAACCGATGGCGCTGCGCCCCTGGGTCGCGCGCATCGACGCCCTTTACCGACCGCTGATCGGCGATCGGCCGTTGACGCTGAGCGTGGTGGCGGATCTGGCGCTGCCGGAGGCGGTGGTCATTGATGGTGAGCGTTTACTTCAGGTGGCTAACAATCTGATAAACAACGCGATAAAGTTCACGCCGCGCGGCGCCATTCAGGTCGAAGTCGGCTGGCGCGCGCAGGATGAGCGGCAGGGGGAATTGCATCTGACGGTGAACGACAGCGGCTGCGGCATCGCCGCCGATGAGGTAGGCAAGCTGTTTCAACCGTTTTACCGCGCGCGCGGCGCGCAACGCATCTCGGTGCAAGGAACCGGTTTGGGCCTGTCGATCTGCAAAGAAATCGTCGAACAGATGGGCGGCCGCATCGCGTTGCACTCGCAGCCGGGCGTCGGTACACGCGTCGAGGTCGCGATACCGGTCGAGCTGAGCGGCGCGCCGCCGGCTGTCGCCCCGGCAGAGCGTAGCTTTGATCTGCCGTCTTCCGCCATGCGTACCGCGCTGATCGACGATCATCCCACCAATCTGTTGCTGCTGGAACGCCAGCTGCGCCACTTCGGGCTGCAGCCGGCCCGCTTTGAACAAGGCTATGCGCTGCTGCAGGCCCAGCGCCGGCAGCCGTTCGATCTGCTGTTTATCGACTATAACATGCCGCGCCCGGACGGACTGACGCTGGCCAGGCTGATCCGGCGCGACGAACAGCGGCTGCAGCGCCCGCCTTGCCGCATCGTGCTCTGCTCGGCAGACGTGCAGGAGTTTACCCGCATCCCGCCGGGCCTGGTGGCGATCGACCACTTCCTGACCAAGCCGATTTCACTGGCGGCAATCGGCCAGGTATTGGCTCAGCAACCGCAGGCTCAGGAAGAAAAGTCAGTCCTTACTGACCTACGGCAAACGCTGGCTGAGATGGCGGGCGGCGATCGCGCCATGATGCAGCGGCTGGCGCAGACGCTCAACGACACGCTGCGGCAAGACCGGCAGCGGCTCGCGGATGCCGTCGCCGCGAGCGACTGGCCACGCCTGGAACAGGCGGCGCACCGCATCAAGGGCAGCCTACTGATGCTGCAGTTGCCGGAAGCCGCGCGGCTGTGCCAGCAACTGGTGGAAACCGCACGTCGGGGCGAACTTGCCGCCGCCGCTTATACTAAATTAAAGGCGTCAGTGGCGCAGATAGAACCGGAGCTGGACGCTCTGCTCGCCGCCGCCCCCACTTTCGCTATGCATAAGGATGAATAATGTCGGACACTCCACACGTACACCTGCCGAAAGACAGTAATAGTAAACGCCTACTGACCGCTTTTTTAGTCACCGCCGTCTTTATGGTGGCCGAAGTGGCCGGTGGCCTATTGTCCGGCTCGCTGGCGCTGTTGGCCGACGCCGGGCACATGCTGACCGATGCCGCCGCGCTGTTGGTGGCGCTGATGGCGGTGCACTTTTCCCAGCGCAAGCCCAACGCGCGCCACACCTTCGGCTATCTGCGCCTGACCACCCTGGCGGCCTTCCTCAACGCCGCGGCGCTACTGGTGATCGTGGTATTCATCCTGTGGGAGGCGATACGGCGTTTCTTCGAACCACAGCCGGTGATGGGTACTCCGATGCTGATCATCGCCATAGCGGGGCTGCTGGCGAACCTGTTCGCCTTCTGGCTGCTGCATCGCGGCAGCGAAGAGAAAAATATCAACGTGAGGGCGGCCGCGCTGCATGTGTTGGGCGACCTGCTCGGCTCGGTGGGCGCCATCGTCGCCGCCATCGTCATTCTCGCCACCGGCTGGACGCCGATTGACCCGATCCTGTCGGTGCTGGTCTCCTGTCTGGTGCTGCGCAGCGCCTGGCGGCTGCTGAAGGAGAGCTTCCACGAGCTGCTGGAAGGCACGCCGCAGGAGGTCGACATCGCCAAGCTGCAAAAAGACCTGTGCCTGAACATCCCGGAAGTGCGCAATATCCACCACGTACACGTCTGGCAGATCGGCGAACAGAAGCTGATGACGCTGCATGCGCAGGTGATCCCGCCGCATGACCACGATGGGCTGTTGCAACGTATCCAGGCTTATCTGTTGGAACACTACAAGATCGGCCACGTGACCATCCAGATGGAGTACCGGCACTGCGAGACGCCGGACTGCGGTATCAACCGGGCACCGGAGCCGAGTGAACACTCACATGCCGAAGCGCATTCCCATCTGGGGCATCACCACTAAGCCACGAGGGCGCCATCACGGCGCCCTCTGCGTTGTTACGGTGCGGAAGAGAGCGGATTGGAACGGTTGCGCCCGGCGCTCTTGATCCACAGCCAGGAGCCGTTCAGGGCGATCAGCGTCAGAATGACATACTCCAGCGCCATCGCGTACACGCCCTGGTAGGCGAAGATCGCCACGCTGATGACATCGATAACCACCCACAGCAGCCAGTTTTCCACGTACTTGCGCGTCATCAGGATCATCGCCACGATGGAGAGCACCATCATCGCCGAATCCCAGAACGGGAACGCGTCCGGCTGCAGCGTCGGCATCTGCACGTTCAGCCCCAGCCCTTGCATCACCGCCACCGCAATCTGCGTCAGCCAGGCGAACACGCGGTCGATGTTGAAGGTCATCAGGCCGATGCCGATGACGCAAACCGCCGCCCAGGCCAACGCTTTCGGCAGCGGCAGCCAGCGGATCTGCAGCTCGGCCTGATTATCCTGGGTTTGGCGGCTCCAGGCATACCAACCGTAAATATTGGCGCCGAAGAAAAACAGCTGCAGCAGCAGGCTGGCGTACAGCTGGATCTGGAAGAAAATCACCGCGAACAGCGTGACGTTGATCAGGCCGAACAGGTAGTTGATGATTTTTTCCTTGCTGGCGTACCAGATGCACAGCAACCCGAACAGTGTGCCGATGGCTTCGATCCACGACAGATCGTAACCGCCCGCGCCAAGCGGAATATGCACCAGAATATTGCTGGTACTGAAGAAGCTCATGAGGTCATCCTTTTAAACGGTTAAGCGTTGCCTTTAACCTGCATCTTAAGCTGAGCGGCGAAATCCAGCATGCGGTTCAGCGGCACCAGCGCCTTTTCACGCAGCGCGGCGTCCACGTGGATCTCATGCTGCGCGCCCCCCTGCTCCAGCCCTTCGGCAATCGCCTTCAGGCCATTCATCGCCATCCACGGGCAATGCGCGCAGCTGCGGCAGGTCGCGCCTTCACCGGCGGTCGGCGCTTCGAACAGCTCCTTGTCCGGACAAGCCTGCTGCATCTTGTAAAAGATACCGCGATCGGTGGCGACGATCAGCTGTTGATGCGGCAATGTTTTCGCCGCCTGAATCAGCTGGCTGGTCGATCCCACCGCATCCGCCAGCTCGACCACCGCCTGAGGCGATTCGGGATGCACCAGGATGGCCGCCTGCGGATAGAGCGCCTTCATGCGCCGCAGCGCCTGGGTCTTAAACTCGTCATGGACAATGCAGGCGCCTTGCCAACACAACACGTCAGCGCCGGTCTGCTTCTGCACGTAGCTGCCGAGATGACGATCCGGCGCCCAGATAATTTTCTCGCCCAGGCTATCCAGATGCTCGATCAGTTCGACGGCGATGCTGGAGGTCACCACCCAGTCAGCGCGCGCTTTGACCGCCGCCGAGGTATTCGCATAGACCACCACAGTGCGATCGGGATGGCTGTCGCAAAACGCATGAAACTCCTCTTCCGGGCAGCCCAGATCCAGCGAACATTCGGCAAACAGCGTCGGCATCAGCACCTGCTTTTCCGGGCTGAGGATCTTGGCGGTTTCCCCCATGAAACGCACGCCGGCCACCAACAGCGTGGAAGCCGGATGCGCGCTGCCGAAGCGTGCCATTTCCAGCGAATCCGCCACGCAGCCGCCGGTTTCTTCCGCCAGCGCCTGGATTTCCGGATCGGTATAATAGTGGGCGACCATCACCGCGTTGCGCTGCTTGAGCAGGGTTTTGATCTTTTCGCGATAAAAGGCTTTTTCGGCTACGTCCAGCGGTACCGGTTTAGGCGGGAAGGGATACACCGCCGCATTGACATCAAACATTTCACTCATCGCTGCAATCTCATGCTAGGCTGGGCGCCTGCCGCTTGAATATTGCCTGCCGCAACGCCCTTCGTTTTATATACTAAACAAAATACCTAAATCAGCGCGAAAAGTCCGCTGATATTTTCAATTTTGCGCACCTATTGTTTAATAGATTAAAAACACAGGCATTGCCCGCGCAGTTCACAGCGGATAACCGCTTGGCGAGAACGTATAGCCGTTCAGAAAAGCGCGGGATGACGATCGGTGTGTTGTTGAAACGAGAAAGCAGCGGATTCAGATTGCGGTGATGCGGATGCGATAAAAGGCGCTTTTTCTGAATGGGTGGGTCGTGCAGGATTGATTCGGCCTGTGGCCTCACCCTGCGGGCAACGCTGCGCGTTGTCGTATCGCTGAACCTGAGCGCAGGATCTCACCCGCACGACTCGGTGACCATGTTGGCGAGAAGATGAGGTCAAGTTTGGATGTTACAGAAACGAAAAAAGCGCCCAAAGGCGCTTTTTTCTGAATTGGTGGGTCGTGCAGGATTCGAACCTGCGACCAATTGATTAAAAGTCAACTGCTCTACCAACTGAGCTAACGACCCGCAGAAGTGGTGGGTGATGACGGGCTCGAACCGCCGACCCCCTCCGTGTAAAGGAGATGCTCTACCAACTGAGCTAATCACCCACTTCAGGACTTCCAGGCACTGCTAAACGAGAGAATGATGGTGGGTGATGACGGGCTCGAACCGCCGACCCCCTCCGTGTAAAGGAGATGCTCTACCAACTGAGCTAATCACCCTCATTCGTTCTCATTTTTTCTCAACAAGATGGTGGGCGATGACGGGCTCGAACCGCCGACCCCCTCCGTGTAAAGGAGATGCTCTACCAACTGAGCTAATCGCCCCGTCTTGTTGGAGTCGCATTATAGGGATAGTTCAAAGTGAGTCAACGCTTTTTAAAATGATTTCAATCGTTCGCCGCAAATTTAGGCAGGGCGCGATAATTATCGCCAGCAGCGCCGATTCTTTGCGCGATGCTATGCGAAACTCGCCGCAAAACGCGCTAAATCGACTGGCGCAATATCGTGTCGGCGTTGAGGAATTAGCGCGTGGTGATACAATGTCGTCCACTCTTTTTTCAATTCCGAGCAATCGTCGGCAACCGCCGACACGCGTTGCGTAATAAGGCAGTGAACCCAATGAAAATCAAAACCCGTTTTGCACCGAGCCCGACCGGCTATCTTCACGTCGGCGGCGCGCGTACCGCACTTTATTCCTGGTTGTTCAGCCGCCATGCGGGCGGTGAGTTCGTTCTGCGTATCGAAGATACCGATCTGGAACGTTCTACCCAGGACGCGATCGACGCAATTATGGATGGCATGAACTGGTTGAACCTGGATTGGGATGAAGGCCCGTATTTCCAGACCAAGCGTTTCGATCGCTACAACGCGGTCATCGACGAGATGCTGGAGCAGGGCACGGCGTATAAATGCTATTGCTCCAAGGAACGTCTGGAAGCGCTGCGCGAGAAGCAGATGGAAAACGGCGAGAAGCCGCGTTACGACGGCCACTGCCGCGACAGCCAGTGCAGCCACACCGACGACGAGCCGCACGTGGTGCGCTTCCGTAACCCGCAGGAAGGCTCGGTGATCTTCGACGACAAAATTCGCGGCCCGATCGAATTCAGCAACCAGGAGCTGGACGATCTGATCATCC
This sequence comes from Serratia sp. 22278, assembly GCF_052045405.1. NCBI lineage: Bacteria > Pseudomonadati > Pseudomonadota > Gammaproteobacteria > Enterobacterales > Yersiniaceae > Serratia > Serratia sp. 22278. Next base: position 353,009 of record NZ_JBQEOW010000002.1, on the reverse strand, counting down.
GCCGCACCGACGGTTCGCCAACCTATAACTTCTGCGTCGTCGTCGATGACTGGGACATGGAAATCACCCATGTGATCCGCGGTGAAGACCACATCAACAACACCCCGCGCCAGATCAACATTCTCAAAGCGCTGGGCGCGCCGGTGCCGGAATACGCGCACGTGTCGATGATCCTCGGCGACGACGGTAAAAAACTGTCCAAGCGCCACGGCGCGGTGGGCGTCATGCAGTATCGCGACGACGGCTATCTGCCGCAGGCGCTGCTGAACTACCTGGTGCGTCTGGGCTGGTCCCACGGCGATCAGGAGATCTTCTCCATCGATGAGATGAAAGAGTTCTTCACGCTGGAAGCGATCAACAAATCCGCCAGCGCGTTCAACACGGAGAAGCTGCAGTGGCTGAACCACCATTACATCAACCATATGCCGGCGGAAGAAGTGGCGGTGCATCTGGCATGGCACGTTGAGCAACTGGGCATTGAAACCCGCAACGGCCCGGAACTGAAAGACATCGTCAAGCTGCTGGGCGAGCGTTGCAAAACGCTGAAAGAGATGGCGGAGTCTTGCCGTTACTTCTACGCAGATTTCAGCGAGTTTGACGCCGACGCCGCCAAGAAACACCTGCGTCCGGTTGCGCGTCAGCCGCTGGAAACGGTGCGCGCCAAGCTGGCCGCCATCACCGTCTGGACGCCGGAAAACGTGCATGACGCCATTCAGGGCACGGCGGATGAGCTGGGTGTCGGCATGGGCAAAGTCGGCATGCCGCTGCGCGTCGCGGTGACCGGCGCCGGCCAGTCGCCGGGCATGGACGTGACCGTGCATGCGATCGGCCAGAAGCGTTCGCTGCAGCGCATCGACATGGCGCTGGCTTACATCGCCGAGCGCGAAGCGCAAGCCTGATTAGGTTGATACGCCATAAATGAAAAAGCCCCGTGGAGCAATCCCGGGGCTTTTTTTATTGCTTGCTGTCAGGCTTGCTCGCCGGCCGGTAAACCCGGGCGGTAGGCGAGGAAATACATCAGCCCGACAAAGCCGGCGCCGCCCAGCGCATTGCCGAGAAATACCGCGACGAAATTAGGCAGGTACTGCTCCCAGCCCATGCCGCCGGCAAAGATGGCCGCCGGGATGATGAACATGTTCGCCACCACGTGCTGGAAGCCGATGGCGACAAAAGCCATGACCGGGAACCACATGCCGATCACTTTGCCCGGCACATCCTTGCTGGCGAAGGCTAACCACACCGCCAGGCACACCAGCCAGTTGCAGCCGACGCCGGAGATGAAGGCGTGCAGGAAGTCCGCATCCACTTTGGCCTGCGCGATCGCCAGCGTCTTATGCAAAAACGCGCCTTCGGTCAGGCCCAGCAGATGGCCGAAAAAGTAGGCGACGGCCACGCTGCCGGCCAGGTTGGCCAGGGTGACCCAAAACCAGTTGCGCAGCACGGCGATAGCGGGGATCTCACGAGCGAACCAGGCCATCGGCAAGGTCATCATGTTGCCGGTCAACAGTTCGCCGCCGGCCAGAATGGTCAGGATCAGGCCGATCGGGAACACCGCTGCGCCCAACAGCGCGCCGAAAGAGCCCCATTCGGCCGGCAGGGTGCCGATGACGTGAATATCCAGCAGGAAGCCGGTGGCGATAAAGGCGCCGGCGAGAAAGCCCAGAATCAGCAGATTAGCGAGCGGGGCGCGGCTTTTGTTTACCCCGGCCTGAACGGCGAGGGCGGCGATTTCTTTTGGTGAATGCAAAGACATGACGGACTCGGTTTATAGTAATGAAGTTTATGGCGCGGGCAGTCTATGCCGCTCGGGAGTCCGACTCAAGCGCATTTCGCTAACATTCCGTTAATTAAAAATCAACGTGATATGCAGGGTCTTTCGCCATTTTGAGATGTAGCGCGCAAAATGGATGAACTCTGCGCAAAGTGATGATTTTTTGGCGCCAAAGATGCTGATTTGGCGGCTTTTTCAACGCTTGATTCAGTAATTCAATTTAGCCGTTGACAGCTTTGAGCGGGTTTCATATTATGCGCCCCGTTCACAGCACAAAGTGATTGTGGAACGGGGCTATAGCTCAGCTGGGAGAGCGCTTGCATGGCATGCAAGAGGTCGACGGTTCGATCCCGTCTAGCTCCACCAACCTTCTTCTCAGAAAGGTTGAGGATACCGTAACGCCGGTCAAAGCGTACCACTTTTGTGGGGCTATAGCTCAGCTGGGAGAGCGCTTGCATGGCATGCAAGAGGTCGACGGTTCGATCCCGTCTAGCTCCACCACCATTTAAAAAGCCGACCTTAGGGTCGGCTTTTTGCTTTGTGTCATTTAACCTTCGCCGAATGCCGGCCAATAAAAAAGGCGCCCGCAGGCGCCTTGTTATCCTGGCCGGTTCGAGGCTTAGCCCAGCACCAGACCCGCGATGGAAGCGGACAGGATGCTGACCAGCGTAGAGCCGTACACCAGCTTCAGGCCAAAGCGTGACACCACGTTGCCCTGGTGTTCGTTCAGGCCCTTAATCGCACCGGCCACGATGCCGATGGAAGAGAAGTTGGCGAAGGACACCAGGAACACCGACAGGATCCCCAGGCTGCGCGGCGACAGCTCGGCAGAGACTTTCTGCAGTTCCATCATGGCCACGAATTCGTTGGAAACCAGCTTGGTGGCCATGATGCTGCCAACCTGCAGGGCTTCGTGCTTAGGAATGCCCATGATCCAGGCGAACGGATAGAAGAAGTAACCGAGGATTTCCTGGAAGCTCAGGCCGAAAATGGCGCTGAACACACCGTTGAGCGCGGCGATCAGGGCGATGAAGCCAATCAGCATCGCGGCGACGATAATCGCTACTTTGAAGCCCGCCAGGATGTATTCACCCAGCATTTCAAAGAAGCTCTGGCCTTCGTGCAGGTTGCCGAGGTGCAGCTCTTCTTCTTTATTGGTGTCGTACGGGTTGACCAGCGACAGCACGATAAAGGTGCTGAACATGTTCAATACCAGCGCCGCCACCACGAATTTGGCGTCCAGCATGGTCATATAGGCGCCGACGATGGACATGGAAACCGTAGACATCGCGGTCGCCGCCATGGTGTACATGCGCTTTTCCGACATCTTGCCCAGGATATCCTTGTAGGCGATGAAGTTTTCGGATTGCCCCAGGATCAGCGAGCTGACGGCGTTAAACGACTCCAGCTTGCCCATGCCGTTCACTTTCGACAGCACGGTGCCGATAATGCGGATGATGAACGGCAGCACCTTGATGTACTGCAGAATACCGATCAGCGCCGAAATGAAGACGATCGGGCACAGCACCTTCAGGAAGAAGAACGCCAGGCCTTTGTCGCCCATGCCGCCGAACACGAAATCAGTCCCTTGTCCCGCAAACCCGAGCAGTTTGTCAAACAGCGCGGCGAATCCTTTTACGAAGCCCAAACCCGCTTCCGAATGCAGGAAAAAGTAGGCCAGCAGTACTTCGATAACCAGTAGTTGAATAACATAGCGAATGCGGATGCTTTTACGATCGCGGCACACCAACAGGGCCAGGATCGCTACCACCACTATCGCCAACGCAAAGTGCGCAATATGGGACATGTTTGCTCCAAATTTGAGGCAGGCTGAATTTCGGCTGTCATTTTATGTAACGCTACGTTTAAAAACGAGACTTCTATTGCAAATATGGAAAATCATAGTGGGAGTTCTCCTAAAGTGTTGCGCAAAAGCATAAAAAATCAAGATGTTAAAGCAGCAATAGGAAATTCGTATTCTTGTGCTAACCTGTCTTTCAGGGGTATTGCAGCCAAAATCCCATCAGAAAAGCACGGAAATCGGCAAGCTCCCCGCTGAACCCTTCGATAAAACCGTTAATGTTGGCTATTACAGAGATAAGTTTTACCGCTCTAAATGCGCTTGATAATTATTATCATTTATATAGAGTGGAGATAAACGTAATTTCAGTAAGGGTTCAACATATGCTGAACAGTCGCGTGGTTGAAACCACCTCCGGTCGCTCCGCCAGAAAAATCAAACTCTCGCTCATGGGGCCCGCCTTCATCGCCGCTATCGGCTATATCGATCCCGGCAACTTCGCCACCAACATCCAGGCCGGCGCCTCATTCGGCTACAGCCTGCTGTGGGTGGTGGTTTGGGCCAACGTGATGGCGATGCTGATCCAGCTGTTGTCTGCCAAGCTGGGCATCGCCACCGGGAAAAATCTGGCCGAGCATATTCGCGATCGCTTTCCGCGGCCGGCGGTGTGGGCCTATTGGGTACAGGCGGAGATCATCGCCATGGCGACCGATCTGGCCGAGTTTATCGGCGCGGCGATCGGCTTCAAGCTGCTGCTCGGCGTCTCTCTGTTGCAGGGCGCAGTGCTGACCGGCATCGCCACCTTTTTAATTCTGATGCTGCAAAAACGCGGGCAAAAGCCGCTGGAGCTGGTGATCGGCGGCCTGTTGTTGTTCGTCGCCGCCGCCTACATCGTCGAGCTGGCGTTCTCCCAGCCGCAGTTGGCGCCGTTGCTGAAGGGCATGGCGCTGCCCGATTTGCCTAACGGCGATGCGGTATTCCTGGCTGCCGGGGTATTGGGCGCCACCATCATGCCGCACGTGATCTATCTGCATTCGTCGCTCACCCAAATCGGCGGCGAGCACGACAAGGCGGAACGCTATGCCGCTACCAAAGTCGACGTCGCCGTGGCCATGACCATCGCCGGTTTCGTCAATCTGGCGATGATGGCCACCGCCGCCGCCGCGTTTCATTTCAGCGGCCACAGCGGCATCGCCGATCTCGACGTGGCTTACCTGACGCTGCAACCGCTGCTCGGGCACGCCGCCGCCACCGTGTTCGGCCTGAGCCTGGTGGCGGCCGGCCTCTCTTCTACCGTGGTCGGCACGTTGGCGGGGCAGGTGGTGATGCAGGGGTTCGTGCGTTTCCATATTCCGCTGTGGCTGCGGCGCGCGGTGACCATGCTGCCGTCGTTTATCGTCATCATGTTGGGGATGGATGCGACGCGCATTCTGGTGCTGAGTCAGGTGCTGCTCAGCTTCGGCATTGCGCTGGCGTTGGTGCCGCTGCTGGCTTTCACCGGCAATCGGGCGCTGATGGGGGAAATGGTCAACGGCCCGCTGGTGCAAAACCTGGGCAAGCTGATCGTGCTGGTGGTGGTGGGATTGAACGGCTACCTGCTGATCGGCAGCGTGCTGTAAGCAAAAACAGTGCGGGCCGGCGTTGCGCCGGCCCGTCGTCGTTAATCGCGGTCGTCATCGCCGTGGCGGCGCCAGCGATCGCGGTCATGATCGTGGTGGTGCTTTTTCTCTTTCTTCCAGTGGTGCTTATCGTAGTGTTTGTCGTATTTACGATAGCGTCCTTCATGGTAGTAATAGTGTTTACGCCAGTAGTCGCCATCGCGCCAGCGATAGCCGTCCCAGTAGTAACCGCGACGGCTGCGGTCGCCGAGATAACGCCCCTGATGGCCTTGCCACCAGTCGCGATCCCGCCAATCGTAACCATCCCAATAGCGGCCGCGGTTATCCTGATCGCCGATGCGCAATGAAACGCCCGGCATCAGATCGATGCTGATCCCTTCGGCATGCGCCTGCTGTGCGGCGGGCAGTACCGTCGCCGCCAAAATGGCGGCCAAGAGCAGAGGTTTAAACATGGCTTCTCCTTCCCGCTTGCGCGGCCTGGCCGTTTGTCACTTTATGAAGCGCGTTCATCAGTTTAAAAGCGGCCTTATCGTTATTTTTGCTGCAATATCGCCATCATAGCGCCGGCGCATAGGGTTGAATCTGAGAGCCACTCTGAAAATGATACAGGAGGTTAAGATTTGAGATTTTTCTGGGGTAGCGCCGCTCGATTGAACGGCGGAATTTGTAAACGATTACAATAAGATTGTCTCGATCTGCGCGAGCTCTTCTTCACTAAAGTGACGATTGGCCAGCATGCCCACCGCGTCTTCTATCTGCGCATTCTTGCTGGCGCCGATCAGCACTGAGGTAACGCGATCGCCGCGCAGCACCCAGGCCAGCGCCATCTGCGACAGCTTCTGCCCGCGTTGCCGCGCCAGCGCATCGAGGCGGCGCACCTTGTCCAGTCGCTCGGCGGTCAGCTGCTCCGGCTGCAGGAAGCGGCTGCCGCTGGCGGCGCGAGAATCTTGCGGTATGCCGTGCAGGTAGCGATCGGTCAGCAGTCCGCCCGCCAGCGGCGAGAAGGCGATAGATCCGACGCCATGTTCCTCCAGCGTATCCAGCAACGCCGTCTCCGGCCCGCGTTCCAACATCGAATACTTTGGCTGGTGGATCACGCACGGCGTGCCGAGCCGCTGCAGAATGTCGAACGCCTGTCGCGCGCGCTCGGCTGGGTAGTTGGACAAACCGACATACAGCGCTTTGCCCTGGCGCACCAGCAGATCCAGCGCCGCCATGGTTTCTTCCAGCGGCGTGTCCGGATCCGGCCGATGATGATAAAAGATATCCACATACTCCAACCCCATGCGCTTCAGGCTCTGATCGAGGCTGGCGACCAGGTACTTTTTCGAGCCCCAATCGCCGTAGGGGCCGGGCCACATGGTGTAACCGGCTTTGGATGAGACGATCAGCTCATCGCGCCAGGCCCGTAGATCGGCGTTGAGAATGCGGCCAAAGTTCTCCTCGGCGGCGCCGGGCGGCGGGCCGTAGTTATTGGCCAGATCGAAATGGGTAATGCCGCGATCGAAGGCGCAGCGGATCAGGCCGCGGGCGTTGTCGTACAGCGTGGCGTCGCCGAAGTTGTGCCACAGCCCGAGTGAGACGGCGGGCAGCTTCAGCCCGCTGCGGCCGCAGCGCCGGTATTCCATATCTTGATAACGCGAGGGGGAGGCTGGGTAAGACATAGTTATCCTTGTCGGCGAGAGGTGAAGTGCTTTGAGTGTATACGTTTTCACCTCGCGCTGCCGCGGGAGGGATCACGGCGCCGGCATGTAACGCCAGGTTGCCGTTCGACGCAGGGGGGATTGTTCGAAATTCGAACGGCATCTTCGATACTTAAGATAATCGCTCCAGTTGCAGACAGGTGATGATCATGACTCAGACCTATACGGTGGCCGATTATCTGCTCGATCGTCTGGCCCAAATCGGCATCCGTCATTTCTTCGGCGTGCCGGGGGATTACAACCTGCAATTTCTCGATCACGTCCTCGCTCATCCGCAAATCACCTGGGTAGGCTGCGCCAACGAACTGAACGCCGCCTACGCAGCCGATGGCTATGCGCGCTGCAAACCGGCGGCCGCGCTGCTCACCACCTTTGGCGTCGGCGAGCTGAGCGCGCTGAACGGCGTGGCCGGCAGCTACGCCGAATACCTGCCGGTGATCCACGTGGTCGGCACACCGGCGCAGCGCGCCCAGCGCGCCGGTGATTTGCTGCACCATTCGCTGGGGGATGGCGACTTCACCCACTTCGCCCGGATAGCCAAAGAGGTGACCGTCGCGCAGGCCGACCTGACCGCCGACAACGCCGCGCTGGAGATAGACCGCCTGATCGGCGCCGCCTTGCTGGAGCATCGCCCGGTTTACCTGATGTTGCCCAGCGACGTCGCGCAGGCGCCGCTGCCGAATAAACCGGCGCCGCTGATGCTGCGTCAGGCCAAACTGTCGCAGAGCGCATTGCAGGCGTTTATCGCCGCAGCGCGCGAAAAGCTGCTGTCGGCGCGGCGGGTGTCGCTGCTGGCGGACTTCCTCGCCGATCGCTTCGGCGCTGAAGCGGCGTTGGACGAGTGGCTGCAGGAGGTCGATATGCCGCACGCGACGCTGCTGCTCGGCAAGGGTGTGCTGGACGAGAACCGCGCCGGTTTCGTTGGTACCTACTGCGGCGGCGCCAGCGATCCGGCGGTGAAACAATTGATCGAAAACGCCGATGTGGTGATCAACGTCGGCGTACGCTTGACCGACACCATTACCGCCGGTTTCACGCATCATCTGCCGGTGGAAAAATGCATCGATATTCAACCGTTCGAAGCCTGGGTCGGGCGGCGGCGCTTTAGCCGCATTCCGATGCGCGAGGCGGTGCAGGCATTGCACCGCCTGAGCCTGTCGCTGGCGTCGCGTTGGCCGTTGCCGCCGATCGTCCGCCCGGCGCTGCCGGAAGGCGATGGGGAACGGCTGGATCAGCACGCCTTCTGGCGGCAGATACAGGATTTCCTGCGGCCGGGGGATATCGTGCTGGCCGATCAGGGCACCGCCTGTTTCGGCGCGGCGGCGCTGAGGTTGCCGCGTGGCTGCCGCCTGATCGTGCAGTCGCTCTGGGGATCGATCGGCTATACCCTGCCGGCGACGTTCGGCGTGCAGACCGCCGAACCGCAGCGCCGGGCAGTATTGCTGATCGGTGACGGCGCCGCGCAGTTAACCGTGCAGGAACTGGGATCGATGCTGCGCGACGGGCTTAAACCGGTGATCTTCGTGTTGAACAATCAGGGGTATACCGTTGAGCGCGCGATCCACGGGCCGGAGCAAAGTTATAACGACATCGCGCGCTGGAACTGGACGCAGTTGCCGACGGCGCTGGCCGGTGAGCGGCCGGTGAAGGCGTTGCGGGTCAGCGATCCGGACGGATTGCGTCAGGCGTTGCGCGAGGTAGCGGACGACGAGCGGCTGGCCTTCATCGAAGTGATGCTGCCGAAGATGGACATTCCGGAACTCCTCGATACCGTCTCTCGCGCTATTCAGGCGCGCAACGCCGCCGCTTAGGGCAGGGTGTCGCCCAGCAGGCGCTCCAGCATCCAGAACCCCGCCGGGCCCGGCGGGGTCAGTTTGGACCATACCGCATCCACCGAAATCAGCTTTGGCCAGCCGCGCGGCCGCAGCTGGGTGAGTCTGCCGTGGCCGTATTGCTGCACCAGCCAGTGCGGCAACACCGCCCAACCGAATCCTTGTTCCGCCATCTCCAGCAACAGCAGATAGCTGGGCGCCGACCAGACCAGGCCACCCTGTCTGGCCGCCTCGGCGCCGGTGTAGGTATTCAGGATCAGCTGGCGGGTGCTGGACAACTGCTCCGGCGTCGGCGCGGCGACCTGGGCCAGCGGATGCTGATGGGCGACGAACAGCCCCATTTCGGTCTGCTCAGGCAGCCGGGAGAAGGCGATATCCGGCGGATAACTTTTTTGCACTTCCACCATGCCCAAGTGCGCGCGGCCGCTTTGCAGCAGATCGATGACGTCGCCTTCCTCGGCGATCATCCATTCCAGCTCAATTTCCGGGTAGCGCTGTTCGAACAGCTGCATCAACCGATCGTGATGCTTGGGCTGGTAGGTATCGGAAAACACCATGCTCAGGCGCGGTTCAACCTCGCCCGCCAGCTGAATGCTCAGGGCGTCGAGCCGTTCGCTGGCGGCGAGGATCTCCTGCACGTGCCCCAGTACCTTGCGGCCGGCGGCGGTGAGCACCGGTTGGCGCGCGCTGCGATCGAACAGCGTCAATGCCAGGTCGGCTTCCAGATTGGCGATGGCGGTGCTGACGGTGGATTGGCTTTTGCGCAGCTTGCGCGCGGCGGCGGAAAATGAGCCGAGGGCGGCGGCTTCCACGAACGCCTGCAACGCTTCCGGGGAATAGTGCATGATATATCTACTTTATCGATGGAACCTATTTTTAATCTACCCAAAAAAGCGATGATAATCACCTGGCTTTCGCAACAACTGTTGAAAAAAGGTGATGTATGCAACTGCAAAACAAGTCTCTCATTGAACGTATCGTCCACGCCGTCGGTTTCGAGGCCATCGCCGTGATGGTTTGCGCCCCGCTGGGCGCGTGGCTGCTGAACCGCTCAATGGTGCAGGTCGGTGCGTTGGCGGTGATGCTGTCCACCGTCGCTATGCTGTGGAACATGGTTTACAACACGGTGTTCGACCGCCTGTGGCCGGCCAGCCGGGTGGTGCGTAACCTGAAGGTGCGTGCGCTGCACGCCGTCGGCTTTGAAGCCGGTTTTATCCTGATCGGCGTGCCGATCGCCGCCTGGATGCTGAGTATCTCCTGGGCGCAGGCGTTTATGCTGGAAATCGGTTTCTTCCTGTTCTTCCTGCCGTACACCATGGCCTATAACTGGCTGTACGACACGCTGCGCCAGCGCTGGTTCGAGGCGCGCCAGCCGATCAATTCCGGCGCCAAATAAGGCGTCGTCAGACTGACGATTCTCAGGTAAGGTCAGAGGATCGTCGGAAATGCTGAGGAACGAAGGATGAAAGTGTTGGGTCTGCTGGGCGGCATGAGCTGGGAATCCACCATTCCGTATTACCGCACCATCAACGAGCAGGTAAAGGCGCGCCTCGGCGGGCTGCATTCGGCCAAAATCGTGCTCTACAGCGTCGATTTCCAGGAGATTGAGCGCTTGCAGCACCAGGGCGATTGGGACGGCGCCGGCCGGCTGTTGGCCGAGGCCGCGGTGGCGTTGCGCGCCGCCGGCGCCGAAGCCATCGTGATCTGCACCAACACCATGCACAAGGTGGCGGAGGCGGTCGAGCAGGCCAGCGGCCTGCCGCTGATTCACATCGCCGACGCCACGGCGCTGCAGGTGCGGGAGAAAAACATTCGCCGCGTCGGGCTGCTGGGCACGCGTTTTACCATGGAGCAGACCTTCTACCGCGGCCGCCTGCAGGAATTGCACGGCATCGACGTGGTGACGCCGGTCAGCGCCGATCGTGACATCGTGCACCGCATCATCTATGACGAACTCTGCCTCGGCAAAATTCGCGACGCCTCGCGCGACGAGTATCGCCGGATCATCAGCGATCTGGAACAGCAGGGGGCGCAGGGGATTATTTTCGGCTGCACCGAAATAGGCTTGCTGGTGAGCGAGCGGGATGCGTCGGTGCCGGTGTTCGACACCACCGCGATCCACGCCCGCGCCGCCGCGGCGTTCGCGCTGGCCTAATCGTCGTGCGGCGGTTGCCGGCGGTTTACCAGCATCAGCGGTTTGCCCGCCAGCGCCAGCCAGGCGGGCAGCATCACGATGCACAAGACCGGCAGCAGGTGCAGATCCGGCACTACCGCCACCGCCATAAACAGGCTGAGCCAGCCGTCGCGCGTTACCACCAGCACCAGCCCCATGATGGCGCAGGAGACGGTGATCGCCGCCGGCACCGCCGGAACGTGCTGATGCAGCATCAGGCCCAGCGCCGCGCCGACGAACACCGCCGGGAAGATGCGCCCGCCGCGAAAACCGCAGGCGGCGGCGATCACCAGCGCCGCCAGCTTGGTCAGGGTAATGGTCAACAGCGCCGGCACCGAATAGCTGTCGTCCACCGCCAGGCGTTTCATCTCATCCAGCCCCTTGAACAGGGTAATCTCTCCGCCCAACAGCGCCAGCAGCCCCAGCACAAAGCCGCCCAGCCCTAACATCAACACCGGATTCTTCATTGAATGGAACAGGCGGTGAATGTGCGGGAAACACCACAGCGCCACCATGCCGAGCGCGATGGCGATCAGCGCCACGATGGCGCCGCTGAAGATGTCTGGCAGCCGCGTCACGTCGTAGGCGTCGAGCTGCAGGGCGAAATTGGGCACGAAGAACATCTGGGTGGTGACCGCGCCGGCGGCGGCGGCCACCAGCGGGGCGAACAGCCGATCCCACAGCGGCGTTTCGTTATTGCCGGCCAGGGTTTGCGAAAAGATCAGCGCGGCGGCGACCGGTGTGCCGAACATTGCGCCGATGGTGCCTGCCGCGGCCAGGATGATCCAGTCCATGCGCGGCACTTTCGGCAGCAGGCGCGCGCCGGCCGCCGCCGCCAGTGCGATGTTGATGGCGGTGATCGGGTTCTCCGGCCCCAGACTGACGCCGCCGGCCAGGCCGACGATCAGCGCCAACCCCAACCCCGGCAGGGCGGAGAGCGGCAGCGGCATGCCGATCAGCGATTCCGTCGCCGGATCCGGCCCGGCGTGACCCGGCATATAACGCACGATCAGGCCGACCGCCACGCCGGTCAGCGTCAGCATCGCAACCGGCCACCAGGGCGACTGGGCGTCCAGGCTCAGCGCATCGGGCAGCGTCACCCACAGTAATTGCTGCAATGCGGCGGCAATTTTCATCACCAACAGCAGCACCAGACTGGAAGCGGAACCGATAATCAGCGCAGGCAAAGCAAAGGCCAACATGGCATTGGCGCGCGGATGCAGCATGAATAATCCCTTGTCGATGCCTCCCTGCGGGGCAGGGAGAGCGGGTGGTTGGGCAGTGGCCACAGCTTGCCAGACTATCGGCGCGCAGGCACGCATTGATATTGCCCGGCGGCGATGGCGGTTAACAGTCGCCGGGGGGCATTTTTTGCCGCAATTTGTTTCAAATCGCGGCATAGCGGGCAAGCTGAAACGTTTTTTGTGATCCGGATCGCTATTGAGGTGCAGATCCGAGGCGGGTGATTGTTGTTTTCGCAGCAGGATTTTACAGTGTGAGCAGCGTGTTATTTTTCATTTTGCGGAGACGAAATCAATGACCTATGCCCTCGTGGGTGATGTTGGCGGCACCAATGCCCGCCTGGCGTTGTGCACTGTTGCGACGGGTGAGATTACCCAGGCGAAAACCTATTCCGGCCTGGAGTTCGACAGCCTGGAGGCGGTGATCCGCCACTATCTGAAAGCGTGCGATATCGAGGTGCAGGATGCCTGCATCGCGATCGCCTGCCCGGTGACGGAAGACTGGGTCGCGATGACCAACCATAGCTGGGCGTTCTCGATCAAAGAAATGAAGGCCAACCTGGGGTTGAGTCATCTGGAAGTGATCAACGATTTCACCGCCGTCTCGATGGCGATCCCGATGCTCTCGCCGGACGACGTGCTGCAGTTTGGCGGCGGCGATGCGCAGCCGGGCAAACCGATCGCGGTGTACGGCGCCGGCACCGGGCTGGGTGTTGCCCACCTGGTGCAGGTCGATCGCCGCTGGGTCAGCCTGCCGGGCGAGGGCGGCCATGTCGATTTCGCGCCGAACAGCGAAGAAGAAGACATTATTCTGGAGGTGCTGCGCGGTGAAGTGGGGCACGTTTCCGCCGAGCGCGTGCTGTCCGGGCCGGGCCTGGTCAACCTGTATCGCGCCATCGTCAAGGCGGACAACCGCCTGCCGGAGAAACTGGCGCCGAAGGACATTACCGAGCGGGCGCTGGCCGACAGCTGCATCGACTGCCGCCGTGCGCTGTCGCTGTTTTGCGTGATCATGGGGCGCTTCGGCGGCAACCTGGCGCTGAATCTGGGCACCTTTGGCGGCGTGTACATCGCCGGCGGCATCGTGCCGCGCTTTATGGAATTCTTCAAGGCCTCGGGCTTCCGCGCCGCCTTCGAAGACAAAGGGCGTTTCCGCGACTATGTGCGCGACATTCCGGTGTTCATGATAACCCATGGTCAACCGGGCCTGTTGGGGGCCGGCGCGCATCTGCGCCAGACGCTGGGCATGCGGCTGTAAGCCGCGCGGCAGGGCAATAAAAAAGGGGCGCAACCCGCAGGTTGCGCCCCTTGTCGTTTTCGCGGGGTATCAGGCTTTGGCCAGCTCCGCCGCCTGTGCGGTTTCTTCGCTTTCCATTTCCACCGCCTTCGGCGCTTTGATGAACAGCGTAATCAGCAAAGAAGCGGCGGACAGGATGCCAATCACCATGAAGGTGGCGTGGAAGCCGCCGAAGTATTTGGCGACGAACGAACCGGCCAGCGCGCCCAGGCCGAAGCCCTGGTAGATGATGCCGTAGTTTTTGCTGTGGTTTTTCAGGCCGAAGAAGTCGCCGACAATCGCCGGGAACACGGTGATGTTGCCGCCGAAGCAGAAGGCCACCGCGCCGACGCAGATGAAGAACAGCGTGTGGTTCAGGGTCATGAAACTCAGGGCGACAATCGCCAGCACGGTAACCAGCATGGTGAAGCTGATGACGCGCATACGGCCCACTTTATCGGACAGCGTCCCCAGGATGATGCGGCCGGCGGTGTTGAAGATGGCGACGGCGGACACGGTGTTGGCGGCGGTGGCCAAGTCCATCCCGGCCAGTTGAACGCCCATGTCTTTCACGATGCCAATCAGATACAGACCGCTCATGCAGGCGGCAAAGAAGATGGTGAACAGCAGGTAGGCTTCTTTGGTGGCCAGCATCTGGCGCACGCTGAAGTCGTTGCCCAGACCATTGGCGCCTTGCTGTGCGGCGTTGGTCGCCAGCACCGGCTCTTTCAGCAACAGGGAACCGACGACGATCAGGCCCATCACGATGGCACCCCAGTAGAAGAAGGCGCCGGAAACGCCGACGTCAGCGATCAGGGCGGCGTTGACGTATTTGAACAGCAGGCTGCCGCTGCCGAAGGCGCCGACGGAGATGCCGGAAATCAGGCCTTTGTTGGCGGGGAACCACTTAATCAGGTTGGACAGGGTGGAGATGTAGGCGATACCGACCGCAAAGCCCACCACCACGCCAGCCAGCAGGTAAATCATGTCGAGCGAGCTGACGTGGGCGCTGGCGATGAGACCCAGGCCGACCAGAATGCCGGAACACAGCGTCAGATTGCGGATGCCGAAGCGTTCTTGCAGCTTGCCGGCGAACAGCGTGGCGAAGGCCAGGAAGAAGCTGGTGATGGAGAAGGTGGTGGCGACGTCCGCCAGCCCCCAGTGGAACTTGTCGACCAGCGGCTGGTTGAACAGGCTCCAGGTGTAGATGGTGCCCAGACCCATCTGACAGATGATGGTGCCGAGAACGATTAAGCTGCGATTTGCCGGTTTGGTGTTCATGGCCGGTCTCCTTCCTGTGTGTGCGTTGCCGGGCGTGAGCCGTTGGCTGAAATTTGCGGGGTGAATCTGTGTTCCCGCGGTATGGGCTTATTATATGGCCGGCGCCCCCGGCGGGCGGCGGATAGGGAATGAGTTGCACGATGGAAGGAATGAAATGCATTTTATACGGCGTGAGTTGCCGTTTTTGCGCCGAAAAGCGCGTGAAATGCCGGGGGTGACACGTGATCTACATCAAAGATATCAACGATTTATTGTTAATCACCGGTGAACGATTGTGGTGAAATTGTGAAGGATGCGTCTGCAAGGCGTAAATCGGCATTGCGCCTATAGAGCGGCGGCGAGCGCGGGACTATGTTATCTGCGATCGGACGAGGTCCGCTCTGCAGGAGTCCATGAAATGAAAAAAACGCTGTTGTTACTGGCCGCGCTGCTGGCGCTGCCGCTGGCGAGCCAGGCCGACGTGTCCATCGGCGTGAACGTGCCGGGCCTGTCGTTGCATATCGGCGATCGCGATCATCGCGGCCACTACTGGGACGGCTATCGCTGGCGCGATCCGCGTTGGTGGGCCGATCATCACCGGTATGAACGCCCGCGCGGGTACTATTACGGCCCGCCGCCACGGGTGATTTACTACGGGCCGCCGCGGCGCGACTGGCGAGATCGGCCGCATTACCGCATGCCGCCACCGCCGCCGCCCGGCTATTACTACCGTCCGGGCCCGCGCTGGTAAGCGCTTACAGGCGCATCAGCTTGCGAAACTCTTTCACCTTGCTGCGGCTGACCGGCACTTCAAACTCAAGATCGCTCAGCCGCAGAATGTAGGTATTGTTGAACCAGGGCACGATCTCGCGGATCTTGGCCAGGTTAACGCAGTAAGAGCGGTGGCAGCGGAAGAAATGTTCTTCCGGCAGCCGGCCGTAAAACTCGGTGAGGTTCATCGGCATCACGAACTCTTCCCGGCGAGTGTAGACCCGCGTCACCTTTTCATCGGCGGCGGCGTAATAGATGTCGTTGATGTCGGTAACGATGATCCGCTCGTCTTTGATCAGGTTGATGCTGTGGCTGCCGCGGCTCGGCGCGCTGGTCGGTTCCGCCGCGCCGGCGGGGCGATGATGCAGCGCCTCCAGCTTTTGCAGCATGGTGACGATGCGCGCCTCGTGATAGGGCTTGAGGATATAGTCGAACGCTTCGATCTCGAACGCTTCCACCGCGTGCTCTTTATAGGCGGTGATGAACACGATAGACGGGCGATGCGCGAATTTGCTGATGTTTTGCGCCAGCAACACGCCGTCCAGCGACGGGATGTTGATGTCGAGGAAAATGGCGTCGACCTGGTGGGTCTGCAGGTATTTGAGGACGTCGAGGCCATCCTCGAAGGTGGCGACGATATCGATATTGCTGTGTTTCTTGATCAGGTAGCTGAGTTCTTCCTGCGCGAGGAATTCGTCTTCCACGATGATGGCTTTCATGAGGCCTCCCCGATCGGCGGCGCGCTCGATTCCTGATGCAGCTTGCCGCCGTTTTTGCTGATGTAGAACGCGATTTCGGTGCCCGGCTCCAGGCGGCGGATATGCAGCCCTTCACCGTACAGCAGCGACACGCGGTGGTGTACGTTGAGCAGGCCGATATTGTGGCCCGGCATCTCGTTGCGCGCCACCCGATCGATGGTTTCCTGATTGATGCCGTGGCCGGTATCCTTCACCGATATTTTCACCCGGTCGCCCTGATCTTTCACCGCGATCACGACTACCCCTTTGCCCTTGCAGGGCTGGATGCCGTGCACGATGGCGTTCTCCACCAGCGGCTGGATCAGCAGGCTCGGAATGCGCACCGAGACGTCGTCGTCGATGTCGTAAATCACCGTCAGCTTGGCGCCGAAGCGCGCCTGTTCGATGGCGATGTAATCCTGGATCTGATGCAGTTCCTTACGGATATCGATCAGTTCGTCGTTCAGCTCCAGGTTGTAGCGCAGGTAGCGCGACAGATTGATGATCAGCTGGCGAGCGGTGTCCGGATTCAGGCGGATGGAGGAAGAGATGGCGTTCAGCGCGTTGAACAGGAAGTGCGGGTTAATCTTGCTCTGCAGCGCGCGCATTTCAGCTTTATCCGCCATCTGGCGCAGGTGCTCGATGCGCGAAACCTCCATCTGCGTGGAGATGATCTGCGACAGCCCGACCGCCATCACCTTCAGCGTGTTGGTGATCTGGTGCGCGTGGCAGTAGTAAATTTTCAACGCACCGGTCACTTCTCCTTTTTCCCACAGCGGCACCACCAGCTGCGAATGGATCTGCGGCGCGGCCGGGTTTTCCAGGTTGTTTTTGATGATGATTTTGCCGTGGCGAATGCTTTCGCGGGTGACGCGGCTCAGCCCTTCGCGGCCGATCGGGTAGGCTTCGCGCCCTACGCCGACGTAAGCCAGCACCTGATGGGTATCGGTGATCGCCACCGCGTCGGCGCGGATATCCTGGCGGATGATATCGCAGATGGTGGCCAGCGATTCGCTGTTGATGTTGCGGAAATAGGGCAGCGTCTTGTGGGCGATATCCAGCGCCAGCTTGGCCTGGCGCGCGGCGATCACTTCTTTCTCATCCTCGACGCTCTGCACCAACAGCACGATCAGGCCGATGCATACCGTGCCGAGGATCATCGGCAGGGCGATCTGCGACACGATGTCCAGCCCGAGTTCGGTCGGCTTGGCCCACAGCACGATCAGCAGCATGGTGAGGGATTCGCACAGCATGCCGCCGACGATGCCGGCGCGCCAGCGCTGCTCTTTTTTGACCTTGAGGTTGATGTAACCGGCGCTGATGCCGGCGATGATGCTGGTGATAAGGCAGGGCACTGAGGTGATGCCGCCGATGTCGATCAGATAACGGTGCACCCCGGCGATGATGCCGGTGACGATCCCCACCCAGGGGCCGAACAGGATGCCGCCGGCCATGATGGCGATGACGCGCACGTTGACCAGCGATCCCTCAACGTTGATGCCGGAGTAGGTGCTGAACAGCGCGAACAGCGAGAAGATCGCCGTGACGATGCCGAGCTCAAGCGGCGTATGGTCTTCTTTTTGCAGCAGTTGGCGGAACAGCCGGGTGCGGGTCAGGAAAAACAGACAGATCAACATCAGCGCGGCGCGATCAAACACCGCCAACAGCATTTCAAAAAAAGGGTGCACGACGGGTTCTCGCTGCGGCCTACGGATGACGGCAGTATACCACAGCGAGAGAGGCCCGTGGCTGGGGCGGCGGTCAGCGCATGCCGAGCTGCGCTTTGCCCAGCGGCGTCAGCAGCTCGACGGTGGCGCGGCCCTCGAAATCGACCTCGAAATCGTCGGGGGCGAAGTCCGGCGGCGTTCTGCCGTCGATAAAGCTCGGCAGTTGGCGCTGCAGATAGGCGTCGTTTTTCTCGCAGCCCGGCGCGGCGGCGATGTACATCACGTTGCTGTCGAACTCGCCGTTATGTTCGTTCTCCACCGCGTGGATCACGTCGCAATGCCAAAATACCGTGTCGCCCGGCTCCAGATCGGGAATAGGGGAAATCCCACTTAATAAAAGGGGATGCCATTTTTCCGAGATCGACAGCGCGCGGCCCGGCGCCGCATCGCACAGATCGTCGTCGGCGACGTCGTCCTGCAGCGCGCGCAGCAACACATAGGCCATGGCGTTGGCGATCGGCACCAGGTTCAGCGTGCCGGCGTTAGTGCGCTGCGGTGTCAGCGCCGTCCAGCCCTGGAAGGTGCGGAACATCGAGCAGACTGCCGGGGAGGCAATTTCGCGCACTTCGGTGCGGCCGTCGGCGGCAAAGGGATCGTATTGCTGCCAGTCGCCGGAGAACACGTGGCGATACACATAGCGGAAATTCTCGTCCAGCCAGCGCTCGATGGTGCCGCTGTCGACGTGCGGCGACAGGCCCAGCGACGAGGAGTTCGGCGGGCGGCGGCGGGTGCGATCGGCGTAGGTGGCGACGCGGGTCGGATCGAAATGCTGCTTGCCGTTGCTTTCGGTGGCCCACAGGCTGTTGAGGAACACCTGCACCGCATGCATGCGCGCATCCTGCCGCGCTTCGACCTGCGGCTTTGACCAATAGATGCCATAAATCTGTGGTTTGCTGGCGGCCAGCTTGCCGAAATAGTTGTCTTCGGCAGCGTTTTTCAACCGCTCGACGAAGTTGTTGCGCTCGAGATAGTCGCCGATTTCCCGGTTCCAGCCTTCGGCCTTGGCGCGGGGAAACACGCCGCGAATGGCGCAGGCGCCGCGCTGTTTGATCAGCGCTATCTGTTGATCGCTGACGCGCTGCTGCAGGATATCTTCCGCGTCGATCTGCGGCACCGGATTATGGCCGGCGGCCAGCTCGCGGCGGATCTGGTCGACCTGGCCGCGGATGTTCTCCTCCAGCGCCAGAAAAACTTCGCGGTAGTTCGGCAAGGCCTGGCGCAGCTGGCGCTTGACGTTAACGATCGTCTGCGGAATATCATCGATGACTAAAGAGGCCATGGTGTTCTCCTGGTGCCGCGTGAGTCACTGCGGCGGACGGTTGTAGGGAATCGGGCAAGACGTTATGGTTTTGTGGTTTTAACGTGAATGATTATCGGCAACCAATCGGGGAAAATAAAGAGATATCTTTCATTCGTAAGTTCCTCTTTTTCGTTTTTCGGAGATTTTATGAAGCTGGTCACTGAACGCTTGTACTTACAGTCGATAACCGCCGAGGACTGGCCGCTGTTTCTGCGCCTTTACCAGGACCCTGAGGTGATCCGCTATATCGCCGATCCGCTCAGCGAAGCGGCGATCCGCGAGCGTTTCGACGCGCGGCTGCCGGCCTGGGACAAACACGGCGATCAGTGGCTGTGCCTGGTGATGCGTGAGAAGCACAGCGGGGAGGCGGTGGGCATTACCGGCTTTCGCCCGCAGTGGCTGCCGTATCGGCAGGCGGAGGTGGGATATGGCAGTTTGCCCTCCGGCCAGGGCAAGGGCTATGGCAAGGAGTCGCTGCGGGCGGTGCTGGATTTTGCGGTGAACGCCTGCGGTTTTCACAAGCTGACCGCTACCGTGACCGCCGGCAACCTCGCCTCGCGCGGCCTGCTGGAGTCGTGCGGTTTTCAGCTGGAAGGCACGCTGCGCGATAATTTCCGCCTGGCGGGAGAGTGGCGCGACGACTGGCTGTTCGGGCTGTTGGCGGCGGAGTTTCAGGGCGGCAAATAAAAATATCGCGCCGGGTATCGACAAGCTCGCCGGCGCTGCGCTATGTTCGATATTCGGTCAGTTCGCTGGCCAGCGTCGCTCGGACGGTCCGGGCGCTAACGTTTATCGAGGAATCCCCTATGGCTGATAACAGTCCACAGCGCCGTTTTACGCGCATTGAACGTCTTCCCCCTTACGTATTCAACATCACCGCCGAACTGAAAATGGCCGCACGCCGTCGCGGTGAGGATATTATCGATTTCAGCATGGGGAACCCCGACGGCCCGACGCCGCCGCACATCGTGGAAAAACTGTGCGCCGTCGCCCAGCGCGACGACACCCACGGTTATTCCACCTCGCGCGGCATTCCGCGCCTGCGCCGCGCCATTTCGCGCTGGTATGCCGATCGTTATCAGGTGGATATCGATCCGGAAAGCGAAGCCATCGTCACCATCGGTTCGAAAGAGGGGCTGGCGCATCTGATGCTGGCGACCCTCGATCACGGCGATACCGTGCTGGTGCCGAACCCCAGTTACCCGATCCACATATACGGCGCGGTGATCGCCGGCGCCCAGGTGCGTTCGGTGCCGCTGGTGGACGGCGTGGATTTCTTCAGTGAACTGGAGCGCGCCATTCGGGAAACCATTCCGCGCCCGAAAATGATGATCCTCGGCTTCCCGTCCAACCCGACCGCGCAGTGCGTGGAGCTGGATTTCTTCGAGCGGGTGGTGGCGCTGGCCAAACAGTACAACGTGCTGGTGATCCACGATCTGGCCTATGCCGATATCGTCTATGACGGCTGGAAAGCGCCGTCGATCATGCAGGTGCCGGGGGCGAAAGACATTGCGGTGGAGTTCTTCACCCTGTCGAAAAGCTACAACATGGCCGGCTGGCGCATCGGTTTCATGGTCGGCAACCCTGAGCTGGTCAGCGCGCTGGCGCGCATCAAAAGTTATCACGACTACGGCACCTTCACGCCACTGCAGGTGGCGGCCATCGCCGCGCTGGAAGGCGATCAGCAGTGCGTGCGCGATATCGCCGAACAGTATCGGCAGCGCCGCAACGTGCTGGTGAAGGGGCTGCACGAGGCCGGTTGGATGGTGGAAAACCCGAAGGCGTCGATGTACGTGTGGGCGAAAATTCCCGAGCCTTATGCCCACCTCGGTTCGCTGGAGTTCGCCAAGCGCCTGCTGGCGGAAGCCAAGGTCTGCGTCTCGCCGGGCATCGGCTTCGGCGACTATGGCGATACCCACGTGCGCTTCGCGCTGATCGAGAATCAGGATCGTATCCGCCAGGCGGTGCGCGGCATCAAGGCGATGTTCCGCGCGGACGGGCTGCTGAAGCCGGGCAAAGCCGGCAGCGCCAAATAACCCTGTCAGGCCGGGCGTTCGCCCGGCCTTATTTTTTCCGTCCCAAGGTTTTCTTCATTATTTCCCCATTATGCTCAACTACGCTGAATTTTATTTTTTGGACAGAGTATATGAGCAACCGCTACGCGCGATCGCAAATCGTTTTACATTGGCTGACGTTGCTGATGGTGATCCTCACCTATGCGGCGATGTTGCTGAAAGATTCGGTGCCGGAGGCGTGGGCGCCGATGGTCAAAAATCTGCATTTCAACTTTGGGGTATCGGTCTTTGCCCTGATGCTGATTCGGTTGGCGGTGCGCTCTTTCCACGCTGCGCCGCCAACCACGCCTCCGCTGGAGGAGTGGCAGGAGGTAGGCGCGAAGATTTTCCATTGGCTGCTGTACATGGTCTTCCTGATGTTGCCGCTGCTGGGCATGTTAACCCTGGCCTACGGTGGGAAATCGTGGTCTTTGCTGGGCTGGCCGATGCCGCAGTGGGTGACGCCGGATCCGGTGATGCGCAAGCTGGTCAAAACGGTGCATGAGACGCTGGCAAACGTTGGCTACTTTATCATTGGCGCGCATGCGCTGGCGGCGCTGTATCACCACTACCTGCGCAAGGACGACACCCTGCGCCGCATGATGCCGGGCAAATGAGCGCTCGCCGAAACGACAAAGGGACGCTTGCGCGTCCCTTTGTCTGTGTTCCTGGTGTGGCTGCTGTCAGGCAACCATCAACATGAAGGTGCCAACCCAGGCAACCAGCATGAATGACACGCCCATCAAAAAATATTTCACTGAACAACTCCTGTCTGGAGTCCTCGCCAGCAATGATCCCGATTGTTGTGCTGAGTGTTTTATGGGCAACCTGCTTGTCGGGCGGATTCTTCCAAGCGAAAGAACAACGTCCTCGAGCGCGGGTTGTCCGGTTGTCGCGCCTCATGCTCCGTGAGGTAAAATCCGAACCGCGACAGGATCGGCGCTAATGTACTCTCAATACTGGTCTGATTTCAATACTGTGTTTTTGATCACAATTTTAGGCTGTTTTTTGAACAGGGTGCGCTGTTTTATAACGCTTTTTATAAGCAAGCGACAGGAAGTAGCCCGCCGTGTGGCGGGCTTTAAAATCGGGTATTGCAATACGGTGGCAGGCGCTCAGGCGACGGCGTTGATGCCGGTCGCCAAAATGACCCAAAAAACGAGACAAGACAGCAGAATAACGGCCCAAATATGACGGCGACTCCACTCCATTTTTAGCCTTCGTTGTTGCGACAAGTGATTAGGTAGCCATCATATCGGCGCAAAACGGGGGAAATTTAGCCCCCTTGGATAATATTTCGCTTACCTGCCGCTAACTTATTGGCAAACTTCACTTATCGTCACGCGCACTTCGTAGCCCAGCAGATACAACGCCTGCTCCAGCGCTTCCACTTTTGAGGCGTAGCCGATATCCAGCAACCGCTCCATTTGCCCGCCGTTGAATCCCAGCTTGCGCGCCAGCGCCGCTTTGCCGGTGTTTTTGCGCAGCATCGCGTTGTGCAGTTCGATCTTCAGCGTCACCAGCGCCGGCAGATGTACCCTCAAGTCATCGGTTTGCAGAGGAGAAGGGGCGGGCAGGGGCAGCCCTTCATCCATCGCGGCGGCGATGGCGGCCAGCAGGCTTTCCTGCGCTTCCAGCTCGATGTCTTCGCGTTTATAGCAGGCAGATTGCCACTCGGGGAAGTCGTGGAAACCGATCTGCCAGGCGTCGCTGTCGCTATCGAAGGTGTAATGGGCGGGGTAGTGGCTGTACATGGCAATCCCTGATTGAAACCAGAATGAGGCGCTATTGTGACGGCGCGGCCGGCGGATAGCCATAGCCTTGAGCAGAATGGCGCTCAATCGGCATGTTCACGCGGCTTGCGACGCCGCACATCGGGCGGCAACAGCAGGGCGCAGATCATGACGGCCAGACTGAACAGCGGCAGCCAGCGCGCCACCGGGCCGGGAGAGTAATTGTTCAGCACCGAACACACATAGCACGCCACGGCCAGCGCCCAACCGGGCAGGCCGATATCGTTGAGCCGAAACGCGGTTTTGGCCATAAACCACGCCACCAGGCCAAAACAGAACAGCGCCCACACCATGATGCACAGCAGATACAGCAGCACCGAGACGAATTCCTCGGTATCGCCGTGCGCATGGGCGCGAAAATGGTTTTTATCCAGATAGGTCGACAGAAACGACAGTAGCACGATGCCAACGGCGAAGATCGCCAGCGAGAAAACAAAGGGTTTGCGCGAGATGCGCCCGCGGTAAAGGTCTTTGGCGAGTTGTCCGAGAGATTCCATCACAGTCCGTTGTCGTAATCATTGACCGCCCGGCGGAGGCCGGATGGCAAGCAGCCGGGCATTTTAACGGGGCAAACGGGGGCGTCAAGGTGATAACTTTTCTCATTTAGTCGCGGTTGAGATTCCACGCGGTCGCACCGGGCGTCCTTTCACCGTGCAAAACGTCACAATTTGGCACGTTTGGCTACCTGGCGCGGTAATTGGCGGCATAATCCTGTTTGTTCGCGTTGAACAATGCATTAACATAACTCCCACTTATCTCTTGCATGGCTATATGGATATCCGATGCGTCACCTGGTTGCGCTTTTACCGCTGATTACCTTGCTTGCTGCCTGTAGCAGCACGCCGAAACCCAGTACCACCGCTACGCCGCAGAGCACCCCGGTAAAGGGCGGCTTTTTGCTGAGCCCGGCGCACAGCGGCGCGCCGCTGGGAGGGGATTTCGCCAATAACCCGAATACCGCGCGCTTCATCGATAAGATGGTGCAGGAACACGGGTTTGACCGGCAGCAGCTGCACGACGTGCTGGCGCAGGCTCGGCGATTGGACTCGGTGCTGCGGCTGATGGACAGGCAGGCGCCGACGCCGTCTACCCAGGGCCCAACCGGGCCGAACGGTTCCTGGCTGCGCTACCGCAACAAGTTCATCACTCCGGATAACGTGCAAAACGGCGTAGTGTTCTGGAATCAATATCAGGATGCGCTGCAGCGCGCCTGGCAGGTATACGGCGTGCCGCCGGAGATCATCGTGGGAATTATCGGCGTGGAGACCCGCTGGGGCCGCGTAATGGGTAAAACCCGCATTATCGACGCGCTGGCGACGCTGGCCTTCAACTACCCGCGCCGCGCCGATTACTTCGCCGGTGAGCTGGAAACCTTCCTGCTGATGTCGCGCACTGAAGGCGACGATCCGCTCGAACTGCGCGGCTCCTTTGCCGGCGCGATGGGCTATGGGCAGTTCATGCCTTCTTCCTTCAAAAGCTACGCGGTCGACTTCAACGGCGATGGGCATATCAACCTGTGGGATCCGGTCGATGCCATCGGCAGCGTGGCCAATTACTTCAAGGCGCACGGCTGGTCCAAAGGCGAGCCGGTCGCCATTCAGGCCAACGGCCAGGCGCCGGGGCTGGAAAACGGCTTCAAGACGCGCTACTCGGTCGCCGCGCTGGCGGAAGCCGGCCTAAGCCCGCAGGGCTCGCTCGGCGATAATCAGGAAGCCAGCCTGCTGCGGCTGGACATCGGCACCGGCTACCAGTATTGGTACGGCCTGCCGAACTTCTACGTCATCACCCGCTATAACCACAGCACCCATTACGCCATGGCGGTATGGCAACTGGGCGAAGCGGTCGGGCGCTCGGCGCGCGGCGGCTTCTGACGCTGCGTCAATAAACGAAAAAGGCCGCTTGAGCGGCCTTTTTTGCGTTCTGAGCAATCAGAAATCGTAGCGCAGGCGCACCACGGTCATATCGCCGAGGTTGTCGGTGCTCGATGTCAGCACGTGCTCCACGTCAACGCGGAAACCGTAGTCAAACTGCACGGTAACCCCGAGGCCGTTGTCGATGCGCTGGTAGTTGCGGCCGGTGATGTATTCCAGGCGGTCGCCCATGAAGTACGGCATCACCGATTTCACCGCGTACTGGCCAACCGGCACGGTATAACCGGCCAGGTATTCGATACCCCATGCGTCGCCGGCGAAGTAATTATTGATGTCGGCTTTCTTGGTGGTCAGGAAGTCGTTGTAGTAACCGCCGCCGAAGGTGAGGGTCCAGTTGTCCGGTTTCCAACTGATGGCGGTACCGAAAATGTTCTGGTCATAGCTCTTGCTGCCGCTGGTGGACGGATTGCGCATTTCGGCGCGGGTGTAGTTCCAGGCGGTGCCCCAGGTCAGATCCGGCGTAATGTGGTAATCCACGCCCAGTGAGCCGCCGCCTTTGCGCTTGTAGCGCAGGCCGTTGCCCGGCAGATAGTCGCTGTCGCTGAATAGGTACGAAGCGTAAACGTCCGCATCGCCGAAGCGGTTCTTGTACTTCAGCATTTTGCGTGAGCGATAAGAGCCGTCGTAGTCGCCGTTGATGCCGTTGCCCGGTGCCTGGGCCAGCATGTCGTAGTCCCAGATATCGGTTTTGGCGCCAACCACATCGTAGTAAACGCTGTTCTGCTGACCGAAGGTCATCTGGCCCCAGGTGTTGCTTTTCAGGCCGGTGTACAGCATGCGGCGGCTGGTGTTTCTCGCGCCGTCGGCATAGTGGTGATCCCAGTCGAACAGCGCCGGAATGTTCACGCCCAGCTCGTAGTAGCTGATCCAGCTGATATCGTCGAACAGGTAATAGTCCGCCGCGAAACGGAAGCGGGTGCCGCCGTCGAAGCCGTTACGCTTGTAGGAGCCCTTGTCACCGTCACCCGTCATGTTGTTGAACTGCGGACGGATACTGCCGCCAACGGTGAAGTTCAGGCGGCTGAGCGGATCGCCAGCCTGCGGATCCTGCTTCAGCAGGGTGATTTCTGCCTGAGCGGCGAACGACGCGCTGCCGATCGCCAGACCCAGCGCCACCGCTTGAGTCAATACGCGCAATTTCATTGCCATGTGTTATCCCTGTTTTATGTATGACCGCCCCCATCAGCGCCGCCATGCCGATGTTTTGCGCAGAACGCTGCGTTTTCACGCATTTTGACGGTTTTTTTGGTGTTTTAGCGGCGGGCGGCATTTGTAACATAAACGGTGACATAAATAATTACTTTTCTTGCTAATTGTTGGCCGGTTTTTGACCATTTCGTGCGGTGAAAAGGGCCGTTTTTCATGCCTTTCGATTCGGATGAATTCATCTAACGCCAAGGTTTATATTTTTCATTTGTCAGTCATCGGCGTCAGCCTGTAATTTTATCCGTGCAAGAGATAATTAATTTTAGCCTGTCACCGCCGTATTAACGTTAGCCTTTTTCTGCGTAATCGGTCGGCAGGAATAAGCGATTGGGAGGTCGCCATGAGAAATCTGTTCATGTTGTTGGTGGGGGTGTTTTCATTACCGGCGATGGCGGCGGAATCGCACGTTTGTCATTCTCAAGCTTATGATTATGCAGAGGTTAGTAAGGTCAGGCTGTCTGACGATACCCAGTTTTCCTGCCGCGGCATAGGGCGCCTGACGATCCCGGAACTGGCGCGCAAAGGATGGAAGGTGATTCATTTGGCGCAGCAAACCGAATATACCGACTCCGTCGACAGCGATGGTGAGGTTATTAAAATTTATCAGGAAATCGTGGTGTATAAAGAATAACGCGACGGCAGCCTGTGATTATTTCAACGGCGGCGAGAATCCTATTATGAATGCAAGAATCGGTATTGACGGCAGGGCTGCGGCCGCCATGGTGGTGCTTTGCGCCATCTGGGGAATGCAGCAGGTGGCGATCAAGGCTGCCGAAGCGGATGTGTCGGCGGTGCTGCAAATTGCCATTCGTTCGGGTCTCGCCGCGCTGGGGGTATACCTGTTGGCGCGTTGCCGCGGCGAGTGTTTCACCTGGGATCGCGCCACGCTGAGCGCCGGTCTGAGCGTAGGGGCATTGTTCGCGCTGGAGTTCTTTTTTGTCTCCGAAGGGCTGCGCTATACCAGCGCCTCGCATATGGCGGTGTTTTTGTACACCGCGCCGCTGTTTTCTGCCCTTGGCCTGCATTTCCTGAATCGTCAGGAGCGTCTGTCGCCGGTGCAGTGGCTGGGCATGCTCATCGCCTTTGGCGGTGTGGTGCTGGCCATATCGGGCATGGCCGAGGGCAGCGGCGGGGCCGATCGGCTGAAAGGCGATTTCTATGGCCTGCTGGCGGGGATCGCCTGGGGCGGTTCTACCCTGGTGATCCGTACCACGCGCCTGGCGGAGTGCCCGGCCAAACAGACGCTGCTGTTCCAGTTGACGGGCGCCTGTGTGCTGCTGTCGCTGCTGGCGCTGGCTACGGACAATTTGCACGTTGTCCTGAGCCCCGTGGCGTGGAGCAGCCTGTTGTTCCAAACGGTGATCGTGTCGTTTTTCAGCTACCTGATCTGGTTTTCATTGTTGCGCCGTTATCAGGCTTCCTCGCTGGGCATTCTCACCTTTATGACGCCGGTATTCGGCATCCTGGCGGGGGCCGTCATTCTCGGCGAACCATTGCAAATTGAATTTGTATTGGGTGCCGTGCTGATCGTACTGGGGTTAATCGTAGTGAGTTGTTCATATCTTATTTATGTTGACCGAAGGGTGGCACCAAAAATATAAATTATGGATGTTGATGTACAGAACTACCAAATAAGCTGCGAAAGCCAATTCATTATTCAGCTGCAAATATCCCGCTATGCCTGGGGCGTGCCGCTGATTACGCTCAGCGATAACGGTGATTTTACCGTAATAAGAAGCCGGAGTTGGGCGAGGTTGGCTAATGGGATGCAATTGGAGATTTATTATTTTGCCAATAATACCCTGCTGGCCTGGGATAAAAACCGCAAATATATCTCTTATTCAAAGGCCGGCCGGCTCTACGCCTGCGCGCTGCATTTTTCTTATTCTCCCAAAATAGAGCGCTAACCCTCCGGCCATCAGACCAGAGGGGAGATTTTCATGATCCACTGCTTAAACGCGAGGATCTTCGGCCACTGCCGCTCGGAGATGGTCGAGGTAAAATAGCAGTGTTCGCAGGGCACGGTCATATCGGCGAATGGAATGATCAGCTCGCCGCTTTTGATCCAGTCCTGCACCAGATTAAGCCGCCCCATGGCGACGCCAAGGTGCCGCGTAGCGGCCAGCACCGCGAGATCGGAACGGTCGAACTCCATGCTTTTACTGTCGGTATCCAGTCCCAGCGCAAAGTGTTGTGACCAGGTTTGCCACTCATCTTCGCCGGAGTTGTAGCGATCGTGCAGCAGCGTACAGTGAGCCAGGTTTTCCGGCGCACCATACAGATTGTGTGCGGCGGCGTACTGCGGCGTGCAGATCGGCACCATCGATTCCTGCATAAAGGCCTCTTCCAGATGCCGCCCCGAGCGCAGTTTGCCGAAGTACATCGCCAGATCCACGCCGCGGTTGGCCAGGTTGATGATTTCCTGCCCGGTCAGAATGTTGAGGTGAATGGTGGGGTGTTGGGCGATAAAGTCGCCGATGCGCGGCAGCAGCAGACATTGCACCAGGGACGGGTGCGAGTAGAGGGTCAAGGTCCCCGTCAACTCGCGATTTTTAATGTCCAGGATTTCCTGATTCAAGGTGTTGAAGGAACTGTCCAGCGCCCATTGCATGCGCTCGCCCTCCGGCGTCAGCGTAATTCGGCGATGAAAGCGTTGGAATAGCAGAAAACCCAATTCCTTTTCGAGCAAATTAATGCGGTGGCTCACGGCGCTGGGGGTAATCGACAATTCTTGCGCCGCCAGCGCAAAAGATAAATGACGGGCGACGCATTCGAAAGTATGCAGCCGGGAAAATTGATAGCTGGTCAGCGGGGTTGCCCGCTGCGAATGTTTTTTACTGGGGAACATGCTATTTCTCCATGCGCATAATACGGCAATATTAACATTTAATGGCGCGGAGGATAAACCCAGACTGATTGATATATTCAGTTTTTACGCTGAGAGATATCGTTATGTTGCAGGGAAATTCACTTGCTTGCATAACAACCGGAAATAACAGGCAGTGGGCGCACTGAGTGAGAGGGTTATGATAATCAGCAATAGGACGAATATAATAAAAAGACGTGCCGTTAAGCAGCGAGTAAAGACGGTGTGCGCAGCCTGAACGATAAAGGCTCATGTTCCCTGCGGGATATAACGTTTTCGCCGCAATAATTTGTCGCATGGCGACACAGAATACGCGTTAATCCCAGCGGCAAACGAGCGGAGGCATCAATCGATAATACTACGCCCCCTCAGGTCGATAGAACTGCGCCCGGTGGTTACCCTCCGGGCGCGACATTCAGGGAAAAGCGGTTTGCTCGCCGGCGCGTATCAACGGCGGCGCAGCAGCAGGCCGGCCAACAAACCTGCGCCGGCAACGAGTGCCAACGCGGCGAGGGGGTTTTTCTTCATCATACCGCCGGCGCAGCTCAGGGCGTCGCCGTATTTTTCTTGCAGCGCGCCCACTGCCTGGCGCGTGACGCCTTCGGCCTGCCAACGTTCGTTACCGCTGACGTCACCTGCGATTTCCTGCGCTTTGCCCGCCACTTTGTCCATCATGCCATTGGCTTTTTCGCTGTTCATTATGATGTGCTCCTAAGGTTCGATCCGTTTGGCGTTCGCACAGAGCGAAAGCCTGCATTTGCACCGCCATGTTATGCACTTCACTTTTGGCCTATAAGGGGCGTTTGCATCTGTTTGGGTAGTGCATTTGCAGGCTACTTGCCGTTCCTGGAGGCCGCTCCGCCGGTAAACAGCCCGCGCTCTCTGGCCCAGACGATGGCTTCGCTGCGGCTGTGCACGCCGAGTTTGGAATAGACCGTCGCGACATGATTGCGGATGGTGTTGAGCGCCAGATTGAGGCGCGCCGCGATTTTCTTGTCCGGCAGCCCCTCGCAAATCAATTCCAGCACATCGCGCTCGCGTGGCGTGAGATCGCTGGCGGTGAATCCAGCCTGGTCGGGCCGGTTGATGCTTTTCACGTTGGCCAGTTTTTCGAGCAGGGTTTGGCTGAACCAGGAGGCGTCCTGCATCACTTCTTCGATGGCGCTTACCAGCTCCAGCTCCGAGCGTTTGCGTTCGGTAATGTCCATGAGCACCAGCAGATAACAGGGCGCATTGTGGATGCTGACGGCATCCGCCGAGGCCACACAGTCAATCGACTCGCTCCCCTTCTTGCGCACCCGGATGTCCAGCCCTTCGACGTTGCCGCTTTTTTCCAGGGCGGCAAACAAACGGCGGTTCGCCTCCGGATCGTCAATAAACGGGATCTCTCCGACCGTCTTGCCGATCAAGTCTTCGGCGGCGTACTCGGTGGCGCGGGTGAAGGCTTCGTTGACATCCAGCACGCGCCGTTCGTGCGCGGTACATAACAACGTCGGCACCGGGCTCAGGCGAAATGCCTTGGCGAACCGCTCTTCACTTTCTCGCAGCGCCGATTCCGCCTGGCGTCGGGGTTCGAGATCGGTGAACGTGAACAGCATGCAGTCGTCTTCATTGATATCCAGCGGTTGGCCGGCAACCACCACCAGCTTGCTTCCTCCGCCGGGCAGTTTCAGCTCGGCCTCCATCTGCGGGATGGTGGCGCCTTCCCCCAGGCGCTGCACCGCCAGCTCTTTGTGCTCCGCCTGTTCCAAAACGTCGAGTTCATAAACCGAACGCCCCATGACCTGTTCACGCTGATAACCCGTCATATCAAGGAACCCCTGGTTGACCTTGACGTAGCGCAGGTCGCTGAGCCGACAAATGACCGCCGGCGCCGGATTGGCGTTGAAGGTTTTTTCAAAACGCTGTTCGGCGCTGGCCCACTCCGTCGCGTCGCTCAGGATCAGCGCCAGCAGCTCCGGCTGCCCCTGCGCATCGGTGATAATCAGGCTCCGCAGGCGGTGCACCCAGAAGCTGTCCGGATCGTCGACCTGCCGAACCTCCACCACCACATCGGTGAAGGTTTCGCCTTCGGCAACCCGGTTCAGCGGGTACTGTTCCAAAACCAGCGGATGATTGTTGCGATAGCGCAGGGCAAAACGCGCCGCGTACTCGCCGGCATCGGCCCCCAGAGCTTTCTGATGACTCACGCCATGCATGGCCAACGCGGCCTCGTTGGCCCATAGCAAGGTTTGATCGGTATCCGTCAGGATCACGCCGTCGGACAAGCCGGAGATGATTTGCTGCAGGTGGCCGCGGTGGGTTTCGCTGGCCAAAACGGATTGGCTCATGTGTTCTCCGCTAGACAGAAGGGGGACGGCCGCTTAAGGGGGCCGCGGGTTACGCTACTCGCTGAGCAGCTTAGTGCATAACGTGCGTATTCGCAGGGTGTGAATGCACTAGGCATTCTGATGCAAATGAACCGGGACGGCCGACAACGCCGCGCGGCAGACTGAATTTGTCTGCGCGGTTATCCGCCGTGCGTGCAATCACTTGTCCAGAAAATATAAGGAACAACGATGACCACTGTCTATGAATCAAATCGCTTAGCGTTTCAGGTGTCATGGGGCTCGATATTGGCCGGGAGTGCCGTGGCGCTGGTGACTTATCTGACCTTCAGCGTGCTGGGCACGGCTATTGGCGCTCAGGCCGTGGATATGATGCAACAGGGCAATCCGCTGAGCGGCTTTGGCACCGGCACCGGGATCTGGCTGCTGGTTTCAACGTTGGCATCGCTGGCCGCAGGCGCGTTCGTCGCCGGCCGCGCCGCACCGAATCGCGGCGGCTTGCATGGTTTGCTGAGCTGGGCGATCACCACCTTGCTGACCACCTGGCTGATGGTTTCATTGGCGAGCGGCGTGGTGGGGCTGGCGGGCAGCGCGGTGGGCAAAGGGCTTTCGCTGGCGGGCAGCGGCCTGGCGGCGGCGGCGCCAAACGTGGGCGAAGGCCTCAAGCAGCAGCTGGATAAAAAGGGCATCAGCCTTGACTGGGGAAGCCTGGAAAATCAGTTGAACACCACGCTCAAGCAGACCGGCAAACCGGAACTGGATCCGTCTCGGTTAGAACAGAAGGCCGATAGAGCGACCGCTGATGGCAAACAATCGGCCATGGACGCGGCTGCCGATCCGGCGCAGGCCGCCTCTGAGCTTAAGCAGTGGTTCGACCGCGTCAAGCAGTCCGGTGAGCCGACGTTGAGCGCGGCCGACAAGGATGCGTTGGTGAATATCGTTGCGGCGCGCACCGGCAAGAGCCGCGATGAAGCGAGCCAAATCGTCGATAACTACGCTCAGGCTTACCAGCAGGCGGTGCAGAAAGTGGAAAAACTCAAGGCCGAGGCCGAACAGAAAGCGCGTGAAGCGGCCGATGAAGCAGCCAAACAGCTGTCTCGCGCCGCGTGGGGGTCGTTGTTGGTGCTGCTGTTGGGCGCTGCGTTGAGCGCCGGCGTGGGGCGGATTGCCGAATCAACCCGCCGCACTGTCGCGCGGTAAGTTGAGATGAAAAAAAATCTGTCGTGCATCTCGCTGAATTATCGAAAAGTAGCGGGGGCCTCAGCTCCCGTGCTCGTCATCGATTTCTGCAACGAGAACAACGAGCGTTATACCCTGCGCTACAACCTGCCGCCGGATACTCCGGAGCGCACCGAGCGGCGGGTGTCTTTGCTGCTGTACCTGTTGCGCAAGCACAGGTCCGCAGAGATCGACAACCTGGCTGATTAATCAGGCCGTTAATGAAAAGCCCTGCCTCGCGAGCCGGGCTTTTTGTTTGCGGCCGCCGGCCGTTCTGACAACAAGGCGCGGGCGAGTCGGCTCGGTATTTTGCCGGGGGAGATATGGGCGATTCATGGGCGTAGACAGGGTTCCCAATGGGCGCGGTTTGTAAAATAGGGCATCGAGCAAGGTTTGTTAAGATATCCGTTTTCTCTGCGCAGGAACGATAAAAAAGAAACGCGCTATTGCGACGCGAGATTATAGAGACCGATGTTCAGCCTTGAGCTTATCCCTCCCGTCTTCTTTGACTGCCGGCCATACTTTTATATCTCTTCCGCAGTACGTTTTATCGGCGGGCCAAGCATATAAAATGCGTTTTCATTTGTGATGATGAAATTCCTATTCGGCCATGAAATCTGGCTGTAAAAAACACTTTAAGGTAAAACAATTAGCAAAAAGTGTGATTCTACCTGGTGTGGCAAGTGCATCTTTGATGAGTGCACTTTACGCGAGTTGATTTTGTTTTATGGGTTTCTTGCGGAGAGATTTATATAACATGATCATTTTCAGTTATTTATGCGATAGTTTTTCCTATGCCGAAAAAAATGAATTGACAGGCTGGTTTTTTTTAGGATTAATCTTAATGACTTGGTTTGGTTGGTTAACGATTTTAATAAAAAGGACGCGAATCTTATAAAAGCAAGGAGCACATATGGATTACAGAAAAGATATTCTTTTGCAGGTATTGGAATATATGGAAAAGAATATTGTCGAGGGGCTGTCAGTTGAAAAGGTTTCCATTATCTCAGGTTACTCTAAATGGCATTTGCAACGGCTGTTTAAGCATTATTTTGGTATAACGCTAGGGACTTATATAAGAAATAGAAAACTGAGTCGCTCTGCTATTCTGCTCAAACAGCACCAAGGGAACATATTGGATGTCGCCCTGGCATCCGGGTTTGCCTCACAACAATGTTACACGCGGGCATTCAAACGTTTCTTTGGCGAAACGCCCAACAGCTTTAGAAACAGCCGGGGGTGGGATTTTTCCACGCAGATCCCCCCGTATGGCAACGATAAGAAACCCTATTTCTACCACACGGTCATGCCGGATGACATTGAGATGTTAAAGCATTACAAATCGCTGATTTTTCATTCTATAAGAAAATTCAGAGATGCCGGCGACATTGCCCAGACCAATGAAAAATGGTTAAGCAAGCAGCGGGGGGCATGTAATGTGGAAAAGAAAAGGAGTAATAAATGGCATTCCAACAGCAAGGGGCAAGAGGTTTTCCATTCCATTTTTAACTTCTATATCCCTATGGGTAAATATATTGTCATTCCCTTTACGGGGGAGTTGTCAGAATATATTGACTTTTTCGATGTAATGTATGACGCTTATCTGCCAGCTATCAATGTCAAAATGCGGGAGAGCTTTTTTATAGAGTTATACAGGCAAGAGGATCTAAATGGGAAGGTTGTCAATGTCGATATACTTATTCCTGTGACATAGTGATGAGGCAAGAAAACATCATGAATAGAGAAAAACCTCTCGACTCGATTAATAAGCGGCCTCAAGCTCGCTTTATGCTATCTTCTATATTGTCTGCACCTGGCCGAACAATCGTTGCCGGCTTAGGCCGGCCGGGCATTCAATTAACTGCGGTGTTAATTTTTCTCATGTTTTCAGGAAATGCGATGGCCAATAATCGGGAACATCAGCAAATAGCGTTAGTCGGTACCTGGACCCATATTCCGGATGCGCCTGCGGTGCAGAAACCGGCAAGACCCAGCGAAGGGCTCTATCGCCTGACGGTTAATGGCGACGGCACGTTAACGCTGCTCGACGTGGTTAAAATGAACAGCCCATCGTGGATCGTAAAATCTCGCGATGGCCGTTTCGCCTATGCCACCAATGAGGAGAACGCGGGAACGGTGACCGCCTTGGCAATAGACGACGCTGGCAGCGTGCGGGTGCTGAATACGGTGAACAGTGCGGGCCAGCAGCCGACGCACGCCACCCTCAGTCCGGATGGCAAGTTTCTGTTTGTCGCCAACTACTCCGTCGCCAAAGGCGGCGCGGGGATGACGGTATTGCCAATTGGCAGTGACGGCAAACTGGGTGAACGGGTGCAGCATTATCCGTTTATATCAGGTTCTGGCGTCGTGCAGGGGCGCCAGGAAGGGGGCCATGCGCACTCAACCACCTTCAGCCGCGATGGTAAATATCTGTATGTGGCGGATCTCGGCGGGGACAAGCTGCACGCCTATCGCTATCGCTCGGATAGCGCACAGCCGTTACAGGCGGATGCATCGCGCGATGTCAGCTTTGCGCCAGGCGCCGGCCCAAGGCACATGGTGTTCTCGCCGAAAGGCGAGTATGCCTATGTCATCACCGAAATGGCGGGTGAAATCGAGGCGTTTACCGTCAGTGACCATCGATTGACGCTACAAGGAAAAGTGAAACTGAACGGCGGGCAGGATTCCGCGGAGGCGAAAAGCGGCGGAGCCATTATCCTCAGCCCGAGCGGGAGATATCTTATTGCCACCAATCGCGGTGCCGATAACCATTTGCTGGTATTAAAAATTGGTGGGGATGGGCTGCCAGGGGAGACGACGCGCTATGAGGCCGGCGGCATTGAGCCGCGTGCGCTCGCTTTCGATGCCACCGGCAACCATCTTTATGTCACGAACGTGTTCACCAATACCGTTACGCTGTTCGATTTCGATGATGAGACGGGCGAGTTGAAGGCCAAAGGTGAGGCGGCGACGATTTCTACGCCGACGGATATCAAGTTTTTTAATTGATGCCAATTATAACGCGCGGAGGAAATCGGGTCTGAGGCGTGGAGAAGGGGGATTGCGGGTGCTGATGATGGGGAATGGCTTGATAATAAATAATGGTGTCCCCGACTGGAATCGAACCAGTAACTAGCCCTTAGGAGGGGCTTGTTATATCCGTTTAACTACGGGGAC
This sequence comes from Serratia sp. 22278, assembly GCF_052045405.1. Classification (NCBI taxonomy): domain Bacteria; kingdom Pseudomonadati; phylum Pseudomonadota; class Gammaproteobacteria; order Enterobacterales; family Yersiniaceae; genus Serratia; species Serratia sp. 22278. The sequence continues at coordinate 317,226 of NZ_JBQEOW010000002.1, read as the reverse complement.
GCTGCGGGCTGGCAACCGAAGCTGCCGAGGCATTATACCTTTTTTTACCCGCAGAATAAGCGCTTAGCGGCGCGTTTGCTCAATACCTCGCCAGTTAGCGCCGAAATTTCCTCGCCTAACCGACGGCGATCACGGTTTTTCCCCGCCGTGGCGCCGTTTTTCCTGTTGCTGACGCGCCGCCCGTTTTTGGGCGCTCAAATCGTTGCGGATCTGCGCATGGCTTATCAACGCAAAGATAAAGGTGCCGCCGATGATGTTGCCCGCCAGCGTCGGCAGGGCGAACGGATAGACGAATTCCTGCCACCCAATCGCGCCGTTGAACACCAGATAGAGGATCTCTACCGAACCGACCACGATATGGGTCAGATCGCAAATCGCCACCAGGTAGGTCATCAGCACGATCACCCAGATTTTCGCTCCGCCGGCGGCCGGGATCATCCATACCATGGTGGCGATGATCCAGCCGGCCAGGATGCCGTTGGCGAACATTTCTCCCGGCGTATGGCGCATCACCTCTTCGCCCAGGCTGATGAAGGCGCCGCGCGTTTCGGCGTCGAACAGCGGCATATGGGTAAACGCCAGCGCCGCCAGCCCGGTGCCGATCAGGTTGCCGAGCAGCACCACGCCCCACAGGCGCAGCAGGATCAGCAGGTTGCGCGGCGTGGGTTTGTGCATGATGGGCAATACCGCCGTGACGGTGTTTTCGGTAAACAGCTGCTGGCGCGCCATAATGACAATGATAAAACCGAAGGTGTAGCCGAGGTTCTCGATGAAAAAGCGGCTGGGATCGTCCGGCAAGCGGGCGTGGAAAATGCCTTTCGCCGCCAGCGAGGCGCCCATCGACAGCCCGGCGGCGATCGCCGACCACAGCAATGCCAGCCCGTCGCGCTCCAGCTCCTTTTCGCCTTCCATCCGGATCTGTTCATGCACCGCCGCCGCGCGCGACGGCAGATTCTCTTCCCTGACTTCGATTTCGCGCTTGCCCTGTTCCTGTTCTTCGCTCTCTACCCGCATCGTCTCATCCTGCTCGTGCTCCTGGCGTTGCTGTTCGTTCATGCTGTCGCTCCTGCTCAATAAGGGTGAGGTCACGTCATTAAGCGTAGTTGCCCGGCCTAAATGCGGCGAAATACAGAAAAAGGTAACAAGAGTTAAAATCCGCCGCTTTTTTCCGCGCATTCTTGATCCTGCTCGCCATATTGGCCCCTCGGCGCGCCCCCCGCGGGCTGCGTGTGGGGAAAGGCTTATGCTATGATTCGCTATCCCAAAGAAAAATATGAGTTCCCCGATGCTGGAAGCCAAAAGTCTGAGTTGCGTGCGTGATGAACGCATCCTGTTTAGCGAGCTAAGCTTTTCAGTTCAGCCGGGCGATATCATTCAGGTAGAGGGGCCGAACGGCGCGGGCAAGACCAGTTTGCTGCGCATCCTCGCCGGTCTGGCGCGGCCGGACGGCGGTGAGGTGTGCTGGCGCGGGCGTGACACGCTGCGCGCTCGCGCGGATTACCAGCAAGATTTGCTGTTTATCGGCCATCAACCGGGCATAAAAGCCGTATTGACACCCTTCGAAAACCTGCAGTTTTATCAGGCGGTGCGCGGCGCGGTCGAGCATCAGGCTATCTGGCGCGCGCTGGAGCAGGTGGGGTTGGTGGGCTACGAAGATCTGCCGGTGGCGCAGCTTTCCGCCGGGCAGCAGCGGCGCGTGGCGTTGGCGCGCCTGTGGCTCAGCGCGGCGCCGCTGTGGATCCTCGATGAGCCGCTAACGGCGATCGATAAACAGGGCGTGGCCGAGTTGATTAGCCTTTTTGAGCAACATGCGCAGCGGGGCGGCATGGTATTGTTGACCACCCATCAGGATTTGGCCGGCGTCAGCCAAACGGTGGGCAAAATTCGTTTGGCGGAACACGACGCGGGGAGTTTGTGATGTTTTTGACCCTGGTGCGTCGCGAACTGAAAATCGCCTGCCGTAAAGGTTCGGAGATCGTCAACCCGCTGTGGTTTTTCCTGATTGTGATCACGCTGTTCCCGTTGGGGATTGGCCCGGAGCCGCAGTTGCTGGCGCGCATTGCGCCGGGCATCGTATGGGTGGCGGCGCTGTTGGCCTCGCTGCTGTCGCTGGAGCGGCTGTTTCGCGACGATTTTCTCGATGGCTCGCTGGAGCAACTGTTGCTGCTGCCGACGCCGCTGCCGATGACGGTGCTGGGCAAAGTGTGTGCTCACTGGGTCGTGACGGGATTGCCGCTGCTGATCCTGTCGCCGCTGGTGGCGCTGCTGTTGTCGCTTGATATGCAAACCTGGCTGGCGGTGGCGGGTACGCTGCTGCTCGGCACGCCGACGCTGAGCCTGATCGGCGCTATCGGCGTGGGGCTGACCGTCGGCCTGCGCAAAGGGGGCGTGCTGCTCAGCCTGCTGGTGCTGCCGCTGTATATCCCGGTGCTGATCTTCGCCACCGGCGCGATCGACGCCGCCGCGATGGGCATGCCGATCGACGGTTACCTGGCGATACTCGGCGCGATGCTGGCGGGCAGCGTGACATTGGCGCCGTTTGCTGCCGCAGCGGCGCTGCGAGTGAGCGTGCACTAGCTAACAAATTGAATGAACAGACGGGGCAAGGCCGGCAAGAGCGTACCCCGCAGAAGATTTTCGCCGTTTCGAACGCTCGAGGCGGCCGACGCATAAAAATTACCGTGAGCACTGACGACAATGTGGAAATGGTTACATCAACTGGCGCGGCCTGAACGGCTGTATCATGTCTGCGGCCGCTTTATCCCCTGGCTGGGGCTGGCGGCGGCGGCCTGCCTGCTGCTTGGCTGGGCATGGGGCTTTGGCTTCGCGCCGAAGGATTATCAGCAGGGCGACAGCTTCCGCATCATTTATATTCACGTGCCGGCGGCCATGTGGTCGATGGGCATCTATGCCTCGATGGCGGTGGCGGCGTTTATCGGCCTGGTGTGGCAGATGAAAATGTCCGATACCGTGGTGGCGGCGATGGCGCCGATCGGCGCGGTGTTCACCTTTATCGCGCTGGTGACCGGCTCCGCCTGGGGCAAGCCGATGTGGGGCACCTGGTGGGTATGGGATGCGCGGCTGACCTCCGAGCTGGTGCTGCTGTTCCTTTATATGGGCGTCATCGCGCTGTATAACGCTTTCGAAGACCGCCGCCTGGCGGGCCGGGCCGCCGGCATTCTGGTGCTGGTGGGCGTGGTGAACATTCCGATCATCCATTTCTCCGTCGAATGGTGGAACACGCTGCATCAGGGCTCGACCAACATGCAGCAATCCATCGCGCCCAGCATGCGCACCCCGCTGCGCTGGGCGATCCTCGGCTACCTGCTGTTGTTCGTCACGCTGACGCTGATGCGCCTGCGCAATCTGATTCTGTTCCAGGAGCGCCAGCGCCCGTGGGTCGCCGGGCTGGTGAACAAGGAGCGTCAGTCATGAATGCCGCATTCGATTCCTGGCCGGCGTTTTTCGCCATGGGCGGTTATGCCTTCTACGTCTGGCTGGCGGTCGCCGCCACGCTGATTTCGCTGTTGGGGCTGGTGGCGCACACCGTCTGGCAGCGGCGGCAGTTGCTCGCCGAGATCGGCCGCCGTCAGGCGCGCGAGCGGCGCATTCGCCATGCGCAACAATCAAAACAAAAATCCGCCGCACCGCGGGAGAAATCATTGTGAATCCACGTCGTAAAAGCCGCCTTTATCTGGCGATCGTTGTGCTGATCGGTATTGCGCTGACCGCGACCCTGATGCTGTACGCGTTGCGCTCCAACATCGATCTGTTCTATACCCCGGGTGAGATCCTGCAGGGCAAGGGCGAAAATCATGAGAAGCCCGAGGTCGGCCAACGGCTGCGCATCGGCGGCATGGTGATGCCGGGCTCGGTGAAACGCGATCCCAATACGCTGCAGGTCAGCTTCAAGATTTACGACGCGCGCGGCGCGATCGGCGTGACCTACACCGGCATTCTGCCGGATCTGTTCCGCGAAGGGCAGGGCGTGGTGGCGCAGGGCGTGCTGGGCGAGGGCAACGTGGTCAACGCGCGCGAAGTGCTGGCCAAGCACGACGAGAAATATACGCCGCCGGAAGTGGCCGACGCGATGAAAGAGAATCACAAAGGGCCGGCGGAAGCGTATAACGCGCCGCAGGCGGAGGGCGCCAAGTCATGATGCCGGAACTGGGCAGTTTTCTGCTGTGCCTGGCGCTGGCGATCGCGCTGCTGCTGAGCATTTACCCGCAGTGGGGCGCGGCGCGGCAGGACAGCCGCATGATGGCGGTGGCCCGCCCGCTGACCTACGGCATGTTCGCGGCGATTGCGCTGGCGTTCCTGTGCCTGGTGCATGCCTTCGTGGTCAATGACTTTACCGTCGCCTACGTGGCCACCAACTCCAATACCCAACTGCCGGTGTATTACCGCATCGCCGCCACCTGGGGGGCGCACGAAGGTTCGCTGCTGCTGTGGGTGCTGCTGCTGAGCTGCTGGTCGCTGGCGGTGGCGTTGTGCAGCCGGGCGATGCCGCAGGACGCGGTGGCGCGGGTGCTGTCGGTGATGGGCATGATCACCGCCGGCTTCCTGCTGTTCATCATCATGACCTCCAACCCGTTCACCCGCACGTTGCCTAACTTCCCGATCGACGGCAGCGATCTCAACCCGCTGCTGCAGGATATCGGCCTGATCTTCCACCCGCCGCTGCTGTACATGGGCTATGTCGGCTTCTCGGTCGCCTTCGCGTTCGCCATCGCCTCGCTGATGGCCGGCCGGCTCGACACCGCCTGGGCGCGCTGGTCGCGCCCGTGGACCACCGCCGCCTGGGTGTTCCTCACGCTGGGCATCGTGCTCGGATCGGCCTGGGCCTACTATGAGCTGGGCTGGGGCGGCTGGTGGTTCTGGGATCCGGTGGAGAACGCTTCCTTTATGCCGTGGCTGGCCGGCACCGCGCTGATGCATTCGCTGGCGGTGACCGAGAAACGCGGCACGTTCAAAGCCTGGACGGTATTGCTGGCGATAACCGCTTTCTCGCTGTGCCTGCTGGGCACCTTCCTGGTGCGCTCCGGCGTGCTGGTCTCGGTGCACTCCTTCGCCTCCGATCCGGCGCGCGGCATGTTTATTCTCGCCTATCTGGTGATCGTCATCGGCGGTTCGCTGCTGCTGTACGCGGTCAAGGGCGGCCAGGTGCGCAGCCGGGTGCAGCACGAGACTTTCTCGCGCGAGACCTTCCTGCTGGGCAATAACGTGTTGCTGATCGCCGCCATGCTGGTGGTGCTATTGGGCACGCTGCTGCCGCTGGTGCACAAACAGTTGGGGCTGGGCAGCATTTCGATCGGCGAGCCGTTCTTCAACACCATGTTCACCTGGCTGATGGCGCCGTTGGCGCTGCTGTTGGGCATCGGGCCGCTGGTGCGCTGGCGCCGCGATGAGCCGCGCAAGCTGTGGCGCCGCCTCGGCGTGGCGCTGCTGGTGACGCTGGTGCTGTCGATTCTGCTGCCGTGGCTGCTGCAGGACAGCATCGCCGGCATGACGGTGGTGGGCCTGATCATGGCGCTGTGGGTGATCATCCTGACGCTGATGGAGCTGCATGAGCGCGCCACCCACCGCCACGGTTTCTGGCGCGGTCTGCGGCAGCTGTCTCGCAGCCATTGGGGCATGGTGCTCGGCCACCTCGGCGTGGCGGTGACGGTGATCGGCATCGCCTTCAGCCAGAACTACAGCGTGGAGCGCGACGTGCGGATGAAGGCCGGCGACAGCGTGGATATCCACAATTATCACTTCGTGTTCCGCGACGTGCACGACATTCGCGGCCCGAACTACAGCGGCGGCGTCGGCATTATCGACGTGACGCGCAACGGCAAGCCGGAGGCGACGCTGCATGCGGAGAAACGCTACTACAGCGTGGCGCGTAGTATGATGACCGAGGCGGCGATCGACGGCGGGTTCAGCCGCGATCTGTACGCGGCGCTGGGCGAGGAGCTGGAAGACGGATCTTGGGCGGTGCGTCTGTATTACAAACCCTTCGTGCGCTGGATCTGGTTCGGCGGCGTCTTTATGGCGATCGGCGGCCTGCTGTGCATTCTCGACCCGCGTTATCGCATGAGCAAAAAGCTCAAGCGCGAAGGCAAGCTGGAGGCGCAATCATGAAGCGTAAGCTGCTGTTTATCCCATTGATACTTTTCCTGCTGTTGGTGGCGGCCCTGATGGTGCAGCTGACGCGCAACGCGGGCGGCGAAGATCCGACCATGCTGGAGTCGGCGCTGATCGGCAAACCGGTGCCGACCTTCAAGCTGGAATCGCTGGACCAGCCCGGCAAAACCTACGATCAGGCGGTGCTGCGCGACGGTAAGCCGATCTTGCTCAACGTCTGGGCCACCTGGTGCCCGACCTGCCGCGCGGAACATCAGTATCTCAATACGCTGGCGGCGCGCGGCGTACGGGTGGTCGGCCTGAACTATAAAGACGATCGCGCCAAGGCGGTGGCCTGGCTGAATTCCCTGGGCAATCCCTATGCGCTCAGCCTGTACGACGGCGACGGCATGCTGGGGTTGGATCTCGGGGTGTACGGCGCGCCTGAGACCTTTCTTATCGACGGCCAGGGGATCATTCGCTATCGCCACGCCGGCGACATGAATGAGCGCGTCTGGCAGCAGGAAGTGCTGCCGCTGTATAAAAAGTACGGGGGTGAGGCATGAGGTTGATTGTTCTGCTGTGCGCCGCGCTGCTGAGCTGGAGCGCCGCCGCGGCGATCGATACCTATCGCTTCAACTCCGTCGAGCAGGAGCAGCAGTATCGCGAGTTGACCGAACAGCTGCGCTGCCCGAAATGCCAGAACAACAGCATTGCCGATTCCAACGCCATTATCGCCGCCGACATGCGCACCAAAGTGTACGAGCTGATGATGCAGGGGCAAAGCAAGCAGCAGATCATCGATTACATGGTGGCGCGTTATGGCAACTTCGTCACCTACGAGCCGCCGGTAACGCCGGCGACGCTGATCTTGTGGATCGGCCCGCTGCTGTTCGTATTGATCGGCGGGGCGGTGGTGATCCTGCGCACCCGTCGCAAGCCCGAGGCGGCGGTGGACGATACATTCTCCGAACGGGAACGGCAGCGCCTGGCGGCGCTGTTGCAAGAGACTGACAGGAAGAAACCCTAATGGCTTTTTGGCTGATTATTTGCGTGTTGCTGGCCGGCGCCGCCGCGTTGCTGGTGGTGCCGGCGATGCGCCACGGCAAGCAGAGCGCCGCCACGCGCGATGCGTTGAACAAGGCGTTTTATCAGGATCGCCTCAGCGAGTTGGAGCAGGATGAGCTGCAGGGCGTGGTAGCCGAGCGTCCGGAACTGGTCAAAGAGTTGCAACAGAACCTGTTGAACGACATCCCGGCCGAGCAGATGGCGCAGGCGAAACCGATCAACCGCTGGGCGCTGGTGCCGGGCGTGCTGTTATTGCTGGCGGTGACCGTTGGCTTTTATCTGAAAACCGGCGGGCTGGCGCAGGTGCTGGACTGGCGCATGGTGCAGGCGCAAATGCCGGAATTGCGCGAGCGCGTCGCCAATGAGCGCGCCAAACCGCTGAGCATGGAAGAGATTGCCCGTCTCGGGCTGGGGCTGCGCACCGCGCTGCAGCAGGACGATCGCAATATCAACGACTGGATGATGCTGGGGCGCGTCGGCATGGCGTTGAACAATGCCACTACCGCCACGCAGGCCTTTGCTCATGCTTATCAATTGGATCCGAATAGTCTGGAAGTGCGGCTCGGCTATGCCGAGGTCTTGACGCGATCCAACGATCCGGAGGATAACAAGCAGGCGACGCAGCTGTTGCGGCGCATGATCGCGGAAAACCACAGCGATCCGCGGGTGCTGAGCCTGCTGGCGTTCAATGCCTTCGAACAGGGCGATTTCAAACAGGCGATCGGCGCCTGGCAAGTGATGCTGCAGCTGCTGCCGGCTAACGATCCGCGCGCGGAAGTGATAAAGCGCAGTATTGCACAAGCAAAAGCCCAGGCCGGCGGAGAAACTGTTAAACTGAATGTGACTGTTTCACTGTCACCGCAGGCGGCGAAAGCCATGCCGCCGCAGGGGACGCTGGTTATCTCGGTGACCGACGGCGTCAGCCCGGTGCCGGTCGCGGTAAAACAATTGCCGTTGAGCCGTTTTCCGCTGTCTTTCTCTCTGGACGACAGCAACGCCATGATGCCCGAGCGTCTACTCTCGGCACAGCATCAGGTGCAGGTGCGTGTGCGCCTCTCACAGGACGGATTGGCCACGCCGCAGCCGGGGGACTGGTTCGGCGAAAGCTCGCTGCAGACATTCAGCGGTAAAGAGCAGGTTAGCGTTCAGATAAACAAGCAGGTCCCTGAAAAATAAGACCGAACGTGTTTTTATGGAGAAAAATATGAACTTTCGCCTGACTGGGGTGGCATTCGCAGCGGCATTACTGGTGGGCTGTGCCAGCGCGCCAGACAATGAGCCGCAAGGGCGTTCCGATCCTCTGGAAGGATTTAACCGGACGATGTTCGACTTCAACTACAACGTCCTGGATCCTTATATTCTGCGTCCGGTAGCGGTGGCCTGGCGCGACTACGTGCCGATGCCGGCGCGTAACGGCATCAGCAACTTCACCTCCAACCTGGAAGAGCCGGCCAGCATGGTCAACGCCTTCCTCAAGGGCGATCCCTACCGCGGGATGATCCACTTCAACCGTTTCTTCCTGAACACCCTGCTTGGGATGGGCGGTCTGATCGACGTGGCCGGCATGGCCAACCCGAAACTGGCGCGCGAAGAACCGAACCGCTTCGGCAGTACGCTGGGCCATTACGATGTGGGTTACGGCCCGTACGTGATGTTGCCGGGCTACGGCAGCTTCACGCTGCGTGACGAAGGCGGCGACTTTGCGGATACGCTGTATCCGATGCTGAGCTACCTGACCTTCTGGATGTCGGCGGGCAAATGGGTGGTCGAGGGTATCGAAACCCGCGCTCAACTGCTGGATTCCGACGGCCTGCTGCGCAACTCTTCCGATCCTTATGTCATGGTGCGCGAGGCTTACTTCCAGCGCCACGATTTCATCGCCAACGGCGGCTCGCTCAAGCCGGAAGAGAACCCGAACGCCAAGGCGATTCAGGGCGAACTGGACGAGATCGACTCGCAGTAATCCCGGGCATTATGCCAATGAAAACCCGCCGTCAGGCGGGTTTTTTTTATGCCGGCGGCAAGCGGCAGGCAAAGAAAAAGCGCCCCAGGGGGCGCTTTGGCATCCATCTCAGGCGAGATTAGAAGCGGTAGTTGAAGTTGGCGCCGTACAGCCAGGCTTTACCCACCGAGTTGAAGGTGTAAGGGCCTTCGTTGATGGTGACTTTCTGGCCGTGCATGTAGGACACGCCGACATCAACCGAGGCGTCTTTGTTGAACGCATAGGTAGTACCGGCACTCAGCCAGAAACGGTCCTGATCGGGAATGGAGATCGAACGGTTTTGGGCGGGCACCGGGCTGTCATCGAAGGCGATACCGGTCCGGAAGGTCCAGTTGTCGTCGTAGAAGTAGGTGGTGCCCAGCGCGATACGGTAGGCATCGCGGAAGCCTTCATGCTTCTCGAACAGGGTCTGGCCGTTGTTGCCGGTGGCTCTCAGCTCCTGGAACTGGCTCCAGCTGGTGTAAGCCAGGCTGTAGTGGATAGCCCACTGCGGCGCCACTTTGTTGTAACCGGACAGCTCCCACATTTCCGGCAGGTTCAGATCCAGAGAGCCCGGAATGGTGCTGCCGTTGGTGCCCAAAGGCAGGCCGAGGGAACCCAGAATTGGGTTATAGGCCGATGGCAGGCTGCTCTTGTAATCGCCGTCAAACTTGATTTTCACTTCGGAGCGATAGGTGAAGCCGTAACGGTTGTTTTCGTCCACTTCGTACAGAATGCCGGCGTTCCAGCCGTAACCCCATTTATCGCCTTTCAGATGCGAAATCTGGGTATCAGCCGGGATCTGTGATACCGGACCGGCCAGCTGCGGCGGTAATTGGCCGGAACCTGCGATCAGTTTCGGCAATTCACCGGCGTAGCGTTCCAGTTTGGCTTTGGCGTACACCGCATCGAAGCCCAGACCGAAGCTGAAGTGTTGATTCAGACGGTAGGCGCCGCTCAGGTTGAGGTTAACGGTAGTCAGATCGGTCTTACCGCCGTAAGCGCCGGCGGTATAACCGTCGTTGAATTCGGTCGCCAAACCGAAGTTGCTGGTGACCGAGCCGCCTACGGCGAACTGATCGTTAATCGGGTGAACATAATGCAGGTTCGGCACCCAGGCGACAGGGGCGATATTTTTGGAGTCCAGGCTGGCGCCGGAAGGCGATTTGCCGGTGATGTCAACGTCCGGGTCGATGAAGACTGCACCGATGGACAGCTCGGGACGGGTATACATCATCAACAACGCCGGGTTGCGGCTTGCGGAAGCCGCCGTATCCGCCATGGCGCCTTCGCCAGAATACGAACGTCCTAAACCAGCTGATGAGAACTCATTCAGCTGGAATCCTGCGGCAGACACGTTTGAAGAAATAATTGCCACTGCAGCTGCGAGAGCTGATTTAGTCAATAGGTTTTTCTGGCTCATGACCAAAACCTCATTATGTGTTTATTATTTAAACTATTGTTACACGAAGTAACAAGGAGCGCGGGATTGTAGGGTCCGTTATCGTTCAGACAAATCAGACCAGTGGCTGAAGTATAGGTCTGACCTGTGAAATTGTTGCAAGTTTGTTTTTGAAATATTTCCAACCTGATATCAAAAAAGAGATCTGCTTAACAAAAAGACAGCGGTAAATAACAAAATTCTTACCGTTCCTTAGCAGACGCTCATTTTTATTTGTGATTTCCATCACTTAAAACACCCAGTAAAAGTAAGTGCTAGTGATTGCCGGCGTGGAAGCGTAAAATACCCGCAGAATTTTGTGGCTTTGTGCCGGTGAGTGAAACGGCAATTTGGGCTGATAACAGAGGCCCTTGAGGAGAACCAATCATGTCAGATGCAATTAATAAATGCAGCGCCCAGGAAACCGCCGCGTGTTGCTGCGTGGATGTCGGCACCGTGATGGATAACACCGATTGCACCGCGTCCTACAGCCAGGTGTTCGGTAATCAACAAGATGCGGAGGCGATGCTGGCGGCCCTGAGCGAAAAGGCGCGCGCGGTCGAGTCCGATCCTTGTGACATCAGCAGTAGCATTAAACCGGTTGACGGCGGCGTGCAGTTGGAGGCCGATTTCACCTTCGCCTGCCAGGCGGAAACCCTGATCTTCCAGCTCGGCCTGCGTTAATCCCCGCTTTACCCCCGGCGCCGCCTGCTGCGCGCCGGGGATTTCCTTCTCCGCCTCGTTCCCCATAGAAAGTGCGCCTGCTCGCAGTTTTGATCTCTGCCGGTTTGCCAAATGTAACCGTTTGGTTAACAATGACCTCATCAGGTCAGACCTCTTTCTGCCCATTGCGCTGACGTTATTTTCTTCAGGAGCATTTATGAGTAAGGCACTGCCGTTGGTGACCCGTCATGGTGACCGCATTGCGATTGTGAATGGACTGCGTACCCCCTTTGCCAAACAGGCGACTGCCTATCACGGCATTCCGGCGGTGGATTTAGGGAAAACGGCGGTGAGCGAGCTATTGGCGCGCAGCGGCATCGATCCAAAACTGATCGAACAGCTGGTGTTCGGCCAGGTGGTGCAAATGCCCGAGGCGCCGAACATCGCGCGTGAAATCGTGCTTGGCACCGGTATGAGCGTTCATACCGACGCTTACAGCGTGTCGCGCGCCTGCGCCACCAGCTTCCAGGCGATCGCCAACGTGGCGGAGAGCATCATGGCCGGCAGCATCAGCGTCGGCATCGCCGGTGGGGCAGACTCTTCTTCCGTCTTGCCGATCGGGGTCAGCAAGGCGTTGGCGCGCACGCTGGTGGACGTCAACAAGGCGCGCACGCTGTCGCAGCGTCTCAAACTGTTCAGCCGGCTGAAATTCCGCGATCTGATGCCGGTGCCGCCGGCGGTAGCGGAGTATTCCACCGGTCTACGCATGGGCGATACCGCTGAGCAGATGGCGAAAAGCCACGGCATCACCCGCGAAGCGCAGGATGCGCTGGCGCACCGTTCCCACGAACTGGCGGCCAGAGCCTGGCGTGAGGGGTGGCTGCGCGATGAGGTGATGACGGCCTACGTGCCGCCTTACCGCGCGCAGCTTTCCGAAGACAACAATATCCGCAAAGACTCCAGCCTGGCTTCCTACGCCAAGCTGAAACCGGCGTTCGATCGCAAGCATGGCAGCGTCACCGCGGCCAACAGCACGCCGTTGACCGACGGCGCGGCGGCGGTATTGATGATGAGCGAATCGCGCGCCAAAGCGCTGGGGCTGCAGCCGCTCGGCTATCTGCGCAGTTTCGCCTTCGCCGCCATCGACGTGTGGGAAGACATGCTGCTGGGGCCTTCTTACGCCACGCCGCTGGCGCTGGATCGCGCCGGCATCGGTCTGGCCGATCTGACGCTCATCGACATGCATGAAGCTTTCGCCGCGCAAACGCTGGCTAACCTGAAGATGTTCGCCAGCGAAGCGTTCGCCCGCGAGAAGCTTGGCCGCAGCCAGGCGATCGGCGAGGTGGACATGGACAAATTCAACGTCTTGGGCGGTTCCATCGCCTATGGCCACCCGTTCGCCGCCACCGGCGCGCGCATGATCACCCAGACGCTGCGCGAGCTGAAACGCCGCGGCGGCGGGTTGGGCCTGACCACCGCCTGCGCCGCCGGCGGGTTAGGCGCCGCGATGATCGTGGAGGTGGAATAATGAGTGCCGAAAACGCATTGCACGAACAGCGGGCCAAACCGTCGGCCTTTCAGCTGACGATTCGCCCCGACAATATCGGCGTGATCACCATCGACGTGCCGGGCGACAAGGTCAATACACTCAAGGCCGAGTTCGTCGAACAGGTGAATGACGTGCTGATCCGGGCGCAGCAGCATACCGCGCTGGAAGGGCTGGTGATCGTTTCCGGCAAGCCGGACTCGTTTATCGCCGGCGCCGACATCACCATGATCGCCGCCTGCACCAGCGCCAAAGAGGCGGAAACGCTGGCCAAGAAAGGGCAGAGCACGCTGGCGCAGATCGCCGCGTTCCCGGTGCCGGTGGTGGCCGCTATCCACGGCGCCTGCCTTGGCGGCGGCCTGGAGTTGGCGCTGGCCTGCCACGGCCGCGTCTGTTCGCTGGATGACAAAACCGCGCTCGGTCTGCCGGAAGTGCAGCTGGGCCTGCTGCCGGGCTCTGGCGGCACTCAGCGCCTGCCGCGCCTGATCGGCGCCGCCAAGGCGCTGGACATGATCCTGACCGGCAAGCACATTCGCGCCCGCCAGGCGCTGCGCATGGGGCTGGTGGACGACGCCGTGCCGCAGTCGATCCTGTTGCAGACCGCCATCGAGCGGGTGAAACAGGGCTGGAAGCATCAGCGCGAGCTGCCGTGGCAGGATCGCCTGCTCAATGGCCCGCTGGGCAGAAATCTGTTGTTCAGCATCGTGCGCAAAAAAACGCTGGCGAAAACCCACGGCAACTACCCGGCGGCGGAGCGCATTATTCAGGTGGTGCGCACCGGGCTGGATCACGGCAGCGCCAGCGGTTATGAGGCCGAAGCGCGCGCCTTTGGCGAGCTGGCGATGACGCCTCAGTCGGCGGCGTTGCGCAGCCTGTTCTTCGCCTCCACCGCGCTGAAAAAAGAGCGGGGCGGCAATGCCAAGCCGCATGCCCTGCATCGCGTCGGCATTCTCGGCGGCGGCCTGATGGGCGGCGGCATCGCCTGTGTCACCGCCACGCGCGGCGGTTTGCCGGTTCGCATCAAAGACATCAATGAAACCGGCATCAATCACGCGCTGAAATACAGCTGGGATGTGCTCGGCAAACGGGTACGCAGCAAGCGCATGCGCCCGGCGGAGCGGCAAAAACAGATGATGCTGATCTCCGGCTCTACCGATTACACCGGCTTTGAGCAGGCGGATATCGTGGTCGAGGCGGTGTTTGAGGATCTGGCGCTGAAACAGCAGATGGTGGCCGAGGTCGAAGCAAACTGCGCGCCGCATACCGTGTTCGCCTCCAACACCTCTTCGCTGCCTATCGGCCACATCGCCGAAAAGGCGCAGCGGCCGCAGCAGGTGATTGGTCTGCACTACTTCAGCCCGGTGGATAAAATGCCGCTGGTGGAAGTGATCCCGCACGCCGGCACCAGCGAAGAGACCATCGCCACCACCGTGGCGCTGGCGCACAAGCAGGGCAAGACCGCCATCGTGGTGGGCGACAGCGCCGGTTTTTACGTCAACCGCATCCTGGCGCCGTACATCAACGAAGCGGCGCGCTGCCTGCTGGAAGGCGAGCCGATGGAGTCGCTGGACAAGGCGCTGGTGGACTTCGGTTTCCCGGTCGGCCCGATTACCCTGCTGGATGAAGTGGGCATCGACGTTGGCACCAAAATCATTCCCGTGCTGGTCGAGGCGCTGGGGCCGCGTTTCGCCGCGCCGGCTGCGTTCGATGCGGTGCTGAAGGACGGGCGTAAAGGGCGCAAGAACGGCCGCGGCTTCTATCTCTACCCGAGCGAAGGGCAGCAGCGGCAGCGGCGTAAACGTGCGGATACCTCATTGTATACGTTGCTCGGCGTCACGCCGAAGTCGCACATGCTGCCGGCGACCGTCGCCCAGCGCTGCGTGATGATGATGCTGAACGAAGCGGCGCGCTGCCTGGATGAAGGCGTGATCCGCAGCGCGCGCGACGGCGATATCGGTGCGGTGTTCGGCATCGGCTTCCCGCCGTTCCTCGGCGGCCCGTTCCGCTATATGGACGAGCTCGGCGCCGAAAAAGTGGTGAAAACGTTGGAATACCTGCGCCAGCAGCACGGCGAGCACTTTGCGCCGTGCGAACGCTTGCAGCGCATGGCGCAGCAGGGCGAGCGTTTTTACCCGCAGGGGAGCTGAACGCAGGACGGCCCGATTTGCACTATAGTTGCAACAGGGTCGCGTTGTGATCGCCATCACTCCTTGCAACAGCGTCAGCCGGTGAGGCTGTACAGCAAGGCGCAGGCAGCGGTAAGTTAGCTTGACCGTCATCAATAAATTTCATGGCGGCAAGGTTAAAATTTAACCCGTTGAATTGATTGTTCTGTGAGCAATCGAGGTTTGCCAGGGGAGGGTTGCTGTAAAAAACAGCATTTTCTTTAGGCAAACTTTCAGGCAAAATGCCCGGCCGCCATAAAGAGACGGCGCGTTATCGTTTTAAAGCTTTGGCTTTGGGTTGGAAAACTCGGCGGTACAGCACGCACGGCGTTTCTGTATAGCGTTACTTTGTCAACAACAGCGGTGCAATATGCAAGTTTTGATTATGCGTCACGGAGAGGCGGCGCTCGAGGCAGCCAGCGATGCGGTAAGGCCCCTTACCCTGTGTGGCCGCGACGAGTCCCGTCAGATGGCGGCCTGGTTGAACACCAAGTCTGTGGATATTGAACGCGTGCTGGTCAGCCCCTATCTGCGGGCCGAACAGACGCTGGCGACGGTGCGTGAAGCCTTGACGCTGCCGGAGGGCGAAGAAGTGCTGCCCGAGCTGACGCCGGGCGGCAACGCCGAACAGGTTGGCAGCTATCTTCAGGCGCTTGCGATGCAAGGGGTGAGCTCGGTGCTGATCGTGTCGCACCTGCCGCTGGTGGGGTATCTGGTGGCTGAACTGTGCCCGGGCGAGTGCCCGCCGATGTTCGCGACCTCGGCGATTGCCAACGTCGATCTGCCGGCCGACGGCAGCTACGGCAAGTTTGAATGGCAGGTCAGCCCGTCGCAGGTGATGGCCAAAGTGTGAACCGCGGATGCGGTGCGGAATAAACTCAGGGCGATGTCTGACATCGCCCTGAGTCGTTTTTGCAGGAACTACTCGGCCAGTTCCACCAACAGCAGGATGGCGGCGTTGCCGCCCCATTCCTTCGGCGCCTGGTGGAACGCCAGCACGTCGGGATGTTGCGCCAGCCACAGCGGCGTTTGCTGTTTGAGGATGTGCTTGCCGTGCCCGTGCATCACGCAGGCGCAGTGCACGTGCTCGCGTTTGCAGGCGGCGATCAGCGCCCCCAGCTCCTGCTTGGCCTGCAGCTGGGTCAGGCCGTGCAAATCAAGAAACAGTTCCGGCGAATAATCGCCGCGTCGCAGCTTCTTCAGCTCATACGGGCTGCTGCCGGGGCGCACGTAGCGCGTCGGGCCTTCCTCTTCCAACTGCGGCTGGTATTCATCTGAAAAATAATAGCTGGCATCGACCTGCTCCTGCAGCAATCGCTGCGGCGCAATCTGTTTGACCTTGGGCTTCGGCGGGCGGTGGACGATGGTGTCCTGGCGCAGCTTTTTCGCGCCCGCCACCGACTCTCTGAAGAGCTGTTGTTCGTCTTTGCTCAGAGGGGGCTTGTTCTTCATGCTTCATTCACCGGAAATCGTTTATTTCGCTAGTTTACCTTGTGAATGAGCGCTGTCGACGCAAAACTCGGGCCAGAGTGAAAAGCGCGAGGGGCAAGCGTGATTTGTCGCGGGCTTCATGGCAAACTATGCGGCTAAATCATGAAACACAGCGCCTGCCGGAGGGCAAATTGGACAAAATTTTCGTCGACGAAGCAGTGAACGAACTGCACACCATTCAAGATATGCTGCGCTGGACGGTAAGCCGCTTCAACGCCGCCAATATCTATTATGGTCACGGAACCGATAATCCGTGGGACGAAGCGGTGCAATTGGTGCTGCCAAGCCTGTTCCTGCCGTTGGACATTCCGGAGGATATGCACACCGCCCGTCTGACTTCCAGCGAGCGCCATCGCATCGTTGAGCGCGTGATCCGCCGCGTCAACGAACGCATCCCGGTCGCTTACCTGACCAACAAGGCCTGGTTCTGCGGCATGGAATTCTACGTCGACGAGCGCGTGCTGGTGCCGCGTTCGCCGATCGGCGAGCTGATCAACGATCGTTTCAGCGCGCTGATCCCGCACCCGCCGCGCCATATCCTCGACATGTGCACCGGCAGCGGCTGCATCGCCATCGCCTGCGGCTACGCTTTCCCGGAAGCGGAAGTGGACGCGGTGGACATCTCCAGCGAAGTGCTGGCGGTAACCGAGCGCAATATTCAGGCGCACGGCGTCGAACATCAGGTGATCCCGATCCGTTCCGATCTGTTCCGCGATGTTCCCGCGATCCAGTACGATCTGATCGTCACCAACCCGCCGTACGTCGATGCGGAAGACATGTCGGATCTGCCGCAGGAGTTCCGCTTTGAGCCGGAACTGGGCCTGGCGGCGGGCAGCGATGGCCTGAAGCTGGTGCGCCGCATCCTGGCCTGCGCGCCGGACTACCTGACCGACGACGGCGTGCTGATTTGTGAAGTGGGCAACAGCATGGTACATCTGATGGAACAATATCCGGACATTCCGTTCACCTGGCTGGAGTTCGAAAACGGCGGCGACGGCGTGTTCATGCTGACCAAACAGCAGTTGGTGGATTGCAAGGAACACTTCAGCCTCTATCGCAGCTAAGCCGCATTTCCAAGGCCCGTATGGCGGGCCTCATAACGATAAAAGACTAACGGTAAGGAGCCGTGATGGCAGGAAACAGTATTGGGCAGATTTTCCGCGTCACCACCTTCGGTGAATCTCACGGGGTGGCGCTGGGTTGTATCGTCGACGGCGTGCCGCCAGGCATCCCGCTTACCGAAGCCGATTTGCAACACGATCTGGACCGCCGTCGTCCGGGCACCTCGCGTTACACCACCCAGCGTCGCGAACCGGATCAGGTGCGTATTCTCTCCGGCGTATTCGAAGGCGTGACCACCGGTACCAGCATCGGTCTGATCATTGAAAACACCGATCAGCGCTCGCAAGACTACAGCGCCATCAAAGACGTGTTCCGTCCGGGGCATGCCGACTACACCTACGAACAGAAATACGGTCTGCGCGACTATCGTGGCGGCGGCCGCTCTTCGGCGCGTGAAACCGCCATGCGCGTCGCGGCGGGCGCTATCGCCAAGAAATACCTGCAGCAGAAGTTCGGCGTGCAGGTGCGCGGCTATCTGGCGCAGATCGGCGACGTGACCTGCGAGCTGAAAGACTGGGATCAGGTCGAACAGAACCCGTTCTTCTGCCCGGATCCGGACAAGCTGGAAGCGCTGGACGAACTGATGCGCGCGCTGAAAAAAGAGGGTGACTCCATCGGCGCCAAGGTCAGCGTGATCGCTGAAAACGTGCCGGTTGGCCTGGGTGAGCCGGTGTTTGACCGCCTCGATGCCGATCTGGCGCACGCGCTGATGAGCATCAACGCGGTGAAAGGCGTGGAGATCGGCGACGGGTTCGCCGTGGTGACCAAACGCGGCAGCGAAAACCGCGATGAAATCACCCCGGAAGGCTTCCAAAGCAACCATGCCGGCGGCATTCTCGGCGGCATCAGCAGCGGCCAACCGGTGATTGCGCATCTGGCGCTGAAGCCGACCTCCAGCATCATGGTGCCGGGCCGCACCATCAATCGCCAGGGCGAAGCGGTGGAAATGGTCACCCGCGGTCGCCACGATCCGTGCGTGGGCATCCGCGCCGTGCCGATCGCCGAAGCGATGATGGCGATCGTGTTGATGGATCACCTGCTGCGCCAGCGCGCGCAAAACGGTGATGTGGTTTCCGACGTACCGCGCTGGTAATCGCCATGAAAAACTGGATGTTGGGCCTGGTGGCCCTGACGGCCTCCGCTTCCGCCATGGCGCTGACGCCGTGGCAGAAAATCGACCATCCGGTGGCCGGCGCGCCGCAGGCGGTGGGCGGTTTCGCCAACGGTTGCGTCATCGGCGCGCAGCCGCTGCCGCTGAACTCACCGAACTACCAGGTGATGCGTACCGACCAGCGCCGCTATTTTGGCCACCCGGATCTGCTGGCGTTCATTCAGCGTCTCAGCAGCCAGGCGAATCAGAAAGCGCTGGGCACGGTGCTGATCGGCGACATGGCGATGCCGGCCGGCGGGCGCTTCAGCAGCGGCCACGCCAGCCACCAGTCGGGGCTCGATGTCGACATCTGGCTGCAGTTGCCGCGCCAACGCTGGAGCGCGCAGCAATTGCTGAAGCCGCAGCCGATCGACCTGGTGTCGGGCGACGGCAAGCAGGTGGTGGCGCGCCAATGGCAACCGCAAATTGAGTCGCTGATTAAGCTGGCGGCACAGGATGCGGAGGTGACGCGCATCTTCGTCAATCCGGCGATCAAGCAGCGCCTGTGCCTGGATGCCGGCGCCGATCGGGCCTGGTTGCACAAGGTGCGGCCGTGGTTCGGCCACCGTGCGCACATGCACGTGCGTCTGCGTTGTCCGGCCGGCAGCCTGGAGTGCCAGGAGCAGGATACGCCGCCGCCGGGCGACGGCTGCGGCGCCGAACTGGCGAGCTGGTTCGTACCGCATCAGCCGAACGCGAAGCCGGGCAAACCCGTGCCGCCGCCGTTACCGCCGACCTGTCAGGCATTGCTGGATCACCATTTCTCAGCGGAATAACACATGGACTGGTTCGTCATTGGCCCCGAGATGCTCGGGGTGTTGTTTGCGGTAGCGCTGCTGGCGGGGTTTATCGACTCCATTGCCGGCGGCGGCGGGTTGCTGACGGTGCCGGCCCTGCTGGCGGTGGGGGTTCCTCCGGCGCAGGCGCTGGCGACCAATAAGTTGCAGTCGGTCGGCGGCTCCTTCTCCGCCAGTCTGTACTTCATTCGTCGGCGAGCGGTGAATCTCAACGACCAGAAGCTGACGATTTTTCTGACGCTGATCGGCTCGATCGCCGGCGCCATTTTGGTGCAGCATATGCGCGCCGATTTGCTGCGGCAGATGTTGCCGCTGCTGGTGATCGGCATCGGTCTCTATTTCTTGTTGATGCCGCGACTGGGGGAGGAAGATCGTCAACGCCGCCTTGGCGCCTTGCCGTTCGGGCTGGTGGCCGGTGGTTGCGTCGGGTTTTACGACGGCTTTTTCGGCCCCGGCGCCGGTTCATTCTACGCGTTGGCCTACGTGACGCTGTGCGGTTTCAACCTCGCCAAGTCCACGGCGCACGCCAAAGTGCTGAACTTTACCTCCAACGTCGGCGGGTTGGCGCTGTTCATCATCGGCGGCAAGGTGGTGTGGAGCATCGGTCTGGTGATGTTGGTGGGGCAGGTGCTGGGGGCGCGTCTGGGCGCGCACATGGTGCTGACCCGCGGCCAGAAATTGATTCGGCCGATGATCGTGATCGTTTCGCTGGTGATGAGCCTCAAGCTGCTGTACGACAATCACGGCGCGGAAATTCAGCAGTGGTTGACCGCCTTGATGCACGGTTAAAGATGAAAAGGGGGCGTTGCTTACGCGCCCTGTCTTATCGGGTATAATGGCCTCTTTGTTTTTGTGGTTATAGAGTTTTTATGTCAGACACGCAGACCCGTCATCGCTATGAACAGCTGATCGAGATCTTCAATCGCTGCTTCAGCGATGACTACAACACTCGCCTGGTGAAGGGCGACGACGAACCCATTTACCTGCCGGCCGACGATGAACTGCCGTATCACCGCATCGTGTTCGCCCACGGTTTTTACGCCAGCGGCCTGCACGAAATCTCGCACTGGTGCATCGCCGGTGAAGCGCGCCGTCAATTGGTGGACTTCGGTTATTGGTATTGCCCGGACGGGCGCGACGCGCAGACCCAGAGCGAATTCGAAGCCGTGGAGATAAAACCACAGGCGCTGGAATGGATGTTCTGTGTGGCGGCCGGTTTCCCGTTTAACGTCAGCTGCGACAACCTGAATGGCGACTGCGAGCCGGATCGCATTGCGTTCCAACGCAAGGTGCGCGACCGGGTATTGACGCTGCTGGAGCAGGGAATACCCACAAGGCCTGCGCGCTTTATTCAGGCGCTGCAATCGTTCTACAATACGCCACCGTTGGCGGCCGAGCATTTTCCGTACCCGGAAGATCTCAACTGACGCCACAGTCCGTTATTTAATGAGGAAATTTGATGATCGCAGAATTTGAAGCGCGCATTTTGGCGCTGATTGATGACATGGTAGAGCACGCCAGCGATGATGAACTGTTTGCCGGTGGCTACCTGCGCGGTCATCTGACGCTGGCGGTGGCCGAAGCGGAAGAGCAGGGCGAACACACCGCTGAAGCGCTGAAAGCGCGGGTGGAGGAGAGCCTGCACAAGGCGATCGCCGCCGGTGAACTTTCGCCGCCGGATCAGATCCTGGTGCGCGGCATGTGGGAAAACCTCTATCAGGCTGCCACCCCTGCCGCCTGACCGCTATGCCGGGGCGCGATCGCCGCGCCCCTCCGGGTTGATTAAACCGCACATCCCTTCAGTAATTTCCGCACCCACATCCGATTCGGATTCAACGCCGCCAGCAGGCGCGCATCGCCCGGCAACGGCTCGCCGAACAGCTGCGCCGCCAAAATTTCCGCCGCCAGCGGCGCCGAGCTCAGCCCGCGCGAGCCTAATCCGCCGATAGCGAACAGGCCGGGATAGACCGGCGCATCGGCGACGGTTTCGCCGCGCTGATTTTGCCGCTGCAAATCCTGATACTGCGTCAGCGTGGCCTGATAGTCCGGCAGCGCGCCGACCATCGGCAGATGATCGCGGGTGGCGCTGCGCACGCCGCAGCGCGCCTGGCGTGCGCTGACGTCCACCTGCTGCGGCCAGGCCTGCTCCGGCAGGCAGCGCAGCAGGCGCTCGCGGTTTTCCTGTTGCTCCTGCTCGCGGTAGTCGGTGGCAATGTCGCCGCGCTGATAGCTGGCGCCAATGCAGTGCTGGCCGTTGTTGGCATTAATCGGCGTCAGGTAGCCGTCGTAGCACAAGACTTGCTTCAGTTGACCGAGGGCCGGCGAGGTCGGGATATGCGACACCTGCCCGCGTACCGAATACAGCGGCAGGGCTTCCGTCGGCGCCAGCTCGGCCAACCGATGGCCGTTGGCCAGGATCACCGTCGCATGGCGCCGGCTGTCGCCGTTGGCGAAATCGATGCGCCAGCCGTTTTCTTCCTGCGTCAGCATCTTTGCATCGTGCCGGTAGCGGCAGACCAAGCCCTGGCGCTGCGCCAGCGCGATAGCGCCGCGCGTCAGCTCGGCCGGGCACAGCCAGCCGCCTAGCGGGTAGGTGATGCCGCCAAAGCCGGTATCGACGCCGCAGCGTTCGCTGAGCGTCTCGCGGTCGGCCGCCATCGCCAAGGGCTGCGGCCAGTCGGTTTTCAGCATATTGGCGATCTTGGCGCTGCTCTTTTCGTCATAGGCCAACTGGCTGACGCCGCACCACTGGTGATCGAAGGCGACGCCTTGTTGCAACAGGGCGTCGTATTGGCGGCGGGCGAAGGGAAACGCGGCGCTGAAGAAACTCTCCAGCGCGTCGCCGCTGCCGTTCAGCAAAGGATAAATCGCGCCCTGGCGGTTGCCGGATGCGCCTTCGGCCGCCTGTTCATCGGCGCAGTACAGCGTGACGGTGGCGCCGCGCCGCAGCAAGGCCAGCGCAGTGAGCGCGCTGGCGACGCCGCCGCCGATCAGGGCGATGTCGGCGGTGTTGTCCGCCGCCGGGCGTCGATACCAGGGCGCTGGGTGTGCGGCGGGCTGCGCATCGGCCGGGAGCTCGCCGGCGAGCATTTCACGTTTTTGGCCGAAGCCTTTGCAGCGGTTGACCTGAAAACCGGCCTGCTGCAAGCCGCGGCGCACGAAGCCGGCGGCGGTAAAGGTGGCGAAGCTGCCTCCCGGCCGGGCGAAACGCGCCATGGCGGCGAACAGTTGATCGGTCCACATGTCGGGATTTTTTGCCGGCGCGAAGCCGTCGAGGAACCAGGCATCCACCTGGTTATTCATGCTGGCGTCAAACTGCGGCAGCAAATCGTTGACGTCGCCGAACCACAGATCGAGCGTAATGCGGCCTTCGGCTAACAGCAGGCGATGGCAACCCGGCAACGGCAGCGGCCATTGGGCGCGTAGTTCGTCGGCGTAAGGCGCCAGCTCCGGCCAGCGCGCATGCGCCGCCGCTAGGTCAGCCTGCTGCAGGGGAAATTTTTCGAAGCTGATAAAGTGCAGGCGCTGCAGCGTTGCGTCCGGCTCGGCCTGGCGAAAGCCGGCGAAGGCCTGCCATAGCGTGAGGAAATTGAGCCCGGTGCCAAACCCGGTTTCCGCCACGACAAACAGCGAGCGCGGGTGGACGGCGAAACGCTGCGGCAGCCGATTGCCGTGCAGGAAGACATAACGGGTTTCTTCCAGCCCATCCTGATTGGAAAAATAGACGTCATCAAACTGTTTCGAAACAGGTGTACCCTGTTCGTTCCAGGTTAGCGTTGCGGTTTGGATGGGGGCATGGTTCACGGTCAATGGCTCGAAATTCAAGGGATGCCGCGAATTCTAACGGCGCTGGCGCCTTGGCGCAAACTGGACAACAATAAAGCTGAAAAACGCTGATCGGACTTGTTCGGCTTACATCTGTACGCTAAAGTGCGATGCAAAATCCCGTAGGTAAATAGTGGAAGAGGTATTGAATGAAACGTGCAGTGATTACTGGCCTGGGAGTTGTCTCCAGCATTGGTAATAACCAGCAGGAGGTCCTGGCGAGCCTGCAGGAAGGACGTTCTGGGATCACTTTCTCCCAGGAACTGAAAGATTCCGGCATGCGTAGTCACGTATGGGGGCAAGTTAAGCTCGACACGACCGGCCTGATCGACCGCAAGGCGGTGCGTTTCATGAGCGATGCTTCCATTTATGCCTTCCTGGCGATGCAAGAAGCGATCGCGTCTTCCGGTTTGAAGGAAGAAGAGTATCAAAACAACCCGCGCGTAGGCCTGATCGCCGGTTCCGGCGGCGGTTCTCCGCGTTTCCAGGTGTTCGGCGCCGATGCGATGCGCAGCCCGCGCGGCTTGAAAGCGGTTGGCCCGTACGTGGTCACCAAAGCCATGGCTTCCGGCGTTTCCGCCTGCCTGGCGACGCCATTCAAAATCCACGGCGTGAACTACTCCATCAGCTCCGCTTGCGCGACCTCCGCACACTGCATCGGCAACGCGGTTGAGCAAATCCAGCTGGGCAAACAGGACATCGTGTTCGCCGGCGGCGGCGAAGAGCTGTGCTGGGAAATGGCCTGCGAGTTCGATGCGATGGGCGCGCTGTCCACCAAGTACAACGACACGCCGGAAAAAGCCTCCCGCACCTACGACGCCGATCGTGACGGTTTCGTCATCGCCGGCGGCGGCGGCATGGTGGTGGTTGAAGAACTGGAGCACGCGCTGGCGCGCGGCGCGCACATCTACGCAGAAATCGTCGGCTACGGCGCGACTTCCGACGGCGCCGACATGGTTGCACCTTCGGGCGAAGGCGCAGTGCGCTGCATGAAGATGGCGATGCAGGATCTGGACGCGCCGATCGACTACATCAACGTGCACGGCACCTCCACACCGGTGGGCGACGTGAAAGAACTGGGCGCCATTCGCGAAGTGTTCGGCGACAATACCCCGGCTATCTCCTCCACCAAGGCGATGACCGGTCACTCGCTGGGCGCCGCGGGCGTGCAGGAAGCGATCTACAGCCTGTTGATGCTGGAGCACGGCTTTATCGCACCGAGCATCAACATCGAAACGCTGGATGAGCAGGCGGTCGGCATGAACATCGTGACTCAGCCGACTCAGCGCGAGCTGACCACCGTGATGTCCAACAGCTTCGGCTTCGGCGGCACCAACGCCACCCTGGTGATGCGCAAACTGGCGAAATAATCCCGCCTGAGCCTCACCTCGCCATCAAGCCCGCGTTTTCGCGGGCTTTTTATTGCTCAAAGCCCACTTGCCGGGCGCTCGGAGTTTTCCCAAATCACATCCCCTGACACATCATTACCTCGCCATTACACGCGTTGGGCATACAATAGCCTGGTAGCGTGATTATCGCTCGGCGTAGCTTTATAAAGTGATCGAACATTGAGGCAAGAAGTATGAAAAAGTTAATTGCGGTTGGGTTACTGTCGGCCGTGTTGGCCGGATGCGCCACCGATTCTCCCTGCGTGCCGGTCTACGATGACCAGGGGCGTCTGGTGCATACCAACACCTGTATGAAGGGCACCACTCAGGATAACTGGGAAACCGCGGGCGCGATCGCCGGCGGCGCGGCGGCGGTTGCCGGTCTGACCCTCGGCATCATCGCGCTGACCAAGTGATCGGCGCGGAACAGGACTAAGCCCGGCCATGGCGTGCCGGGCTTTTTTATCTCACTGCACCAAAAACGCTTTGAACTGCGGCGTCATCACGGCGCTGAAACCGTCGTCGGTTTTACTGATCAGGTAGACCGCCAGCCCTTTCTCTTCCGCGAGCTGCAACGCTTTCTCCGTGCCCAGCACCATCAGACCGGTATCCCAGCCGTCGGCCTCGAGCGCGGTCGGGGCGATCACCGTGGCGGAAACCAGCCGGTGGTTGATCGGCCTGCCGGTGGTCGGATCGATGACATGGGAGTAGCGCTGGCCGTTTTGTTCAAAGTAGTTGCGGTAGCTGCCGGCGGTGCTGATGCCGTAACCGTGCAGATCAACCAGCGCCTGCACCGCATTTTCACGATCGGTCGGCTTTTGGATCGCCACCCGCCAGGGTTTG
This sequence comes from Serratia sp. 22278, assembly GCF_052045405.1. Classification (NCBI taxonomy): domain Bacteria; kingdom Pseudomonadati; phylum Pseudomonadota; class Gammaproteobacteria; order Enterobacterales; family Yersiniaceae; genus Serratia; species Serratia sp. 22278. Next base: position 291,638 of record NZ_JBQEOW010000002.1, on the reverse strand, counting down.
CCCTGGCCGTTGACGCCGCGCGAAGAGACCGCGCCACCGACCGATACCAGGTAGTTGGTAATGCCGTTGCGGTTCATCAGGCGCACCAACTCATCCGCGCCATAGCCTTCGCCCAGCGTCGAGAGATCGACATACATGTCCGGCAGATCTTTTTGCAGCCACTCCCCGCGGTTGTCGCTGATCAGCTTCAGGTGCTGCAGGCCGGTGCGCTGCTTCGCCGCGTCGATCTGCGCCTGTTCCGGCACCTTGACCGGATGTTTGTCTGGGCCGAATCCCCACAGGTTCACCAGCGGGCCGACGGTGATATCCATGGCGCCGCCGGTATCGCGGCCGATGCGTTGAGCCATTAACACGATGTCCGCCATGCCGCGTGGGATCGGCTGCGCCCCGAGGCTGGCGCTGCGGTTAAACCGCGACAGCACCGAATCGGCGCGGTAGGTAGAGATATCGTCGTTGGCCCGTTCGAGCACCGTGTCGATCTGCCGCTGCAGCTCTTGTTTGCCGATCGCGATGTCACCGCTGACCTTAACGCTGTAGAAGGTGCCCATGGTCTTGCCGTCGATATCGATTTGCGGGCGGGAGGAGGAGGCATTGTCGCAGGCGGCGAGCAGGGCGCATAAGGCGCTCAGCAACGCCCCTTTGGCGAACAGGGAAGCCATAACATGTCCTTTGAAAACGAGAAAGCCGCTACAAATAAAGTAAAGCGCGGCAAATGAAAAGCGGATAAAGGTAAAATAGCATTTTGCTGGCGCTGAAGCCGCGTCTGAGCTAACGTCTGCCCATTCTTTTCGGTGAGGTTCACACAGCCACCATGAGTTCAACCGCCATTTCTCGGCTTATCCACCCCTTTATCAAAGATCGCTTCTTGCATGCATTGCTGCTGGCCGGCGTGGCGATGTTCGCTTTTCATCCGCAACCGCTGACAGCGCTGGGTGGTTTTATCGACGGCCGTACCCTCATCACCCTGTTGGGGCTGATGCTGCTGACCAAAGGCGTGGAGGTCAGCGGTTACTTCGATTTTGTCGGCCGCAAGATTATCAACCGCTTGCTCAGCGAACGGCGGCTGGCGCTGTTCCTGGTGTTTTCCGCCGCGCTGCTGTCGTCGTTTCTTACCAACGATGTGGCGCTGTTTATCGTCATTCCGCTCACCATCACGCTGAAAAAGCTGTCGGCGCTGCCGGTTGGCCGCTTGATCATCTTCCAGGCGCTGGCGGTGAACGCCGGTTCGTTGCTGACGCCGATCGGTAACCCGCAAAATATCCTGCTGTGGAGCCGCTCCGGCCTCTCTTTCCTCGGTTTCATCGGCCAGATGGCGCCGTTTGGCGCCGCAATGATGTTGAGCTTGCTGGCGCTGACCTGGTTAAGCTTCCCGGCGCGCGACATTGTGAAAGCGCCGAATACCGAGGGGTATCCCTACCAGCGGCCGCTGTTGCTGAGCTGCGTAGGGCTGTATGCGGTTTTCCTGCTGAGTCTCGATTTCGATCTGCCGTTGTATGGGCTGTTGGCGGTGTTCGCCGGTTTCTTGCTGCTGGCGCGCCGGGTGCTGTTGCAGATCGACTGGAGCCTGATTTTCGTGTTCGCCGCCATGTTCATCGATGTCGGCCTGTTTACCCGTTTGCCGCCGCTTCAGCCGGCGTTCGCCGCCATCGCCGGGCTGAGCGAGGGCGGCGTGTATGCGTTGGGCGTTGGGCTGTCGCAGATCGTCAGCAACGTGCCGGCCACCATACTGTTGCTCAACTATGTGCCTTCCAGCGCTCAGCTGGCCTATGCGGTCAACGCCGGCGGCTTCGGGTTGGCGATCGGATCGCTCGCCAACCTGATTGCGCTGCGCATGGCGGGGGAGCGCATGATCTGGTTGCGCTTCCACTATTATTCGCTGCCGCTGTTGGTATGGGCCGCGTTGCTCGGCTGGCTGTTGAGCTAACTCTGATTACCGCTTTGCCGCGCGGCCAGCAGGCAAATGCTGCGGGTCACCTGATAGGATTTCACGAAGGCGCTGACGGGTAAAAACTCGAAGCGCGAGTGGAAGTTATGCGCGCCGGTGAAGTAATTGGGCGTCAGGATGCCGCGGCTGGAGAGCGCCGCGCCGTCGGTGCCGCCGCGCATCGGGATCACCTTCGGCGGGATACCGTGGGCGGCGAGGGCGCCGAAGATCAGATCGATAGCGCGCCGGTCCTCGCCGATGGCGTTGCTGATGTTGCTGTAGATGTCGCTGACGCTGCAGCTGACGTTGGCGCGCGGATAGTTGGCCGCCACCTGGCACACCGTCTCCTCAAGGCGGGCCTTGCGCGTCTCGAACGCCGCGCGATCGAAGTCGCGAATCGACACCTTCAGCGTCGCCTGATTGGCGTTGGCGGCCAGATCGGTGAACCAGAAATAACCCTCGCGCCCCTCGGTGTGCTCCGGGGTATCCTGCACGTCGAATCGGTTTATGATGTCGTTGGCGATGCGTATTGGGTTGATTAACACGTTTTTCGCCGACATCGGGTGGGCGGTCACTCCCTCGATGCGGATCTCTGCCGCCGCCGCGTTGAAATTCTCGTATACCACTTCACCCAGTTCGCAGCAGTCGATGGTGTAGGCGAAATCGACGGGGAAGCGCTGCAGATCCAGCGCCTTGGCGCCGCGCAGGCCGATTTCTTCGTCCGGCACGAACGCCACCACGATATCGCCGTGGCGATCGGCCGCGGTCAGGTTGGCCAGCAGCGTCATCACCACGGTGACCGCCGCCTTATTGTCGGCGCCCAGCACGCTGGTGCCGTCGCTGAACAGAATTTCTTCGTTCCGGTAGGGCAGGATCTCCGGATGCTCGGCGACCCGCAGCCAGATGTCTTGCTCGGCGTTCAGACATAAATCTTCGCCGGTGAAGCGCAGGCGCTGCGGGCGAATCTCGGGCGAGAGGCCAACGTCCACGGTGTCGATATGCGTGATGAAGCCGATGCGCGGCGCGCCGGGTTGGGTGCCGGGCTTGCGCGCGGTCACGGTGGCGTGCTCGTCGATTTGCACGTCGGCCAGGCCGAGCCGGCGCAGCTCGTCCGCCAACAGTTGCGCCATCTCATACTGCCCCGGCGTGCTGGGCAGGGTGGCTGCGGCGGCGTTACTCTGGCTGGTCACCGCCAGATAGCGGAAGAAACGTTCGGTAAGCTGTTCGGCAATCGGGCTGGTCATCGGAACTCCTCGCGGTTGGCAATCTACCGGTTTTAAAACGAAATCAGCCGTTTGTCCAACGGCGCAATGCGTAAACCGCCAGAATGCGAAGTATCGCGCAGAAACGAAAAATAGCGGTGCAACTAGGAAATAGTCGCAGGTTTCTGCGGCAAAATCGGTGTTAGCTGTGGGCCGGGATGCGCCCACATAACACTTATCTGTCCCTCAAGGAGAATTCATGCACACCGGTCACGCTCTGCTTATCACCTTACTGTCCCTGGGTATCTCTCACAGCGCCTGGTCGTCTGCCGATACCGGGCACGCCAACAGCAATGCCAACAGCCGCGAGGTGGCCAGCGCGTTGGGCGGCCTGAAGAACAAAACCTACGAACTGGAACAGGCGCCGAAGATCCGCGTCGCCAGCTTCAATATCGCCGCCGGCAAGGTCAGCGACATGACCGCCATCGCCAAGGCGATTCGCGCGATGAACGTCGACGTGGTGGCGCTGCAGGAGGTGGATAAACTCACCGCCCGCAGCGGGCGGGTCGATCAGGCGGCGGAACTGGCGAAGCTGACCGGCATGCAGGCGGTGTTCGGCCGGGCGATCGATTTCGACGGCGGTGAATACGGCCTGGCGTTTCTCTCGAAGTATCCGCTGCACGATGCCGTGATCTATCCGTTGCCGTCCGGCCAGCGCGAGCAGCGCATCGCCTTCAGCGCCAAGGTCGATGTGCCGGAGTTCCCGACGCCGATCACCCTGTTCAACACCCACCTCGATACCAAGGAAGATCCGACGATGCGTCTGGATCAGGTACGGGAGCTGAACGATCGCACCATCGAAGTGCGCGGCATCAAACTGCTGTTCGGCGACATGAACGACGTACCGGGCAGCGTCACCTGGCTGGAGCTGAGCCGCTATTGGAACGATATCATGCCCAACGGGCAGGACGGCCGCAGCTGGCCGGCGGAAAACGCCGAAATCAAGGTGGATTACATCTTTAGCGGCAATGCGCAGCGTTGGCATCTGGACAGCCTGACGGTGCCGAACGCTAGCGGCGATTGGAACGGCGTGCACTGGCCGGCGGTGAGCGATCACCTGCCGCTGGTTGCGGAGATGCGCCTGACCGAGCAATAAGCCGGCCGGCGTCTCTCCGGGGCAGGGCTAAGCCGCGGCGATCCGCGCCAGCCGCTCGACGGCGCTGCGGATCTCGCCCGGCGTCAGGGCCGAAAAGCCCAGCAGCCATCCGTCGCGCTGGGCCTGAACCGTTTGGTATTGCGCAGTTAACCCGGGCGTAAGGACGCCGAGCCGCCGCGCCTGCCGGCTGAGCGCCGCCTCCTGGCCGGGCGGCAGCCAGACGCTGAGCTGCAGGCCGCCGGCGGCGGGAGCGGGTGTGGCGAAGTGGCCGAGTTTTTCGCGCACTGCCGCCAGCAACACATCGCGCCGGCTATGGTAGAGTTGGCGCATGTAGCGGATATGCGCGGCGAAGTGCCCCTGGCGGATGAATTCGGCGGTGACCGCCTGCATCAGCTGCGCGCTGTGGCCGTCATACACCGTGCGCGCGGTGACGAACGCTTCAACCAGCGTGGGCGGTACGATCAGGTACGCCAACCGCAACGAAGGGAACAGCGATTTGGAGAAGGTGCCGAGGTACAGTACGCGGCCACGGCGATCCAGGCCCTGCATCGCCGGTATCGGCAGGCCGTCGTAATGAAACTCGCTGTCGTAATCGTCCTCAATGATCCAGGCCTGCTGCCTTTCCGCCAGCGTCAGCAATGCCAATCGGCGCGCCAGGCTGAGCGCTGCGCCGGTTGGGTATTGGTGCGAGGGCGTCAGATAAATCAAACGCGGCTCGGGCAAGGAGGGCTCAGCGTGCAGGCCGTCGCCGTCTACCGCCACCGGCGTCAGGGCGGCGCCGGCGCTGATAAAGGCGTTTCTCGCCCCGGCGTAACCCGGTTCTTCCATCCAGACGCTGTCGCCGCTGTCCAGCAGCAACGTGGCGAGCAGCTGCAGCGCCTGCTGCGAACTGGTCAGCACGATAACCTGGTTTGCATCGCAGATTACGCCGCGCGTTTGGTTGACGTGGGCGGCAATCGCTTCACGCAGCGGCAAATAGCCCTGCGGGTCGCCGTAGCGCAGCAGGCTTTCCCCCTGTAGCCGCAGGCGCTGCGCGGTCAACTGCTTCCACAAGGCCAGCGGAAACGCGCGCAGATCCGGCGAGCCGGCGGCAAACGCCTGTGGCTGCTGCGGATCGCGGCAGCCGCCGGTTTGCACGATCTGTTGGCCGCGCTGCGAAAGGCGCGGCAAGCCGGAGCCGGCTGCCGGCGGCGGTGATTTGGCGATGGTAATCGCCACAAAGGTGCCCTGGCCGACGCGGCGCTGCAAATATCCTTCCGCCTCCAACTGACCGTAGGCTGCTTCGACGGTCACCCTTGAGAGGCTCAGATCCCCAGCCAGCACTCGGCTGGAGGGCAGGCGTTGCCCAATGCTCAATGCGCCGTGGTGGATGGCTTGCCGCAATGCCGCGCACAAACGATCGCGCAGTGTGCCGACGGCCTGGGGCGATTGCTGAAACAGCGTGATCAGCGTGTGCCGCATAATGGGTCTTATCATCTGTGGATAATGGGTATCAATCATAAGACCAAAATGGGGCACTATTGTCATCTGTCTTGATGCACGGGAGTAAGTGATATGTCGAAAGAATCATTGGTGCTGGCTTTTCCGCCGGCGGCGCCGGAAGAGAGTTTGGCCTACCTGGCGGCCAAACTGAGCCGCTATGCGGATGCCTGGGATGTGGCGGAAGATCTGCGCAATGGCGTGGACGGGATAGTGGTGATCGATACCCGCGCGGAGGCGCTGTACGCCGCCGGGCATATTCCCGGCGCGTTCAGCTTGCCGCATCGCCTGATGGATGAAGCCGGCACGGCGCATCTGGATCGTCAAAAGGTGTATGTGACCTACTGCGACGGCATTGGCTGCAACGGATCCACCAAAGGCGCTTACAAGCTGGCGAAACTGGGATTCAGGGTGAAGGAGCTGATCGGCGGGCTGGACTTCTGGCTGCGCGATGGCCATCCATTGGCCATCGGAGAACAGCCGGGATCGCTGCGCGATCGGGCGGCTGCTGAGGACTGCGGCTGCGCCTGAGGCGTTAAAACACCAGCGCCAGCACGACCGCCAACGCCAACAGCAACAGGATCAGCGCCACGGCCGGCTTGCTGAGCGCTTTCTGCAGCGGCAGAGGCAGAGCGGCGATCAGCGGGTTGAGCAGCGGCTGCGGTTCGACAGGGTGGCTGGCGATCGGCTGCGCCTGGCCGGCTTTATCCAGACGGCGGGCAAACAGCTGATGAATGGCGTCGCTCATTTGCGGGTGCGTCAGCGGTGCATTGGCGCCGCAGTTGAAGCGCGCCTGGCAATAGTCGTTCATCTGCTGCAGTTCTTGCTCATCCGCCGGCTGTTTTAGCGCCGCCAGCAGGTTGTTCAGCGTCGGCGCGTTCTGCGGGCTGAGCGCCACCTTCACCTGTAAAAACTGGTTCAGCAGCTGGAAGTGGCGCGCCGGCAGCGGATCGTTGGTTTTCACGCCCGCCAGATCGAACAGCGTTTGCCAGATTTTAGCCGGCGCTTCGCCGGTCGCGGCGCTGAGTTTGGTGATCTGCTGCTGCAGGCTTTGATGCTCTGCGGGCAGCAGCGGGCGATCGCTGGTGGCGGTTTGCTGCGGCTGGGGAATGGTCAGGCCGCCGGTCTGCAACAGATTCAGCACCTGCTGCAATTGCGGTGGGCTCAGCTGGCTCAACACCGTATGGCCGAACTGCTGGCGAATAAAGTCGCTGACCGCCTGGCGGTTATTGCCCTGCGGCAGCAATTCGGCCAGCTGTTGCAGCAGTTGGCGCCCGGCATGGTTTTGTTGCGCCTGCGTCAGGCGCGTTTGCAGCAGCTGTTCCGCCGGTTGAAAATGGCGCGCCAGCAGTTCGCCACCTTTGTCGGCGCCGAGATCGTGACGCAGAGACGCCCAGATCTCCGCCGATTTGGCCGGGCTGAGCGTCATGATTTTCACGATCAGTTTTTCCAGCGTCGTGCGCTGCGCCGGAGAGAGAGGTTGATCGTCAGTGGCCGCCGTTTTGCCCGGGGAGGGGGGGCGTTCGCCGGCGATTGGGGTGCCCGGCCCACTCAAAGGTTGCATATCACCAGTCCTTCGCTGTGTATCCCCGCAGTGTGCCTGGAGGAGAGAATCGTCATCGTACCCGGCGAAAAGCGCAGGCTTACCGTCTATGATACCTGTAAATCGCCGCCATCAATACCGCCGCTCAGACATTTCTTTACCGACAAAACGTTGCTAAACGCGTCTGCGTCGCTAAGATAACCCCAGATCTGAACATGAGGATGGCATGGTTAAACGGCAGCGGATTGCAAAATGGTTTTTATGCCTGGCTTGCCTGGTGGTGCTGACGTGCATGACCCAGCGCATGGCGGGCCTGCATGCGCTGCAGCAAACGCTGGGGATCCCGGCCGCCACTGCCGTGCAATCCAGCGACGCCGCCGCCGAAGCGCAGCCGACGCCCTGTGAGCTGAGCGCCAAATCATTGCTGGCCGCGCCGCCGGTAATGTTCGAAACCGTGCTGTTCGGGCTGGGTCTGCTGCTGGCGCTGTTGGCGCCGACCATTGCCGCGCGTCTGCGCATTCCTCCTCCCCGCGCCATTTCACCGCCCACCCTCAGGGTGCACCTTCGATTATGCGTCTTCCGTGAATGAGTTAATCGCCCGTTTTTCGCGGTGAATTAATCATTTATGGAGAATTAACATGTTGAAAATTATCAGGCTGGCCTGCGCTTGCCTGTTTATGCTGTGGCTGCCTGCCTTGCAGGCGGCGGACAGCGGCTGGCTGCAAAATCCGGCCAACGATCATGCCAAGGTGCGGCTGCGCGCCGACACGTCACAGCCGGGAGAGACCCGCCTGCTGCTGTCGGTCGAGCTGCAAAAAGGCTGGAAAACTTACTGGCGCTCTCCAGGCGAAGGCGGCATCGCGCCGGCTATCGTCTGGCAGGGTAACCCGCCGCCGGCGACCTGGCACTGGCCGACGCCGCAGCGTTTCGAGGTGGCCGGCATTTCCACCCAGGGCTATCACGATCGGGTCACGCTGCCGATCGTGATGCCAGGCCAGGTGTCCGGCCCGCTGGCGGGTACGCTGACGCTGTCCACCTGCAGCAACGTCTGCATTCTGACCGACTACCCGTTCAGTCTGGATCTGACCACGCCGAACGATCCGCAGTTTAACCATGACTTCGCGCAGGCAATGGGGCAGGTGCCGATCGCCGCCGGGTTGGCGGAAAGCGTCAAGGCCGGGTATCGCAGCGGCGAGCTGCAGATTTCCGCCGAACGCGCCGCCGGCTGGCAACAGCCTGCGCTGTTCTTCGATACGCTGGCGGATGCCGATCTCGGCAAGCCGCAGGTCGAGACCGACGGCGCTCAGCTGTTGGCGCGAGTGCCGGTCAGCGATGGCTGGGGCGATGCGGCGCCGGACCTGCGCGGCAAAACGCTGACGTTGGTGATCGACGACGGCGGTATGGCGCAGCAGATAACGCTGCCGATCGGCCAGCCGCTGGCCGCGCCGACCGGTGCGGCGTTCCCGCTATGGCAGGCGGTATTGATGGCGCTGGCGGGCGGGTTGATCCTCAACCTGATGCCGTGCGTGCTGCCGGTGCTGGGCATCAAGCTCGGCTCCATCCTGCAGGTGGAGCGGCGCGATCGGCGCAGCGTTCGTCTGCAGTTTCTGGCGTCGTCGCTGGGCATCGTCGCCTCGTTTATGGCGTTGGCCCTGCTGATGACGTTGCTGCGGCTCGGCAACCACGCGCTCGGCTGGGGCATTCAGTTCCAGAATCCGTGGTTTATCGGCTTTATGGTGCTGGTGACGCTGCTGTTCAGCGCCAACCTGTTCGGCCTGTTCCATCTGCGACTCTCATCCGATCTGAATACCTCGCTGGCGACCCATAACGGGCACGGTCTGAGCGGCCATTTCTGGCAGGGCGCGTTCGCCACGCTGCTGGCGACGCCGTGCTCGGCGCCGTTTCTCGGCACGGCGGTGGCCTTCGCGCTGGCGGCGTCGCTGCCGGTGCTGTGGGGCATGTTCATCGCGCTCGGCATCGGCATGAGTCTGCCGTGGCTGCTGATCGCCGCCTGGCCGTCGCTGGCGCTGCGGTTGCCGCGCCCCGGCCGCTGGATGAATACCGTCAAGCTGGCGATGGGATTACTGATGCTGGCGTCGTCGCTGTGGTTGCTGAGCCTGCTGAGCAATCATATCGGCGCGCAGGCCACGCTGTGGCTGGGGGCGCTGGCGTTGCTGGCATTACTGCTGGCGGTGTGGCGCCAGCAAGGGGCACGGTTGGCGGCCAAGCTGGCGGCGGGCACGTTGGTGCTGGCGGGCGCGGCCTTGCTGGCCGGCTCGCTGACCGCCGGTCTGTGGCGTCAACCCTTGCAGGATCGGGTGCAGTGGCAACCGCTGAGCGAACAGGCGATCGCCGAGGCGCTGGCGCAGCATAAGCGGGTGTTCGTCGACGTGACCGCCGACTGGTGCGTGACCTGCAAAGCCAACAAATTCAATGTGCTGCTGCGCGATGACATACAGCGGGCGTTGAGCGCCGATGATGTGGTCGCGCTGCGCGGCGACTGGAGCCGCCCGTCGGCCGACATCAGCGCCTTCCTGCAAAAGCGCGGCAGCGTCGCCGTGCCTTTCAACCAAATCTATGGCCCCGGCAGCCCGGACGGCGAGGTGTTATCCCCGCTGTTGACCCGTGACGCCGTGCTGCAAACGCTTTCCCATGCCAAAGGAACCGAACAATGAAAAAACTACTGATTTTACTGATGATCATCGCCGCCCCGGTGTGGGCCGCCGAGCCTTTCACCCCGGCGCAAGAGGCGCGTATCAAAGAGATGATCCGCGAAACGCTGGTGTCCAACCCGGACATTCTGGCGCAGGCGGTGGACGCCTGGCAGCAGCAAACCGCCAGCCAGCAAATCAGCCAGGCTATCAAGCAGAACGCCAAAACGCTGTATCAGGATCCGGCCAGCCCGCGGCTGGGCGCCGCCAACGCCAAACTGACGCTGGTGACCTTTACCGATTATAACTGCCCGTACTGCAAGCGGTTTGATCCGATGCTGGAGAAGATCGTCAAGCAATACCCGGATGTGGCGCTGGTGGTGAAGCTGCTGCCGTTCAAGGGCGAAAGTTCGGTCAGCTCGGCGCGCGTGGCGCTCACCACCTGGCAGCAGCACCCGGAGCAATTCTGGGCCTTGCATCAGCGGCTGATGGCGAAAAAGGGCTTCCACGACAATGCCAGCATCGCCGCCGCGCAGGAGAAAACCGGCGTCAAGGCGGTGGCGCCGAGCGAACAGAGCATGACCACGCTGCGCAGCAATATGGCGTTGGCGGAGCAACTGGGCGTACAAGGAACGCCGGCGACGCTGATCGGCGATCGGATGCTGCCGGGGGCGGTGTCGTATGAAGAGCTGGAAACGATGGTGAAGCAGCAGCTGGCGAAGGCCAACAATGGCTAAGCTCAAGCGCTGGGGGCGCGAGTTGCTGCTGCTGGCGCTGATCGCATTGGCGGTGGTCACGGTGATGGATTGGCTGAACGCGCCGCAGGCGCCGCCGGCCTTCGATGCCCAGACGCTGACCTCGCTGGACGGCGAGCGCGTGTCGTTGGCGCAGCTTAGCCATGAGCGGCCGCTGCTGGTTTACTTTTGGGCCAGCTGGTGCGGCGTTTGCCGTTTCACCACGCCGGACGTCGCCCGCTTGCAGGCGGAGGGCGGCAACGTGCTGACCGTCGCGCTGCGCTCGGGCGACGATACCCAGGTGAAACAGTGGCTGGCGCGTAAACGGCTGGCGCTGCCGGTGGTCAACGATCCGGCCGGCGCGCTGTCGGCGCAGTGGCGGATTGGCGTGACGCCGACCTTCGTGGTGATCTCGCAGGGCAAGGTGGTGCAGAGCACCACCGGCTGGACCAGCTACTGGGGGATGAAGCTGCGGCTGTGGTGGGCCGCCGTCTAACCGGCGCTTTTCTCCGCTATCACTTCCTCAATCGCCCGGCACAGCCGGGCGATACCTTCTTCAATCTGCGGCGGCGAGTTGGCGGCGAAGTTTAGCCGCAGGCCGTGTGCGCCCAGCTGTTCCTGCGCATAGAAGCATTCACCGCGGGCAAAGGTGACACCGTGCCGCCAGGCCGCCGGCATCAGTTCGGCGGTGGTCACCGTCGCGGGCAGCGTCAGCCAGATAAACAAGCCGCCTTGCGGCGTTTCGAAACGGCACCCCGGCGGCAGCCGCCGTTGCAACGCGTCGATCATCACTTCCAGATGCAGGCGATAGACGCGCCCGGCGCGCCGCAGCTGCTTATCGTAACGGCCGACGGTGACGAACGCGTCCAGCGCCCGCTGGATCAGGCTGGAACTGGTGAAGCTGTCGACGTGCTTCAGCCTGGCGAAACGCTGATAGTGTTCGCTGTCCGCCACCAGATAGCCGATGCGCATGCTGGGCAGCAGCATTTTGGAGAAGGTGCTGACGTAGATCACCGCGCCCGGCTGCGCCAGCGCGCGCAGCGACGGCAGTTGTTTGCCTTGATAACGCAGATCGCCGACGAAGTCGTCTTCCAGGATCACCACGCCGGCCTGTTGGGCGATCGCCAGCAGACGTCGCCGGCGCGTCTCGCTCAGGCAACGGCCGGTCGGGTTGTGGAAGTTGGGGATGGTGTAGATCAGTTTGGGGCGGTGGCGTTCCAACAACTCCGGCAGCAAATCCACCCGCATGCCGTGGCGGTCGCCGGGCACGGTGACGATATTGATGCGGTGCTGGCGCAGCAGGCCCAGCGCTTCGGCGTAGGTCGGCTCTTCGACGATCACCGTATCACCCGGCGCCAGCAGGCTTTGCACCACCAGACTGATGGCATGCTGCGAACCGTTGGTGATCAGCACCTGTTCCGCCTGCGTGGGGATGCCCTGGGCGCTGAGGATGCGGCTCAGCGTATCGCGCAGCGGATAGTAGCCGCAGTATTCGCCGTAGCTGAAGGCCTCTTCCGCGTGGCGGCTGAGCACCGACAGCAGCACTTTGCGAAACGCCTCCAGCGGAAATATTTTGGGGCTGCCGACGCCGGCGGCGAAGTTGATCAGCCCCTCCGGCAGCGGAGCGTCGGCGTAGCCGTCCAGACGCGAGGTGAGGGTGGTGAAGCTCTCCAGCGGGAAAGGGGCGTCGCTGGTCGGGCGGGCCGGGCGCGTTTGCGCCTGCGGGTGCGCGACATAGGCGCCGCTGCCGCGCCGCTGATGCAAAAAGCCCTTGGCCGCCAGCTCGGCGTAGGCGTTATCCACCGTTAAACGGCTGACCGCCAGCTCGGTCGCCAGCGTGCGCGTCGAGGGCAGCTTGTCGCCATCGACGAACACGCCGGTGAGGATGGCGCGCCGCAGCGCTTCTTCGATCTGTAAATAGAGCGGAACGTCCTGCTCGCGATCTAACGGGATGTGCATGCGAAATTGGCCCGGTTAGGGAGAGATATTTTCACTATACCCCATGTCAGCAGGGCTTCAAGCGCACAAAAGTGGCCTGCATGACAACGCTGCAAAGTGGCTATAGTGAGAAAAAATGGCCGCGTTACACTCTGTGCCTGAGTATTTATGTCGCCATTTCTCCGAGGATCTCATGTCATTACCGTCAGGCGTTTCCGCCCGGCCGGCGCTGCCCGGCGCGCGCCTCTTTCAGGGCAGCAGCCAGGGGTACGTCATCGCCATTATCAGCGCCATGCTGCTGGCCTTTACCGCCATCATCATCCGCGCGCTGACCGAGTATTACCACCTGCCGACCTTCGTGCTGGCGTTCTGGCGCGCGGCGCTGGTGGCGTTGGTGTTGTTGCCGCTGCTGTTGCTGGTGAAACCGCAGTGGGCGCGTCTGCGCCGTGAGCAGGTGGTGTTCTACGCGCTTTACGGGCTGCTGCTGGCGCTGTTCAACAGCCTGTGGACGCTGTCGGTGGCGCTGAACGGCGCGTCGGTGGCGACCATTCTGACCTACTGTTCGGTGGGCTTTACCGTATTCCTCGGCTGGGTGATGTACAGCGAACGCCTGACGCTGCGCCAATTGCTGGTGATCGCCATCAGCCTGGGCGGCTGCTTCCTGGTCAGCAACGGCGACAGCATGGGGAACAGCCACTTCGATCTGCTGGGGCTGCTGGTGGGGATGCTGTCGGGCATCGGTTATACCCTGTATACCCTCGGCGGGCGGGTGGCCAGCGAACGCGGCTATCCGGTGTGGAACACCATCCTGTACGTGTTCGGGTTTTCGGCGCTGTATCAGCTGGCGTTCAATGCGGCGCTGACGGCGTTCCCGTTGGCGGCGTTCCACGGCATGGCCGGCGATCTGTGGTTCCTGTCGCACAGCGCGCAGGGCATTCAGTGGAGCGGCTGGCTGTTGCTGCTGGCGTTGGCCGCCGGGCCGACGCTGCTGGGTTTCGGGTTGTATAACATCAGCCTGAAAACGCTGCCGCTGGCGGTAGCCAACCTGATCCTGTCGCTGGAGCTGGTGTTCACCGCGGTGATCGCCTATTTCCTGCTGGGGGAGAACATGAATCAGCTGCAGCTGCTGGGCAGCGCGTTGGTGATGGGCGGGGTGCTGCTGTTGAAAAGCAAGACCGCCGAGGCGTGATCGGTTAGCATTACGCCTCGCAAGAGAGGCGGTAATGATGAATAACCCGAGATTGAAACGAGCGCTTATCGCTTGAATGGCCGTGTTGAGTGAACGACAACACGGCCACAGACACTCCGTTCCGTGGCTTTTATTCCCGTAACAAGAGAATACGCCATGTCCGAAAAACACTGGTCCAACACTGAGCTTCTGCATCAGACGGTGACCAACCCGAATATTATCGTCAAAGGCACCCACAGCTACTACAGCGATTGCTGGGACAACGGCTTCGAACGCTCGGTGGTGCGCTATCTGCACGGCGACGCGGTCAGCCGGCAATGGCAGCCGCTGGGCGAAATAGACCGTTTGCTGATCGGCGATTACGTGTGCATCGCGGCCGAAGCGGTGATCCTGATGGGCGGTAATCACACCCACCGCATCGACTGGCTGAGCCTGTACCCGTTTATGGCAACCATCAAGCAGGCATACCGTCCCAAAGGCGATACCCGGCTGGGTGACGGTTGCTGGATCGGCATGCGGGCGATGTTGATGCCGGGGATATCGATAGGCGAAGGGGCGATCGTCGCCGCCGGCAGCGTGGTGGCCGGCGATGTTGAACCTTATGCCATCGTCGGCGGTAACCCGGCGACGTTTATCCGTTGGCGATTCACGCCGGAAATCATCGCGCGGTTGCTTGCGTTGCGCCTCTATGACTTGTCCGAGGCGGACTTTGCGGTGATCCAGCCTCTGCTTGCCGATGACGATATCGGGGCGCTGGAAAAGGGAATTGCGGCCTTGCGCCGTTAAACACCACGGGCGGGGGATCCCCGCCCGTTTCGCGTTATTCGGCCTTGGCCTCGGCCGCCGGTTGGCGGCGTTTGCGCATCAGGCGCAGCAGCGGCGGCAACGCCAGTACCGCGATCGCCAATACCAGCAGCGTTTGCGCGATGCTGCTGCTCCACAGAATGCCGAACTCGCCGTTGCTGATCGACAGCGCGCGGCGCAGGTTTTGTTCCAGCATCTCACCCAGCACAAAGCCCAGAATCAGCGGCGACATCGGGAAATGCATTTTCCGCAGAATGTAGCCGAACACGCCCAACCCGACCATCAACAGCAGGTCGAAGGTGGTGCTGTGCACCGCATAAACCCCTACCGCCGACACCGCGGCGATCGCCGGCACCAGGAACCACAGCGGGATGGTCAGCATGCGGGTGAACAGGCCGACCAGCGGCAGGTTCATGATCAGCAAAATGACGTTAGCGATCAGCAGCGCGGCGATCAGCCCCCAGACGATATCCGGCTGTTCGGTGAACATCGCCGGGCCGGGGGTGATGTTGTACAGCGTCAGCGCGCCCATCATCACCGCCGTGGTGCCGGAACCCGGTACCCCCAGCGTCAGCATCGGAATGAACGAGCCGCAGGCCGAGGCGTTGTTGGCCGCTTCCGGCGCCGCTACGCCGCGAATGTCGCCCTTGCCGAAGGTGTCGCTGTTGCCGCTGATTTTCTTCTCGGTCATGTAGGTCAACGCGCTGGCGATGGTGGCGCCGGCGCCCGGCAGAATGCCGACGAAGAAACCGATCACCGACGAGCGCAGGGTCGGGCCTGCGCACTGCGCCGCCTCTTTACGGTTGAACAGCAGGCGGCCGGTTTTACGCACCAGCTTTTGCCCGGCGCTGGTGCTTTCCAGCATCAGCAGGATTTCGCTGACCGAGAACAGGCCGATCACCACCACGATAAACTGCACGCCGTCGGAGAGATGCACGCTGTCGAAGGTAAAGCGGTAAACGCCGGTGTTGGCGTCGACGCCCACCGTCGCCAATCCCAGGCCGATCAGCGCCGCCAGCAGCGATTTTAGCGGGTTCTGGCTCATCATGCTGCCGAGGCAGGCGATGGCGAACACCATCAGGGCGAAATACTCGGCCGGGCCGAAGGCCAGCGACCAGCGGGCCAGCAGCGGCGCGAACAGAATGATGCCGCCGATGGCGATCATCGAGCCGACGAACGAGCTGACCGCCGAGATGGACAGCGCCACGCCGGCGCGCCCCTGCTGCGCCATCGGGTAGCCGTCCAGCGCGGTCATGATCGCCGCCGCGTCGCCCGGCACGTTGAGCAGAATCGACGAGATGCGCCCGCCGTATTCGCAGCCGATATACACCGTCGCCAGCAGGATCAGCGCCGATTCGGCCGGCAGTTTGAGGGCGAACGCCAGCGGCAGCAGGATCGCCACGCCGTTGATCGGCCCCAGCCCCGGCAACAGGCCGACGATGGTGCCGACGAAGCAGCCGATCAGGGCGATAATCAGGTTCTGCGGCACCAGCGCCACTTCAAACCCTTGGGTCAAATACATCCAGGTATCCATCATCGCTCCCGTTAGCTCAGCCAGATGCCGAGCGGCAGTGTGACATCGAGAAGTTGGTCAAAGGCGTAGTACAGCGCTGCGCCCATGACGACGCCGGAGATGGCCGCCGCCGGCAGGCTGGCCTGAAACAACAGGCCGATGCTGAACGTCAGCAGCGCGGTCGCCAGCGGAAAGCCCAGCCATTCAAAGCCCCAGGCATACAGCACCAGGGTGATCACCAGCACCAGCAGCCGCTGCAGCACCTTGTGGTGCGGCCATTCCACCGCCTGTGGGCGGCGTAGCAGCAACAGGGCCGCGCACAGCGCCATCAGGCTGAGGATCGCCAGCGGGAACGGGCGCGGCCCCAGCGGTTCATAGCTGTATTCGCTTTGAATGCCCCAGCCGATGAACAGCCCGCCGATACACAGCAGCAGCCAAAAGCCGGCAAAAATACGATCGCTCATGGTTTTCCCCTGCGGTTATTTGGCCAGGCCGAACACTTTCGCCTGCTCACGGTATTGGGCAACCTGATTCTTCACGTAGGCGTCCAGCTCTTTGCCGGTCATATTGAATTCGAACAGGCCGCGCAGATCGCGCTGCTGCTTGAATTCGTCTGTCGCCATCATTTTCTGGAAGGTGTCGATCCACCACTGATACTCTTCATCGCTGACTTTCGGCCCGACGTAGAAGCCGCGAATGATCGGCCACACCAGGCTGTACCCCTGTTCTTTGGCGGTCGGAATGTCGGCCAACTGGCCCGGCAAACGTTGCTCGGCATACACCGCCAGCACGCGGATTTTGTCGCCCTGCAGGTAAGGCACCATCTCGCTCAGGTCACCGGAAACCGCCTGAATATGGTTGCCCAGCAGCGCGGTGACCGGCTCGCCGCCGCCTTCGAACGCCACGTAGCGCATCTTGCGCGGATCCACGCCGACTTCGCGCGCCAGCAGCGCGGTTTTCATCCAGTCCTGGCTGCCGATGGAGGCGCCGGCGCCGAACACCACGCTGTTGGGATCTTTTTGGAAGGCGTCCATCAGGTCTTTCAGGGTTTTGTAAGGCGAGTCGGCGCGCACCGCGATCATGCCGTAGTCGGTTCCGACCGCCGCCAGCCATTTCACGTCGTCCACGTTATAGCGGCCGAACTTGCCCTGAGCCAGATTGAGCAGCGAACCGCCGGAGAAGGCCACCACGGTGCCGAACTCCGCCGGGCGCTGCGCGACGATGGCGTTGTAGGCCACCGCGCCGACGCCGCCGGGCATATAGGTGACGCGCATCGGTTTATCGATGGCCTTGGTGTCCTGCAACGACACCTGAATCAGCTTGCAGGTCAGATCGAAGCCGCCGCCGGGCTTGGCCGGCGCAATGCATTCGGTGCGTTTGGGCGCTTCCCCGGCAAAGGCCTGAGAGGCCGCCAGCAACAGTGCGGCGGCGGTCAAGGTACGGGTCATTATTTTTTTCATTGTGACTTGCCCTCGGTATTGTTCTGGTTGTGAATCCCGCTGAGCGCGGTTGCAGGATTGTTAAAACAACAACCTTTCATTTACCTTTCAGTGGCCGGAAAAGTTTCCAGTCTGTGATTAGGGTCTCTTGTCGCTAGCGAATCACGGGTGCGCTACCATAGAAATGCTGGCAGGAACAGGGCGCAAAACCGGCCAAAATCCTGCGTAATATCAGGTTTGCCGTTTTGCTTTCGCGATAAAATCATGATCAGTGAAATGAATAGGGACGCAGTGATATGTTTTCGTTAGGGAAATTGTTTAGCGGCAGGGACAGCGCCAAAGTATGCGCGATTAAACGGTTGCCTGAGGTCTACGCGGAGATGGTCGGTGGAACCGGGCAGTGCCGTTTGAAGCGACTGCGCGCCGAGGTTGGCGTGTTTGAGCTGCATTTCGTCAACGCCGCCGGTGAAAGATATGCCTGCCAGATGACCGCCTGCGTGACCGGCATCGATCTGGTATTTGCCGTCAACAATCGCTCCGTGCTGGTTTCTGCACCGTTTACCGCCGACAAGCTGCGCTCGGTGCTGGACATTGCCGTGGCCGATAGCCCCATTCCGCTGATCTGACGCCGCCCTGCGATCGCGCTCCATACGCATAATTGTGTGCCAGCTCCCAAAACTGGCGGCGCGGCGCTCTTTTATCCCCTTATTTTCCATGCCATTCTCTGTTATCAGCCTGTTAACGGACGCCGTGTCGGAGCCAGGTTGTTCAGATAAATCAATGGAATGGGAACATGCGACTGTTATTGGTTGAAGATCACCCCGAGCTGTCTCACTGGTTGCAAAAGGCGCTGACCGGCGCCGGGTTTGCCGTCGACGTCGCTCCGGACGGCGTGGCGGCCGATCATCTGTTGCTCAACGAGCGTTATGCGCTGGCGGTGTTGGATGTGGCGCTGCCGCGTTTGAACGGCCTGGATTTGCTGGCGCGCCTGCGCAAGCGCGGGCAGGATCTGCCGGTGTTGCTGCTGACGGCGCGCACCGACGTGGCCGATCGGGTAAAGGGCCTGAATCTGGGGGCGGACGATTACCTCACCAAGCCGTTCGAACTGGACGAGCTGGAAGCGCGTATTCGGGCGCTGCTGCGCCGCAGCGTCGGCGCCCCGCAGCCGGCGTTGCAGTACGGCGCGTTGACCTACCATGACGAAGGCTATTTTCTGCTGGAGAGCAAGCCGCTGGCGCTGACGCCGCGCGAACTGGCGGTGTTGACCGCGCTGATGCATCGGCGCGGCCGCCCGGTGGCCAAACAACAGCTGTTCGAGCAGGTGTTTACGCTGTCCGACGAGGCCAATCCCGAGAGCATCGAGCTTTACGTACACCGCCTGCGGAAAAAGCTGCAGGGCAGCGATGTGGCGATCGTCACGCTGCGCGGTCTGGGCTACAGCCTGGAGCTTTGCAATGCGGTGGTTTAATGCGCCGCGTTCGCTGTTCTATCAACTGCTGCTGTTTTTTGGCCTGCCGCTGCTGGCGTTGGGCGGTATCTCTATCTACACCCACTATTTCAGCGCCATGAGCGCCGCCACATTGGCTTACGATCGCACGCTGCTGGCGTCGGCGCGCACCGTGGCGGAGCGACTGGTGGTGCGCGAAGGCAAGCTGGCGGTCGATGTGCCCTATGTAGTGCTCGACAGCTTCGAGCGCAACATGAACGATCAGCTGTATTACGAGGTGATTTCGCCGCAGGGAAAAAGCATCTCGGGCTATGACGATTTGCCGTCGTTGCCGCCCCATATCCCGCGTTCCTCGCTCTATCCGGCGCTGGTGCATTTTTACGATGCGGAATACCTCGGCCGGCCGATCCGTGTGGCAGCGCTGTTTCAACCGATCAACGAGTCGGGCGTGAGCGGCATGGCGACCATTCTGGTGGCGGAAACCCTGGAGTCGCGCCGTTACCTGGCGCGGCAGATGATGATCGCGGCGCTGTTGAGCCAGGGCACGGTAGTGGTGTTGACCCTGATTCTGGCGTTCGCGCTGCTCAAGCGGGTGTTGAAGCCGATGCGTAAACTCTCCGGCATCATGCTGAGGCGCGATCCGGGCGAGCTGACGCCCTTGCCGCGGGTATTGCCGTGGTCGGAGATGCAGCCGCTGCTGGTGGCGTTCAATCGCTATATCGAACGGCTGCGGCTGATGGTGGCGCGCCAGGAGCGTTTCAGCGCCGACGCTTCGCACCAACTGCGCACGCCGCTGGCGGTGTTGAAGACCCAGGTTGGGGTAGCGTTGGCCAGCGACCGGCCGCAGCAGTGGCGAGAAAGCCTGCAGGCGATGAGCGCGACGCTGGATAATACCGTGGCGCTGACCGACCGCCTGCTGCATCTATCACGTCTGAAGGCCAGCGAGCACCGGGCCGAGCGCCAGCTGCAGCCGGTCAATCTGGCGCAGGTGCTGCGCGACGCCTGCTTTTCCCGCTTGCCGCAGGCGCGCAGTAAACAGATCGATCTCGGGTTTGAAGGCGAGGCGGTGTGCCAGGTGGCGGGGGAACCGCTGCTGTTGGCCGAGCTGTGCGCCAACCTGCTGGACAACGCGCTGAAATACACGCCGCGTCAGGGCGTGGTCACCGCTCGCCTCACTCAGGATCAGGCGGCAGGGGAAGGCGTGCTGGAGATAGAAGACAGCGGCCCCGGCATCGCCTTACAGGACAAGGCACTGGCGCTGCAGCCGTTTCACCGGCTGGACAACGTGGGCGATCAGCCGGGCGCCGGCCTGGGGCTGGCGCTGGTGAAGGATATCACCGCGTATCACGGCACCCGCCCGGAGCTGTTGAGCTCCGCCGCGCTGGGCGGCCTGTTGGTGCGGGTGCGTTTCAGGCTGTTGTCTTAAGCCTGTTCTTTGCAGGACTCGACGTCAGCCGCCGGGACTTTGGCTTTACGCGTCAGCGGCGTGCGCAGCCGCTGCGACAGGATAACGCCCAGCAGGGTAATGCCGCCGCCGATCAGGTGGTAACCGTGCAACTGCTCATGCAGGAACAGCACGGCGATAGCGGCGGTAAACACCGGCGCCAGGTTCATGAAGATCGAGGCGGTGTTGGCGCCCAGGCGCATCACGCCCTGGATCCACAGGAACGGGGCGATAATCGAAGCCGGAATGCCGGCGAACAGCACCAGCGGCAGGTTATGGCCGTTCAAGCCGACATCCTGCGCCATCAGGAAATTAGGCAGCAGCAGCAGCACGCCGAACAGGATCTGCACGTACAGCGATTGCCAGTTCGGCAGCGCGATGGCCCAGCGTTTGGTCAACACGCCATACAGCGCGTAAGAGGCGGTGGCGAGCAGCATCATCAATTCCCCCTTGCCGATACCGTGCTGCAGCAGTACGCCGGGCTGGCCGCCGCTGACCAGCCAGATCAAACCGCCGAAGGAGAGAATACTGCCGAGCAGCACGCCGACGGTCGGCGCAATGCGCAGCAGGACGATGCTGATCAGGATGGTCAGCAGCGGGATCAGCGACACGATGATGCCCATAAACAGCGCGCTGACGCTGTGCGCCGCGTAATAGGCCAGGCTTTGATACAGCACCATGCCCAGCAGGCCGAGGATCATCAACTTCCACCAGTTGGCGCGCACCTGCGCCCAATTGCGCAGCACGCCCGGCAGCACGAACGGCGTCAGGGCAACCAGCGCCAGCAGCCAGCGGTAGAGCGAAATGGCCGCCGGATCGATGGCGGTGGCGGAGAGTTTGCTGACGACGGCGTTAATCGACCAAATCAGCACGGCCAACAGCGGGAAGAGCATATTCATGATAATTATTCTCAATAACGTCCAACATGCTGGCTAGTCTACGCGTGTCCGGTTTATCATATATAGCGATATCCAGACAAAAATCGGCGTAAACAAGACAAATCACGGGACGAAACCATGCCAGAAATCCGCCATTTCCCCGAGTCGCTGATCCCGGCGCCCAACCCGGTGCAGTTCCGCTGCGAAGAGTTTAACGCGCGCACCGAATTCCAGCCGCACAGCCACACCTGGGGCCAGTTGATGTGGGTCAAGGCCGGGGTGATGGTGCTGCGCATCGGCGGGCAGCGCTTTCTGGCGCCGCCGGAGTTCGTGTTGTGGGCGCCGGCGGGCATCGAACACTCCTGCTACAACCAGCGACTGGCGCAGTGCCGCATGGTGGACATCACGCCGGCGCTGTGCGCCGGTATGCCGGCCGACCCCTGTCTGGTGAGCGTCACGCCCATTTTCCGCGCCATCGCCGAGGATTTCTATGCGCGCAAGCAGTACATTCCGCAGGCGGAGGAGGATTTGCGCCTGTGCCAGGTACTGATCGATCAGCTGCGCCTGTCGCCGCGCCAGCAAACCTATCTGCCGTCGTCGGACGACAAGTTTTTGGCGCCGGTGCTGGAAGCGCTGGAGCACTGCCCGGCGGACAACACCTCGCTGGCGGCGTGGGCGGCTCGGGTCTACACCACCGAGCGCACGCTGTCGCGCCGCTGCCAACAGGATCTGGGCATGTCGTTCAGCGAATGGCGCCAGCGCCTGCGTTTTCTGCATGCCGTGTCGCTGCTCGAGCAGGGCAAGACCGTGCAGGACGTGGCGCTGGACGTCGGCTACAGCTCCGCGTCGGCGTTTATCGTCATGTTCCAGCAGATCGCCGGCACCACCCCTGAGCGCTTTCGCCGTGCCTGATTCAGTGGCACACTATTTCGCAGACAAATAGCCGTAAACCGTCGGAGAACGCAGTGAAAATTCTGGTTGATGAAAATATGCCGTACGCGGCCGAGCTGTTCAGCCGCCTGGGGGACGTGCAGGCAGTGCCGGGCCGCCCGATCCCGCGCGAGGCGCTGGCGGATGCCGATGCGCTGATGGTGCGTTCGGTCACCAAGGTCAATGAAGCCTTGCTGGCCGGCAGCCGCATCGGCTTTGTCGGTACCGCCACCGCCGGCACCGATCACGTCGATGACGCCTGGCTGCAAGGGCAGGGCATCGGCTTTTCCGCCGCGCCGGGCTGCAACGCCATTGCGGTGGTCGAGTATGTGTTCTCCGCCTTGATGCTGCTGGCCGAACGCGATGGCTTCCATCTGCGGGATAAAACCGTCGGCATCATCGGCGTGGGCAACGTCGGTTCCCGCCTGGACGCGCGCCTCAAAGCGCTGGGCGTGCGCACGCTGCTGTGCGATCCACCGCGCGCCGATCGCGGCGACGCCGGGGAGTTTTGGCCGCTGGAGAAGCTGGTGGCCGAGGCCGACGTGCTGACCTTCCATACGCCGCTGAATAAATCCGGCCCATACCATTCGCTGCATCTGGCGGACGCCGATCTGTTGGCGGCGCTGCCGGACAAGCGCATTCTGATCAACGCCTGCCGTGGGCCGGTGGTGGATAACACCGCGCTGCTGCAGGCGTTGGAAAAGGGCAAAAAGCTGAGCACGGTGCTGGACGTGTGGGAACCCGAGCCGGATCTCGCCTTGCCGCTGCTGGCGCGGGTGGATATCGGCACCGCGCATATCGCCGGGTATACGCTGGAAGGCAAGGCGCGCGGCACCACCCAGGTGTTCGAAGCGTTCAGCCGCCATCTGGGGCAGCCGCAGCAGGTGGCGCTGGCCTCGCTGCTGCCGGTGCCGGAGTTCAGCCTGATCCGCCTCAACGGCCCGCTGGATGAAGCGCGGTTAAAACGATTGATGCACTTGGTGTATGATGTGCGCCGCGATGATGCGCCACTGCGCAAAGTCGCCGGGCAACCGGGCGAATTCGATCGCCTGCGCAAGCACTACCAGGAGCGCCGCGAGTGGTCTTCGCTGGCCGTGCAATGCGATGACAGCGCCAGCGCCGAGCTGCTCGGCAAGCTGGGCTTCAGCGTGGCGTAGCGTAAGGTTGTCTTAAGCCAACGCCGCTACAGTGAGCGGTAAAGATTATCGGGCGGTGATTGCACTGCCCGTGTGCTTTTATGAATGAAATACTCTGGAGAAAACCCGATGTCTGACGGCTGGAATATCGCGCTGCTCGGCGCCACTGGCGCGGTAGGTGAAGCGTTGCTGGAATTGTTGCAGGAACGCCAGTTCCCGGTGGGTGAACTCTATCCTCTGGCAAGCGAACGCAGCGCGGGCGCCAATGTGCGCTTCAACGGCAAGTCTCTTCTGGTGCAAAACGCCGAAGAGTTCGACTGGTCGCAGGCGCAGCTGGCCTTCTTCGTCGCCGGCAGCGACGCTTCCGCGCGCTATGCCGAAGAAGCCGGCAACATGGGCTGCCTGGTGATCGACACCAGCGGCCTGTTCGCCATGGAGCCGGATGTGCCGCTGGTGGTGCCGGGCGTGAACCCGCAGGTGCTGGCGGATTACCGTAACCGCAATATCGTGGCGGTGGCCGACAGCATGGTCAGCCAACTGCTGACGGCGATCAAACCGCTGACCGAACAGGCGGGGCTGTCGCGTCTGCACGTCACCACGCTGATGTCGGTATCGTCGCGCGGCAAGGTGGCGGTGGACGACTTGGCCGGCCAGAGCGCGCGCCTGCTGAACGGCATTCCGGCCGAGGAAGGCGTCTTCGGTAAACAGCTGGCGTTCAACCTGCTGCCGCTTGTCGCCGACGAGCAGGGCAGCGTGCGCGAAGAGCGCCTGATCGTCGATCAGGTGCGCAAGGTGCTGCAGGATGAAGGGCTGCCGATTTCGGTGAGCTGCGTTCAGTCGCCGGTGTTTTACGGCCACGCGCAGGTGGTGCACCTGGAAGCGCTGCGCCCGCTGTCCGCCGAAGAGGCGCGCAGCGAACTCGAAGAGGTTGAAGACATTCAGCTGAGCGAAGAGGACGATTACCCGACTCAGGTCACCGACGCCTCCGGCAGCGATGCGCTCAGCATCGGTTGTCTGCGTAACGATTACGGTA
This sequence comes from Serratia sp. 22278, assembly GCF_052045405.1. Lineage (NCBI taxonomy): Bacteria > Pseudomonadati > Pseudomonadota > Gammaproteobacteria > Enterobacterales > Yersiniaceae > Serratia > Serratia sp. 22278. Next base: position 267,198 of record NZ_JBQEOW010000002.1, on the reverse strand, counting down.
TCCCCGAGCTGCTGCAGTTCTGGACGGTGGCGGACAACGTGCGCTTCGGCGGCGCGTTGATGGCTGTCGAAACCGCCGAGCGTCTGGTGCAGGAGCAGATGTACTGATGTCTGAGGTGGTCTCACCCGCTCAGCCGACGCTGAAGATCGCGCTGGGCATCGAATATGACGGCAGCCGGTACTACGGCTGGCAGCGGCAGCAAGAAGTGGCCAGCGTGCAGCAACGCCTGGAGCAGGCGTTGAGCAAGGTGGCGGATGCGCCGATTAGCGTGCTGTGCGCCGGGCGTACCGACGCCGGGGTGCACGCCACCGGGCAGGTGGTGCATTTCGAAACCACTGCGCGCCGCAAGGACGCCGCCTGGACGATGGGGGTAAACACCCATCTGCCGCCGGATATCGCGGTGCGTTGGGTGAGCCCCGTCGCCGACGATTTTCACGCGCGTTTCAGCGCCACCGCGCGCCGCTACCGCTACATTATTTTCAACCACCGCTACCGGCCGGCGGTGCTGCAACAGGGGGTGACGCATTTTTATCACCCGCTGGACGCCGATCGCATGCATCGGGCGGCGCAGGCGCTGCTGGGCGAGAACGACTTCACGTCGTTCCGCGCGGTGCAGTGTCAGTCGCGCACTCCGTGGCGCTGCGTAAAACACGTTAAGGTTACGCGCTACGGCGAATATATTGTGGTAGATATCAAGGCGAATGCCTTTGTGCATCACATGGTTCGCAACATCGTCGGCAGCCTGATGGAGATCGGCTGCGGCAATCAGGATGAGAACTGGATGGCCGAGTTGCTGGCGCTGAAAGATCGCAACCTGGCGGCGGCGACGGCGCGAGCCGAGGGGCTGTATCTGGTTGCCGTGGATTACCCTGACCACTTTGGTCTACCGCGGCCGCCGATGGGGCCGCTGTTTTTGCCCGACGATTAAACGCCGGCACGCCTGAAAGCGTCGCTCCCTTGTGCTTCTGCCGGGTGACTGAAACACCCGGTATCAATGAGAGAATTTATGGATATCATCAAGTTTATTATTGATTTCATTCTGCATATTGATGTGCACCTGGCCGAACTGGTCGCACAATACGGCATGTGGGTCTACGCTATTCTGTTCCTGATCCTGTTTTGCGAAACCGGTCTGGTGGTGACGCCGTTCCTGCCGGGGGATTCTTTGCTGTTTGTCGCCGGCGCGCTGGCGGCGTTGCCGACCAACGATCTGAACGTGCACACCATGGTGGCGTTGATGGTGGTGGCGGCGATCCTCGGCGATGCGGTGAACTACACTATCGGGCGGTTGTTCGGCGAGAAGCTGTTCAGCAACCCGAATTCGAAAATCTTCCGCCGCAGCTACCTGGACAAGACGCATCAGTTCTATGAGAAGCACGGTGGGAAAACGATTATTCTGGCGCGATTCGTGCCGATCGTGCGTACTTTTGCGCCGTTCGTCGCGGGCATGGGGCATATGTCCTATCGCCACTTCGCCGCCTACAACGTGATTGGCGCACTGGTTTGGGTGCTGCTCTTCACTTATGCTGGCTATCTGTTCGGCGATCTGCCGGTGGTGCAGGAGAACCTGAAGCTGTTGATCGTCGGGATCATCATCGTTTCGATTCTGCCGGGCGTGATTGAAATTTGGCGCCACAAGCGCGCGGCCGCCCGCCAGCAAAAACAGTAAAAACATCGCTTAACCTGTCGGTTCGACCAGTTTTTTGTCCACAGCGTCGGGCCGATATGGTTTAATGAGCGACATTATGGTCTGTTCCTGCGAACAACCCTGAAGCCGATGCCTCAGTCGCCGCGCTTGCCGCGCCGCGAACGGGCATTTTTTCATTGGGGTGTTTTCGGGGGGATTGTTAAAGCATGAACAGCGGACTGGCGTGTGCCAGGTTCAAACAGAAAGGTCATCGATGAGCTGGATTGAACGAATTCTTAACAAGAGCAATATCACACAAACCCGTAAGGCGAGCATTCCTGAAGGGGTCTGGACTAAATGCGACAGCTGCGGCCAGGTTCTCTACCGCGCCGAGCTGGAGCGGAATCTGGAAGTGTGCCCGAAGTGCGACCACCACATGCGTATGAGCGCGCGCGCGCGTCTGCATACCCTGCTGGACGAAGGCAGCGAAGTGGAGCTGGGCAGCGATCTGGAGCCGAAGGACGTTCTGAAATTCAAGGATTCCAAGCGCTATAAAGATCGTCTGGTCGCTGCACAGAAAGCGACTGGCGAGAAAGACGCGCTGGTGGTGATGAAGGGCACGCTGTACGGCATGCCGATCGTCGCCGCGTCCTTCGAATTCGCCTTCATCGGCGGCTCGATGTCTTCCGTGGTCGGCGCGCGTTTCGTGCGTGCGGTTGAGCAGGCGCTGGAGGACAACTGTCCGCTGGTGTGCTTCTCCGCCAGCGGCGGCGCGCGCATGCAGGAAGCGCTGATGTCGCTGATGCAGATGGCGAAAACCAGCGCGGCGTTGGCCAAAATGCAGGAGCGCGGCTTGCCGTATATCTCCGTGCTGACCGACCCGACCATGGGCGGTGTCTCCGCCAGCCTGGCGATGCTGGGCGACATCAATATCGCCGAGCCGAAAGCGCTGATCGGTTTTGCCGGCCCGCGCGTTATCGAGCAAACCGTGCGCGAGAAACTGCCACCAGGCTTCCAGCGCAGCGAGTTCCTGATCGAAAAAGGCGCGATCGACATGATCGTTCGCCGTCCGGAAATGCGCCAAACGTTGGCGAGCATTCTGTCCAAGCTGACCAACCAGCCGCAGCCGCATTTCGATGAGGCCGCGCCGGTCATTGAGCCGGAGCCGCAGGCCGACGCCTGAGGCAAAGACAGATCCCGCCCGGGTTCAGCCGCCACTTTGTGGCTAAGTGACGGCTGATGCCCGCTCCCTGCCGGCCGTAGCCTTTCCGCTGCGGTTTGCAGGCTGGCGGCAGTCACGAAGCGCATCGCCTTTACCGCGGTGAGGGTGGTGCCCTGATGGATTAATGAACCCAAGTTCAGTGATGGGACTCATGCAAAACCACCAAATTCCCCAAGCCACGTCGCCATTGAGCTCGTGGCTTTACTATCTGGAACGTCTGCACAGCCAGGCGATCGAACTCGGCCTTGAGCGCGTACAGCGCGTCGCGGCGCATCTGGATTTACTGACCCCCGCACCCACGGTGTTCACCGTTGCCGGCACCAACGGCAAAGGCACCACCTGTCGCACCCTTGAAGCTATTCTGCTGGCCGCCGGCCTGCGCGTCGGCGTCTACAGTTCACCGCATCTGGTGCGCTATACCGAACGCGTGCGCATTCAGGGCGAAGAGCTGAGCGAAGCGGAGCACAGCCGCTCGTTCGCCGCCATTGAAGCCGGCCGCGGCGAAACGTCGCTGACCTATTTCGAATTCGGCACCCTGTCGGCGCTGCAGCTGTTCAAACAGGCGCGACTCGACGTGGTGATCCTGGAAGTGGGGCTGGGCGGGCGTCTCGACGCCACTAACATCGTCGATCCGAGCGTGGCGGTGATCACCAGCATTGCGCTCGATCACACCGACTGGCTGGGCAACGATCGCGAAAGCATCGGCCGTGAAAAGGCCGGCATTTTCCGCAGCGGCAAACCGGCGGTGGTCGGTGAACCCGATATGCCGGACAGCATTCGTCAGGTTGCCGAAACGCTGGGCGCGCCGCTGTCTCGCCGTGGTGAAGCCTGGCGCTTCAGCGAGCAGGGCGATCGCTGGCAGTGGCAGGGCGGCGACACGCTGCTGACCGATCTGCCGACGCCGAACGTACCGCTGGCCAACGCCGCTACCGCGCTGGCGGCGCTCAACTGCAGCCCGCTGGAAATCGACGAACGCGCGATTTTCACCGGGCTGCAGCAGGCGACGTTGCCGGGGCGTTTCCAGATCGTGCGGCGGGAGCCGACGCTGATCCTCGATGTGGCGCACAACCCGCATGCCGCCGGCTATCTGGCCGGGCGTCTGGCCCAACTGCCGCGCAACGGCGGCAAGGTGCGCGCGGTGGTGGGCATGCTGTCGGACAAGGATATCGCCGGCACGCTGGCCTGCCTCAGCGAGCAGGTGGATGAATGGTACTGCGCGCCGCTCGACGGGCCGCGCGGCGCCAGCGTCGAACAGCTGGCGCAGCATCTGACGGAACCGCGCCGCTTTAATGATGTCGAAACTGCCTGGCGGCAGGCTATGCAGGATGCTGATAAACAGGATATTGTGATCGTCTGTGGATCGTTCCACACCGTGGCGCAGGTGATGGCGGCGTTAGACGAGATGCGGGGAGTGTGAGTGGCGAGTAAATTTCAGAACCGACTGGTCGGAACCGTGATTCTGGTGGCGCTGGGGGTGATCATCCTGCCAGGGTTGCTGGACGGCAAAAAGAAGCATTACGAGGATGAATTCGCGGCCATTCCGTTGGTGCCGAAGGCGGGCGACGTCGAAGAGAACGACGTGCTGCCACCGGTGACGCAACCGTTGCCGGCGCAGCCGCCGGAAGGGGCGGGCGCGCTGGTCGAACAGCAGGCGGCCAACGAAGCGGCGGCGCAACAGGCGGTGCGGCAAGGTGCTCAGCAGCCAGCGCAGGTGGCGCCGCCACCGGTCGAGACGCGTCCTCCGTCGGTGCCGCAGCCCAAGCCGAAACCGGTAGAAACCAAACCGGTAGAAACCAAACCGGTGGAAGTGAAACCGAAACCGGTGCCGCAACCGAAACCGGTGGAAGTGAAGCCGGTACCGAAGCCGGAGCCGACGCCGAAACCTGAACCGACGCCGCAGCCGAAACCGGCGGAAGAAAAAGCGCCGGCCGGGCAAGCCTACGTCGTGCAGCTCGGGGCGTTGAAAAATGCCGCCAAGGCGAACGAGATTGTCGCCTCGCTGCGCCTCTCGGGCTATCGCGCCTTTACCGTGCCGTCAACGCCGGTGCAGGGGCAGATCACCCGTATCTACGTCGGCCCGGACGCTTCCAAGCAGAAGCTGCAGGCGGCGCTGCCGTCGCTGAACTCGATCAGCGGGCTGAGCGGGCAGGTGAAGCCGTACGGCCGTTAAACCCCGCAGGGGCGCAGCACGATGCGCCCCTGAATTAAGGAGTGGTGGAGATAAAGCGAGAAAAACCGCGCCTTTTACAGGCGAAATCACCTATGTAGGCGCGGCGATTGGGAATTTTTTGATCGCCGCTTTTTATTTGTAACGTGGTAGGAAATCCCCTACGCAAACGTTTTCTTTTTCTGTTAGAATTCGCCGCGAATTGGATGCAGGGGCGATTCATCATTGGAATAGTTCATGGTCTGGATTGATTACGTCATTATAGCGGTGATTGGATTTTCGGCTCTGGTGAGCCTGATCCGAGGGTTTGTTCGCGAAGCATTGTCACTTGTGACATGGGGATGTGCGTTTTTTGTTGCCAGCCATTTCTACTCTTACCTTGCGGTCTATTTCACTCGTTTTGAAGATGAACTGGTGCGAAACGGCATCGCGATCGCGATTTTGTTCATCGCGACCTTGATCGTAGGGGCTATTGTTAACTATGTGATTAGCTCACTGGTAGAGAAAACCGGGTTGTCGGGCACCGACCGGGTGTTGGGCATCTGCTTCGGCGCGCTGCGCGGAGTATTGATCGTCGCAGCGATCCTGTTCTTCCTGGATACCTTTACCGGCTTTTCACAGAGTGCCGACTGGAAACAGTCACAGCTCATTCCCCAGTTCAGTTACGTCATCAGGTGGTTCTTTGACTACCTGCAGAGCACGTCGAGTTTCTTGCCGACCCAATTGCCGGGGCGGTAGCGCTGATGAGGAAAAGACAACATGTGCGGTATTGTCGGTATCGCCGGTTTCATGCCGGTAAACCAGTCGATTTATGATGCGCTGACGGTGCTTCAGCACCGTGGCCAGGATGCCGCAGGCATCGTCACCATTGACGCCCACAACGGGTTCCGTTTGCGTAAAGCCAACGGCCTGGTGAAAGATGTGTTTGAGGCGCGCCATATGCAACGCTTGCAGGGCAACATGGGCATTGGCCATGTGCGTTACCCGACGGCCGGCAGCTCGAGCGCCTCTGAGGCCCAGCCTTTCTACGTCAACTCGCCGTTCGGCATTACGCTGGCCCACAACGGCAATCTGACCAACGCCCATGAGCTGCGCCAAAAGCTGTTCGAAAGCGGCCGCCGCCATGTCAACACCACCTCCGACTCGGAAATCCTGCTGAACGTGCTGGCCAGCGAGCTGGATCGCTTCCCGCATTATCCGCTGGAGGCCGACAACATTTTTACCGCGGTCGCCGCCATGCATCAGCAACTGCGCGGCGCTTACGCCTGCGTGGCGATGATCATCGGCCATGGCCTGCTGGCGTTCCGCGATCCGAACGGTATTCGTCCGCTGGTGATCGGCAAACGCACGCTGGAGGATGGCCGCAGCGAGTACATGGTGGCTTCAGAGAGCGTGGCGCTGGATACCCTGGGCTTTGAGTTCCTGCGCGACGTGGCGCCGGGCGAAGCGGTGTATATCACCACCAAGGGCCAGCTGTTCACCCGCCAGTGCGCAGAGAACCCGAAAACCAACCCGTGCCTGTTCGAATACGTCTATTTCGCGCGCCCGGACTCCTTTATGGACAAGATCTCGGTCTACAGCGCCCGCGTGCGCATGGGCCAGAAGCTGGGTGAGAAGATTGCCCGCGAATGGGAAGATCTGGACATCGACGTGGTGATCCCGATCCCGGAAACCTCCTGCGACATCGCGCTGGAGATCGCGCGCATTCTCGAGAAACCCTACCGCCAGGGCTTTGTGAAGAACCGCTACGTCGGCCGCACCTTTATCATGCCGGGCCAGCAGGCGCGTCGTCAGTCGGTGCGCCGCAAGCTGAACGCCAACCGCGCCGAGTTCCGCGACAAGAACGTGCTGCTGGTGGATGACTCCATCGTGCGCGGCACCACGTCGGAACAGATCGTCGAGATGGCGCGCGAAGCGGGCGCCAAGCGTGTGTACCTGGCTTCCGCCGCGCCGGAAGTGCGTTTCCCGAATGTCTACGGCATCGACATGCCGAGCGCCAACGAACTGATCGCCCACGGGCGTGAAGTGGATGAAATCCGCCAGATTATCGGCGCCGACGGGCTGATCTTCCAGGACCTGGACGATCTGATCGAAGCGGTGCGCGAAGAGAACCCGGACATCACCCAGTTCGAATGCTCGGTGTTCAACGGCATCTACGTGACCAAAGACGTCGATCAAAGCTATCTGGAATATCTGGAGTCGCTGCGCAGCGACGACGCCAAGGCGCTGCGAGGGCAAACCGAAGCGGAAAATCTGGAACTGCACAACGAAGGCTAACCGGCCGCGTTGATTACTCGGGGGGCATCGCCGCGTCTGCGGCGGTGCGCCTTGCTCCTGTGAACTTGCTTATCCCTCGCCATTGCGGCAAAGTCTGCCTGATCTTACTTTTTACGGCAGAGGCCATTTTCCATGAAACGACTCATCATCGGCATTTCCGGCGCCAGCGGCGCGATCTACGGCGTGCGCCTGTTACAGGTTTTGCGCGACGTCGCAGAGGTGGAAACCCATCTGGTGATGAGCAACGCTGCACGGCAGACGCTGGCGCTGGAAACGCCGTACAGCCTGCGTGAAGTGCAGGCGTTGGCCGACGTGGTGCACGATGCGCGCGATATCGCCGCCGCCATCTCTTCCGGTTCCTTCAAAACCCTGGGCATGGCGATCCTGCCATGCTCGATCAAAACCCTGTCCGGCATCGTCAACAGCTACAGCGACGGGCTGCTGACCCGCGCCGCCGACGTGGTGCTCAAAGAGCGTCGCCGTTTGGTGCTGTGCGTGCGGGAAACGCCGCTGCATCTGGGACACCTGCGGTTGATGACGCAGGCGGCGGAGATGGGCGCGGCGATCATGCCGCCGGTGCCGGCGTTTTACCACCAGCCGAAAAGCGTGGAAGACATCATCGATCAGACCGTCAATCGGGTGATCGATCAGTTTGATATCGAACTGCCGGCCGATCTGTTCACCCGCTGGCAGGGTGCTGATTAACATTTTTATCCCCAAATTGGCACATTTGTGCAACACCGCACTGAATTAGGGCGGCGTATGCACCATAATGATCCCACTTCATCACGTTCACTGTTTCATGGCGCCGCCTTATCGCGGCTGCCAGTGGCGCGGCCCCGAGCGGCCGATTTAATTTTGCGGTTATCGTCCCAGGAAACAGTATTGTGAAGGCCGGAGCCGTTCCCTCCGCCCGTAGCACCTAATGTGGCACGATTACTGCAAATTGATTTGGTGGGGAAAAGTAATGCCCGTAGTGGCATCAAAAAATCAATTTGAGGGTAATTTATGAAAAAGCGGGTTTTGATTTTGCCGTTAGTTCTGGCTTTGAGCGCCGCCAGCAGCGCCTTTGCCGCCATTCCTTCCACGCTGAAGATTGGCACCGATCCGACTTACGCACCGTTTGAGTCCAAAAACGCCAAAGGCGAATTGGTTGGCTTTGACATCGATTTGGCCAAAGAGCTGTGCAAACGCATCAATACCCAATGCACCTTCGTGGAGAGCGACTTCGACGCGCTGATCCCATCCCTCAAGGCGAAGAAAATCGACGCCATCATCTCTTCGCTGTCCATCACCGAAAAACGCCAGCAGGAAATCGCCTTTACCGACAAGCTGTATGCCGCCAACGCGCGTCTGATCGCGCCGAAAGGGTCCAAGCTGTTGCCTACCGTGGACGCCCTGAAAGGCAAGAGTGTGGGCGTGTTGCAGGGCACCACCCAGGAAGCCTACGCCAACGCCATGTGGCAGCCGAAGGGCATCACCGTCGTGCCTTACCAGAACCAGGATCTGGTTTACGCCGATTTGGCTTCCGGCCGTATCGACGCCGCCTTCCAGGATGAAGTGGCGGGCAGCGACGGCTTCCTGAAACAGCCGCCGGGCAAAGACTATGCGTTCGCCGGCGAATCGGTGAAGGATGACAAGTTCTTCGGCGTCGGCACCGGCATGGGGCTGCGCAAGACCGATACCGAGCTGAAAGCGGCGCTGGACAAAGCCTTCGCCGAGATGCGCAAAGACGGCACCTACGACAAATACGCGAAAAAGTACTTCGACTTTGACGTCTACGGCGGGTAATCCGCTTACCGTTCCATGCTGTGACTGCGGGGCCGGCGTGCCGGCCCCGATGGTTCGGATCCTAGACCACAGGGTGAAGTAGATGCTGCAAGGCTATTCCCAACTGATTTTCGAGGGGGCTCTGGTGACGTTGGAGCTGGCCCTCAGTTCCGTGTTGCTGGCGGTGGTGATCGGCCTGATCGGCGCCGGTGGCAAACTGTCTCATAACCCCTTTATCTCCGGCCTGTTCGGCGCCTATACCACGCTGATCCGCGGCGTGCCCGATCTGGTGCTGATGCTGCTGATTTTTTACGGTCTGCAAATCGCGCTGAACAATATCACTACGCTGCTGGGCTTCGCGCAGATCGATATCGATCCGCTCGGCGCCGGCATCATTACCCTCGGCTTTATCTACGGCGCTTATTTTACCGAGACCTTCCGCGGCGCTTATCTGGCGGTGCCGAAAGGGCAGATCGAAGCGGCGACGGCCTATGGCTTCAGCGGCGCGCAGATCTTCCGGCGCATTCTGTTCCCGGCGATGATGCGTTTCGCCCTGCCGGGCATCGGCAATAACTGGCAGGTGATCCTGAAGGCGACGGCGCTGGTGTCGATTCTCGGCCTGAACGATGTGGTCAAAGCCACGCAGCTGGCGGGAAAAGGCACCTATCAGCCGTTCTTCTTCGCCATCGTGGCCGGCGTGGTGTATCTGATCTTCACTACCGTTTCCAACGGCGTGCTGCTGTGGCTTGAACGGCGTTACTCACTGGGCGTCAAGAGGGCCGAACTATGATCGAGATCCTGCAACAGTATTGGCAGTCGCTGCTGTGGAGTGACGGCTACCGCTTCACCGGCGTGGCGATCACGCTGTGGCTGCTGATTGCCTCGGTGGTGATGGGCGGGCTGCTGGCGATCCCGATGGCGGTGGCGCGCGTTTCTTCCCTTCGCTGGGTGCGTTTCCCGGTGTGGCTCTACACCTATGTGTTTCGCGGTACGCCGCTGTACGTGCAACTGCTGGTGTTCTACTCCGGCATGTATAGCCTCGAGATCGTGCGCGGCAGCGAGTTTCTCAATGCGTTTTTCCGCAGCGGGCTCAACTGCACCATCCTGGCGCTGACGCTCAACACCTGCGCTTATACCACCGAGATCTTCGCCGGGGCGATCCGCTCGGTGCCGCACGGTGAAATCGAGGCCGCCAACGCCTACGGTTTCTCGCGTTTCAAGATGTATCGCTGCATCATTTTGCCTTCGGCGCTGCGCACCGCGCTGCCGGCTTACAGCAACGAAGTGATCCTGATGCTGCACTCCACCGCGCTGGCGTTTACCGCCACCGTGCCGGATCTGTTGAAGATCGCGCGCGACATCAACGCCGCGACCTATCAGCCGTTTTACGCCTTCGGCATTGCGGCGGTGCTGTATCTGATCATCTCCTACGTGTTAATCAGCCTGTTCCGCAAAGCTGAGAAACGCTGGATGGCACACGTTAGTCACTGATAAATGACGGGAAGAAAACCATGTCTGAGAATAAATTAGCCGTCACGGAACTGCACAAACGCTATGGCGACCACGAAGTGCTGAAGGGCGTCTCGCTGGCGGCCAACGCCGGGGATGTGATCAGCATCATCGGCTCCTCCGGCTCCGGCAAAAGCACCTTTCTGCGCTGCATCAACTTCCTTGAGAAGCCGAGCGAAGGTTCGATCAGTCTGAACAACGAAGATATTCGCATGGTGCGCGACAAGGACGGCCAACTGAAGGTATTCGACAAGAAGCAGCTGCAGCTGTTGCGCACCCGCCTGACCATGGTATTTCAGCACTTTAACCTGTGGAGCCACATGACGGTGCTGGAGAACGTGATGGAAGCGCCGGTGCAGGTGCTGGGGCTGAGCAAGGCCGACGCGCACGAGCGCGCGGTGCGCTACCTGGACAAAGTGGGCATCGACGAGCGGGCGCGCGGCAAATACCCGGTGCACCTGTCGGGCGGCCAGCAGCAGCGCGTCTCTATCGCCCGCGCATTGGCGATGGAGCCGGAGGTGCTGCTGTTTGACGAACCGACGTCGGCACTGGATCCCGAACTGGTGGGCGAGGTGCTGCGCATCATGCAGAAGCTGGCGGAGGAGGGGAAGACCATGGTGGTGGTGACGCACGAAATGGAGTTTGCGCGCCACGTTTCCAACCACGTGATCTTCCTGCACAAAGGGTTGATTGAAGAACAGGGGCCGCCGGCCGAGCTGTTCGGCAACCCCAAAAGCCCGCGCCTGCAGCAGTTCCTGTCCGGCGCGTTGAAGTAACGTCAGATCAGCGGGCTTCGGCCCGCTGATTGATCACGTCATCCAACGCCTGTTCCAACTCCAGATAGCGGAAGTGGAAGCCGGCTTCTTCCAGCCGTTTCGGCACCGCCCGCTGGCCGCCGAGCACCAGCACCGCCGCTTCCCCCATCAACAAGCGCATGACGAACGCCGGCACCCGCAGAAACGCCGGGCGATCGAGCACGTTGGCCAGTTGGGCGACGAACTGTTCGTTATGCACCGGGTAGGGGGCGACCATGTTGAACGGGCCGGTCAGCGTGGCGTGATCCAGCAGATAAATAATGCCGTTGACCATGTCGTCGAGATGGATCCACGGCAGATATTGGCGGCCGTCGCCGATCGGGCCGCCCAGCCCGAAGCGGAACGGCGGCAGCATTTTGGCCAGCGCGCCGCCTTGTGGCGCCAGCACCACGCCGGTGCGCAGCAGGCAGACGCGGGTGGCGTCGCTCTGCGCCTGCAGCGCCAGCGCTTCCCAGCGTTGGCACAGCTGGTGGGTGAATTCGTCGTGCGGCGGCTCCTCTTCGGTGACCACCGCCTGCCCCTGATCGCCGTAGTAGCCGACGGCGGAACCGGAAATCAGCACGCCGGGGGGCGTGCTGCCGGCCTTGATCAGCTGCGCCAACCGTTCGGTCAGATCCCAGCGGCTGCGGCACAGGCGCTCTTTCTGCTGCGCGCTCCAGCGCTTGTCGGCGATAGGTTCGCCGGCGAGGTTGATCACTGCGTCGAAGTCATCCAGCGACTGCCGGTCGTCCAGCGTTTGCCAATAGCTCGGCCGGTCGCCCAGCCTGGCTCGGGCGCGCCGCTCGTCGCGGGTCAGTACCGTAATGTGGTGAGAAAGCGCCAGCAGTCTTGCCGTCAGGCTGCTGCCTATCAATCCCGTTGCGCCGGTGATCAGGATCCGCATGGTCGACCTCCCTGAGTTAGCCCCGGCGGTAGCTCATGGTCATGGAGACCGAATCGGCGTAGCGCAGAGCCAGAAGTTTATCTATCTCCACTTCAGCATAGGTTACCCAGGCGTGTTCTTTTACGATGTCGAGCACATCCTGCGTTAATTTTTCCAGCAATGCGAAACGGTTATCTTCCACATGGCGGATGATCGCTTTGGTGATGGTGCGGTAGTTGAGCGCGTCGGCGATGTCTTCGCTGTTGCGCGCCTTATCCGCCGGGTAGTGGATCACCACGTTGATCAGAACGTCCTGCCGGTTGTTGATTTCCTCTTCCTTGATACCGATGAACGTGCGCAGCCGCAGATTTTTAATGCGAATAACGGCGTCGGGTTGACTGAAAGACATCAGAGATTCTCCATAGGTCTGATTATTAGCGTTCAGAATACACGGAAAGTAAGGAAATGATAACGTGAGGACGATGTGACTCCCCGGCCGACGGGGAGTCGGGGGAGGCGCTTAGGCTTGTTCGGCCAGTTTGTAGGCGCGCTCGGTCGCCGGGCGGTTGCTGATGCGCTCGAACCAGTTGCGCACCGCCGGGTAATCTGCCAGATCGATGCGCTGGCGCGGATGCGACACCACCCACGGGTAGGTGGCGATATCGGCGATGCTGTAGTTGTCGCCGCCCAGGTACGGGTGTTTTTGCAGTTCAGCTTCCAGCACGCCGTACAGCCGCTTGGTCTCCAGATGGTAACGCTCGATGGCGTAAGGCACCGGCTGCGGCGCGTAGTGATTAAAGTGATGATTCTGCCCGAGCATCGGCCCGAACCCGGCCACCTGCCAGAACAGCCACTGCAGGGTGGCGGCGCGTTCGCGCAGGCCCTTGCTCAGCAGCTTGCCGGTCTTCTCCGCCAGATACAGCAGGATTTCCCCGGACTCGAACAGGCTGATTGGCGCGCCGCCGTCCACCGGTTGCTGATCGACGATCGCCGGGATTTTGTTGTTGGGAGAAATGCTCAGAAAGTCCGGTTTGAACTGCTCGCCGGCGCTGATGTTTACGCGATGGATACGGTAGGGCAAGCCGACCTCTTCCAGAAACAAGGTGATCTTGTGACCATTGGGAGTAGGCGCGTAATACAGGTCAATCATGTTGCCTCCTGCGGTAAGGTGATCTGTAATTCATTACACGTTGCTGCGGTCTTCGCCGCGCACAAAGGTATATCAGAGATCCAACAATAGCAGCTAAGGATAGCAGGCTATGTGGGATTCGTCCGATGCTATCTGCGCAGTTGGATCACAATTCTCCACCGGGGCGGTCGGCGGTTTGCCGCACGGCGCCGGCGCGGTAAAATGGCGCTTATTTCCCTCTATAGGACAAGGTTATGAAGCTGATGTTCGCCTCGGATATCCACGGATCGCTGCCGGCTACCGAACGCGTGCTGGAATTGTTCGCACAACACGGCGCCGACTGGCTGATTCTTCTGGGTGATTTGCTGAATCACGGCCCGCGCAACGCGCTGCCCGCCGGGTATCAGCCCGCTCAGGTTGCCGAACGATTGAATCGCTATAGCGACAAGATCATCGCCGTTCGCGGCAATTGCGACAGCGAGGTCGATCAGATGCTGCTGACGTTTCCCATCGAGGCGCCCTGGCAACAGGTTTTACTGCAAAAAAGACGATTGTTTTTGACCCACGGTCACCTTTATCATCCCTCGGCACTGCCGCCGTTATCCCGCGGTGACGTCCTGGCCTACGGCCATACGCATCTGCCGCAGGCGGAGCGGCAGGGTGAGATCTATTGCTTCAATCCAGGCTCGGTCAGCATCCCGAAAGGGGGCTTTCCGGCCAGCTACGGCATGTTGGATCGGGGCACTTTGCGCGTGCTGGCGCTCGACGACGGCAAGGTCGTCGCGGAGGTGGCGTTAACACGCTAAACGCACTAATTTATACACACACAATAAAAATCTTTGAAAAACACTCATTGATTAACCAGCGCGCGGGATGCATCGCGCCAAAATAGAAGGTTTTAGAGGATGGCGGAACAGGGTCAGGCTGCAGATACCGAATGGGTTGATATCGTCGACGAGCAAAACGAGGTGATTGCGCAATCCAGTCGTCAACAGATGCGGGCGGAGCGGCTGCGTCATCGTGCTACCTATATTGTGGTGCATGATGGGATGGGAAAAATTCTGGTGCAGCGTCGCACCGAGATCAAGGACTTCTACCCGGGCTGGCTTGACGCGACGGCGGGTGGCGTAGTGCAAAGCGGTGAAAACGTACTGGATTCGGCGCGCCGCGAGGCGGAAGAAGAGCTGGGCATCGCCGGCGTGCCCTTCGCCGAACACGGTCTGTTCTACTTCGAAGAAGAGCAGTGCCGGGTGTGGGGGGCGCTGTTCAGCTGCGTATCGCACGGCCCGTTCGCGCTGCAGGAAGAAGAAGTGGCTGAAGTGTGCTGGCTGACGCCGGAAGAGATCACCGCGCGCTGCGACGAGTTTACCCCGGATTCGCTGAAGGCGCTGTCGCTGTGGCTGACGCGCAACAACGAACAGGATTACGGTAAGCCGCTCGACAACCACTGAGACGCCAACGCGTGAGAAAGCCGGTCATCGACCGGCTTTTTTTATGCTGTGGATTCAGCAACTGTCGCGGCGGCACAGCGTGGCGGGCAGGGAGCCCGCCGGTTGCCAGGGTTGCTCGTTCAGCCGCGCCAGCAGCGCCTGGCCGGCCTGAATGCCGATGTCGCGATGCGGAATGGTCATGGTGGTCAGCGGCGGCTGGCACACCCGGCTGAACTCGCTGTTGCCGAACCCCACCACCGCCAGATTGTCCGGCACCTTGATGCGCCGCCGCTGGCATTCATACAGCGCGCCACCGGCCAGTTCGTCCGAGGCGCACACCAGCGCGTCCAGCTCCGGCCAGGCCAGCAAAAATTCCGGCAGCTGCTGCGCGCCGGTGCTGAAGCTGGCGGGCTGCGCGGCGTTGATCACCCGATGCGGCGACATATGGTTGCGCAGAAGCGCCTTGTGCCAACCCTGCAGGTGCTGCTGGAAAATCCACTGTTCCTGATTGGCGCACAGCAGCCCGATATTCTGATAGCCGCCGGCGATCACCGTTTGCGTCAGCTGATACATGGCCGCCACGTAATCGATGCCGATGCTCATGTCGATCGGATCGGCGCGCACGGCGCCGATCTCCACCACCGGAATGTTGGCGGCGATCAACGCGTTGCGGGCATTTTGCGAATGCTCGACGCTGAGCAGCACCGCCGCCGCCAGGTTGTAAGAGAGCAGGGTCTCCAGCAGTCTCTCCTCGCGTTCCAGGTGGTGCTGCGACTCCGCCAGCATGATGTGATAGCCGGCGGGCTGCAGCACTTTCTGCAGACCGGCGAACATCTCGGCGCAGCCGGATTCGGACAGGCTGGGCACCACCATGGCGATGGTGTAGGAGGAGGCCGACGCCAGCGAACTGGCGGCCAGGTTGGGCAGATACCCTAACTCGCTCACCGCGGCTTCAATCTTCTCGCGCAGTTTGTCTGAAACCTGCTCCGGCGTGCGCAGCGCGCGCGACACCGTCATGGTGCCGACGCCCGCCAGCTGCGCTACGTCAGCCAACGTCACCCTGCCCGTGCTGCGTCGTTTTTTACCGATCGACATGCCAAATCCCGACTGAAATGCGCGCGCGGCGCATAAAAATGGTGAGGGTGGGAAGCCGACGGCGCGGCTTCGACGATCCCCGTATGTGGCACATTCTACCCCGTTACCCGAAAGAGCGAGAAAAAATTGTGGTTAACGTCATGCCGCGGCGCGGCGTTTTGATAGCGCTATCACAGATCTGCATGATAGCGCTTTGGTAGCGCTATCTTTGTGATATCCATCACTGTGTGGCCGGGAGGGGTTGATTAAAGTTTTACCGTCGTCGGTGAATTAATCACCGGCCGCAATCATCGATTCTCGGGAGGATAACGTGCTGAAAGAGTGGCTGACCGCCGATCATATACAGCTGTGCGAACGGGTGGAGGACTGGCGCCAGGCGGTAACGCTGAGCGCGCAGCCGCTGCTGCAAGACGGCGTGATTACGCCGAATTATCTGACGGCCATCTTTCATCAGCAGGAGAAGCTCGGCCCTTACTTCGTCCTGGCGCCGGGCATCGCCATGCCACACGCCCGGCCCGAGGAGGGCGCCAACGCGCTGGGGTTATCGCTGTTGAAGATCCATCAGGGGGTGAACTTTCATTCCGCGGATAACGATCCGGTTCAGGTGGTGGTGACGCTTTCCGCGCCTGACGGCAACAGCCACATCGAATTGATTTCGCAACTGGCTGAATTATTTTCAGACAATCAGGCAATGGAGGCGTTATTTCACGCCAAAGATAAACGACAAATCGAGGATATTATCGCCCGCTATTAACGTTTAATCACCAGGAGCACGATTAATGCTAACAACGCCGGGAATATGACCGGCGGCGCTACCCTACACGCTAAATTCAACAGGTGGATATCATGAAAATCATGGCGATTTGCGGTTCTGGTCTCGGCAGCAGTTTTATGGTGGAAATGAATATTAAAAAGGTGCTGAAAAAAATGGGCGTGGAGGCCGAGGTCGAACACTCCGATCTGTCGTCGGCCACCCCCGGCGCAGCCGACGTGTTCGTGATGGCGAAAGACATTGCCGACAGCGCCAGCGTGCCGGCCGAGCAGCTGGTGGTGATCAGCAACATCATCGACATCAATGAGCTGGAAGCCAAGCTGCGCGCTTACTTCGAAGCCCACTCAATCCTCTGAATAAAACGATTGGCGAGGTGGATATGTTTATCCAGGAAACGCTTAAGTTTGTGGTGGATATATTAAAGGTGCCTTCGGTGCTGGTCGGGCTTATTGCGCTGATCGGTTTGCTGGCGCAAAAGAAATCCTTTTCCGACGTGGTGAAAGGCACGGTAAAAACCATTCTCGGCTTTATCGTTTTGGGCGGCGGCGCCACGGTATTGGTCGGGTCGCTCAATCCGTTGGGCGGCATGTTCGAACACGCATTTAATATTCAGGGCATCATTCCGAACAACGAAGCGATCGTCTCTATCGCGCTGGAGAAATACGGCGCTTCCACCGCCTTGATCATGGCGTTCGGCATGGTGGCGAACATCGTGGTGGCGCGCTTCACCCGGCTGAAATACATCTTCCTCACCGGCCACCACACCTTCTACATGGCCTGCATGATCGGCATCATCCTGACGGTGGCGGGCTTCGAGGGCGTTCAACTGGTGTTTACCGGCGCGTTGACCCTGGGGCTGGTGATGGCGTTCTTCCCGGCGATCGCCCAGCGCTATATGCGCCGCATCACCGGCAACGACGATATCGCTTTCGGCCACTTCGGCACCCTGGGCTATGTGCTGTCCGGCTGGATCGGCTCGAAGGTGGGTAAGAACTCGCGCTCGACCGAGGAGATGAACCTGCCGAAAAACCTCAGCTTCCTGCGTGACAGTTCCATTTCGATCTCGATGACCATGATCGTCATCTACCTGATCCTGGCGATCTGCGCCGGGCGGGCCTATGTGGAAAGCGAGCTCAGTGGCGGCCAGAACTACCTGGTGTATTCGATTATCCAGGCCATCACCTTCGCCGCCGGGGTGTTCATCATTCTGCAGGGCGTGCGCTTGATTCTGGCGGAGATCGTGCCGGCGTTCACCGGCTTCTCGGAAAAACTGGTGCCTAACGCGCGGCCGGCGCTGGATTGCCCGGTGGTTTATCCCTATGCCCCCAACGCGGTGCTGATCGGCTTCCTGTTCAGCTTCCTTGGCGGGTTGGCCGGGCTGTTCCTGCTGGGGCAACTGAAGATGGTGCTGATCCTGCCCGGCGTGGTGCCGCATTTCTTCACCGGCGCTACCGCCGGGGTGTTCGGCAACGCGACCGGCGGGCGGCGCGGCGCGATGCTGGGCGCCTTCGCCAACGGACTGCTGATCACCTTCCTGCCGGTGCTGCTGTTGCCGGTGCTGGGGGCGCTTGGCTTTGCCAACACCACCTTCTCCGACGCCGATTTCGGCGTGATCGGCATCCTGCTGGGCAATATGGCGCGCTTTATGTCGAAGGAGATGATCATGCTGGCGATCGTCGCCGTGTTCGCGCTGCTGGTGGCGCATAACTTCTTGAGAAAACGCAAAGGCGCGCCGGCCGCTGACCGCGTCGAGAAATAACGAGGGCAGACTGATGAACGACACAACGAGCGAAACGGAAATTGAAGAGCTGCGCACTCTGGCGCGCGCGATCCGTCTGGAAACGCTGAAAGCGCTGACCGGGCTGGGCTTCGGCCACTACGGCGGCTGCATGTCGGTGGTGGAGACGCTGGCGGTGCTGTACGGCGGCGTGATGCGCATCGATCCGGCGGACCCGGACTGGCCGGAGCGCGATGACTTCGTGCTGTCGAAAGGGCACGCCGGCCCGGCGCTGTACAGCACGCTGGCGATCAAGGGCTACTTCCCGCTGGCGGAACTGAAGACCCTCAACCAGAACGGCACGCGCCTGCCGAGCCACCCGGACCGGCTGCGCACGCGCGGCGTGGACGCCACCACCGGCTCACTGGGGCAGGGCGTGTCGATCGCCGCCGGCATGGCGTTATCCCATCGGCTGGCGGGGCGGCGCAATCGGGTGTTCAGCATCCTCGGCGACGGAGAGCTGAATGAAGGGCAGTGCTGGGAGGCGTTCCAGTTTATCGCCCACCACAACCTGAACAACCTGACGCTGTTTATCGATTACAACAAGCAACAGCTGGACGGCGCGCTGGACGAGGTGATCCAACCGTTCGATCTGGCCGCCAAGTTCCGCGCCTTCGGCTTTGAGGTGCAAACCATCAAGGGCGACGACATCGCGGCGCTGCTGGCGGCGGTAGCGCCGGCGCGCGGCGGCGAACAGCGGCCGCTGGCGATCGTGCTCGACAGCATCAAGGGACAGGGCGTGACCTATCTGGAAAACCTGTCGAACTCACACCACCTGCGCCTGACGCCGGACGTGCAGCTGGAGATCGAAAAAGCCATCGCCGAACTGGAGGCCGCCCATGTTTAACGTAGTGACGCAGTTGGAAAACGACGCCGTCGAAATGCGCAAAGTCTACGCCGGCGCGGTGCGGCGGCAGATTGAGGCGGGCGCGCCGATCATCGCGCTGGAGGCGGATTTGATGAGCTCGATGGCGATGGACGGCGTGCACAAGGATCACCCGCAGCACGTGATCAACTGCGGCATCATGGAGGCCAACGTGATCGGCGTCGCCGCCGGGCTGTCGCTTACCGGCCGGGTGCCGTTCGTGCATACCTTCACCGCCTTCGCCAGCCGCCGCTGTTTCGATCAGCTGTTCATGTCGCTGGATTATCAGCGCAACAACGTCAAGGTGATCGCTTCCGACGCCGGGGTAAGCGCCTGCCACAACGGCGGCACCCACATGTCGTTCGAGGACATGGGCATTGTGCGCGGGCTGGCGCATTCGGTGGTGCTGGAAGTGACCGACGCCACCATGTTCGCCGACATTCTGCGCCAACTGATGGATCTGCGCGGCTTCTACTGGGTGCGCACCATTCGCAAGCAGGCGACGCGCATCTACCAGGAAGGCTCGCGCTTTACCATCGGCAAGGGCAACCTGCTGCGCGATGGCGACGACGTCACGCTGATCGCCAACGGCATCATGGTGGCGGAGGCGTTGAAAGCGGCGGAGATGCTGGCGCGGCAGGGCGTCAGCGCGGCGGTGATCGATATGTTCACCCTCAAGCCTATCGACCGTGAACTGATCAAAACCTACGCGGCCAAGACCGGACGCATCGTCACCTGTGAGAACCACAGCATTCATAACGGGCTGGGATCGGCGGTGGCGGAGGTGCTGGCGGAAGAGTGCCCGACGCCGATGCGGCGCGTGGGAGTGAAGGAGCGTTACGGCCAGGTGGGCACCCAGGCGTTTTTACAGCAGGAGTATGGCCTGACCGCCGAACATATTCTGGAGGCTGCCGGGCAGTTGCTGCAAAAGTAGTTCTTGAGTCAATAACAACTGCTGTAACGAATGAGGCTCGGTGCTCTGGATAAAGCATATACCTTCCCCCGGAATTTTGAGTCATGACTCACGTATTATTAACGGATAAGCCCCTTAGGGGGCTTTTTGTTTTCGGTGAATAATAGGTGGTCAATGCTTGGATAAAAATAGATAATAAAAATAAATCAATAAATACAATAAATTATATTCATGGAGTGAATAATGATAACAGCAAGAGGCTCATTCAGAAGGCTGACGCTAGGCGAGATCACGCTATCCCGCTCTCTCTATAAAAATGCCATCGACTACAGTCTTGTTAAAGTGCATAACGCGAGCTATTTCCCGTTTGGTTTGCAGAATGAGGAAACGGCCGTTACGCCTAATGGTGAACTTTATTGGCCTGAAAAACACTTCAGGGAAGATTTTTCCACAGAAACAACGCGCTATCTATGGTGGTTCATGCATGAAATGGCCCACGTATGGCAGTATCAGATGGGGATGAACGTCCGGCTACGGGGAATAATGAGCTGGGCGGTAACTTATAAATACTCGCTGCCCGATTACTACTCATTAGCTGATTATGGTATGGAGGCGCAAGCCAGCCTTCTTGCAGATTACTTCATCCTTTCTCGTTATGGAAAAGAACGGTGGTTTGAGGTGAAGCTGATGCAGGGTATTATAGGTCCAGATTTGAAAAGCCGTTATGAGCATGTTTTGAAAAGATTTCTTAATGCTCCTACCGACAGGAAAAACCTGAAATGAGAAGAATCTATACCCTCATCATGATGATGTTGCTCAGTGGTTGTATGCTTGAAAAGCAACGTTTTTACACTGCGGATATTACGCTACGGGGAAATGATCTCTGTTTCTCTTTGCCGCAGACCTACCAAACACAGAGTGGCAGGGTCAGTCTGGTCAGTATCGCTATTGAACAACGGTTGGGTAGCCAAACGCATGAACTCTGGCGCAGGACCATTCTACCGCCAAAGCCCGCTGAGACGATCACGCCCGGCCGGTGTATCCCATACTCGTTCAAAGCATTTGAGAGCAATATGCCATACACCGTAGCAATCAGTACCGTGGATCCTCAGGATGCGGATTCGAAACGTTTCTGGCAGCGCAGTTTCTCGCTGAAAATCAGTGACGGCCAGATTTCGCAGGTTATTGCCAGCGCGGAGTAATAAAAAGTCAGAGAAGGGATGAATGAAATAACAAGGGCCGGCAATGCCGGCCCTTGTTTCGTTTGGCGATGAATTACGCCTTGGCGGCAGCGTCAGCCTGGGAAGACTGGATCGCCGTCAGCGCGACGGTGTAGACGATATCGTCAACCAGTGCGCCGCGCGACAGGTCGTTCACCGGCTTGCGCATGCCTTGCAGCATCGGGCCGATGGAGACCAGGTCAGCGGAGCGCTGTACCGCTTTGTAGGTGGTATTGCCGGTGTTCAGATCCGGGAAGATGAACACGGTCGCCTGGCCGGCCACCGGCGAGTTCGGCGCCTTGGACTTGGCAACGTCGGCCATGATGGCGGCGTCGTACTGCAGAGGGCCGTCGATGATCAGATCCGGGCGTTTTTCCTGCGCCAGACGGGTCGCTTCGCGCACTTTCTCGACGTCGCTGCCCGCACCGGAGTTGCCGGTGGAGTAGGAGATCATCGCCACGCGCGGCTCGATGCCGAAGGCCGCGGCGGAATCCGCAGACTGGATGGCGATTTCAGACAGCTGCTCGGCGGTCGGATCCGGGTTGATCGCGCAGTCGCCGTAGACCAGTACCTGGTCAGGCAACAGCATGAAGAACACGGAGGACACCAGCGAGCTGCCCGGCGCGGTTTTGATCAGCTGCAACGGCGGACGAATGGTGTTGGCGGTGGTGTGAACCGCGCCGGAGACCAGACCGTCGACTTCGCCCTGTTCCAGCATCAGGGTGCCGAGCACCACGTTGTCTTCCAACTGCTCGCGCGCGACCACTTCGGTCATGCCCTTGCTCTTGCGCAGCTCAACCAGACGCGGCACGTAGTTTTCACGCACGGCGACCGGATCGACGATTTCGATGCCTTTGCCCAACTCAACGCCTTGCGCCGCCGCGACGCGCTGGATCTCGTCCGGGTTGCCGAGCAGCACGCATTCCGCGATGCCGCGTTCGGCACAGATGGCCGCCGCTTTCACGGTGCGCGGCTCGTCGCCTTCCGGCAGCACGATGCGCTTGCCGGCTTTACGCGCCAGCTCGGTCAGCTCGTAACGGAACGCCGGTGGAGACAGGCGACGTGAACGTTCGGAGGTGGCGGTCAGCGAATCGATCCACTCGGTGCTGATGTGGCTGGCCACGTAGTTCTGCACTTTCTCGATGCGCTGGTGGTCGTCCGCCGGCACTTCGAGGTTGAAGCTCTGCAGGCTCAGCGAGGTCTGCCAGGTGTTGGTGTCGACCATGAACACCGGCAGGCCGGTCTGGAAGGCGCGTTCGCACAGCTTCTTGATCGGCTCATCGATGGCGTAGCCGCCGGTCAGCAGGATGGCGCCGATTTCCACGCCGTTCATCGCCGCCAGGCAGGCGGAGACCAGCACGTCAGGACGGTCTGCGGAGGTCACCAGCAGGGAGCCTGGGCGGAAGTGTTCCAGCATGTGCGGGATGCTGCGCGCACAGAAGGTCACGGACTTCACGCGGCGGGTCATGATGTCGCCTTCGTTGACCACGCGGGCCTTCAGGTGGCGAGCCATGTCGATGGCGCGGGTGGCGATCAGATCGAAACTCCACGGCACGCAGCCCAGAACCGGCAGCGGGCTGTTGGCGAACAGCTGCGCAGGATCGACGTGGGCGATGCTGGCTTTGGTGGAGTCGTCGAAGATTTCGGACAGGTCAGGACGGGTGCGGCCCTGATCGTCGACCGGCGCGTTCAGCTTGTTGATGATAACGCCGGTGATGTTTTTGTTCTTGCTGCCGCCGAAGCTGGTGCGCGCCAGTTCGATGCGCTCTTTCAGCTGCGCCGGGGAGTCGTTACCCAGCGCCAGTACGAAGACGATCTCGGCGTTCAGGGTTTTGGCGATCTCGTAGTTCAGCGCGTTGGCGAACTGGTGTTTGCGGGTCGGCACCAGGCCTTCGATCAGCACCACTTCCGCGTCTTTGGTGTTCTCGTGGTAGCGCGCCACGATCTCTTCCATCAGTACGTCTTGCTGGTTGGAGCTCAGTAGGCCTTCAACGTAATCCATGCGCAGCGGTTCGGCCGCCGGGATGGTGGAGTTGCTGCGGATGATGGTGGTGGTCTGGTCGAGCGCGTTGTCGCCGGTGCGCGGTTGAGCGATAGGCTTGAACACGCTCAGACGAACGCCTTTTTGCTCCATGGAGCGGATGACACCCAGGCTGACGCTGGTCAGGCCGACGCTGGTGCCGGTGGGGATCAACATAATAGTACGTGACACAGAATAGTCCTCTTCACGATTAACATGAGGCTAAAACAACACCGTCAGCCTGGGCTGACGGTGTTTTGAGAGCATTACGCGGTCAGGCGGGATGCGTCCTGCGCGATGACCAACTCTTCGTTGGTCGGGATCACCAGCGCCAGGCGGCTGCCGTCTTTGGTGATGGCGCCGGATTTGCCGAAGCGAGCGGCCATGTTGCGGTCGTGGTCGATTTCGAAGCCCAGCAGACCCAGTTTGTTCAGGGTCAGCTCACGCACCATGCCGGCGTTCTCGCCGATGCCGCCGGTGAAGATCACCGCGTCCAGACGGCCTTCCATCAGCGCGCTGTAGGCGCCGACGTATTTGGCCAGACGGTGGCAGAACACGTCCATGGCGCGTTTGGCGTCGGCTTTGCTGTCGTAGTTGTCTTCAACGTAGCGGCAGTCGCTGGTGACTTCGGTCAGGCCCAGCAGGCCGGATTCTTTGGTCAGCATCTTGTTGATCTGGTCAACGCTCATGCCCAGAGAATCGTGCAGGTGGAAGATGATAGCCGGATCGATGTCACCGCTGCGGGTGCCCATTACCAGGCCTTCCAGCGGGGTCAGACCCATGGAGGTGTCAACGCACTGGCCGTTGCGCACTGCGGTGACGGAACCGCCGTTGCCCAGGTGGCAAGTGATCACGTTCACTTCTTCCACCGGCTTGTTCAGCATCTTCGCGGCTTCCTGAGTCACGTAGAAGTGGCTGGTGCCGTGTGCGCCGTAGCGGCGAACGCCATGGTCGCGGTACAGGCTGTACGGCAGGGCGTACAGGTAAGATTCTTCCGGCATGGTCTGGTGGAACGCGGTGTCGAACACGGCAACGTTCTTGTCAGCCAGGTGAGGGAAGGATTTCAGCGCTTCCGCGATGCCGATCAGGTGAGCTGGGTTGTGCAGTGGTGCAAACGGCACGGAATCTTTGATACCCTGCAGAACTTCGTCGTTGATCACGGCGGAGGCGGTGAACTTCTCGCCGCCGTGCACGATGCGGTGGCCGATAGCGGTCAGCTGCGCGGAAAGCTCTGGTTTTTGTGCCAGAATAGTATTAACAATGAAGTTCAGCGCTTCGCTGTGTGCAGCGCCGGCCCCCAGGGCAGCTTCGTGTTTGGCGCCGTCCATTTTCCACTTGATGCGAGCTTCAGGCAGGTGGAAACACTCGGCCAAACCGGAGAGGAATTCGTCGCCGTTAACGGCATCGATGATGGCGAATTTCAGAGAAGAACTGCCGCAGTTAAGAACCAGTACTAGCTTACTCGACATGGAAGTACCTACTTAAATAGTCGTGTTGTTAAAAGAAAATCGAACACACGTGGTGAATTAATCGTCAATCAGACAACAAGCGTAGCGCATAGTGCCGATGACATTTATGATTAACATCATGTGAAGTGCACAAATCACAGGATGATGGAAAAACCGATGATTTCTCTGCGGTTTAAATAATCTTGATTTTTATAGGGCTAAAAGTTGACAAAATTTACGTCATCTTCTACCGGCCACAAGGCCGGCTTAGGATACCGATAGCCCGGTGCAAACACAAAATAAATTTAAAGCTTCAAATTTTTTAGTATGGGCTCTGGCAGCACGCTTTTAGTTTCTTTACGTGACGTTGAGGTACGCAATGACGAGCAAACCGTCCGGTTCCGTAAGCTGGTTTCAGGTCTTCCAGCGCGGGCAGCATTATATGAAAACCTGGCCGTCAGACAAACGTCTGGCACCGGTCTTTCCGGAGAACCGCGTTGCGCGTGCCACCCGTTTCGCTATCCGTTTCATGCCGCCGTTGGCGATTTTCACGCTGACCTGGCAGATCGCGCTCGGCGGCCAACTGGGCCCGGCGATCGCCACCGCGCTGTTCGCCTGCAGCCTGCCGATGCAGGGCTTGTGGTGGCTGGGGCGCCGTTCGGTCACGCCGCTGCCGCCGACGCTGCTGCAATGGTTCCATGAGGTGCGCAACAAGCTGACGGAAGCCGGACAGGCGGTGGCGCCGCTCGAAGGCACGCCGACCTATCAGACGTTGGCTGATTTGCTCAAGCGCGCCTTCAAGCAGCTGGACAAAACCTTCCTCGACGATCTGTAAATGAAAAAAGGCCGCGTTGTGCGGCCTTTTTCGTCTAAGCGCCAATAACCCCGGTTTAAATCAAAGAACGGTCGAGTTGTGATTTCCTGCGTTCTTGCGCTGTGCGATGCTCCCGCCATCACACAGAAATGAGGAAATCCTGATGGAAATGACCAACGCCCAGCGGCTGATCCTGTCGAATCAGTACAAGATGATGACCTTGCTCGATCCGGACAACGGCGATCGTTATCGCCGGTTGCAAACCATCGTCGAACGCGGCTTCGGTTTGCAAATGCGCGAGCTGGATCGCGACTTCGGCGAACTGAGCGAAGAGGTGTGCCGCACCATCATCAACGTGATGGAAATGCATCATGCGCTGCAGGTTTCCTGGGGCAACCTGAAAGAGAAGCAGGATCTGGACGAGCGCCGCCTGGCGTTTCTCGGCTTCGACGCCGCGACCGAGGCGCGCTACCTGAGTTACGTGCGTTTCCTGGTCAGCACCGAGGGGCGTTATACTCACTTTGATTCCGGCAGCCACGGTTTTAACGCCCAGACCAAAATGTGGGAAAAATACCAGCGTATGCTGGCGATCTGGTTGGCCTGTCCGCGCCAGTATCACTTGAGCGCCGTTGAGATAGCGCAAATCATCAATGCTTGATTAAGAAGAGGTTTTCTGTGGAGTGTAAGGGTTTTCTGTTCGATCTTGATGGCACCCTGGTGGATTCGCTGCCGGCGGTAGAGCGCGCCTGGACGCACTGGGCCGAGCGCCGCGGCGTCGACCCGCAAGCGGTGCTGGACTTCATTCACGGTAAACAGGCCATTACTTCTCTGCGCCATTTTATGCCGGGCGAAAGCGAAGCGGAAATTCAGCGCGAATTCCAATTGCTGGAGCAGGTGGAAGCGCAGGATACCGATGGCGTTCGCGCGCTGCCGGGCGCGATTGCGTTGCTGGAGCGCCTGAACGCGCTCGGCATCCCTTGGGCGATCGTCACCTCCGGTTCGGTGCCGGTGGCCGGCGCTCGCCGCCAGGCCGGCGGTTTACCGCAGCCGGCGGTGTTCATCACCGCCGAGCAGGTTAAACATGGCAAGCCGCAGCCCGACGCCTATCTGCTGGGCGCCGAGCGCCTGGGGCTGGCGCCGCACGAGTGCGTAGTGGTCGAAGACGCGCCGGCCGGCATTCTCTCCGGCCTGGCGGCGGGTTGCCAGGTGATTGCGGTCAACGCCCCGGCCGATGCGCCGAAGCTGGAGCAGGTCGACCTGCGGCTGGATTCGCTGGCGCAGATCGCCGTCGATAAAACGGCGCAGGGCGCGATCGTTCGCCGGCTAGTTTAAGCGGCATGATCTTCACCCTAATTGATTAGACCCCGCTTCGGCGGGGTTTTTTTATGCTATTTTTTAGACCCTTGGACATTTGCCGGATGAGGCCGTTTTGAACAGCGAATTACTGTGGGTGCTGAGTTTACTGCTGATTGCCATCGTGCTGTTTACCACCAACAAGCTGCGGATGGACGTGGTGGCGCTGTTGGTGATCATCGCTTTCGTGCTGAGCGGCACGCTCAGCTTGCAGGAGGCGACGGTCGGTTTCAGCGATCCCAATGTGATTTTGATCGCCGCGCTGTTCGTGATCGGCGAAGGGCTGGTGCGCACCGGCGTGGCTTATCAGGTGGGCGACTGGCTGGTGAAAGTGGCCGGCAGCAGCGAAACCAAAATGTTGATGCTGCTGATGGTGACGGTCGCCGGATTGGGGGCATTTATGAGCTCGACCGGCGTGGTGGCGATCTTTATCCCGGTGGTGCTCAGCGTGACGGCGAGAATGAAGATCGCGCCGGGGCGGCTGATGATGCCGCTCAGCTTCGCCGGGCTGATCAGCGGCATGATGACGCTGGTGGCCACGCCGCCCAACATGGTGGTCAACAGCGAACTGGTGCGTGAAGGCATCCATGGTTTCGGTTTCTTCAGCGTGACGCCCATTGGCCTGGCGGTGCTGGCGCTGGGCGTCGGTTACATGCTGATTGCCCGGCGTTGGCTGGGCAGCGGCGACACGGGCAAAGCCGGCGACGACTGGCAGCGCCGCACCTTCCGTGACCTGATCCGCGATTACAAGCTGACCGGCCGCGCGCGGCGGTTGGCTGTCCGTAGCGCTTCGCCGCTGATCGGGCGTTCGCTGGACGAGCTGCACCTGCGCGCGCGCTATGGCGCCAACGTGGTGGGCATCGAGCGCTGGAAACGCTTCCGGCGGGTGATGGTCAGCGCCTCCGGCAACACCGAACTGCGCGAGGGCGACGTCCTCTTGATCGACATGTCGGACAGCCAGGTCGATCTGCGCGAATTCTGCGGCGAGCAGCGGCTGGAGCCGATGGTGCTGCGCGGCGATTACTTCTCGGAACAGTCGCGCAACGTCGGCATGGCGGAGGTGTCGCTGATCCCGGACTCGGCGCTGCTGGGCAAAAGCCTGCGCGAAGCGGCGTTCCGCAGCCGTTACGATCTGAACGTGGTGGGCATCCGCCGCCACGGCGAGACGCTGGGCGGCAAGTTGGTGGACGAGCCGCTGGAACTGGGCGACATCTTGCTGGTGATCGGCGATTGGAAGGCGATTCGTCAGCTGCAGGCCAAAACCCACGACTTTATCGTGCTCAATCTGCCGGCCGAGGTGGACGAAGTGGCGCCGGCCATCACGCAGGCGCCGCATGCGCTGTTTTGCCTGGCGCTGATGGTGGCGATGATGCTGACCGACGAAATCCCCAACCCGATCGCGGCGCTGATCGCCTGTTTGCTGATGGGCAAGTTCCGCTGCATCGATATGGAGAGCGCCTATAAATCGATCCATTGGCCGAGCATTATTTTGATCGTCGGCATGATGCCGTTCGCGCAGGCGCTGCAAAAGACCGGCGGGGTGGATCTGATCGTCAGCGGGCTGATGGACATCGCCGGCGGCGCGGGGCCGCGCGTGATGCTGCTGTGCCTGTTCGTCTTGTGCGCCACCATCGGCCTGTTTATTTCCAATACCGCGACGGCAGTGCTGATGGCGCCGATCGCCATCGCCGCCGCGCGCGAAATGGGGGTATCGCCATACCCGTTCGCGATGATTATCGCCGTCGCCGCGTCCGCCGCCTTTATGACGCCGGTTTCTTCACCGGTCAATACGCTGGTGCTGGGGCCGGGCAATTACAAGTTCGGCGATTTCGTGCGGCTCGGCGTGCCGTTCACCCTGTTGGTGATGGCGGTCAGCGTGATTGTGGTGCCGTGGCTCTACGATTTTTAACGGCGCAACGAGGCTGCGCCGGCGGGGTTACAGCGAGCTGTCGAGGCTGATTTCGTCCAATGACAGACTGAAACTGGGAATGAACACTTCCATGAAGTAGTCCATTTCCGGGCTGCGGCGCTGTTCCAGGGTTTTATCCAGCCGCGCCTTGGCCAGGGTAAATTCGTTGTTACCGGCAGACAGCTCCTCCAGGCATTTCAGGTAGGCGCATAATGCGTCCGCCTGCTTTACCACCTGCTTTTCATCTTCGCTGTAATAGTGCTCATCGAGAATGGTGCGGAAATCGTTGCGCAGTTCCGCGGGGATCATGTCCAGCAGCTTTTGCTGGGCGATCTTTTCGATCTTCTTGTACTCGTGGGAGATCTGCGGATTGTAGTACTTGATCGGCGTCGGCATGTCGCCGGTGATCACTTCGCTGGCGTCGTGATACATCGCCAGCAGCGCAACCCGGTCGGCGTTGAGATTGCCGTTGAACTTGCGGTTCTTGATCACCGCCAACGCGTGGGCGACAAAAGCCACCTGCAGACTGTGTTCGGAGACGTTCTCGGTGCGCACGTTGCGCATCAGTGGCCAGCGGTTGATCAGTTTCAAGCGGGACAGATGGGCGAAGAAATGGCTCTGGCTCATGGTGCTCTCTTTAACGGCAAGTGAGGCCCCCATTGTGAAGCAGTGACGGCGAATTTTGCAACCGGGCAATGAGAGAAGGGCGCAGCAAGGCGCTGCGCCCCAGGCGATTACTGATGGTAGCCTTCAAGGAAGCGGCCCAGCTTGCCGACCGCCATTTCCAGCTCGTCTACGCGCGGCAGGGTGACGATGCGCACATGATCCGGATAGGGCCAGTTGAATGCGGTCCCCTGCACCAGCAGCACTTTTTCCTGCAGCAACAGATCCAGCACCAGCTTCTGGTCGTCATGGATATTGAAGCGTTTGGCATCGATGCGCGGGAACATGTACAGCGCGCCCTGCGGCTTCACGCATGAGACGCCCGGAATGTCATTGAGCAGTTCCCAGGTGCGGTTGCGCTGTTCGTACAGACGGCCGCCGGGCTGAATGAATTCGCTGATGCTTTGATAACCGCCCAGCGCGGTCTGAATGGCGTGCTGCATCGGCACGTTGGCGCACAGGCGCATCGAAGCCAGCATCTCCAGCCCTTCGATATAGCCTTTGGCGTGCTTCTTCGGCCCGTTCAGCACCATCCAGCCCTGGCGGAAGCCCGCCACGCGGTAGGTTTTCGACAGGCCGTTGAAGGTCACAGTCAGCAGATCCGGTGCCAGCGCAGCGATCGAATGATGCTCCGCTTCGTCATACAGGATCTTGTCGTAGATCTCGTCGGCGAAGATGATCAGGTTGTGTTGACGGGCGATCTCGACGATCTGTTCCAGCAGCGCTTTGCTGTAGACCGCGCCGGTTGGGTTGTTCGGGTTGATGATCACGATGCCGCGGGTGCGCGGGGTGATCTTGCTGATGATGTCGTCCAGATCCGGGAACCAGCCGGCCTGCTCATCGCACAGATAGTGCACGGCTTTGCCGCCGGACAGCGAGACCG
Organism: Serratia sp. 22278; assembly: GCF_052045405.1. Lineage (NCBI taxonomy): Bacteria > Pseudomonadati > Pseudomonadota > Gammaproteobacteria > Enterobacterales > Yersiniaceae > Serratia > Serratia sp. 22278. The sequence goes on along the minus strand of NZ_JBQEOW010000002.1, from coordinate 236,658 downwards.
CGGCGGTCCACAACGGGTAGTCCGGCGCCGGCACCAGCATTTCGTCGCCGCTGTTGAGCAGCGCCTGCATGGATTGAACGATCAGCTCCGAGACGCCGTTGCCAATGTAGATATCCTCAACGGTCACGTCACGCATGTTGCGCGCCTGATAGTGCTGCATGATCGCTTTACGCGCCGAGAAGAGGCCCTTGGAGTCGGAGTAGCCTTGCGCCGTGGGCAGATTGCGGATCACGTCGACCAGGATTTCGTCCGGGGCGTCGAAACCGAACGGGGCAGGGTTGCCGATGTTCAGTTTCAGGACTTTGTTGCCTTCTTCTTCAAGACGTTTAGCTTCTTTAAGCACCGGGCCGCGAATGTCATAGCAGACGTTGTCCAGTTTGCTGGATTTCTCAATGGGGGACATAAAAAGTTGAGCCTTTTGCTGGGATAGGGGCGCTCCTACCGTGGGACGCCGCAACCCGCCCAATGTACTCCTGGCGTAGTTGCTTTTGAAGGGTTTTGCACGCCTTTGGTGCAAATGCATGTCGTAACGGGGGATTTTAGTTATGATAAGCAAAGGTAAAGTTATTTTGTGGTTCATAATTTCATGAACTATAATTTTACTAGGGTTTTGTTCTGTAAAATCACGTGTCGATAAACGAGACGTGTCGGCGATCGCGGCCGGCAGCAGTGAACTGATAAGCCGAAAGTGAGAATAGGCTTCAATAAACTGTAAAGGAACGATAATACCGGAGTTGTCTGATAGCGGGTTGCCGGTTAGCGCACCACACTAAAAAAATGGCATATTTACATTAGCTTTACTTTATATTTCAGCTTAAGCATTGTTTATGTGGTTATAGGATTATTATTTAAAGTAAAAATCTTACTGATTGAATTTATTAAATTCATTGAGTGATAACACGACGTTGGTGCCGTTAATTATTTATTTTTCTTACTCTGTAATGCAGCCTGAACGCCGGTTGATAAGGATTCTCAGTAGCACGAATGGAGTGGAAATTAGGCAGTATCAATGAGTAAAATCTCAGGTTCGGTGGGGGTTTTCCCTTCCCACCGGTATTCAGTCCCCCGCGTTCTATAAGCACCATCGATAGATCGCATTTTAAAAAGCGATAGAGGTAACGAATCATAAGTAATTTTTTTGCCCTCCACTTATGAGTGGGGTACTGTCATAACAGGCTCCGTCCTTTTCAACGGCGTCTGAGAAACACACCAGGGTAGTAGTTCGTAAATTAGAATTTAAAAAAGTGAAGAATACACTATGACAACTGCAAATCGTCCGATACTTAATCTCGACCTCGATCTGCTAAGAACCTTTGTTGCGGTTGCTGATTTGAATACCTTCGCGGCGGCGGCTGTTGCCGTTTGCCGTACGCAATCAGCCGTCAGCCAACAAATGCAGCGATTAGAGCAACTGGTCGGCAAAGAACTGTTTGCCCGCCATGGGCGCAACAAACTCCTGACTGAGCATGGTATTCAGCTTCTCGGTTATGCCAGGAAGATCCTGCGCTTTAACGACGAAGCCTGTACCTCGCTGATGTACAACAATATTAAAGGTGTTCTGACCATCGGCGCTTCCGACGACACCGCCGATACCATTCTGCCTTTCTTGTTGAACCGCGTGACCGCCATTTATCCGAAGCTGGCCATTGATGTGCGCGTAAAGCGCAGCACGACGATGGTCGATCTGCTGGAAGAGGGGGAGATCGATCTGGCGGTGACCACGGCCGATCCGGCCGGGCACCCGCACATCGTGCTGCGCACGTCGCCGACGCTGTGGTACTGCGCTGCCGATTATCACTATCAGGCCGGCGAACCTATCCCGCTGGTGGTGATGGATGAACCAAGCCCGTTCCGCGCGTTGGCGATCAAACAGTTGGACGAAGCCGGTATCCCGTGGCGTATCGCCTACGTCGCCTCCACGCTGTCCGCGGTGCGGGCGGCCTGTAAGGCCGGCCTGGGCGTGACCGCGCGGCCGATCGAGATGATGAGCCCCGATCTGCGGGTGCTGGGCGCGGTGGAAGGTTTGCCGCCGCTGCCGGATACCCAGTATGTGCTGTGCAAAAACGCGCAGTGCAGCAACGAACTGGCCATGGCCATCTTCAGCGCGATGCAGGGCGGCGATGACAGCTATGGCTTCAACGGCGCGGAAGCCGGTCTCCAGAGCGATCAGGATGATGCCAGCCTGGTGGACGAAGAAGAATAACGCCGCGGCGTGATATCTGATGAAAAACCTCTGCTTCGGCGGAGGTTTTTTTTGGCCGTTTTTTGATGATTTCTACTGTTATAGAGGTTTAAGTATGATTTTGTTATGAGTCGTCTGTTTTATTAACTTTTAAGCGTTGCTGAAAAGAGAGTTTGACCGGATTTAAGATGCTGGGTTCGTTTTTTGCACAATAAGATTGAATGAGTTAAAGGCATGGTAATAGCATGGTTATTTTGTTAGCTTATGGCGGTCGTTTTTGCGGCTTAATTTGAGGAAAATTGTTAAAGGGCCACACTTTTTTTGAGGATTTATGCTGAAAACGTGTCCTGGATCAAAAAAATACCCCTAGGTAGTGAGTGGAAGAACAGGGAATTCCTGAGACAATGGTATAGTAAAACTGAAATGTGCATGTTGGTTTATATCTATCTGTTTCTACACAAAAATTAACTGACACGATTTAGCCTGTCCCTGGCGCATCAAATGTTAATCAAATGATACGTATGTAAACTAGTGTGTAGATACTTTTGTCAAAGTTGACAAAAGGTTATAGAAAGGAGTAAAAAGCCCACAGAAAAACGCTGCCTAACTCGCTGTAAAAGCAGTTTGTTTGTGTGGTTATTTATCCTTCCCTTAAATCGATGTGGCGCACTAACTGCCGGTGACAAGAGCAGTGCGATCGACGCCACTTTTGATGAGTAAGCATAGAGTATGTCAACAACCACTGAAGTTATCGCTCATCACTGGGCGCTCGCCGTATTTCTCGTCGTGGCTATCGGGCTTTGCGGCTTAATGCTGCTGGGTGCGTTCTTCTTGGGCGGGAGAGCCCGGGCGCGCGCCAAACACACCCCGTTTGAATCAGGCATCGACTCGGTCGGCACGGCGCGCATGCGCTTGTCCGCCAAGTTCTACCTGGTGGCCATGTTCTTCGTTATTTTCGACGTTGAAGCCTTATACCTGTATGCCTGGTCGGTCTCGATTCGCGAGAGCGGCTGGGTGGGCTTTATCGAAGCCGCCATTTTCATTTTGGTGCTATTGGCCGGTCTGGTTTATCTGGTGCGCATCGGCGCGTTGGATTGGACTCCGGCGCGTTCCCAACGCCGCAGCAAACCGAGCACGATCACTAACACCAACAGTCATCCGCAGTAACAGCGAGGCATTAAGATGGACTATACGCTCACCCGCATAGACCCGAACGGTGAGAACGACCGTTATCCCCTGCAAAAACAGGAGATCGTCGCCGATCCCCTGGAACAACAGGTTCACCGCACGGTTTACATGGGTAAACTCGAACATGCGCTGCATGACATGGTGAACTGGGGGCGTAAAAACTCTATTTGGCCGTATAACTTCGGCCTTTCGTGCTGTTACGTGGAGATGGTGACGTCGTTTACCGCCGTTCACGACGTGGCGCGTTTCGGTGCGGAAGTGTTGCGCGCCTCCCCGCGTCAGGCTGACCTGATGGTGGTAGCCGGGACCTGCTTCACCAAAATGGCCCCGGTCATCCAGCGCCTGTACGAGCAGATGCTGGAGCCTAAGTGGGTGATCTCGATGGGCGCCTGCGCCAACTCCGGCGGCATGTACGACATCTATTCCGTGGTGCAGGGCGTGGACAAGTTCCTGCCGGTCGACGTGTACATTCCCGGCTGCCCACCGCGTCCGGAAGCCTACATGCAAGCGCTGATGCTGCTGCAGGAATCCATCGGCAAAGAACGTCGCCCGCTGTCGTGGGTTGTCGGCGATCAGGGCGTTTACCGCGCCAATATGCAGTCTGAAAGAGAGCGTAAACACGGCGAGCGCATCGCGGTGACCAACCTCCGGACGCCTGACGAGATTTAAGACGTTCATTTAACGTCCATCTTAGTGCGCTATTGGTTAACACAGCGAAAAGTGAAACTTGCGGCGAATAACCCTTTAGTGTGGTGAAAAAAAATTATGACAGATTTGACGACGCACGACGCCTTGCCTGCCTGGCAGACCCGAGATCACCTTGACGACCCGGTGATCGGCGAACTGCGCAACCGTTTTGGGCCGGAAGCCTTTACTGTTCAGGCCACTCGTACCGGCATGCCCGTGGTATGGGTTAAACCTGACCAGTTACTGGAAGTAATGACGTTCCTGAGAAAACAGCCGAAGCCGTATGTCATGCTGTTCGATCTGCATGGCGTGGATGAACGCCTTCGCACCCACCGCGACGGCCTGCCCGCTGCGGATTTCTCCGTTTTCTACCATCTGATCTCCATCGAGCGCAACCGCGACATCATGCTGAAGGTGGCGCTGTCTGAAAAAGACCTGCACGTGCCGACGGCGACCAAGGTGTTCCCGAACGCCAACTGGTACGAGCGCGAAACCTGGGAAATGTTCGGCATCACCTTCGACGGCCACCCGCACCTGTCGCGCATCATGATGCCGCAGACCTGGGAAGGGCACCCGCTGCGCAAGGACTACCCGGCGCGCGCCACTGAATTCGATCCTTTCGTGCTGACCAAGCAGAAAGAAGATCTGGAAATGGAAGCGCTGACCTTCAAGCCGGAAGACTGGGGCATGAAGCGCGGCACCGAGAACGAAGACTTCATGTTCCTCAACCTCGGCCCGAACCACCCGTCCGCGCACGGTGCGTTCCGCATCATTCTGCAGCTGGACGGCGAAGAGATCGTCGACTGCGTGCCGGATATCGGCTATCACCACCGCGGCGCCGAGAAGATGGGCGAGCGTCAATCCTGGCACAGCTACATCCCGTACACCGACCGCATCGAGTACCTCGGCGGCTGCGTGAACGAAATGCCTTACGTGTTGGCGGTCGAGAAGCTGGCCGGCATCAAGGTGCCCGAGCGCGTCGACACCATCCGCGTGATGCTGTCCGAGCTGTTCCGCATCAACAGCCATCTGCTGTACATCTCCACCTTCATTCAGGACGTCGGCGCGATGACCCCGGTGTTCTTCGCCTTTACCGATCGTCAGAAAATCTACGATCTGGTGGAAGCGATCACCGGTTTCCGTATGCACCCGGCCTGGTTCCGCATCGGCGGCGTCGCGCACGATCTGCCGCGCGGCTGGGATCGCCTGCTGCGTGAATTCCTCGACTGGATGCCGAAGCGTCTGGACTCCTACGTGAAAGCGGCGCTGAAGAACAGTATCCTGAAAGGCCGCTCCATCGGCGTCGCGTCTTACAACGCCAAAGAAGCGCTGGAGTGGGGCGTGACCGGCGCCGGCCTGCGCGCGACCGGCGTGGAGTTCGACGTGCGTAAATGGCGTCCGTACTCCGGCTACGAGAACTTCGACTTCGAAGTGCCGGTCGGCGACGGCACCAGCGACTGCTACACCCGCGTGATGCTGAAGGTGGAAGAGCTGCGCCAGAGCCTGCGCATCCTCGAACAGTGCCTGAACAACATGCCGGAAGGCCCGTTCAAGGCCGATCACCCGCTGACTACGCCGCCGCCGAAAGAGCGCACGCTGCAGCACATTGAAACGCTGATCACCCACTTCCTGCAGGTTTCCTGGGGCCCGGTGATGCCAGCCAACGAATCATTCCAGATGATTGAAGCCACCAAAGGGATCAACAGCTACTACCTGACCAGCGACGGCAGCACCATGAGCTATCGCACCCGGGTACGTACGCCGAGCTTTGCGCACTTGCAGCAGATCCCATCGGTCATCCGTGGCAGCCTGGTTTCAGACCTGATCGTCTATCTGGGTAGTATCGATTTTGTAATGTCAGATGTGGACCGCTAACTATGCATGATCAAAAAGACAATCACGCAGTCAATGATGCGCTCGAGCCCATCAACGCAGCCGCTCCTCAGAGCGGCGTTGATGCATTTGTACTGAGCGCGGAAGAACGTGATGCGATCGAGCACGAAAAGCACCATTACGAGGATCCGCGCGCCGCGTCCATCGAAGCACTGAAAATTGTGCAGAAGCAGCGCGGTTGGGTTCCGGACGGTGCGATTTACGCCATCGCGGAAGTGCTGGGCATCCCCGCCAGCGACGTAGAAGGCGTGGCCACGTTCTACAGCCAGATTTTCCGTCAGCCAGTAGGACGTCACGTGATCCGTTATTGTGACAGCGTTGTTTGTCACATCACCGGTTACCAGGGCATTCAGGCCGCTATCGAGAAGAAGCTGAACATCAAGCCGGGTCAAACCACCTTTGATGGCCGCTTCACGCTGTTGCCGACCTGCTGTCTGGGCAACTGCGATAAAGGGCCGACCATGATGATTGACGAGGACACTCACAGTCAGCTGAAGCCTGAAGATATCGAGACGCTACTGGAGCAGTATCAATGACCAAGCACATTGTACGCACTCCCGAAACGCATCCGCTGACCTGGCGTCTGCGCGATGACAAGCAGCCGCTGTGGCTGGACGAATACCGCAGCAAAAACGGCTATGCCGGCGCAGAGAAGGCCCTCAAAGGCCTGGCCCCGGACGAGATCGTCGGCCTGGTGAAAGATTCCGGGCTGAAGGGCCGCGGCGGCGCGGGCTTCTCCACCGGTTTGAAGTGGAGCCTGATGCCGAAGGACGAATCCATGAACATCCGTTACCTGCTGTGTAACGCCGATGAGATGGAGCCGGGCACTTACAAAGACCGCCTGCTGATGGAGCAGCTGCCGCACCTGCTGGTGGAAGGCATGCTGATCTCCGCGTTCGCGCTGAAAGCCTACCGCGGGTATATCTTCCTGCGCGGCGAGTACATCGAAGCGGCGGCGCACCTGCGTCGCGCTATCGCGGAAGCCACCGAAGCCGGCTATCTGGGCAAGAACATTCTCGGCACCGGATTTGATTTCGAGCTGATCGTGCACACCGGCGCCGGCCGTTACATCTGCGGCGAAGAAACCGCGCTGATCAACTCGCTGGAAGGCCGCCGCGCCAACCCGCGCTCCAAGCCGCCATTCCCGGCCAGCGCCGGCGTCTGGGGCAAGCCGACCTGCGTCAACAACGTCGAAACGCTGTGCAACGTGCCGGCCATTTTGGCGAACGGCGTAGAGTGGTACACCGGCATCTCCGGCAGTGAAGACAAAGGCACCAAGCTGATGGGCTTCTCCGGCCGGGTGAAAAATCCGGGCGTCTGGGAACTGCCGTTCGGCACCACCGCGCGCGAAATCCTGGAAGACTACGCCGGCGGCATGCGCGACGGTCTGCGTTTCAAAGCCTGGCAGCCGGGCGGCGCGGGCACCGACTTCCTGACCGCCGATCACCTCGATCTGCCGATGGAATACGGCGCGATCGGCAAAGCCGGCAGCCGTCTCGGCACCGCGTTGGCGATGGCGGTTGACCACGAGATCGGCATGGTGCCGCTGGTGCGCAACCTGGAAGAGTTCTTCGCCCGCGAGTCCTGCGGCTGGTGTACGCCTTGCCGCGATGGCCTGCCGTGGAGCGTGAAGATCCTGCGCGCGTTGGAAAACGGCGAAGGGCAGCCGGGGGATATCGAAACCCTCGAACAGCTGTGCCGTTCCCTCGGCCCGGGCAAAACCTTCTGCGCCCACGCGCCAGGTGCCGTAGAGCCACTGCAAAGCGCGATTAAATATTTCCGTGAAGAGTTCGAGGCGGGTATCGCCGTGCAGCACTTCGGCAACGCGCATGCGATTGGCGGTATTCAGCCGAACAATCTGCTGAAGCAACGCTGGTAAGCCGACTCGCCCGAACACGGCCAGAATTTTTGATTAACGCCTGCCGCAAGGCAGGCCACTTGGAAGCATGCTGACTATGGCTACGATTCATGTAGACGGCAAAGAGTATGAGGTAGACGGGGCGGACAACCTGCTGCAGGCTTGTCTCTCCCTCGGCCTTGATATTCCTTACTTTTGCTGGCATCCGGCGCTGGGAAGCGTCGGCGCTTGCCGCCAATGTGCGGTAAAGCAATACCAAAACGCGGAAGATACGCGCGGCCGTTTGGTGATGTCCTGTATGACCCCGGCATCCGATGGCACCTTCATCTCCATCGATGACGGCGAAGCGAAGCAGTTCCGTGAAAGCGTGGTCGAGTGGTTGATGACCAACCACCCGCACGATTGCCCGGTCTGTGAGGAAGGCGGTAACTGTCACCTGCAGGATATGACGGTAATGACCGGCCACAGCTTCCGTCGCTACCGCTTCACCAAGCGCACCCACAACAACCAGGAGCTGGGGCCGTTTATCTCGCACGAGATGAACCGCTGCATCGCCTGCTATCGCTGCGTGCGTTACTACAAAGACTATGCGGACGGCACCGACTTCGGCGTGTACGGCGCGCACGACAACGTCTACTTTGGTCGCCCGGAAAGCGGCACGCTGGAAAGCGAGTTCTCCGGCAACCTGGTGGAAGTGTGCCCGACCGGCGTCTTCACCGACAAAACGCACTCCGAACGCTACAACCGTAAATGGGACATGCAGTTCGCGCCGAGCATTTGCCAGCAGTGCAGCATCGGCTGTAATACCAGCCCGGGCGAGCGCTATGGCGAGCTGCGCCGTATCGAAAACCGTTACAACGGCAGCGTGAACCACTACTTCCTGTGCGACCGCGGCCGTTTCGGTTACGGCTACGTCAACCAGAAAGATCGTCCGCGTCAACCGCAGCAGCTGCGCGGCGATGACTGGATCACCCTGAACGCCGAGCAGGCGATGCAGGGCGCGGCGGACATCCTGCGTCAGGCGAAGAAAACCATCGGCATCGGCTCCCCGCGCGCCAGCCTGGAAAGCAACTTCGCACTGCGCGAGCTGGTCGGCGCCGAGAACTACTACACCGGTATCGCTCAGGCGGAGCAATCACGCCTGGCGCTGATGCTGAACGTGCTGAAGAACGGCGGCGTTCATACGCCGGCGCTGCGTGAGATCGAAGATTACGACGCGGTGCTGGTGCTGGGCGAAGACCTGACGCAAACCGGCGCGCGCATCGCGCTGTCCGTGCGTCAGGCCGTCAAGGGCAAAGCCCGCGCGATGGCGGCGGCGCAACGCGTGGCCGACTGGCAGATCGCGGCGGTGCAGAATATCGGCCAACACGCCAAGTATCCGTTGTTCACCACCAACGTCGACAACACCCGTCTGGATGACATCGCCGCCTGGAACTACCGCGCGCCGGTAGACGAGCAGGCGCGCCTCGGCTTCGCCATCGCTCACGCGCTGGATAACGCCGCGCCGGCGGTGAACGATCTGGCAGAAGGCCTGAACAAGAAAGTCGATATCATCGTGCAGGCGCTGACCGGCGCACGCAAACCGCTGATCGTGACCGGCAGCAACGCCGGCAGCGAAGCCATCATCGAAGCGGCGGCCAACATCGCCAAAGCGTTGAAGGGCCGCGGTTCCGATGTCGGCATCACCTTCGTGGCGGGCGCAGCCAACAGCATGGGCCTGGCGATGATCGGCGGCGGTTCGCTCGATCAGGCGCTGGAACAGCTGGCGAGCGGCGCAGCCGACACCGCCATCGTGATGGAAAACGATCTCTATCGCCATGCGCCGGCGGCGCAGGTGGACGCGGCGTTGGCCAAGGTCAATAACCTGATCGTCGCCGACCACCAGCGCACCGCGATCATGGACAAAGCCAACCTGATCCTCTCTTCGGCCAGCTTCGCCGAGAGCGACGGCACGCTGATCAACCAGGAAGGCCGCGCGCAGCGCTTCTTCCAGGTATACGATCCGGCTTATTACGACGACGCCAAGAAGAATCAGTTCACCGTGATGCTGGAAAGCTGGCGCTGGATGCACTCGCTGCACTCCACCTACACCAGCCGCCACGTGGACTGGACCCAGCTCGATGACGTGATCGCCGCTTGCGTCGCCGCGTTGCCGCAGCTGCAGGGCATCGTCGATGCCGCGCCGGACGCGACGTTCCGCATTCGCGGTCAGAAGCTGGCGCGTTCGCCGCACCGTTCCAGCGGCCGTACCGCCATGCGCGCCAACATCAGCGTGCACGAGCCGCGTCAGCCGCAGGATAAAGACACCATGTTCGCCTTCTCGATGGAAGGGAACAACAGCCCGCTGGCCGATCGTCAGCAGATCCCGTTCGCCTGGGCGCCAGGCTGGAACTCACCGCAGGCATGGAACAAGTTCCAGGCCGAAGTGGGCGGCAAACTGCGCCACGGCGATCCGGGCGTGCGCCTGATCGAAGCGGGGGAGGGCAGCCTCGGTTACTTCGACCGCGTGCCAGCCGCCTTCAATCCGAACGACGGCTGGCGTGTCGCGCCTTACTACCACCTGTTCGGCAGCGATGAAATGTCGCAGCGCTCTCACGTGATCCAGCAGCGCATGCCGGAAGCCTACGTGATGGTCAACCCGGCCGATGCGGCGACGCTTGGCGTCAACGCGGGCAGCCTGGTGGAGTTCAACTGCGCGGGCCAGACCCTGCGTCTGCCGGTGCGTCTGAGTGAAACCCTGACCCAGGGCCAGGTTGGTTTGCCGCTCGGCTTGCCAGGGATCCCGCCGATCTTGGTGGGTGCTAAGGTAGACAATCTGCGGGAGGCGGCACGATGAGCTGGTTTACCCCTGAGGTGATCGACATCTTGATCGCCATTCTTAAAGCGGTCGTGATCCTGTTGGTGGTCGTGGCGTGCGGGGCGTTCATGAGCTTCGGCGAACGCCGTCTGCTCGGCCTGTTCCAGAACCGCTACGGACCGAACCGCGTAGGCTGGGGCGGCTCGCTGCAGCTGGTCGCCGACATGATCAAAATGTTCTTCAAGGAAGACTGGGTGCCGAGATTCTCCGACCGGGTGATCTTCACCCTGGCGCCGATGATCGCCTTTACTTCCCTGTTGCTGGCATTTGCCATCGTGCCGGTCAGCCCGACCTGGGCGGTGTCCGATCTCAACATCGGTATTCTGTTCTTCCTGATGATGGCCGGCCTGGCGGTGTACGCCGTGCTGTTCGCCGGATGGTCGAGCAACAACAAATACTCGCTGTTGGGCGCGATGCGTGCCTCCGCGCAAACCCTGAGCTACGAAGTGTTCATCGGCCTGTCGCTGATGGGCGTGGTGATGCAGGCGGATTCATTCAACATGCAGGCCATCGTTGAATCTCAGGCGCACGTCTGGAACGTCATTCCGCAGTTCTTCGGCTTCGTGACCTTCGCGATCGCCGGCGTGGCGGTGTGTCACCGTCACCCGTTTGACCAGCCGGAAGCCGAGCAGGAACTGGCTGACGGTTACCACATCGAATATTCCGGCATGAAGTTCGGTCTGTTCTTCGTGGGGGAATACATCGGTATCGTCACCGTGTCCGCCCTGATTGTGACGTTGTTCTTCGGCGGCTGGCAGGGTCCGTTCCTGCCGCCATTCATCTGGTTCGCGTTGAAAACGGCCTTCTTCATGATGATGTTCATCCTGATCCGCGCCGCGCTGCCGCGTCCGCGTTATGACCAGGTGATGTCCTTCGGCTGGAAAGTGTGCCTGCCGCTGACGCTGCTGAACCTGCTGGCAACCGCCGCGGTCATTTTGTACAACGCTCAATAAGGGGTGAATAAACCATGACATTGAAAGAGTTAGTGGTTGGTTTCGGCACCCAGGTGCGCAGCATTTGGATGATTGGCATGCATGCCTTCGCCAAGCGCGAAACCCAGATGTATCCGGAAGAACCGGTTTACCTGCCGCCGCGCTACCGCGGCCGCATCGTGCTGACGCGCGATCCGGACGGCGAAGAGCGCTGCGTCGCCTGTAACCTGTGTGCGGTTGCCTGCCCGGTCGGCTGTATCTCGCTGCAAAAGGCAGAACAGAAAGACGGCCGTTGGTATCCGGAGTTCTTCCGCATCAACTTCTCGCGCTGCATCTTCTGCGGCCTGTGCGAAGAGGCTTGCCCAACTACCGCTATCCAGCTGACGCCGGATTTCGAACTGGGCGAGTACAAGCGTCAGGATCTGGTGTACGAAAAAGAGGATCTGTTGATCTCGGGGCCGGGTAAATATCCGGAATATAACTTCTACCGGATGGCCGGTATGGCGATTGACGGCAAAGCCAAAGGCGAAGCCGAAAACGAAGCCAAACCGATCGACGTCAAAGGTCTGTTGCCCTAAGGAGCCAGCAAGCATGGAAATTGCATTTTATCTGGCAGGTTTGATTGCGGTGGCCGCGACGATTCGCGTGATCACCCATACCAACCCTGTGCATGCGCTGCTGTATCTGATCGTCTCGTTATTGGCGATCTCGGCAGTCTTCTTCTCTCTCGGCGCCTACTTTGCCGCCGCGTTGGAAATCATCGTTTATGCGGGCGCCATCATGGTGCTGTTCGTGTTCGTGGTGATGATGCTGAACCTCGGCAACGTGCAGCAGCAAGAGCGCGACTGGATGAAGCCGACGGTGTGGATCGGGCCTGGCCTGCTGTCGCTGGCGCTGCTGGTGGTATTGATCGTTGCGATCCGCAGCGTATCCGATCAGGGCATCAGCGGTGAGATGGTTGACGCGAAGGCGGTGGGCATCAGCCTGTTCGGGCCTTACGTACTGGCGGTTGAGCTGGCTTCAATGCTGCTGTTGGCGGGTCTGGTTGTCGCCTTCCATATCGGCCGCGAGCACAAGCCTGGCGAGGTGCTGAGCAACGCGCCGGTGGGTGGCGAAATGGCGAGAAGAAAATCGGAGGAGCAAGCATGATCCCTCTTCAACACGGCCTGATCCTGGCGGCTATCCTGTTTGTGCTCGGGTTGACCGGGCTGCTGGTGCGCCGCAACCTGCTGTTTATGCTGATCAGCCTGGAAGTGATGATCAACGCTGCGGCGTTGGCGTTTATCGTGGCGGGAAGCTACTGGGGCCAGGCGGACGGGCAGGTGATGTACATCCTGGCGATCAGCCTGGCGGCAGCCGAGGCCAGTATCGGCCTGGCGCTGCTGCTGCAGCTCTACCGTCGTCGTCATACCCTGAATATTGATACTGTCAGTGAGATGCGCGGATGAACCTATTATATTTAACAATTCTGCTACCGCTGATCGGGTTCCTGCTGTTGGCATTTTCCCGCGGTCGTTGGTCTGAAAACACGGCGGCCACCGTCGGCGTGGGTTCTATTGGCCTGGCTGCGCTGGTCACGGTGTATGTGGCGATGGATTTCTTCGCCCAGAAAGCCGCCGGCGTGCAGCTGTTCGAGCAAAGCCTGTGGACCTGGATGGCCGTCGGCAACTTCAATATCGGCGTGACCCTGGTGCTGGACGGCCTGTCGCTGACCATGCTGTCGGTGGTCACCGGCGTCGGCTTCTTCATCCACATGTTCGCTTCCTGGTACATGCGCGGTGAAGAGGGCTATTCGCGCTTCTTCGCTTACACCAACCTGTTTATCGCCAGCATGGTGGTATTGGTGCTGGCGGACAACCTGCTGCTGATGTATCTGGGTTGGGAAGGCGTGGGCCTGTGCAGCTACCTGTTGATCGGTTTCTACTACAAAGATCCGGCCAACGGCGCGGCGGCGATGAAAGCCTTTATCGTCACCCGCGTGGGCGACGTGTTCCTGGCGTTCGCGCTGTTCATCCTCTACAACGAGCTGGGCACGCTGAACATCCGCGAACTGATGATCCTGGCGCCGCAGAAACTGGCGGTGGGCGATACGGCCATCACCTGGGCGACCCTGATGCTGCTGGGCGGCGCGGTCGGTAAATCGGCGCAGCTGCCGTTGCAAACCTGGTTGGCGGACGCGATGGCGGGCCCAACCCCGGTTTCCGCACTGATCCACGCGGCGACCATGGTGACCGCGGGCGTCTATCTGATCGCCCGCACGCACGGCCTGTTCCTGATGGCGCCGGAAGTGCTGCACCTGGTGGGCATCGTCGGTGCGGTCACTCTGCTGCTGGCCGGCTTCGCCGCGCTGGTGCAGACCGACATCAAGCGCGTGCTCGCTTACTCCACCATGAGCCAGATCGGTTACATGTTCCTGGCGCTGGGCGTGCAGGCATGGGACGCGGCGATCTTCCACCTGATGACCCACGCGTTCTTCAAGGCGCTGCTGTTCCTGTCGTCCGGTTCGGTGATCCTGGCTTGCCACCACGAGCAAAACATCTTCAAGATGGGCGGTCTGCGCAAGAGCATCCCGCTGGTGTACGTCTGCTTCCTGGTGGGTGGCGCGGCGCTGTCCGCGTTGCCGCTGGTCACGGCCGGCTTCTTCAGTAAGGACGAGATCCTGGCGGGCGCGATGGCTAACGGCCACATCAACCTGATGGTTGCCGGCCTGGTCGGTGCGTTCATGACCTCGCTGTACACCTTCCGAATGATTTTCATCGTGTTCCATGGCGAAGAGAAAATCAAAGCGCATGCCGGTAAAGGCATCACTCACCACCTGCCGCTGCTGGTTCTGCTGGTGCTGTCCACCTTCGTCGGCGCGATGATCGTGCCGCCGTTGCAGGGCGTGCTGCCGGAGACGACCGAACTGGCGCACGGCAGCGTGCTGACGCTGGAAATCACCTCCGGCGTGGTGGCTATCGTCGGCATTCTGCTGGCGGCCGCGCTGTGGCTGGGCAAACGCAGCCTGGTCAACAGCATCGCCAACAGCGCGCCGGGTCGTTTCTTCTCGACCTGGTGGTTCCATGCCTGGGGCTTCGACTGGCTGTATGACAAAGTGTTCGTCAAGCCGTACCTGGGCATTGCGAAGCTGCTGCAGCGCGATCCGCTGAACTCGCTGATGAACCTGCCGGCCGTCTTCTCCCGCTGGGGGAACCGCGGTCTGACGGTGAGCGAGAACGGCCAGGTGCGTTGGTATATAGCGTCTATGGGTGTGGGTGCAGTGGTCGTATTGGCTCTGTTGATTTTGGTTTAATTGAATAATTTAAACAGACGCATTTTTCGGGCGTAGCGCCGGGCAGGCGCTACGTACAAAGTTTGAAATTATTCGTATAAGGGACACAAAACGCCATGCTATTACCTTGGCTAATTCTTATCCCCTTTATCGGCGGTCTGCTGTGCTGGCAGCTTGAGCGCTTCGGTACTAAGGTGCCGCGCTGGATAGCGCTGATCGCAATGGGGCTGACGTTGGCGCTCTCTCTGCAGCTGTGGATGCAGGGCGGCTATACATTGACCACGCCGAAAGGCATTCCGCAGTGGCAGAGCGAATTCCTGCTGCCGTGGATCCCGCGCTTCGGCATCTCCATCCACCTGGCGCTGGACGGTCTGTCGCTGCTGATGGTGGTGTTGACCGGTCTGCTGGGCGTGCTGGCGATCCTCTGTTCCTGGCGTGAAATCCAGAAATATCAGGGCTTCTTCCACCTCAACCTGCTGTGGATCCTGGGCGGCGTTATCGGCGTGTTCCTCGCCATCGACATGTTCCTGTTCTTCTTCTTCTGGGAAATGATGTTGGTGCCGATGTACTTCCTGATCGCGCTGTGGGGCCACAAGGCGTCGGACGGTAAAACCCGCATCACCGCGGCGACCAAGTTCTTCATCTACACCCAGGCCAGCGGTCTGGTGATGCTGATTGCGATCCTGGGCCTGGTGTTCGTGCACTACAACGCCACCGGCGTGTGGACCTTTGATTACGAAGACCTGCTGCAAACGCCGATGTCCCACAATGTGCAATATCTGCTGATGCTGGGCTTCTTCATCGCCTTCGCGGTGAAAATGCCGGTGGTGCCGCTGCACGGCTGGTTGCCGGATGCGCACAGCCAGGCGCCGACCGCAGGTTCCGTCGACCTGGCGGGCATCTTGCTGAAAACCGCGGCCTATGGCCTGTTGCGTTTCAGCCTGCCGCTGTTCCCTGAGGCTTCGCACGAGTTTGCGCCAATCGCCATGTGGCTGGGCGTGGTCGGCATCTTCTACGGCGCCTGGATGGCGTTCGCGCAGACCGACATCAAGCGTCTTATCGCCTACACCTCGGTATCGCACATGGGCTTCGTGCTGATCGCCATCTACACCGGCAGCCAACTGGCTTACCAGGGCGCCGTGATCCAGATGATCGCGCACGGTCTGTCCGCCGCCGGTATGTTTATCATCTGCGGCCAGCTGTATGAGCGTCTGCACACCCGTGACATGCGTCAGATGGGCGGCCTGTGGGGGCGTATCAAGTTCATCCCTGCGCTGTCGCTGTTCTTCGCCGTGGCTACGCTGGGGATGCCGGGTACCGGTAACTTCGTCGGCGAATTCATGATTCTGTTCGGCAGCTACCAGGTGGTGCCGGTGATCACCGTGATCTCCACCTTCGGTCTGGTGTTCGCTTCGGTTTACTCGCTGATCATGATGCAGCGCGCTTACTACGGTGCGCCTAAGTCAGACCAGCCGCTGCAGGGCATGACCGCGCGCGAATTGTTCATCATTCTGCTGCTGGTGGTGTTGCTGGTTCTGCTGGGGGTTTACCCGCAGCCGATTCTGGATACTTCCAACGCGGCGATGAGCAACGTGCAACACTGGTTTGGTTCGTCAGTTTCAGCAATTTCAACAACAAGGCCGTAATTCGCCATGACAATAACTCCTCAACAACTGATCGCACTGCTGCCGCTGTTGATCGTCGGATTGACGGTGGTGGTTGTGATGCTAGGCATTGCGTGGCGACGCGACCACTTTATCAACGCCACCCTGACCGTGATCGGTCTCAACCTGGCGCTGCTTTCGCTGTACTTTGTCGGCCAGGCAGGCCCAATGGACGTCACCCCGCTGCTGCGGGTTGACGGCTACTCGATGTTCTACACCGGGCTGGTGCTGCTGGCGAGTCTGGCGACCTGCACCTTCGCCTATCCGTGGCTGGTCGGCTATCCGGATAACCGCGAAGAGTTCTACCTGCTGGTGCTGATCGCCGCCATGGGCGGCATCCTGCTGGCGAGCGCCAACCATCTGGCTTCGCTGTTCATCGGCATTGAGCTTATCTCGCTGCCGCTGTTCGGCCTGGTGGGCTACGCCTATCGCCAGAAGCGCCCGCTGGAAGCCGCCATCAAGTACATGCTACTGTCCGCCGCCGCGTCGTCGTTCTTGCTGTTCGGCATGGCGCTGCTGTACGCCGAATCCGGCGATCTGTCGCTGGCCGGCCTCGGCAAGAGCCTGCAGGAAAACATGATGCACCAGCCGCTGATCCTGGCCGGCATGGGCATGATGATCGTCGGTCTGGGCTTCAAGCTGTCGCTGGTGCCGTTCCAACTGTGGACGCCGGACGTGTATCAGGGCGCGCCTGCGCCGGTTTCGACCTTCCTGGCGACCGCCAGCAAGATCGCGATCTTCGCGGTCGTGATGCGTCTGTTCCTGTATGCCCCGGCCGCCGACAACGAAGCGCTGCGCCTGGTGCTGTCGATCATCGCGTTCTGTTCTATCTTGTTCGGCAACCTGATGGCCATCAGCCAGACCAACATCAAGCGTCTGCTGGGTTACTCGTCGATCGCTCACCTGGGCTACCTGCTGGTGGCGCTGATTGCGGTGCAAACCCATCAGCTGTCGCTGGAAACCGCCGGCGTTTATCTGGCCGGTTACCTGTTCAGCAGCCTGGGCGCCTTCGGCGTGGTCAGCCTGATGTCCAGCCCATACCGCGGCCCGGATGCGGATTCGCTGTTCTCTTACCGCGGCCTGTTCTGGCATAAGCCAATCTTGTCTGCGGTGATGACGGTGATGATGCTGTCGCTGGCCGGTATTCCGATGACGCTGGGCTTTATCGGTAAGTTCTTCGTGATCGCGATGGGCGTCAGCGCACACCTGTGGTGGCTGACCGGCGCAGTCGTGGTAGGCAGCGCCATCGGCCTGTACTACTACCTGCGCGTGACCGTCAGCCTGTTCCTCAGCGCGCCGGAATCGCTGCAGCGCGACACCCCGAACAACTGGGCGTTGACCGCCGGTGGCGTCGTGGTGCTGATCTCCGCCGCGCTGGTGCTGCTGTTGGGTGTTTATCCGCAGCCGCTGATTTCGCTGGTGCAGATGGCGCAGCCGACGTTCTGATAACGCTTCAGACAGTAAAAAGGTCGCTTCGGCGGCCTTTTTTTATGGGCGAAACGGCACTCAGCCGTAATGGGCGCTAAACGACGTTTCCAGCGCCTGCACCACCGCCCGCACGCGGGCGGCGCGTTGCAAATCGGGGTGCAACACCAGCCAGATATCCACCCAGTCTTTGTTCTCCGGGAACAGGCGCACCAGCTCCGGGTCTTTGTCCGCCAAAAAAGCGGAGAGCAGGCCGATGCCCAGCCCGCTGCGAGTGGCGGAACGCAGCAGTAGCTGCGAATTGCATTGCAGCACGACGTTGGGCTCGTGCAGAGCCTCGCCGCAGAAATTGTTCCAGTGGCGCGGCACCAGCTCGCGCGGGAACATCAGCAGATCGTGGCCGCGCAACTGCTCGCCCTTGACCGGCATGCCGCGCCGCGCCAAATAGTGCTGAGTGGCATACAGGCCCATTTCGATGGTGGCTAACCGTTTGATGATTAGCTCATCGTCATCGGGACGGGCGCCGCGGATCGCCAGATCTGCGCCGTGGTAAGAAATATCGGCGATGTTGACCGCCGTCAGCAGCGTGACGGTGATGGCCGGATAGCGTTCCCGCAGATCTTGCAGCGCCGGCATCACGAAGGCTTCGGCCAAGGTATCGGTAGTGGCGATGCGCACGTTGCCGCACAGGCTTTCGTCACCGCTGGCGGCTTTACGGTTGATCGCCTGCACCGCATTTTCCATCTTCATCACGTCCGCCAGCATTTCTTCCCCCAGCGGGCTGAGGGCGAAGGATTTCGGCGTGCGGATAAACAGCTTGGAGCCGAGCGCGTCTTCGAAAGCGGAGAGCCGTCGGCCGACGGTCGCCTGATCGACATGCAGCTGGCTGGCGGCTTTGCGTAGCGTGCCGCAGCGCGCAACGGCGAGAAAAAATCGGGCGTCGTCCCAGTTCATTGCGCACCTCCTCTGTACAGACTGGCGGGAGGAGGAAGGAAGCGGTGTGATGCGGTGTTTATTCTGGTGTGGGGACCGAAAAAAATGCTTCGTATCATCATTATTTATAATGTTTCAGGATATGTATAAATGCATCACCGTGAAGCGGTTTTGCACCTTTATTTTTGTCTGGTAATGCTTATTCTTATCGTCGCTTATGCTGCGACCCGACGCATATTTTACACCAAGGCTACCCTAATGCATAAGCAATACGAATAAGAGCCGGTTCCCGTTATTTCTGGGCGACCGCCAAGTGGGATCGACTCTGAATCAAGTTAGCTCACGATGATATGACTGGATATAAAAAAATGGAGTCTCACGCAGAGATGCTGTGCCCCCCCGTTGCGCTGGCGACGGAGGACGGAGTCAGAGTTACCGTGGCGCCAGGCGCCGAGAAGATGGAACGCAACAACGCCGATATCATTATTCAAGGCCTTGCAGCGCGCGGCATTCAACATATCTTTTTGGTCCCCGGCAAACTGGTTTACCCGTTAATCACTTCTATTGACCGTTCCGAGATTGTCGGCATCGTCGGTGCCCATGAAACCGCATGCGGATTTATGGCCGATGGCTATGCCCGCGCCAGCCGAAAGTTTGGCGTCTGCTTGGGCATTTCAGGCCCCGGCACCATGAATTTCCTGCCGGCGATGGCCGCCGCGCAAGCCGATAAGATCCCCGTGCTGTACCTGGCCGGCAGCATCGCCACCTATCACGAGGCGCAGGGCGCTTTTCAGGACGGCAGCAACAGCGGCATCGATGAGCTGACCATCGTCAAACCGTTGCTTTGCGCCGCGATAGAAACGAAAAACAACCTGACCTTGCAGCATGAGCTGCGCCGCAGCCTCTCCAGTCTGAACCCACAGCGGAAAGGGCGCGCCTATCTGAGCGTGCCGGTCGACATGCAGAAGAAAACCGCGTTCGGCGATCGTCGCGACCAGCCTGAGCGAGTGCCACAGCACCGTGAAGCGGCCGTGGATGTGCAAGCGGTGGAACAGCTGCTGCATGATTATCTGCTGCGCGGCCTCAACGTCGCCTGCCTGGTGGGCAACCGGATGAACAATCCGCAGGATGCCGCGCTGTTGTTGCGGGTAGCGGAAAAATACCGCTTGCCTGTCGCCACGACGTTGTCCGGCAAGGGCGCGTTTCCCGAAGGGCACGCCCTGGCATTAGGGGTCTACGGTTTTGCCGGGCATGCCCGCGCGGTAGAAACCCTCAACGGTGAAGGCGTCGACGTGCTGCTGGTGCTGGGCTGCGATCTCAGCCAGCGCGACAGTCTGAACTGGAACCCGAGACTGCACGGCAATAAAACGCTGGTGGCGATCGACGAAGACTTCGACAAAGTGAGCTCGCATTACCAGCCGGATCTGCAGATATTTTCCAGCCTGAGCGGTACGTTGCACTGTTTGTTGGCCGCGGTTGGCGATGAGGACGCGCGGCTTGGCGACGCGGCTCACTTGCGTGACGCCTGGTTGGAAGGGGTTCGCGCACTGCCGCTGGAACAGCCGCAGCCGACGTTGCAGGCGCGCATCGCCCAGGGCGAAAGCCGGCTGTATCCCGGCGATGCGATTAAACACATTCGCAGCCGCATGAATCCGGA
Organism: Serratia sp. 22278; assembly: GCF_052045405.1. Classification (NCBI taxonomy): domain Bacteria; kingdom Pseudomonadati; phylum Pseudomonadota; class Gammaproteobacteria; order Enterobacterales; family Yersiniaceae; genus Serratia; species Serratia sp. 22278. Next base: position 216,111 of record NZ_JBQEOW010000002.1, on the reverse strand, counting down.
TACCAACGTCGTGGTCGATTCGGGCGCACACCGCATCTTCATGGCGCATCACTGGCTGGCGGCCGGGCGGGGAGATTATCACACCTCCAGCTCCCTGGCGCCGATGGGGTGGGCCATTTGCGCGGGCATCGGCATCAAGCTGGCGGCACCGCAGCGGGATTGCGTCGTGGTGACAGGCGACGGTTGCATGCTGATGCACGGCATCGAAATTCAGACCGCCGCGCGTTATGGCGTGAAGGTGGTGTTCGTGGTGATGAACAACAACGCGCACGGCGCCATGCACATCGACACGCTGCAAAATCGCGGCATTTCCGCTGACTATACCGCCTTGCCCAGCCATGACTGGAAAGCGTTTGCCAACAGCCTGGGGGTCGCCTCCGCGAAGGCGGAGACGCTGGAGGATCTGGACGAAGCCCTCGACGCCGCGGCGAAACATCCGGGGCCGTACCTCATCGAAGTGATGGTGGGCAACTTTGCGGCGCCTAACCGCTACTACGCCGAGAGCATCGCAGAATACGAGCAGCGCATCAAAGGACTGTAGCACAACGCTGTTTTTTCAACTCGCCAGGTTCACCGCGCGCGGCGCCTGGCATTTTTACTCGCGGCAGTCATGGAGCGATCAGATGGTTAAGTGGAGCATTTTGGCATTGTTGGCAGTATTTCAGGGGCCGGTTCAGGCTGCCGAGGGGCATGGCGAAGGCATCGTCAAAACGACGTTGCTCAAGACCGACAGCGCGTGGGAGGGCTCGGCATATCGTCAGTATCCCGCCGGCGCACCGCAGATCACCATGCTGAAGGTGACGGTAGAGCCGAACAAGGTACTGGCCTGGCATACGCATCCTTGCATCAGCGCAGTGTACATGAGCGGCGGCAGCGTTTCGCTCACCGTCAGGACAACCGGTGAACGCCGCACGTTCCGGCAGGGGGATTCGTTTACCGATACCGTGGATATCGTGCACCAGGGCGTTTCCGGCGAGCAAGGCGCCGAAATGCTGGTGTTCTTCGCTTGCGCGGACGATAAACCGTTGACGGTGAAAGCCGCCGGGTAGTGTTGATACGGCCCAGACCAAAGGCCGTTAATAAGAGAAGATCATGGTAGCTTTGTGGATGGTCGTCGCCAGCGGGTTCTTTGCGCTGATGGGTGCTTGCATCAAGTTGGCGTCGACGACGGTCGGATTTTTCGACATCATTTTTTATCGTTCTCTCATCAATGTGCTGATTGTCGCGGCGCTGATCAAGATCCAGCGCCTCGGTTTTCGCACCCGTCATCTCGGATTGCATATGAAGCGGGCGGCGATAGGCAATGCGGCGATGTACTGCGGTTTTTATTCGCTGATACATCTGCCGATCGCCACCGCCACCACGTTGGGTTATACCAATCCCCTCTTTCAGTCGGCGATCGCGTTTATCACGACCCGAGGGCAACTGACCGGTCGGCTGTTGTTTTCCGTGCTGTTGGGCTTTGCCGGCATTTTGGTATTGCTCCGCCCCGACGCCCCCAACGGGGAGTACGTTGCCACGCTGGTCGGGCTGGCGGCCGGTCTGTTGACCGCGCTGGCTTACTTTAACGTCGGCAAGCTGGTGCGGCGCGGAGAGCCGGAACTGCGCGTGGTGTTCTATTTCTCGCTGGTGGGAACGCTGGTTGGCGGCCTGATGACTGCGTTACTGGGCTTTTCCTTGCTGGACGGCGCAATGCTGCTGTGCGTCTGCGCCATCGGCGTCTTCGGCAGCCTGGGGCAGATCGCCATGACTCGCGCCTACGGGGGCGGCAATGCGGTGATTGTCAGCATTCTCTCTTACAGCACCATTATTTTCTCTACGCTGCTTGGCTATCTGATATTTGGCGAACAGCAGTCTTATATCGCCGCCGCCGGTATGGCGCTGATCGTGTTGTCCGGCGCGTTGGCGGTGCGCAAGCGTGCTTCGGCCAAGTCCGAGCAGGCGGCGGTGGCATAACGTGATAAGGAACGAAACAATGAACATGCGTCCGGTTGGCGGCATGGCGATGGCGGTCTTGTTTGGCATGGTGGCGACGTTGGTGATGGATGGGGTGAACAGTGTCGCCTCCAGCGTCGGTCTCATCGGCAAGCTCAACCTGGCCTTCATCGGCAAACTGATGAATCAATGGCTGCAGGGGCAATTTTGGTTTTTGCGGCCTGGCGACATTCCCGATGTGCCAGAGGCTCTGATGATGGGCTACGGCGCGCACTATTTTGCCGGCATTAGCCTGGCGATCCCGTTCTATCGCCTGATCTGCCCGCGCATTAAGTCCGGGGGCGGCCTGTTCGTCGGGGCGCTGACGTATGGCCTGGCCTGCTCGCTGATCTCGCTGTGCTTCATTTATCCCTCGGTGGGGTTGGGGCTTTGGGGAATGGCCGGCAAAAATCCGGCTTTGCTGATCGCCAGCCTGGCCAACCATGCAGTGTATGGCGTGGCATTGGGCGGTTGCGCCATCGCCTGGCGGCGTCGCATGCTGCAGAAATGCATGCCTGACGCTGCGATGCTGCATTAATGAATCACGATGATGCATTCTTGGCTATTTTGGGCGTGATAGCCCAACGCTATGATAAGCGCGCTTCCTGAAGCCGCGTGGCCTACGGGAAGGCGCATTTATTTAGGGCGAATGCCTGATCGATTCGGGAGTAGAACATGTCAGAAAGTATCGCCGTTGAAGAAACGGCTAAAGCGAAGGCGGGTACATCGCATTTCGCTATCTTGCTGTTTCTGGCGTTGGCATTGATGTCAGCGCTGTTGAACAGCAGCGCGCCGACGCCGCTTTATCCGCTTTATCAACATGAGCTGGCGTTGAGCTCGGTCAGCCTGACGATCATCTACGGCGCTTATGCCGCCGGCGTGCTGATTTCGCTATTCGGCGTAGGCAATATGGCGGGGAAAGTAAAAGACCTGCGCAGCATGATCGTGCCGGCGCTGTTGGTGGTGTTGCTTGGCGCGCTGCTGTTTTCGGTGGCGTCATCGTTCTTCATGATGTTTATGGCACGGCTGCTGGCCGGCGTCGGCACCGGCGCCCTGACCGGTGCGGCGAATATCGCGTTGGTGCGTTTCGGGCCGCAGGACGGCGGAAAAAATGCGGCGTTGATCGCGACGCTGTCCTTTACCACCGGATTGGCCCTGGGCCCGATCTTTAGCGGCGTCGCCCTGCAAACCGGTTTTCATACCACGTCATTGCCGTTCATCATCATCATGGCCATCGCCGCCGTCGCCGCACTGGGCGTGATGCTGCGTTGGCCGCGAGAGGCGGTGGCGGCGCAGGCCGATAGCGCAGCGGCGGATAACGCGCCGGTGGCGAAGAGCTCTCTGGCGGATGGCCTGCGCGCGACCGGCGGCAAATTCTTCCTGTGCGCCGGGGCGTTGTTCATTTGTTGGGCGGTTGCCGCCAGCATTCTGGCGATAGGGCCGAGCGTCGCCGAAAAGCTGTTGGATATGCAGAGCCGTGGCGTCTTTGGCTATGTGGTCGCCGTCTATCTGGTGATTGCCGGCATCAGCCAGATTTTGAGTCGTCGCATCAACGCCCGCCATTCGCTGTTGTTCGGTTGCCTGGCTCAGGCTTTGTCGGTCGGGGTGTTCGCCGTGGCGATTCAGATCCATTCGCTGGCGCTGGCCGCCGCAGGCATGGTGATCGCCGGTTACGCCTATGGCGCGATCTTCGTCGGCAGCGCCACGCTGGTGAATCTGATTTCACCGAAAGCCAGCCATGCGCGTTTGATCTCCCTGTTCTACGTGATCGCTTATATTGCTAACTGGGTGCCGATCCTGTTGGGCGTTGTGATCGACCACGCCGATTTGCATTTGGCGACCCACTTGTTATTCCTGAGCAGCGCCGTGATTTGTTTGACGTTGAGCGTCATGGTAACGCGTGCGGGCTTCCCACGCTGAAACCGGCGTTCGGGAGGGGGCGACAGGCGTCGCATGTAGGCATTTCATTTGAGATCGTGATTTCCCTGGTGTTGTGTTATTCCAGCGTGCTCGTCACGCTGGCTTTTTTTTGTGATACACATTGATTTTTTGATATTTACATTTCCTTATTTGCATTTTTTTCGTGATTTTAGTCACGAAAAAATCACTCGCTTCGGGTAAACTGCGCGCTTTATTTTTGCCGCGGGTCACTTTATGAACGTTCTTTTCGCCATTGCCGTTACTACCGGGATCCTCTCCGGCGTTTGGGGCTGGGTTGCCGTCAGCCTGGGGCTGATCGGTTGGGCCGGTTTTCTGGGCTGCACGGCGTATTTCGCCTGCCCGCAGGGCGGGCTGAAAGGGCTGTTGATTAGCGCGTTGACCTGCTGCAGCGGCGTCTTCTGGGCAATGGCGATCATCCGCGGCAGCGAACTGGCCCCGCAGTGGAATCTGCTGGGGTATCTGCTGACCGGCGTCGTGGCGTTCCTGATGTGCATTCAGGCCAAACAGCAGTGGTTGGGGTTCGTGCCCGGCACCTTTATCGGTGCCTGCGCGACCTTCGCCGGCGGCGGCGATTGGCCGCTGGTGACGCTTTCCCTGCTGGTGGGGCTGCTATTCGGCTATGCGATGAAAAACAGCGGTCTGTGGTGGGCGGCGCGCAGCGAAAAAGCCCGCGCTACGCCGCCGGTTGGCCCGAATGTCGGCTCAAACGGTGCCGCCGAGTGAGAGACGGCAGTTCACCACCAGCGTTTGGTCACCCGGCGTTTGGGTTACGCCGGCCCATTGTGTGATGTCCTTTCGCGTAACGCGGAGGTGTTTCATTCGGTGGCCTTCACGGGCGGCGCGGCAAGGGGGATAGCGGTATGTTAACCCATCGATTTGGCGATAAAAATGAATGCACTTCTATTGGAAATAGCCATTTTTCAATCGGATAGATGATTTTTCCCCTCTTGCTGCCTGCGTGAGATCACGTTAAGGGTAACAGGGTTTCGTAACATGATTTTCAGTGATTTCCATCACGTTTTTACCGGTAACAATCGGCTGAGATAGAGGCCTGTCCGATTGGAGGCCTGATGGCCGGGAATCACCATGAACAATCTGTTTTCACTGGATAACAAGACCGTCTTGATCACCGGCGCCTCGCGCGGCATCGGTTTTCTGCTGGCACGCGGCCTGGCGCAGCAAGGCGCGCATATTCTGATCAACGCCACCACCGAAGAACATGCCCGGCACGCCGCCGATCGTTTGCGCGAAGAGGGGCTGCGCGCCGAGGCGGCGGCGTTCGACGTCACCGACTCTCAGGCGGTGCATGCCGCCATCGACCGTATCGAAGCGGACATCGGCGCGATAGACGTTTTGATCAACAACGCCGGCATCCAGCGCCGCCACCCGTTCACCGAGTTTCCGGAGCAAGACTGGGACGACATCATCGCCGTCAACCAGAAGGCGGTCTTCATCGTGTCACAGACCGTGGCGCGTTACATGGTGCCGCGCCGGCGCGGCAAGATAGTCAACATCGGCTCGATGCAAAGTGAGCTGGGCCGCGACACCATCACCCCTTATGCGGCGTCCAAAGGGGCGGTGAAAATGCTCACGCGCGGCATGTGCGTGGAGCTGGCGCGCTACAATATTCAGGTCAACGGCATCGCCCCCGGCTACTTCAAAACCGAGATGACGCAGGCGCTGGCCGACGATCCGGCCTTCACCGCCTGGCTGACCCAACGCACGCCCGCCGCGCGCTGGGGCGATCCGCAGGAGCTGATCGGTGCGGCGGTGTTCCTGGCCGCCGACGCCTCCGCCTTCGTCAACGGGCAACTGCTGTTTGTCGATGGCGGCATGTCGGCGGCGGTGTAACCTTTTTCCGTGGAGTCTGGAGATGAAAATTCAAACCCAGTCCTGCGTGGTCAACGGCAAGCGAGACGTGGCGGTGATCGCGCAAGAAGTGGATTATCGGGGGCAGGGAACGCTGGTGAAAATCAGCCGCGGCGGCATCTGCGGCTCGGATCTGCATTACTTCCAGGAAGGCAAGGTCGGCAATTTTCAGGTGCGTCAGCCGATGGTGCTGGGCCATGAGGTGATCGGTGAGGTGGTCGCCAGCGATTCGCCGCAGCTGCCGGTCGGGCAGAAGGTGGCGCTCAATTCCAGCAAACCCTGTGGGCAGTGCAAATACTGTCTGGCGCAGCAAAGCAATCAATGCGTCGAGATGCGTTTTTTCGGCAGCGCGATGTATTTTCCGCACGTCGACGGCGCTTTTACCCAATACAAAGTGGTGGATAGCGCGCAGTGCATTCCTTACGCCGCCGATCGCGACGACAGGGTGATGGTGTTCGCCGAACCGCTGGCGGTGGCTGTCCACGCGGCGAAGCAGCCCGGCGATGTGACGGGGAAAAAGATTTTCGTGTCCGGCGTTGGCCCGATCGGCTGTCTGCTGGTGGCGGCGCTGAAAGCGCTGGGCGCCGCCGAGATTGTCTGCGCCGATCTCAGTCCGCGCTGCCTGGCGATCGCGAGGCAAATGGGGGCGAATCGGTGCCTGCATGCTGCGGACGACGATTTTAGCGACTATCAGCAGGGCAAGGGCTATTTCGACGTCGCCTTCGAAGTGGCGGGACATCCGCTGTCGCTGCAGCGCTGCCTGGAGCTCACCCGCGCCAAAGGCACTGTGGTGCAGGTGGGCATGGGCGGCAGCTTCCCCGATTTTCCGCTGATGTTGTTGATTGCCAAGGAACTGAATCTGCTTGGATCGTTCCGCTTCGTGGCGGAGTTCGCGTTGGCGGTGGCCTGGCTGGCCGACGGCGTGATCGATCCGCTGCCGTTGCTGTCGGCGGAATTCGCCAGCGGGCAGTTGGCGCAGGCGCTGACGTTTGCCGGCGATAAACGCCAGGCCGCCAAGGTGCAATTGGTGTTTTAGGGTAAAAGTCCGATGGCCGCAGGCGGTGATCCTTGTCTATAGTGTAGGAACGCTTAATTTTTCAACCACGGAGATCTCACGATGGCAAGACATACGGATGCTGAGCAAACTACGCTGGATGACGATCTGAGAATGCTGACCGAGACGCTGGAAGAAGTGCTGCAATACACCGGCGATCGTGCGGATCAGGCCTATATCGACATCAAGTCGCACGCCGAGCAGGCGCTGAGTGAGGTCAAGGCGCGCTGGGCGAACACGGGCGAATCCTACTATGCGCGCGCCAAAGAAGCGGTGCACCGCACCGACGACTACGTGCGGGACAAACCCTGGCACGGCGTGGGCATCGGCGCCACCGTCGGGCTGGTGTTGGGGCTGCTGCTGGCCCGCAAATAAATCATGTCATCGGGGCGGCGCAGGCCGCCTCGTGCTTTTCTGCAGACTGTGTCGTTCATCCCGCCGTTTCCCCGATCGCTTGCCCTTATCCCGCCTATACTTCCCGCTAGCCGCCGTTGGAGCGCCTCTATTTCCCTTGTTTTTGTATGGACGGATTGAGCCGGCGTCGCCGCAAGTGTAAAGTATTTGTGTTTTAATTGTTTATTTTTTGTTCTAAATCAAATAATTATCTGGTGTAAACACTCAGGGATATACGGCGTTTTTGCGCTGGCGCAAAAGCCGTGAAAATAACACCTCATATAATACAGAGCGTAACTACAGGCGCGGCGTCCGTCGGCTGCGCCGGAGACGATCTCTGCTAACTGACTTGTGAGCGAACTATGTCGACAAGTGTTTTTAATCGCCGGTGGGCGGCTGTGCTGCTCGAGGCGCTGGCCCGCCATGGGGTGCGGCATGTTTGTATCGCTCCGGGATCGCGCTCCACGCCGCTGACGCTGGCCGCTGCGGCCAACCGATCGTTTATCTGCCATACCCATTTTGATGAGCGCGGGCTCGGCCATTTGGCGCTCGGTCTGGCGAAGGCGGCGCATGAGCCGGTGGCGGTGATCGTCACGTCCGGCACCGCGGCGGCGAACCTTTATCCCGCGTTGATCGAAGCCGGCCTGACCGGTGAACGGCTGGTGTTTCTCACCGCCGATCGGCCGCCGGAACTGATCGACTGCGGCGCCAATCAGGCGATCCGTCAAAACGGTCTCTACAGCAGCCACCCGACGTTGGCGATCGATCTGCCGCGTCCGACGCCGGATATTCCGGCCGCGTGGCTGGCCTCCAGCGTCGACAGCGCGATGGCGCGCCTGCAGCATGGCGCTTTGCATATCAACTGCCCGTTCGCCGAACCGCTGTACGGCGGCGATGAGCGTCAGTATGCCGATTGGTCCGCCGCGCTGGGCGACTGGTGGCAGGGCGATCGTCCGTGGCTGCAGGAAAGCGAGACGCGTGCGGCGCCGTCGCCGCAGCCGGACTGGTTCTTCTGGCGGCAAAAACGCGGCGTGGTGCTGGCCGGCCGCATGAGCGCGGAAGAGGGCGCGCGGCTGGCCGACTGGGCCGAGACGCTGGGCTGGCCGCTGATCGGCGATGTGCTGTCGCAGACCGGGCAACCGCTGCCCTGCGCCGATTTATGGCTCGCCCATCCGCAGGCGCAGCGCCTGTTGCAAGACGCGCAGCTGGTGGTGCAGTTCGGCGGCAGCTTGACCGGCAAACGCCTGCTGCAGTGGCAGACGCAGTGCCGGCCGGAAGAGTATTGGGTTATCGACGAGCTGCCGGGGCGGCTCGATCCGGCCCAGCACCGGGGGCGGCGCTTGCGCGCCGGGGTGGCGCAGTGGTTGGCGCAGCATCCGGCGCAACCGCGCGCACCGTGGGCCGCCGGGCTGGCGGCCTTGGCGGATAAGGCGCTGACGGCGGCGTCCACGCATCTGCACGATAACTTTGGCGAAGCGCAGCTGGCGCACCGCCTGCCGGAGCTGCTGCCGGAGAACGGCCAGCTGTTTCTCGGCAACAGCCTGGTGGTGCGACTGATCGACGCGTTAACGACGCTGCCTGCCGCTTACCCGGTATTCAGCAACCGCGGCGCCAGCGGCATCGACGGTCTGATTTCCACCGCCGCTGGCGTACAGCGCGCCACCGCGAGGCCGACGTTGGCGGTGGTGGGCGACCTTTCCGCGTTGTATGACCTCAATGCGCTGGCGTTGTTGCGCCACGGTTCGGCGCCGACGGTGCTGATCGTCGTCAATAACAACGGCGGCCAAATTTTCTCGCTGTTGCCGACGCCGGACGAGGAGCGCCAACGCTTTTACTGCATGCCGCAGAACGTCGAGTTCAGCCACGCGGCGGCGATGTTCCAGCTTGACTACGCGCGGCCGGAAAACTGGAGCCAGCTGCAACAGGCGGTTGAGCAAGGCTGGCGGCGCGGCGGCGCCACGCTGATAGAACTGCAGGTGCCACCGAGCGCAGGAGCCGAAAGCCTGCAATACCTGGTGCAACAGATGGCGGTGCAATGATGCTGGCGACGCGAATTTTGCAACAGGGCGAAGCGGGCCGCCCGTGGCTGGTGTGGCTGCACGGCCTGCTCGGCAACAACAACGAATGGCGGGTGATCGCCGCGCGCTGCCCGGAATGGCCGTCGCTGGCCATCGATCTGCCCGGCCACGGCGATTCCGTGGCGGTGACCTGCCGCGGCTTCGACGACATCAGCGCGCAAATCGCCGCTACGCTGCAGCTGCGCAATATTGAACGTTATTGGCTGGTGGGCTATTCGCTCGGCGGGCGCATCGCCATGTATCACGCTTGCCACGGCCGCCATGCCGGGCTGCAAGGCGTGATCGTCGAGGGCGGCAATCCGGGGCTGGAGGACGAAAAACAGCGCCGCCATCGCTGCGAGCAGGATGCACTGTGGGCGGCGCGTTTTCGCAGTGAACCGATCGCCGAGGTGCTGGCGGACTGGTATCAGCAGCCGGTGTTCAAAGAGCTTAGCCATGTGCACCGTCAGGCGTTGATCGCCGCGCGTTCGGTCAACAGCGGCCCGGCGATTGCCGACATGCTCGAAGCCACGTCGCTCGGGCGGCAGCCCTATCTGGCGCCGCAGCTGCGCCAACTGACCGTGCCGCTGCGGGTGCTGTGCGGTGAGAACGACCCCAAATTTCAACGGCTGGCGCGCGACGCCGGGTTGCCGTTGCGCATCGTGCCGCAGGCCGGCCACAACGCGCATCTGGCCAATCCGCAGGATTTCGTCGCCGAGCTGCAGACCTTTCTCGTTAACCCTGGTTAAAGGAACCGAACATGCTTTATCCGAATGAAGAACACCTGTATGCCGCCATCGCCTGGCAGGATTGCACCGGCGATTTCGAAGACATTCTGTATCACAAGTCCGCCGACGGCATCGCCAAAATCACCATCAACCGGCCGCAGGTGCGCAACGCGTTTCGTCCGCAAACGGTCAAAGAGATGATCGACGCGCTGGCCAACGCCCGTTACGACGACGGCATCGGCGTCATTATTCTGACCGGCGCCGGCGATAGGGCCTTCTGCTCCGGCGGCGACCAGAAAGTGCGCGGCGACTACGGCGGCTATCGCGACGACAGCGGCGTACATCACCTCAACGTGCTGGACTTTCAGCGCCAGATCCGCACCTGCCCGAAACCGGTGGTGGCGATGGTGGCCGGCTATTCGATCGGCGGCGGCCACGTGCTGCACATGATGTGCGATCTGACCATCGCGGCGGATAACGCCATCTTCGGCCAGACCGGCCCGAAAGTGGGCTCGTTTGACGGCGGCTGGGGGGCGTCTTACATGGCGCGCATCGTCGGCCAGAAGAAGGCGCGCGAAATCTGGTTCCTGTGCCGTCAGTACGACGCCGCCGCCGCGCTGGACATGGGCCTGGTCAATACCGTGGTGCCGCTGGCCGATCTGGAAAAAGAGACGGTGCGCTGGTGCCGCGAAATGCTGCAGAACAGCCCGATGGCGCTGCGCTGCCTGAAGGCGGCGCTGAATGCCGACTGCGACGGCCAGGCCGGTTTGCAGGAGCTGGCGGGCAACGCCACCATGTTGTTCTACATGACCGACGAAGGGCAGGAAGGGCGCAACGCGTTCAACGAGAAGCGCCAACCGGACTTCAGCAAATTCAAGCGTAACCCGTAATGAGCGGAGCAAACCGCAGCGCGGCGCTATACCGTTACAGCCTGCCGATGGAGGCGGGCGTGGTGCTGCGCAATCAGCGGTTGAAAACGCGTGACGGATGGGTGGTGCAACTGTGCCAGGGCGAGCGTGAGGGGTGGGGCGAGATCGCGCCGCTGCCGGAATTCAGTCGGGAAACGTTGGCGCAGGCCGAACAGGCCGCGTTGGGCTGGCTGCAGGCCTGGTTGGCGGGCAACGAACCGGATGACAGCGCGCTGCCCTCGGTGGCCTTTGGGCTCAGCTGTGCGCAGGCCGAGCTGGAGCAGCGCTTGCCGATGCAGGCGGATTTTCGCAAGGCGCCGCTGTGTACCGGCGATCCGGACGAGCTGTTCGAGACATTGAGCGCTTTGCCGGGCGAGAAAGTCGCCAAGGTGAAAGTAGGGCTGTATGAGGCGGTGCGCGACGGCATGATCGTCAACGTGCTGCTGGAGGCGCTGCCGGATCTGCGGCTGCGGCTGGATGCCAACCGCAGTTGGACCCGCGCCAAAGCCGACGGCTTCGCCAAATACGTCAACCCGGCGTGGCGCGATCGCATCGCCTTTTTGGAAGAGCCCTGCAAGACCCGTGATGAATCGCGCGATTTCGCCCGGGCGACCGGCATCGCCATCGCCTGGGATGAGAGCGTGCTCGAGGCGGACTTTGTGGTGCAGGCCGAGCCGGGCGTGGCGGCCATCGTGATCAAGCCGACGTTGGTCGGCAGTCTGACGCGCTGCCAGGCGCTGGTGGCGCAGGCGCACGCGGCGGGGCTGACGGCGGTGATCAGTTCCAGCATCGAGTCCAGCCTGGGGTTGACCCAGCTGGCGCGCATTGCCCATTGGCTGACGCCGGACACCGTGCCGGGCCTGGACACGCTGGGGTTGATGCAGGCGCAGGTGCTGCGCCCGTGGCCGGGCAGCGCGTTGCCGCTGCTGGATGTCTCGGCGCTGGAGTGTCTATGGCGCGGTTAAGCGATTGGCCGTGGCGGCACTGGGCGCGCCTTCAGCCGCAGGCGACGGCGCTGTTGCTCGGCGAACGGCCGCTGAGCTGGCTGGCGTTGCAAAGCCAGGTGGATGAACTGGCGGCGGACTTTCAGCATCAGGGCGTAGAACCGGGCTGCGGCGTGGCGCTGTGCGGCAAAAACAGCTATCCGTTGCTGTTGGCCTATCTGGCGCTGCTGCAATGCGGCGCGCGCCTGTTGCCGCTCAATCCCGCCTTGCCGACGCCGCTGTTGGCGCAGCTGTTGCCGGAATTGGATATGACCTTTGTCTTCGGCCCGGACTCGTTGCCGGCGTTGCCGGAAGAGGTGATTCGGTTGACGCCGCCCTCGACCGAGCCGCGTTGGCCAGACCTGCCGACGTGGGATGCGCAGCGTCTGGCGACGCTGACGCTGACCTCGGGTTCCAGCGGCATGCCGAAAGCGGCGGCGCACAGCTACGCCAATCATCTGGCCAGCGCCGCCGGGGTGTTGCGGTTGATGGATTTTCAACGTGAGGATTGCTGGCTGTTGTCACTGCCGCTGTTTCACGTCTCCGGCCAGGGCATCGTCTGGCGCTGGTTGGCGGCGGGCGCCCGATTGGCGGTGCGCGAGATGCAGCCGCTGGCGGAGGCATTGGCGGGATGCACGCATGCTTCGCTGGTGCCGACGCAGCTCTGGCGGCTGCTGGAGCAACCCCTGACGGGCATGACGTTGAAAGCGGTGCTGCTCGGCGGCGCGATGATCCCGGTGGAGCTGACCGAACGGGCGGAGGCGGCGGGGATCCGCTGCTGGTGCGGCTACGGGCTGACCGAACTGGCCTCCACGGTGTGCGCCAAGCGCGCCGATGCGCGGCCGGGCGTCGGCCTGCCGCTCGGCGGCCGCGAAGTAAAACTGGTGGGCGAAGAGGTCTGGATCCGCGCTGACAGCCTGGCGCTCGGCTACTGGCGTCATGGCTATCTGCAGCCGTTGGCCGATGAACAGGGCTGGTTCGCGACCCGCGATCGCGGCGTGATGGCTGAGGGAGAACTGCGCATTCTCGGCCGGCTGGACAACCTGTTTTTCAGCGGCGGCGAAGGGGTGCAGCCCGAGGATATCGAACGCGTGCTGGCGGCGCACCCGCAGATCACGCAGGCGTTTGTGGTGCCGATGGCGGACGCCGAGTTCGGCCAGCGGCCGGTGGCGGTGATCGACGGCGATCCGTCGCTGTCGCTGGCGACGCTGCTCGCCTGGTCGCAGGACCAGCTGGCCAATTTCCAACGCCCGGCGGCGTTGCTCCCGTTGCCTGACGAGCTGAAAAACGGCGGCATCAAGATTTCGCGCCGCCAGTTGCAGCAGTGGGTGGCGCAGCGTCTCTCCCAGGCATAAAAAAGCCGCCCGAAAGGGCGGCTGAGTGGATGGCTGCAGGAGGGTTATTTCAGCCCCAACGCCTTGGCGACGCCGGCGCCGTAGTCCGGATGCACCTTGGTGAACAGCTCGACCTGACGGCGCTGGATCTGTTCCGGCACCTGCGACAGTTCGCCGGCGATGCGGGTGAACATGCGCTGGTGCTCTTCGGCGCTCAGCAGGTTGAACAGCGCGCGCGGCTGGCTGTAGTAATCGTCGTCTTCACGATGGTTCCAGTGATCGGCCGCGCCCTCAATGCTCAGCGGCGGCTCGCTGAAGTCCGGCTGCTCCTGGAACAGGCCGAAGCTGTTCGGTTCGTAGGTGGCGCCGTTGCCGCTGTTGCCGTCCACGCGCATCGCACCGTCGCGATGATAGTTGTGGAACGGGCATTTGGCGCCGTTCACCGGGATCTGGTGATGGTTGACGCCCAGGCGGTAGCGGTGCGCATCGCCATAGGAGAACAGACGGCCCTGCAGCATTTTATCCGGCGAGAAACTGATGCCCGGCACCACGTTGGCGGGGTTCATCGCCACCTGTTCGACTTCGGAGAAGTAGTTGTCGGGATTGCGGTTCAACTCGAAATAACCGACGTCGATCAGCGGGTAGTCGCCGTGCGGCCATACCTTGGTCAGATCGAATGGGTTATATGGCGTCTGAGAGGCTTCGTGTTCCGGCATGATCTGAATTTGCAGCTTCCAGCGCGGGAAGTCGCCGCGTTTGATCGCCTCGAACAAATCGCGCTGTGAGCTTTCGCGATCCTTGGCGATGATCGCTTCCGCCTCTTCATCCATCAGGTTTTCAATACCCTGTTCGCAGCGGAAGTGGAATTTCACCCAGAAACGTTCGTTGGCGGCATTGATAAAGCTGAAGGTGTGGCTGCCGAAGCCGTGCATGTGGCGGTAGGACTTCGGAATGCCGCGATCGCTGAAGTCGATGGTCAGCTGGTGCAGTGATTCCGGCAGGTGGGAGAAGAAGTCCCACTTGTAGACCGGATTGCGCAGGTTGGTATGCGGATCGCGTTTCACCACGTGGTTGAGATCGGGGAATTTCAGCGGATCGCGCAGATAGAACACCGGCGTATCGTTACCCACCAGATCCCAGTTGCCTTCTTCGGTATAGAACTTCATGGCGAAGCCGCGAATGTCGCGTTCGGCGTCGGCGGCGCCGCGTTCACCGGCGACGGTGGAGAAGCGGATAAACATGTCGGTCTGCTTACCGATTTCGGAGAAGATCTTGGCGCGGGTGTAGCGGGTGATGTCGTGGGTGACGGTAAAGGTGCCGTAGGCGCCGGATCCCTTGGCGTGCATGCGACGCTCGGGGATGACTTCACGGTCGAAGTGGGCCAGTTTTTCCAGGAACCACACGTCCTGCAACAGCATCGGGCCGCGTTTGCCCGCGGTGATCACGTTATTGTTATCGACAACCGGGGCGCCGGCTGCGGTGGTCAGTCCTTTCTTGCTCATCACTTGCTCCTTATCGTAGTGCAGTTAAGTAAAGACTCGGGCGGTTTAAGCGTTCATCAGCATAGTCCTTTGGCGGGGCTTCTTCCCCTGACCTTGGTCAAAGCCACTACTAGTTGTAGCCCTATTGCCGAGCGACGGCAAATAGGTCTCGGTTATCGTTGGCATCGCCTTGACGAATATGGATTTTTGTTTGCAAATTTTTACATTTATTTGATTATTGAAGAATTTTTTCGCTTTTATCCCTTAAATACTCATTGCGCTTTGGTATAGACTCGTGACGTTATTATTATGCGTTGATTCGATCATTCGGTACGGATGACAAACCAGAGGGAAAGATGATGAAAAAGACTTGGGTCGCGTGCGCGGCAGGATTGCTGTTGGTGACCGGCGCGGCGAACGCCATCAGCGTGTCGGGCGAAGCCGGGCAACACTACACCAACCTGGGCGTCGGCATGAGCACCGGCTCTTCAGGTCTTGGCCTGACCGGCAACTGGGCGCGCAGCGACCACGACGGCAACGTCGGCAGCCTGGGGTTGAACTTCGGCGTGCCGCTGGGGCCGTTGACGGCGACCGTGGGCGCCAAAGCGCTGTACCTCAGCCCGAAAGATGGGAAGAGCGGCGGGGCGGTGGCGCTGGGCGGCGGCCTGGAGTGGGAAATTAACCGTTACTTCAGCCTGCACGGCGAAGGGTACTTTGCCCCTGAGTCTTTCACCAGCGGCGTGAAGGCCTATAACGAAGCCAGCGGCGGCCTGCGCTGGAAGTTCCGTCCGCTGAGCGTGGACGTGGGCTACCGTTACATGCAAATGGAAGGCAAAGACGGGCGTCGCGACAATACGCTGGCCGATGGCCCTTATGTCGGCGTGGGCCTGAGCTTCTGACGCTCAGCAAAAAGGGGCCATTGCGGCCCCTTTCTCTTTATCATTTCTTGTCTTTCGTCGCTTACCCGACCGCCGGCAGCATGCCGCTGGCGATGCCCAGTTGGATGGCGATCACCGTCACCCCGCAGACAAACACCAACGCCAGCGCCGGCGTACCGCCCCAGACGCGATACTGCGCCTGATGCTTTTGGCGGGTTTTCCACACCAGCAGTGAAGGCAACAGCAGCGCCAACACCGACAAGGCGATGGCGGCGAATCCCAGCGCCAGCACGAAGCCGCGCGGGTAGAACAGCGCGAAGGCCAGCGGCGGCAGGAAGGTGATGGCGCCGGTTTGCAGGCGGCCGCGCACGTTATCTTGCCGCTTGAACAGGTCGGCCAGGAAATCGAACAGCCCGAGCGCCACGCCGAGGAACGAGGTCGCCAGCGCCAGATCGGCGAACAGGTGCACCGCCAGTTCAACGTGCGGCGAAGCCACCGCGTCGCGCACCGCCTGCAACAGGCCGTTCAGCCCGGCCTGCTGCGCCAGAATGCCGACGAAGGTGTCGGAGCTGATGCTGCCCAGCGTCGCCAGCTGCCAGAAGATATAGGCCATCAGCGGGATGGCGCTGCCGATGATAAATACCCAGCGCAGTTTGCGAATGTTGCCGCCCATGTAGTTGACGATGCTCGGCACGCTGCCGTGGAAGCCGAAAGAAGTGAAGATCACCGGAATGGCCGACAGCGCCAGGCCTTGCTCCAGCGGCAATGTCATCAGATTGGTTTGGTGGATATTCGGCAACATCAGGCCGAGCATCACCACCAGAAATACCACTTTGGCGCTGAACAGGATGCGGTTGAACAAGTCGACCGAGTGGGTGCCGATGCACACCACGCCGCCGGCCACCAGGGTGAACAGCAGGACGCCGAGCGACACCGGGAAGTCCTGCGATGTCCATTGGCTGATGCTGGTGGCGAGCAGTTCGCCGGCGCCGCTGATATAGGCGGCGGTGAGGGCGTACATCAGGAACATCATGCTAAAGCTGGTCAGCCACTGGCCGCCGCCGCCGAGATAACGTTTGGCGAGCGTGCCCAGACCGGTATCCGCCTGCTCATGCTGGTAAACCTCCACCAGCAGCAGCGCGGTGTAACACATCAACAGCCACAGCACGACCAGTAAGGCCAGCGTGACGCCGAAGCCGACGCCGGCCGCTGCCAGCGGCATCGCCAGCATCCCGGCGCCAATGGTGGTGCCCGCCACGATAAAAACACTGCCAAGAGTGCGATTCTTCACGTTTTTTCTCTACCAGCCGAAAGATTTTGAAAATTATAGGTAACGATTTATGAGGATGGCAGGATAGTGGAAGCCCTAATTCGTGTCAAACCGGCGTTACGCATGATGTAAATAAATATTTACATTGCGGCGACCGGCATGGCACATGAGAAACGGACCCAAGGCTGAAATTATCCGAAGGCGGCTAGTGAAAAGTTATTTACGGGCTTCTATAGTGGAATGACCAAAAAATGTGGGAGAGATCAATGTTAAGGGTGGAGATGCTCAGCACCGGCGATGAGGTGCTGCACGGGCAAATTATTGATACCAACGCCGCCTGGCTGGCGGACTACCTGTTCCAGCAGGGGGTGCCGATGAGCGGGCGTGAAACGGTCGGGGACAGCCTCTCTGCGTTGATCGAGATCCTGCAGGAACGCAGCCATATCGCCGATGTGTTGATCGTCAACGGCGGCCTGGGGCCGACCAGCGACGATCTCAGCGCGCTGGCCGCCGCGAAAGCCAGCGGCGTAGAGCTGGTCGAACGGGTTGACTGGTTGGCGCGCATGGAAGCCTATTTCGCCGAGCGCGGGCGGCCGATGGCCCCTTCCAATCGCAAGCAGGCGCAGATCCCGGCCAACGCGGAAATGCTGGATAACCCGGTGGGCACCGCCTGCGGGTTCGCATTGCAGCTGAACCAATGCCTGATGTTCTTCACCCCCGGCGTGCCGTCGGAATTCAAAGTGATGGTCGAGCAGCAGATCGTACCGCGTCTGCGCCAGCGCTTCACCTTGCCGGCGCCGCCGCTGTGCCTGCGCCTGACGACCTTCGGCACCTCCGAGAGCGATCTGGCCGCCGAGCTGGATGGCATGCCGCTGCCGCCGGATGTGGTATTGGGTTACCGTTCCTCCAGCCCGATCATCGAACTGAAGCTGACCGGGCCGGAAAGCCGGCGTGCGGAAATGGAGCTGGCCTGGCGACGCGTGCGCGAAGTGGCGGGGGACAACTGCATTTTTGAAGGCACCGACGGGTTGCCGGCGACGCTGACGCAGCGCCTGAATCAGCAAGGGCTGAAGCTGGCGTTGAGCGAGCAGTTCAGTGGCGGTTTGATCAATCTGCAGCTGCAGAGCGAAGGGGCGCCGCTGGCGGGTGGCGAGCTGCTGCCGGCACACTGCATCGAAACGCTGGAAACGACGCTGGCGCGCGCCCGCTCGCTGGCGGAATTGACCGGCGCGCCGTTGGCGTTGGCTGTCAGCGCCATGCGCGATGAGCAGGTGAGCATTGCGCTGCACACGCCGCGCGGCGGCATTGGCCAGACCGTGCGTTATCGCGCGTCGCGCCACGGTCTGCGGTTGCGTCAGGAGTCGGTGGCGATGCTGGCGTTGGATATGCTGCGCCGCTGGCTGAATGGGAGCCAGGCGTGCGGTAAAAACGCCTGGCTGGAAGTGGTGGAAATTATCGAGTGACGGGCATCGGCGTTGCTGAGTCTCCCGTCTTGTCGGCCTCATCGCGCTGCATCAGCCGTTCGGACGCCAGGCGTGAAAGACGTATTGCGGCCGCGCCTCGCGTTTGCAGTTCTGTACCGTAGTTCCTGAGTGCCTGCCCGGCGCTGTCTGAGTGCGCCAGATGCGCCGCCAGGCTGGCGGCGTCTACCAGCGCGGTGTTGGCGCCGAGCCCACCCGCCGGGCTCATGGCGTGCACGGCGTCGCCGAGAAAGGCGATGCGTTCGCTGTGCCATTCCGGCATCGCCGCCGTAACCTGCACCGTCCGCACGCTGAGCGACAGGGGATCCGCCAACGCTAACGCCGTTTGCAAGGCGGGCGCCCATCCTTGCGAGATATGCCGTACGCGCGCCCGCAACGCGGTGCTTTTTTACACATCGGCGGGAAAGGGGCACTAAGCGAAATACTTTGAGGATAGTTATATATCCCTGATTAATCATAATGTTATAGGGGATATTCGCGGTGAGGGAATGCTGTTACTCTCTTGACGGGTGCTTGAGACTGTTCGTCTTGGGCATTGTGTGACAAGGCGGATAGATGAAAGCCCCAGACTGACTCTCAAATCAGAATGGGGCTGCCCTAACGCCTAGACACCGTTATGGTAGCCCCTTCACAGCAAGGAGGCAAGCATGCGCTTAAGGCATGTGTTTCACTCGCTAACCGTTGTATGTATTACGGTTTTGTTATTTATCTGGATGATAAGAGACTCGCTGTGCGAGCTGAAAATCTACCAGGGAAATATCACTATCCTGATCAGGTTGGCGTGTGAGGTGAAGCGGTAATCCTAGGGCGGGGGCAACCCCGCCTTCTGGTCTTCAGGCGCGGTTTCCGGCACCCGACTTTACATTTCCAGCTCGATATCCGTCAGCGGCATGCAGCAGCAGGGCAGGATTTCGCCGGCGTTGATAAACGCCAGCGGCTGTTGGCGGTAGGCCACTTCGCCTTTCACCAGCTTCAGGCGGCAGGCGCCGCAATAGCCGGAGCGGCATTGGTACTCCACCTGCACGTCGTGCAGTTCCAGCACGTCGAGCAGGCAGTTTTCACTGTTAGGGCAAGAGAGCTGCGTGCCGGCGGCGCGCAGCGTCACGGTTGGCGTCGTCATCGCTTACAGTTCGAAGTCGCTCAGGTCGTCGGCGTTGATCTCCGAGTCGATCTGGCCAACCAGGTAGGAGCTCACTTCCACTTCCTGCGGCGCTACCTGCACGTTGTCGGACACCAGCCAGGCGTTGATCCACGGGATCGGGTTGGAGCGGGTTTCGAACGGCAGACCGAGGCCGACCGCCTGCATGCGGATATTGGTGATGTATTCCACATACTGGCACAGGATGTCTTTGTTCAGGCCAATCATCGAGCCGTCGCGGAACAGGTATTCCGCCCACTCTTTCTCCTGCTGGGCGGCCAGCACGAACAGATCGTAGCACTCTTGCTGGCACTCTTCGGCGATCTCCGCCATTTCAGGATCGTCGGCGCCGGAACGCATCAGGTTCAGCATGTGCTGGGTGCCGGTCAGGTGCAGCGCTTCGTCGCGAGCGATCAGCTTGATGATCTTGGCGTTGCCTTCCATCAATTCGCGCTCGGCGAACGCGAAGGAGCAGGCAAAGCTGACGTAGAAACGGATCGCTTCCAGCGCGTTCACGCTCATCAGGCACAGGTACAGCTGCTTCTTCAGCGCACGCAGATTGACGGTGACGGTTTTACCGTTCACCTGGTGGGTGCCTTCACCCAGCAGGTGATAGTAGCTGGTCATCTCGATCAGATCGTCGTAGTAGCCGGAAATGTCTTTCGCGCGCTTCTTGATCTCTTCGTTGGTGACGATGTCGTCGAACACCAGCGCCGGATCGTTGACGATGTTGCGGATGATGTGGGTGTAGGAACGGGAGTGGATGGTCTCGGAGAACGACCAGGTTTCCACCCAGGTTTCCAGCTCAGGGATCGAGATCAGCGGCAGCAGGGCGACGTTCGGGCTGCGGCCCTGGATGGAGTCCAGCAGCGTCTGATACTTCAGGTTGCTGATGAAGATGTGCTTCTCGTGCTCCGGCAGCGCCTGATAATCGATGCGATCGCGGGAAACGTCAACCTCTTCCGGGCGCCAGAAGAAGGAGAGCTGTTTTTCGATCAGCTTTTCGAAGATTTCATGCTTTTGCTGGTCGAAACGCGCAACGTTTACCGACTGGCCGAAGAACATCGGCTCTTGCAGCTGGTCGTTTTTGGTCTGAGAAAAAGTGGTGTAAGCCATAAGCCTGAATCCATCGTAACGTGGCTAAATGAAGGGGCCGGAAAACTCCGGCCCGCTAGGTCAAACTTTAGATCTTGCAGGCGCCGCTTTCGCAGTCGTCATCGCCGGCCTTGGCAGGCTGCAAATCTTCCTGGGCGTCTTCCGCGCCGTCGCGGGTGTTTTGGTAGTACAGCGTTTTCACGCCGAACTTGTAGGTGGTGAGCAGGTCTTTCAACAGCTGCTTCATCGGCACCTTGCCGCCCGGGAAGCGGGTCGGATCGTAGTTGGTGTTGGCCGAAATCGACTGGTCGATGAATTTCTGCATCAGCCCCACCAGCTGCAGATAGCCGTCGTTGCTCGGCATTTCCCACAGCAGCTCGTAGTTGTCTTTCAGACGCTCATACTCCGGCACCACCTGGCGCAGGATGCCGTCTTTCGACGCCTTGATGCTGATGTGGCCGCGCGGCGGCTCGATGCCGTTGGTGGCGTTGGAAATCTGCGAAGAGGTTTCCGACGGCATCAGGGCGGACAGCGTCGAGTTGCGCAGACCGGTTTCCTGGATCTCTTTGCGCAGGGTTTCCCAGTCGTAGTGCAGCGGCTCGTTGCAGATCGCATCCAGGTCTTTCTTGTAGGTGTCGATCGGCAGGATGCCCTGCGAATAGGTGGTTTCGTTGAACCACGGGCAAGCGCCTTGTTCCTGAGCCAGGCGGTTGGAGGCTTTCAGCAGGTAGTACTGAATGGCTTCGAACGTTTTGTGGGTCAGGTTGTTGGCGCTGCCGTCGGAGTAGCGCACGCCGTTTTTCGCCAGGTAATAGGCGAAGTTGATCACGCCAATGCCCAGGGTGCGACGACCCATCGCGCCACGGTGCGCGGCCTTGATCGGATAATCCTGATAATCCAGCAGGGCGTCGAGTGAACGCACCGCCAGGGTCGCCAGCTCTTCCAGATCGTCCAGGCTGTCGATCGCGCCCAGGTTGAAGGCGGACAGGGTGCACAGCGCAATTTCGCCGTTCTCGTCGTTGACGTCTTCCAGCGGCTTGGTCGGCAGGGCGATTTCCAGGCACAGGTTGGACTGACGCACCGGCGCGATCTGCGGATCGAACGGGCTGTGGGTGTTGCAGTGGTCGACGTTCTGGATGTAGATGCGGCCGGTAGAGGCGCGCTCTTGCATCATCAGCGAGAACAGCTCAACCGCTTTCACGCGCTTCTGGCGAATGCTGTCGTCTTTTTCGTACTGGGTGTACAGAC
Source organism: Serratia sp. 22278 (assembly GCF_052045405.1). NCBI lineage: Bacteria > Pseudomonadati > Pseudomonadota > Gammaproteobacteria > Enterobacterales > Yersiniaceae > Serratia > Serratia sp. 22278. Next base: position 194,279 of record NZ_JBQEOW010000002.1, on the reverse strand, counting down.
GTTCGAATTCGTCCTGATCGGCGAAGAATGCGTCATACAGCCCCGGCACGTCGGACGGGCTGAACAGGGTGATGTCTTCGCCCTTGATCAGACGCTGGTACATCAGGCGGTTCAGCTGCACGCCGTAGTCCATGTGGCGCACGCGGTTGCCTTCAACGCCGCGGTTGTTTTTCAGCACCAGCAGGCTTTCCACTTCCAGGTGCCACATCGGGTAGAACAGCGTTGCCGCGCCACCGCGCACGCCGCCCTGCGAGCAGGATTTGACGGCGGTCTGGAAGTGTTTGTAGAACGGAATGCAGCCGGTATGGAAAGCTTCCCCGCCACGGATCGGGCTGCCCAGCGCGCGAATGCGGCCGGCGTTGATGCCGATGCCGGCGCGTTGCGAAACGTATTTCACAATGGCGCTGGAGGTGGCGTTGATGGAGTCCAGGCTGTCGCCGCACTCGATCAGCACGCAGGAGCTGAACTGACGGGTTGGGGTGCGCACGCCGGACATGATCGGCGTTGGCAGCGAAATCTTGAAGGTGGAAATCGCGTCGTAGAAACGTTTGACGTAGTCCAGACGAGTTTCACGCGGGTAGTTGGAGAACAGGCAAGCGGACACCAGCATGTACAGGAACTGGGCGCTTTCGTAGATCTCGCCGCTGACGCGGTTCTGCACCAGATACTTGCCTTCCAGCTGCTTGACGGCGGCATAAGAGAAGTTCATGTCGCGCCAGTGATCGATAAAGGAGTCCATCTGCTCGAACTCTTCAGCGCTGTAGTCTTCCAGCAGATGTTTATCGTATTTGCCCATCTCGACCATGCGCGTCACGTGAGCGTGCAGCTTCGGCGGTTCGAACTGGCCGTAAGCCTTTTTGCGCAGGTGGAAGATCGCCAGGCGAGCGGCCAGGTACTGATAGTCCGGCGCATCGCGGGAGATCAGATCGGCAGCGGCTTTGATGATGGTTTCGTGAATATCGGCGGTTTTGATGCCGTCATAAAACTGAATGTGGGAACGCAACTCTACTTGAGAAACCGAGACGTTGTGTAATCCTTCTGCGGCCCAATCGATGACCCGGTGGATTTTGTCGAGGTTGATGCGCTCTTTACGGCCATCGCGTTTAGTTACAAGCAGACTTTGGTTCATGTGGTGTTTTACCTGTCCGTATGGTGCCCCTAAGCAGAAGTGTAGTCGCTCTGCTCAGTATGTAAACACTATATATAGGGGTTGTATGTCGGTGAGGTAACAAGATAGTGAGAAAAAACGGCGTTTGCAAGTGAACAAAACCCGCCTAATTTGTGGATAACTTGGGGGTGAAATGTCACTTGCCTTTCGCAGTGCGCGCCGTGACTGGCGCGACAAGCTTGTCAATAAGCGAGATCAGATTTTCCTTAAAAACTGAAAAAACCGATCGTTTGGCGCTTTATTAAACGTTAGAAAAAAACGGCATATTGATCTGATTTAATATTCTAAAAAACTGTTTACAACCGCTATTTTGATCGAAGTCGCGAAAATTAGGTATTTTTCCGAATACGTCAATGGCGCCGCCCCCCGGTAATGCAGGGCCGGCGCGGTTTACCGCGTTTAACCTTCGTGCTGGGTGTGCACCATGTAGTTCACGTCAACGTTGCGCCCAAGCTTGAAATGATCGGTGATCGGGTTGTAATGCAGGCCGATCATGTGTTTTTCGCGCAGCGGCGTGCCGTCGACCCAGCCGATCAGTTCGGAAGGGCGAATGAACTTCTTATGATCGTGGGTGCCCTGCGGCACCATCTTCAGCACGTACTCCGCGCCGATCACCGCCATCAGCCAGGCTTTGGTGTTGCGGTTGATGGTGGAGAAGAACACGTGGCCGCCCGGTTTCACCAGTTGGGCGCAGGCGCGTACCACCGAGGCCGGATCCGGCACGTGCTCCAGCATCTCCATGCAGGTGACCACGTCGTAGCGCTGCGGGTTGGCCTGAGCGTGGCTTTCCACTGTCTCTTGCACATAGGTGACGTCCATGCCGCTTTCCAGGGCGTGCAGCCGGGCGACCTGCAGCGGCTCCGCGCCCATGTCCAGCCCGGTTACCTTGGCGCCTTCGCGCGCCATGCTCTCCGCCAGAATGCCGCCGCCGCAGCCCACGTCGAGCACCTGCTTGTCAAAAATGCCGCCGGCGCGCTGCATGATGTAGTTCAGGCGCAGCGGGTTGATGCGGTGCAGCGGTTTGAACTCGCCTTCCAGATCCCACCAGCGGGAGGCGACGGCCTCGAACTTGGCGATTTCCTGGTGGTCAACGTTTTGCACTCGGCTGGATGATTCTGCGTTCATGGGCTTGTCTGGCTCCTTGTTCTCGTTGCGCGGATTATACATGTTCCGGCGCGGCATCGTCTGTGCCGATGCGTTTTTAGCGCACTTATCTGCACAATTTCCGTGAAACAGCGGCGGTTATTTTCCCGTAAAGCGTGCTTTGTGATATAGTTTTACACCTTTGCCACTATGGCAGCGGGCAGATGAATCATTAGTAGAGGGATAGCAGCTCCATGAGCGACCTTGCCAGAGAAATCACACCGGTAAACATCGAAGACGAGTTGAAAAACTCGTATCTGGACTATGCGATGTCCGTTATTGTCGGACGTGCCCTGCCAGATGTTCGTGATGGACTGAAGCCGGTTCACCGCCGCGTTCTGTACGCGATGAGCGTATTGGGTAACGACTGGAATAAACCATACAAGAAATCGGCCCGTGTCGTCGGGGACGTGATCGGTAAATATCACCCGCACGGTGACAGCGCGGTTTACGACACTATCGTGCGTATGGCTCAGCCGTTTTCACTGCGCTACATGCTGGTGGACGGTCAGGGTAACTTCGGCTCCGTCGACGGCGACTCCGCGGCGGCGATGCGTTATACCGAAGTGCGCATGTCCAAGATTGCTCACGAACTGTTGGCGGATCTGGAAAAAGAAACCGTTGACTTCGTGCCTAACTATGATGGCACCGAGCAGATCCCGGCCGTCATGCCGACCAAGATCCCGAACCTGCTGGTCAACGGCTCGTCGGGCATCGCCGTGGGCATGGCTACCAATATTCCGCCGCACAACCTGGCGGAAGTCGTCAACGGCTGCCTGGCCTATATCGACGATGAAAACATCAGCATCGAAGGGCTGATGGAACACATCCCGGGGCCGGACTTCCCGACGGCGGCGATCATCAACGGTCGCCGCGGCATTGAAGAGGCCTACCGCACCGGGCGCGGCAAAGTCTACCTGCGCGCGCGCGCGGAAGTGGAAGCCGACGCCAAGACCGGGCGCGAAACCATCATCGTTCACGAGATCCCGTATCAGGTGAACAAGGCGCGTCTGATCGAGAAGATCGCCGAGCTGGTGAAAGAAAAACGCGTGGAAGGCATCAGCGCACTGCGCGACGAGTCCGATAAAGACGGCATGCGCATCGTGATCGAAGTCAAACGTGACGCGGTCGGCGAAGTGGTGCTGAACAACCTGTATGCGCTGACGCAACTGCAGGTCACCTTCGGCATCAACATGGTCGCGCTGCATCAGGGGCAGCCTAAACTGCTGAACCTGAAAGACATCCTCGAAGCCTTCGTGCGCCACCGCCGCGAAGTGGTCACCCGCCGCACCATCTTTGAACTGCGCAAGGCCCGCGATCGCGCCCATATTCTGGAAGCGCTGGCTATCGCGTTGGCCAACATCGATCCGATCATCGAGCTGATTCGCCGTGCGCCGACCCCGGCGGAAGCGAAAGTCGCGCTGGTGGCGCAGCCGTGGGATCTGGGCAACGTCAGCGCCATGCTGGAACGCGCCGGTGACGACGCCGCTCGCCCTGAGTGGCTGGAGCCGGAGTTCGGCATCCGCGACGGCAAATACTACCTGACCGAGCAGCAGGCTCAGGCGATTCTGGATCTGCGCCTGCAGAAACTGACCGGCCTGGAGCACGAGAAGCTGCTGGACGAATATAAAGAGCTGCTCAACTTTATCGCCGAGCTGATCTTTATTCTGGAAAGCCCAGAGCGCCTGATGGAAGTGATCCGCGAAGAGCTGGTGGCGGTCAAAGAGCTGTACAACGACGGCCGCCGCACCGAGATCACCGCCAATACTTCCGACATCAACATCGAAGACCTGATCAACCAGGAAGACGTGGTGGTGACCCTGTCTCACCAGGGCTATGTGAAGTATCAGCCGCTGTCCGACTATGAAGCGCAGCGCCGCGGCGGCAAAGGCAAGTCCGCCGCGCGTATTAAAGAAGAAGACTTTATCGATCGCCTGCTGGTGGCCAACACCCACGATACGATCCTGTGCTTCTCCAGCCGTGGCCGCCTGTACTGGATGAAGGTGTACCAACTGCCTGAAGCCAGCCGCGGCGCGCGCGGCCGCCCAATCGTCAACCTGCTGCCGCTGGAAGCAGACGAGCGTATCACCGCCATTCTGCCGGTGCGCGAGTATGAAGAAGGGCGCCACGTGTTCATGGCCACCGCCAGCGGTACCGTGAAGAAAACCGCGCTGACCGAGTTCAGCCGCCCACGCAGCGCCGGCATCATCGCCGTCAACCTCAACGAGGGCGATGAGCTGATCGGCGTCGATCTGACCGACGGCAGCAACGAAGTGATGCTGTTCTCCGCTAACGGTAAAGTCGTGCGCTTCCCGGAAACGCAGGTGCGTTCGATGGGCCGTACCGCGACCGGCGTGCGCGGCATCAACCTCGGCGAAGGCGATAGCGTGATCTCACTGATCGTGCCGCGCGGCGAGGGCGACATCCTGACCGTCACGCAAAACGGCTTCGGTAAACGTACTGCAGTCACCGAGTACCCGACCAAGTCACGCGCCACCCAGGGGGTTATCTCCATCAAGGTGAGCGAGCGTAACGGCCAGGTGGTCGGCGCGGTGCAGGTGGAAACCAGCGACCAGATCATGATGATCACCGATGCCGGCACGCTGGTGCGTACCCGCGTTTCGGAAGTCAGCGTGGTCGGTCGTAACACCCAGGGCGTGACGCTGATCCGCACGGCGGAAGACGAAAATGTCGTCGGTCTGCAGCGGGTGGCCGAACCGGTGGAAGACGAAGAGCTGGACAGCCTGGAACCGGGCGCGGAAGCGGTGGAAGAAGACACCACGCCGCTGGACGATGGCGACGACGCGGCTGAGCCGGTGGACGACGACAACGTTTAAGCAAGGTGAGGGCGTCGGCATGCCGACAGCGTAATGCACTGAGACAAAAGGGCCTGGCAGCGATGCTAGGCCCTTTTTCAGTTATATGGTTTAATTGGCGCACCGAGCCGCCGGCCGCCGCGCCGGCGACAACGCGCGCCGTCACTGACTTTCGTATGGTATCCGATTGAAATACTTAGCCTCTTTTCGAACTACGCTGAAAATATCCCGCTACTTGTTCCGGGTGCTGGCGATTTTGCTGTGGTCGTTGGGGGCGCTGCTCACCACCTTTTATATTCTGAATATCCTGCATCAGAAAGAATCTGACATCCGCCAGGAGTACAACCTCAACTTCGATCAGGCGCAGGGCTACATCCGCCATTCCGCCGACATCATCCGCGACATCAAGTATATGGCGGAGAATCGCCTCAACGGTTCGGTCAGCAGCCTGGACATGTTCAGCGGCGTGTTTCCCGGCAAAGGCAGCCCGCCGCAATTCTTTCCGCTGTACCCGGAGTCCAACTGCACGCTGAGCACCACCTACCGCAGTTCGCTCGATTCGCTGAGCGGCCTGATCCAGTATTGGAAAGAGAACTTCGTGGCGGCCTACGATCTTAACCGGGTGTTCTTCATCGGCGGCGACAGCCTGTGTATGGCGGAATTCGGCGGCGGCAATGCGAGCGCCAATCGGGAAAACGTGCTGAAGTCCCTGCATGAGCGCATTCTGAAATACCGCAACGCCAAGAATCTGGACAAAGACAACAACCTGTATTGGATCAGCCCCAGCGCGCAGCGGCCCGACATCGGTTATCTGTATGTGCTGACCCCTCTCTATATCGGTAATAAGCTGGAGGCGCTGCTGGGCATCGAGCAAACCGTCCGGCTGGAAGATTTCGTCACCGCCGGCAGCCTGCCGATCGGCGTCACGCTGTTGGATGAGAACAACGAGCCGGTGCTGCGTCTGGCGGACGGCGATCGCTATGCCGCTGCGCTCAATAGCTACCCCGAAGAGCATGCTTACTTCGGTTATGTCGACAATTACCGCGACCTGATCCTGAAGAAAGCGTTGCCGCCTTCATCGCTGAGCATCGTTTATGCGCTGCCGGTGAAAAGCGTGGTGGAACGCTTCAAGATGCTGATCCTCAACGCGCTGTTGCTGAACCTGTTATCGGCTATCGTGCTGTTCACGCTGGCCTGGCTGTTTGAGCGCAAGATGTTCTTGCCGGCGGAGGAGAACGCCTTCCGTCTGGAAGAACACGAGCAGTTCAACCGCAAGATTGTCGCCTCGGCGCCGGTGGGCATCTGCATCCTGCGTATCAGCGACGGCACCAATATCCTGAGTAACGAACTGGCGCATAACTACATCAACCTGTTGACCCACGAAGATCGCGATCGCATTACGCGCATCATTTGCGAACAGCAGGCGAATTTCGTCGATGTGATGACCAGCAACAACAACAACCTGCAGATCAGCTTTGTCCACTCGCGCTACCGCAACGAAGAGGTGGCGATCTGCGTGCTGGTGGACGTCAGCGCGCGCGTGAAGATGGAAGAGTCGCTGCAGGAGATGGCGGCGGCAGCGGAGCAGGCCAGCCAGTCCAAATCGATGTTCCTGGCCACCGTCAGCCATGAGTTGCGCACGCCGCTGTACGGCATTATCGGCAACCTCGATTTGCTGCAGACCAAGGCGCTGCCGCAAGGGGTCGATCGGCTGGTCAACGCGATGAATAACTCTTCCGGCCTGCTGCTGAAAATCATCAGCGATATTCTCGATTTCTCCAAAATCGAGTCCGAACAGCTGAAGATCGAACCGCGCGAGTTCTCCTGCCTGGAGGTGATCACCCATATCGCCGGCAACTATTTGCCGCTGGTGGTGAAGAAACGTCTGGGGCTGTACTGCTTTATCGAACAGAACGTGCCGGAGCGCATTTTCGGCGATCCGGTGCGGCTGCAGCAGGTGCTCTCCAACCTGGTGAACAACGCCATCAAGTTCACCGATACCGGCTGTATCGTGCTGCAGGTCTGCACCCGCGGCAGCTACCTGGAGTTCAGCGTGCGCGATACCGGCGTCGGCATCCCGGAGAAGGAAATCTCGCGCCTGTTCGATCCGTTCTTCCAGGTGGGGACCGGCGTGCAGCGCCACTTCCAGGGAACCGGCTTGGGGCTGGCGATCTGCGAGAAGTTGGTCAACCTGATGGACGGCGACGTCTCCGTCGAGTCCGAACCGGGGCTGGGCAGCTTGTTCAGCATTCGCATTCCATTGTTTAACGCCCAGTTCCCGATCCCGCAGGCCAGCGATACCTGGCAGGGCCGGCGGCTGTGGCTGGATATCCGCAATCAGCGCCTGGAAAGTTACCTGATGGCGATTCTGGGCGGCTACGGCGCCGATATCCAGCGCTATGACGGGCAGGATACCGCCGCCGGCGAGGTGATGCTCAGCGATTACCCGCTGATGATGAACACGCCGCTGCTGGCTCAGATCCAATTCTCCACCGAACATATCGGTCCATCGCAGGAAACCCGGCCGGGCTATTGGATGCACAGCACCTCTACGCCGCGTGAAACGCTGACCTTAATCAACCGGTTGTTCGGCGTCGGCAACGGCGCGGCAGAGGCGCTGGTGCAACTGCCGGTGCCCGCCAAGGCCAGTGCGGCGGACAACGGCGATATTTATCTGCTGGTGGTTGACGATCATCCGATCAACCGTCGCCTGCTTTCCGATCAGCTGGGGTCGCTGGGGTATCAGGTGGTGACCGCCAATGATGGCGTCGACGCGCTCGGCGTGCTGAAACAGCACCACGTCGATATTGTGCTGACCGACGTCAATATGCCGAACATGGACGGCTATCGTCTGACGCAGACCCTGCGGCAGATGCAGTTCAGTGCGCCGGTGATTGGCGTGACGGCGAACGCGTTGGCGGAAGAGAAACAGCGCTGCCTCGAGGCGGGCATGGATAATTGCCTGTCGAAGCCGGTCACGCTGGAGACGCTGGAGCAGACGCTGGCATATTACAGCCAACGGGTACGCTACAACCGCAGCGAGGTCTGAAAAGCAAACAGGCACGGCGGATGCCGTGCCTGTTTGGCGTTAACCTGCCGTGAGGCGGGCTTTAGTCTTTGTCCAACGGCGTCATGCTGACGGACGAGAGGTAGTTGAGCAGGGCGATGTCGTTTTCGACGCCCAGCTTCATCATCGCCGATTTCTTCTGGCTGCTGATGGTTTTGATGCTGCGGTTGAGTTTCTTGGCGATTTCGGTCACCAGGAAACCTTCGGCGAACAGACGCAGCACTTCGCTCTCTTTCGGCGACAGGCGTTTGTCGCCATAGCCGCTGGCGCTGATCTTCTCCAGCAGTTTGGAGACGCTTTCCGGCGTGAACTTCTTGCCTTTTTGCAGGGCGGCCAGCGCCTTCGGCAGATCGGTCGGCGCGCCTTGTTTCAGCACGATGCCTTCGATATCCAGATCCAATACCGCGCTCAGGATCGCCGGGTTGTTGTTCATGGTCAGCACGATGATCGACAACTGCGGATAGTGGCGCTTGATGTATTTAATCAGCGTGATGCCGTCGCCATACTTGTCACCCGGCATCGACAGATCGGTGATCAGCACGTTGGCGTCCAGCTTGGACAGATTGTTGATCAGTGCGGTTGAGTCTTCGAACTCCCCAACGACATTCACCCATTCAATTTGCTCAAGTGACTTCCGGATGCCAAACAGTACGATAGGATGGTCATCAGCAATAATTACGTTCAGGTTATTCATGTTGTTGGCTACCTTGCTTCAGCAGTCTGCTGACGAAAAAATCAATCTGACTGATGTTATTCTCGATCTCGGGCGCATCACCTTCTGCGATGCGCTGTTCTAACGATTCGCACAGCTGCTTGCCGGGAAGCAGATTTAACATGGCAAACACGCCTTTCAGGCGGTGTGCGGTTTGTGACAGCGCATTGAAATCACTGCTGCCCGCCTCAGTATACAGTTTTTTGACATCGTCGGGTACTGTATCGACAAACAGCCCATAGTAATCACTTGATTTCAATTGTTTTTCATAGAGTTGGATATCTTCTGAGCTCAATGAAAGCGGGCTTTCTTCCTGTTCCAGCGCGGCCATTTGCTGTTCGATCAGCATCAGCACGGCGTCGATTAAAGCGCCGTTCAGATTATAGTTCACCCGAATGTAGCGTTTATCCAGCGCTTGCCAGCCCGGTTCATCGGTCGCCAGCAACAGGGTGTAATCATCGGCGCGCTGCGGGTTATCGGTCAGCAGCACGTCATAATCGCGGTTGACCGCGCGATCTTCGGCGACGAGGCAGTCGGCGCCGTAGGCCTGCAGCAGACGAGTCACGATGCCGCGCACTTCATCCGACGTAACGTCCAGCAAGGCGGTGACGCCGTCGAGCAGCTTTTCCTGCTCCTTCGACTCTTTTTTCTCCATCTCCATGGCGACGCGAATGGTGTAGCGAGTGCCGATATCCACCTTGCTGCGAATGTCCAACTGGCCGTTAAGCTTCTTGCACAGCTGATTGCACAGGAAGAACGTGAGGCCGGAACCGTGGTTGAAGCGATCCACCAGCGTCTGGCTGAGGAACGGATAGTTAAGGTTGCTGATCTCTTCGTTGGAGATGCCGGAGCCGGTGTCGTTGATTTGGAAAATCAGGCGGTCAGGGTGCTCGGGCTCATGGTCGATAACCAGAGAAACCTTGCCGCAGGCGGTGGTGATAATGGCGTAATGCACCAGCAGCGAGATCACCTTGCGCAGCGCGTTGGCGTCGCCGATATAGTTCTGCTCGACGTCCAGCTGGAAATGCTTGAACAGCGCCAGCCCCTTCTGATTAAGGGCAGGCAGGGCCTCCAGCAGCAACTCGTCGATCATCTCCGTCGGGTTGAACGGCTCGCGCGTGGGTTGCCAGTCCTGGGTTTCCAGCCGGGTCAGCAGGGTGATGTTATCGATCAACTCCAGCACCGAAGCCGACGCCGCCGTCAGCTGGCCCAGCAGAGCTTGCTGTTGTTCCTCATCCGGCCGGCTGTGCAGACGGTCGACCAGATCGTGCATCTTGCGTACCGGCTGATTCAGCTCGATGCCAAGATTGTGCAGCATCAGCTTGCGCGCCTGAACGTTTTTGTCGTATTCGCGCCGCGCCTGCTGCAGCCGCTTGTTCACCATCACCTCTTTATCCTGATCGTGCATCAGGAACAGGTAGGTGTCCGGCGACAGCTGGCTGCGGAAAATGCGGATTTCATACACCTCGTTGTTGACCGTCGCCTGGATCACCCCGTGATGCTGTTCGGCCATATGGGCGATCTTTTGCAGGCTGAGGTGCGGCAGCAGGTGCTCGGCGATTTTGTTGCTGGCGATCACCGTATTGTTGGCGAAGCTGTAGACCAGCAGGCCGGAGGGCAGGCTGGAGATGATCTCCTGATTCAGCGCGCGCTCGGCCTCCAGCTCTACCGCCATGTTTTCGCTCGGGCGAATGTACTGGCGGCGGATAAAGTAGATGCTCAGCATCGACAGCGCCAGCAGCAGCAAGTTGACTGCGATCAGCCAGATGTTGTTGCGCAGCAGATCGATGGCCAGATTGATGGCCGAAACGCGATACACCACCTTCAGCGGCGCATTGGGCAGAGCGGCGCTGAACTCCACCCAGCCACCGCTCATCGTCGCATGGGTACCGAGGACGGTGTCCGCCGGGATGGCGCTATCGTCGAGATCGACATCGTCCGGCAGCAGCAGGAAATTGGCGCGGGCCAGATTGGCCGGAATGATGTCGTTGATTGGCAAATCGAAGGCGATCACCGTCGCCAGATGCCCCGGCTGATTGAACGTGGTGCGAATCGAGAACGAATAGGCGTTCTGGAAGCGCTGCTTGCGCAGGTCGGAAAAGCTCTCGCGTTCGTCGAGCATATTGGCCTGTTGCAGCATCTCGGCGCGGCGTTCGTCCGCCGAGGTGGTCAGGTAGCTTTCCCGAAAGCGCGAAGCCAGCTCTTTGAGCGGCTGGGTGGTGATCAGGCTGAGGCTATTGTCCTGACCATTGAGGTAATACATGGCGTAGTTCTCGGTCTTGGCGCCCCAGCGGGTGTCCAGGTAGTCCGAGATATTGGCGATCATCGCCAGCGTGTTTTCGTCATGGCTGCCGAAGATCACCGCGTCGGTTTTCTTGTGCGGTTTCTCGACATAATAGACATCGGGCCGCAGGCGGGTTTCCTGCAAACCGGGATCGACATTCTGCGCCGGCGCATTGCCGAATTTGTCATAGACCTGATAAGTCATATAGCGGTAGGCATCGATACGCTTTTGCAGCGAACCGGCGATGCTGTTCAGCGTGTACTTCTTTTCCGCCAGCCAGGCGTTGGTGTAGTTGTAGCCATACAGGCCGATGCCGATCGTCAGCAGCACGATAAACAGCAGGAAGCAGCGGGTAATGTTGCTGGAGCTTATGGTCAATTGTTTATTTTGCATAGTGGCTGCGCATTCCTGAATCAGCGAGTGACGGCCCTGGCGCTGGCGGCCACCGCCAACAGCAGAACGGCTACGCAAGCGAAGGCCGCCGTCAGGCTGGAAAACTGAGCGATGAAGCCGATCAACGCCGGGCCGGCCAGAATACCGGCATAGCCGACGGTAGTGACGGAGGCGATCGCCAAATTGGCCGGCATGTCGCGCTGGTTGCCTGCGGCGCTGAACAGGATCGGTACGACGTTCGAGGCGCCCAGCCCGACCAGCATGAAACCGACCAGCGAAACGGTCGCGTGATTGAAGGCGATGGCCAGGCTCAGGCCGAGAGCGGCGCACAGGCTGCCCAGCAGCAGCACCCGGTAGCGGCCCAGCGAGTTCACCACCCGATCGCCATTGAGCCGGCCGAGCGTCATGGTGATGGAAAACAGCGCATAGCCCAGACCGGCCTGACTGTGTTCGACGCCGCGCAATGTGGTGAGAAACAGCGCGCTCCAGTCGAGCATCGATCCTTCCGCCAGAAACATGATAAAGCACAGAATGCCGATGAACATCACCCAGCCGCGCGGCAAGACGAACATCGGCCCGCCGTCATCGGCGCCGCTCTCACGCAGCAGATGGCGGCTGGCCAGCGTCAGCAGCGCGATCACCGCCAGCACGGTGAGCAGGGTGGATTGCAGCGGCGTCAGCCCCAGCCACAGCAGCGCGCTGACGCCGCCGGCGCCGGCAATGCCGCCGATGCTGAAGAAACCGTGAAAACCGGACATCATCGCCTTGCCGCTGGCGCGTTCGACGATCACCGCCTGCACGTTCATCGCTACGTCGATCATGCCGATCGCCGCACCGAACAGCAGCAGCGCCGCGGCCATGCCGCCGAGGGAATCCATTAGCGCCAATAGCGGCAGATCGATGCACAACCCGAGCCCGGCCATCAGGATCACCGCACGGCAACCCAGTTTGCCGGTCAGGAAACCGGTCAGCGGCATCGCCAGCATGGAGCCGGCGCCGATACAGAGCAGCAACAGGCCGAGCGAGCCATCATCGATACCGATGCGCGCTTTGGCGAAGGGGACCAGCGGCGCCCAGGCGGCCATGCCGAGACCGGCGACGAAAAAGGCCAGACGGGTGGCGATCTGTTGAGGAACGCCGGGCGTTTGCTGTTCATTGCACAAGGTGGCTGTCATGTAAGCGTCAGGATCTTGGGTCAAAAGAATGGTGAAAGTTACTGACAGTTTTTATCACAATCCGCGATCCGGGTCGAAAATATTCGTGCCCGACACATCCCCGGCGCCGCCTCTGCGCACCAGCCACAGCGCGATAACCTGGACAATATAGTCCTTTTGCTGCTCGTCCAGTGCGACGCCTTGCGCTATGCCGTGCCACTTTTCCAGACAGCCGCGGCAGCAGGTGGCAGTGGCATGCTGGGCGACGAACACCGGGTGGCCACGCATCGGGGTTTGCTTGCCGTCGTTTTTAGGATGGGCGGCGGCCAGGCGGCGGTCGATAAAATCGCGGGCATGGCTGAGGATCAGCGGCAATCCCTTGCCATCGAGATAAGTCTGGTCTTTGGCATTTAAACGGAAGCGAGCGCGGAAGGGGGAACTTTGCAGCCGCCGCCACAGCACGTCGGGTTGAAAGGGCATCATGAATTTTACTCGCTGAAGGTGCGCTTTTTTCAGATTACCAGAACTGAAACTCGGCGGCTAATGGTGCCTGCGGCGGGAAATAATTGATGCGATAAAGCACGAAATGAAAAGCAAGTTCAATTTGTAGACTAAAATAAGGAAAAAGATTAGCAATTAGTGCGAAAGTGAATTAATGAAACTATATCATTAGGTTATTTATTTGCGTGCTATTTGTACGGGCTGAAATTGTGAGGAGAGTATGGAGGAAAATAAAAAACCGGCCAGAAGCCGGTTAAAGGAATGCAGAAATTATCTTCGGATAATGAAGGTAATAATGAAAATAATGATGATAGCGAGGTGATTATAGCGGCTGCGTGTGGGCTGCGTTTTGGCACAATGTGCTTATTGTCTGGCTCAATTGTATGGTTGGCTTTTTTTTCTTAAAGATATGTATAACTACATGATTTTTTATCAATTAATCTATTCTTTGTCTTTAAGTGCTTTATTTTGTTTGTCTGTAATGTTTTGTGAAAGTTCGCGCGTATTTACATTTTGAAACCTTTATTAATTACAATGAAACACTATCGGATACTTGGTATCATTTTCTTTCTGGATTAATATAACCCTTGTTACCAGAATGGTAATGCACAGTCGTGCTAATAATGCTCGAAAAGGGCAGTGGCCGTAGCTCGACATAATTAACGAGGATAATAACGATGAAACTTCGAGTACTCTCTCTGATGGTACCCGCACTGCTGGTTGCAGGCACAGCAGGCGCGGCGGAAATCTACAACAAAGACGGTAATAAACTGGATTTGTACGGTAAAGTCGACGGTCTTCACTATTTCTCCAGCGACAACGGCGTGGACGGCGATCAGTCTTATATGCGTTTTGGCCTGCGCGGCGAAACGCAAATCAGCGATCAGCTGACCGGTTACGGCCAGTGGGAATATCAGGCGAACCTGAATCACGCTGAAAGCCAGGACAACAAGAACTTCACCCGTTACGGCTTCGCCGGTCTGAAATTCGGCGACTACGGCTCCTTCGACTACGGCCGTAACACCGGCGTGCTGTACGACGTCGCGGCGTATACCGACTTGCAGCCTGAGTTCGACGGTATGACCTACGGCGCCGACCAGTTCATGTTCCAGCGTTCCAGCGGCCTGGCGACCTACCGTAACAACGACTTCTTCGGTCTGGTTGACGGCCTGAACTTCGCCCTGCAGTACCAGGGTAAAAACGGCAACGGCGAAGAGACCAACAACGGTCGTGACGTTCTGGGCCAAAACGGCGAAGGCTACGGCATGTCCATGAGCTATGACATGGGCTACGGCATCAGCGCGGCTGGCGCCTTCTTTAACTCTCGCCGCACCAGCGAGCAGAACGGCGCCGGCGCGTACCGCAATATTATGGGCCGCGGCGACAAGGCCGAAGGCTACTCCGGCGGTCTGAAATATGACGCCAACGACGTCTATCTGGCGGTGATGTTCACCCAGTCCTACAACGCGGCGCGTTTCGGCAGCTCCGACAGCAGCGTTTACGGCTACGCCAACAAGGCGCAGAGCTTCGAAGCCTATGCGCACTACCAGTTCGACTTCGGTCTGCGTCCGTTCGTCGGCTATAACCAGACCAAAGGTAAAGACCTGGGCCGCGCCGGTAACGGCAAGGACTACGGCGATCAAGATCTGGTCAAATTTGTCGACCTGGGTGCGACCTACTTCTTCAACAAAAACATGTCCACCTATGTTGATTACAAAATCAACCTGGTGGACAACAACGATTTCACCGACGCTGCCGGCATCAACACCGACAACGTGGTTGCCGTGGGCCTGGTTTACCAGTTCTAAGCACCAGCGTGTGAATGACACAGCGCGGCCTTTGGGCCGCGTTTTTTTTTGCTGGTAAAAAGCACGGATTGATCCGTTGTCGGCTCGGGAAGCGCTTCGGAGCGCCTCTGTTCGACCTACGCTGTCAGAACGGAAAACAGAGCGGAGGTGATATGGAACTCAAGATCGACAAGGTGATCGAAACGGTGCTGTACGTCAGCGATATTGAACGCGCGGACGCTTTTTACCGGGAGGTGCTGAAGCTGCCGACGATGGCCGCCAATGAACGGTTTCGCGCCTACAACGTCGGCGATCGGAGCGTACTGTTGCTGTTTATCGAAGGTGATTCGCTGCGCGGGGCGCACTATCCGACCGGGTTTATTCCTGCGCACGATGGCGTGGGGCCGGCGCATATCGGGCTGGCGGTGACGAAAGAGCAACTGCCGCATTGGGAACGGCATCTGGTGGACAACGGCGTGGAGATTGAGGGGCGGATGCGCTGGGAACACGGCGGGGAGAGCATTTATTTTCGCGATCCCGACGCCCACCTGTTGGAACTGGTGACGCCGGGCATTTGGGCGAATTACTGATCGAACCCGCCTTGCGCCAACATCTCCAACGCGGCATTCAGCACCTGCAGCGCGGCCTGCGGTTGCCGCTCTATCTGCACTCTGACGATGGCGCCGTCGATCAGCATCGCCAGCATTGCCGCCCGCTGTTCCCGCTGTGGGCCGGCGGGCAGGTGACGCGCCAGTTCATCCGCCATTTGTCGCTTATGCCGGTCGGCGATTTGCAGGCTTTCCGGCAGCAGATCGGCGATTTCCACCGCCGTATTGATAAACGCGCAGCCGCGAAAGCGCGGATCGTCGAACCATTCCGCCAGGCAGGGCGCCAGCGCCGGCAGCAACCCGCCGGTTTGTGCCACATGGCGATCCAGCGCTGTGCTGAACCAGGTGAGCCACTGCTGGTGGCGATAGGCCAAAAACGCCGTAATCAAATCGTTCTTGCTGGGAAAGTGGCGGTAAAACGTCACCTTAGTGACGCCTGATTCTTTGATGATGCGATCGATGCCGGTGGCGCGGATCCCTTCCTGATAAAACAGATCGTGAGCCGTCAGCAGGATGCGCTGGCGGGCGGGTAAGGTATTGCGATCGACGGTCATCATTTTCTCCAAGCTATTTTCGAGTGATTGTAGACAACTCTGTCTACATGCGCTAGCGTAATGATGTAGACAGAATTGTCTACATGCCTTCACTCAGGAGATAAGCATGAGCATTAAACCCCCATTGCCGCCTTTTACCCGCGAATCCGCTATCGAGAAGGTGCGGCTGGCGGAGGATGCCTGGAACAGCCGCGATCCTGAGCGGGTGTCGCAGGTGTATTCCCTCGATACCCACTGGCGTAACCGCGCGGAATTTGTCGACGGCCGCGCGGCGGTGGTCGCATTTTTGCAACGTAAGTGGGCGAAAGAGCTGGAGTATCGGCTGATTAAGGAACTGTGGGCGTTTGACGGCGCGCGCATCGCGGTGCGTTTCGCCTATGAGTGGCGCGACGA
Organism: Serratia sp. 22278; assembly: GCF_052045405.1. NCBI lineage: Bacteria > Pseudomonadati > Pseudomonadota > Gammaproteobacteria > Enterobacterales > Yersiniaceae > Serratia > Serratia sp. 22278. The sequence goes on along the minus strand of NZ_JBQEOW010000002.1, from coordinate 177,699 downwards.
TTCCGGCAACTGGTATCGCAGCTTCGGCAATGAAAACTGGGGGTTCAATCAGGAGGGGCTGATGATTAACCGCCATGCCTGCATCAACGACATGCCGATTCGCGAACAGGATCGGCGTTTTCATTGGCCACTCGGTCGGCGCCCGGACGATGTCCCGTCGCTGAGCGATTTCGGCTTTTGAATCCGATGTCGTGCCCGCGCCGGCCGATCGCGAGAAAAAGCGCACCGATCGACAAACGGGAATTTGTAGAAAAGCCTTTCCGCTTCTAGACTTAGGGGACAACAAACGTACTCCAAGAGGACAAGCTATGACGAAGAAGTTGGTTTTGGCCGTCGGTACTGCGGCGGTATTTTCCATTCTTGCCGGCTGCACCGCCTATGACCGTGCAACCAGTTATGTCAATGAGCCGGTGGTCAGCGATGTCAAAGTAGGGATGACCAAGCAGCAGGTGCGGGCGATTGCCGGTCCGCCGTCGACGTCCGCCACGCTGATTCATGCGCAAGGCACTTGCGATACCTATGCGGTCGCGCCGCGCGATGGCAAAGTGCAAACGTACTTTGTCAGCTACAACGACACGGGCCATGTCATGAACAAGGGCTATCAAACCTGTTCCGACTACGATTCGCAGCCGAAGTAAACGCGTTTCAGCCGAACATAAAAGCCTCGCTTTCGCGGGGCTTTTCATTTTTTAAGCGTTTAAGGCTTGAAGTTTAGGCAACCGCACCGCCCATGCCATTTTTTTGCATCAAAATGATAGACATTTCATAACGGTATCGCTAATATCAGCGCCCATTGGAAGGATGGCCGAGTGGTTTAAGGCAACGGTCTTGAAAACCGTCGAGTGTAACAGCTCCCAGAGTTCGAATCTCTGTCCTTCCGCCAAATTCAGCCGGCTTAGCTCAGTAGGTAGAGCAACTGACTTGTAATCAGTAGGTCACCAGTTCGATTCCGGTAGCCGGCACCATGAGTGCCAAAAAACCGCCAGCCGCAAGGTTGGCGGTTTTTTGCTTTACGCGGTTCTCAACGCGGCGCGCAGGGACTAGGGCAGCCAGGCGCCAAGCACCACCCCGATAATCGCGTACTCATCGGCATTCTGCGCCGGGCAACCCGGCATGCTTCCCTTAAGCCATCGATGCCCGGCTTCCTCGACATACCTTCTAAAGACGAGCTCCGCGCTGTCACAGCGTTTCGCTATCACCTTATCGCCGGACACGAGCTCGGTTATGCCGGCAGTAACGGGTTCGACAAGTATCAAGGCGCCCTTTGGGTAATTGGCGCCGGCAGAGCCGTTCATCGTGTTATCCCGCACCGGCAACCAGTAGGCCTGAGCGCTGCATTGCACCATCGCCGGGTAGTGGACGGTCGTTCCTTTGCGCAGCTGTTCATGAGACAACGGCAATGTCCACGTCAGCAGCGGCAGCGTTTTACCCAAGGCCTGCGAAGTCTTCTGCCTGACGGGGCGTAGCCCGATTTGCTCCAGGCCATCCAGCCAGCCGATTTGCACGGCGAAGTACTGTTCAATCCTTCGCGCCATGTCGCCACTGATGCCCTTTTTGCCTTTCTTGCCCGGCGGGTAGAGCAGGCGAGAGACATAGTCAGCGGCAATACCGAGCGCCTCCGCAAGGCGCTTTTGCCCCCCGACGCCGAGGTTATCGATCAGGATGATCAGGCGCTCTCGCCGCATCTCCTGGAGGTGCATTTTTTGCTCGTTTTTCATGAGGCCATCGTACCTAAATTTACCTGCAGGTAAATGGATTTTCGCTATTGAAAAAAAGATACCTCTGGGTATACTTGGATACTGTTTATTTATACAGTATTTGGTGTAATGCCCTCGGCGAGCACGCCGGGCGGAGCGGTTGTTGCGTGTTGGCGCACGCCGAGCAGAAGAGCGGCTCGACCGACGTCGGTCAACGACATGGAGCCCTGGCGATGTGGCAAACGCCCAAAGGAGGTGGAAGCATGAGAGATATGAATGAAGTGTTGGAGCGGTGGGGCGTATGGGCCAGGGATAATAGCGGCATCGATTATTCCCCCATTGCTGCCGGGTTCAGAGGGCTGTTGTCCTATAAATCGAAAGGCGAGCGTTCCTGTTGCGATGATGATGGCCTGGTGATCGACGGTTGCGTGGGCAGATTGAAGAAATACAAACCCGAAGAGTTCGATCTCATCATTGCCCACCATGTTTATGGTATATCTCTGCGTAAGATCGCCCTGAAAAGGAAATGTTCAGACGGTACGATACGCAAAGAGATGCAAACGGCGGAAGGGTTCATCGGGGGATGCCTGGCGATGTTGGATATAAAGTTGACTATGGATCGCTAAAACGGCTGCCGTTGAAGTTGATGAGGGTTTATTTCTCGTTTCACTGTGACATCAGGAATAATAATAGCGTATGCGCGTTGCAATAATTTAAAAAAAGACTCACGCGTACGCAAATAAGCGCGTAACCTGATAAAACTGAGTCGTTACCGGCGCCGCCGCACGATAGCCAAACCTCGCTCCGGCGGGGTTTTTTTTATAATAAAAGACTCACGCGTACGCAAATAAACGCGTAATCTGATAAAACTGAGTCGTTGCCGGCGCCGCCGCACGATAACTAAACCTCGCTCCGGCGGGGTTTTGTTTTTTTTATAATAAAAGACTCACGCGTACGCAAATAAACGCGTAATCTGATAAAACTGAGTCGTTGCCGGCGCCG